>NZ_CP053021.1:600000-1200000 GCF_013001025.1 Sphingobium yanoikuyae | reverse complement strand
CGCGCCGCCTATATCGAGGATAATGGGCTGCTCGAAAAATTGACCGACTATGCCCTCACCCGCCTCTATGGGGAACAACCCGGCGACAACCCGCCCGCCCAACTGCTCGGCCGCGTAGTCGATCGCACCGCCGACCTGGCCGCCAGCTACATGGTCGCCGGCTTCGTCCATGGCGTACTCAACAGCGACAATATCAATGTGACCGGCGAAAGCTTCGACTATGGCCCCTGGCGCTTCACGCCGCTCTGGGACGCGGGCTTCACCGCCGCCTATTTCGACCATGCCGGCCTCTACGCCTTCGCCCGCCAGGCCGAGGCGATCCACTGGGACGTCGCCCAGCTCGCCGTGTCGCTGCGGCCGCTTACCGAAGGCCCGCCGCTGATCGAACAGCTCGAACGCTTCCCCGCCCTCTATGCGCAGGCGATGCAGCGCCGCTTCTGCTGGCGCCTCGGCGTCCTGCCGGGTGCGGACAGTGCCGCCATGACCGAAACCGCCGTGCGCGCGATGATGACCACCGCGACGCCGATCGATACATTCTTTCACGACTGGCGCGGCGGCACGCCCCGCAATCCGGCGCGTTACAGCGAACCCATCTGGGCCGAACTGCGCGACACGCTGGCCGACCACCCGCCCGTCCCTGGCGCCCGCGACCACGCCTATTGGTCGGACGCGGCGCCCTGCTCCATGCATATCGACGAGGTGGAAGCGATCTGGAGCGCGATCGACCAGTCCGACGACTGGTCCCCGCTCCACGCCAAGGTCACCGCCATCCGCCGCATGGGCGAAGCGCATGGGGCAGCGCCGGCGCTGCCGTGAGAAAGGCCCAGACCCGGCAAAGCAAGTGTCACCACACCTGATCGCGTGGCGGAATGGGGTGGAGAGCGGACTGCCCGATAATCCTCCCCAAGCTTGCTTGGGGAGGGCGACCGCCGAAGGCGAGAGAGGTGCGTTTGCGGCATAGCCCCTCCGTCAGCGCTGCGCACTGTTCAATGGAGACACGTGTCTCCATTGAACTCCCCAAGGCAAGCTTGGGGAGGAATTAGAAACGTCCGCTGCGGGTGGATTTGCGACAGTCAGCTTTTGGAGAGAGGAGCGACGATAGCTTACCTTGGACAGTAAAAATCAAGCGGCAACAATCGTCGATAGCGAGCGTGCGCCGGAAGTGGCATCGTCATCATCATGATCATGCGGATTACACTTCTCGCGATTGTTTTTGGATTCGGCGTCTCTCCAATCTCCAACTCCTCGCCTACCTCAGCGCGCCTCTGCCCATCGGACCCAAAGCTCGCCACGCTGCTCGCTGGGTCCAGCATTGTGCTTATCGGCAAGATGGATGTGTCGAAGCAACGACTTACCGAGGAAGCGGCAAAGCCGTCACCGGGGTATCTGGACATCCCTATAAAGGTCGAGAGCGTCGTGAAAGGCGAAGGCATGAGCAGTGCGACTGTCCGCTTCTATCCGCAGGATGCCACATACAAGCCATCTAATGCTGCAATGCTTGGCTTAGCGGGCGAACCGGCCATCCTATTTCTTAACCGAGGAGATGATGGTCCTGTTAGCCTATACTTCGCTGGCTATACGCCGGACGCATTGAAGCGGGCGACTGACCTGACGGTCGCCGCTACACGCGCCGAAGCTTCACGGCAGGCGAAGATCGTCGCATCGTGGCGGGCCAATACCACGCTTCCCCACTTCGCGAAGGTGCGCGCGCTCATCGCCAGTCTCGGTCAAGTCGATGGCGATCGGCAACAGCATGTATTCGACCAGCTTGAAGCGTTGGGTAATGTAGCAGTGCCTGCTATCATTGCGCAGATGGATGATCGTCGCCATCTACGCACGCAGGCGATCTCCCTCGTGAACCACGCCCCAGACGCGTTCGAGGGGATGCGTCACTACGGGCCAGAGCAGGTCGTGGATGGACTTGATGCGGTGCTCAATCAAATCACCGGCGAGAGCTTCGGATCAATTGTGAACGGCGGCTCGAGTCGTCAACGCGACGCATTGGTTGCCGGCTGGAGGGTCTTCGCCGCCGATCTTGCATGTAAGCAGGACAAGTAACGCCCGGCTGTTGCGATCCCTCAATAAGCTTTATTGGCTAGATTTGGTGATGCAGCCTTCAATGTGCCACCTGAATGAGTGTCCGGTTTCAGCGATACGGAAGATTTTGGGGAGTGGCCAAGAATGGTCGCTTCCAGACCGCCTAACTCAGCTGTCCTACTCCGCCTTTCTCTGATCTACCCTTGGAAATGGATCAATCACACGATCTTCACGCCATCTCGCGGTCGCTCCGCAACCGCCTGCTGGCGCACGGGCGTCGCTTCACTGTCGCCCCACTGTCGCGTCACCGAGGCGTGGTGATGACCCGATTTCGATGCGCGTGTCGCTTCACAGGCGCGCCGTCGGCGCGTCGCAGGAGCATCACCGGTGCTTTTCCCCGAAATCAGCCTCACGACACTGTGAACTTCGACTGTCGCGTCGATTTCCGGTCGAGACCCGCCATCAATTTTCAGAAAGAATCCGGATCGGTCCGGCCAATTACCGCAGCTCGCAGCAGCGTAACACGGAAAAAGCGTCCCGCCTTTGCCCCGGAAGGCGGGACGGGACGCTCCATCGGTCGCAGGCCGCCCCGTGATAACCATGCGCGGGCCGCGTCCGTCGAACCAACGACATCGGGGCGACGCCGTTCCGGCGTTGATCGCGGGTCTGGCGCGACCTGCCGCAAAATCCGCCCCATCTGGGCAGCCTCCCGGCTTCCTCTCGCCGGGAGGCACTGCGCCTCAGCGCCGGGCAAGCTGGACGGCCGACTTGCGGCTGATGGTCAGGCCCGCGTCGGCCCAATCCTGCCTGCTGCGGCAATCGACGCGCGGCACCAGCGTGCTCGGCTGCACTTCGCGGAAGCAGTAGCGGTCGGTTTTCTCTTCATAGCTGACGTTGCCAAACTTGCCCACGGGCTGGGCGAAGGCCGGCGTGGCGGCAACGGTCATGGCGGCAGCGGCGGCGATGATGGCGATGGTCTTCATGAGCAAATTCCTTCCCTGATTTTGATGGATCGGTGGTGCCGGCGCTCAGCGCTGGGCCAACTGGACGGCCGGCTTGCGGCTGATGGTCAGGCCCGCGTCGGCCCAGTCCTGCTTGCTGCGGCAATCGACCAGCGGGATGCGTGAATTGGCGCGCGTTTCGCGGAAGCAGTAGCGGTCGGTCTTTTCTTCATAGCTGACCTTGGCGTTGCCAAACTTGCCTTCCGGCTGGGCGAAGGCCGGCGCGGCAGCAACGGTCATGGCGGCAGCAGCGGCGATGATGGCGATGGTCTTCATGAGCAAATTCCTTCCCTGAAATCTCGTTCCGCGACCCCGATCGGGTCGTGCCAGGAGCATTGCAGGGGCCGTGCCAATTTGCCGAAAGCCCGGAAAATCGGACTCCAGTTCGCGCAGATCATATTTATCGCACGAAAATTACACCAACAGTCGGCGTTATATTTTTATATTTGGCATTTTTCGCGCAACGCAATCCACCACAGCTTCGCCACGCATCAGGAAAGCTTTATTGTCAATCAAATCAGTAGTGATAAAATCACCCCATAGATTTGGAGGTGCAGATGACGATTCACACCCTGTCGGATGACCAGACCCCCACCATCCTGACCGTGCCCGGCCTGATGAACAGCGGCCCTGGCCATTGGCAAAGCCTTTGGGAACAGTCGCTTCCCGACTGCCATCGGGTCGAACTGGGCAGCTGGGACGCGCCCCATCGCAATGCCTGGATCACCAATCTGGGCCATGCCATCGCCCAGGTAAACGGGCCGGTGATCCTGGCCGCGCACAGCCTTGGCTGCCATGCGGTCGCCTGGTGGGCAGCGTTCGAAACCGGACAGTTGCGGGACAAGGTGGCCGGCACCCTGCTGGTGGCGCCGCCGGAAGTGGACAGCGGCGCGGTCGACCGCCGCCTCGTCGGCTTCGGCCCCACGCCCAAGGGGCTACTCCCCTTCCCCTCGATCGTCGTCGCCAGCCGCAACGATCCCTATATCGACTTTGCCAGCGCCCGGCGGCTCGCCCAATTCTGGGGCAGTCAGTTCGCCGACGCGGGCGAAAGCGGCCATATCAACGCCGCGTCGGATCTGGGCGAATGGAATTTCGGCCAGTTCTTGCTCCACCGGCTGACCGATCGGACGGCGCCGAGCGATCTTGCAGCAGTCCGCAACGAAGAAGCCCGGCGCAGCGCCGAAATGTCGATCCGCTACGGCTTCTGATCGCCGCCGTCAGGCAGCTGCGCTGTCCTATTCGACGGCAGGATGATACAGGATCGATCCGGCATGGGCGCCCGCCCTGACCGGATCGACCCAGCATCATAAAATTTCCAACTTCGGTTCTTAAATGTCGAAATATGCGGGAAATATGGGAAGTTAAGCGGAACATTTCCTATTGGCCGAACGTAGAAGAGCACCCTCCATGCCCCGCTCTTCCTTCGTTAACCATTTTCGGCCATATCCTGCACCATGTCCGCCGCGCTGACGTCCCATGAACCCGCGACCGGCGCCCTGCTATGGCAGGGCGAAAGCGGCGACGTGGACGATATCGTCGCCCGCGCCCGCTCCGGCTGGCCGCGCTGGGCCGCACAGCCGGTCGCCTTCCGCATCGAGACGCTGCGCCGCTTCGTCAATGTTGTGCGCGCCCATGAGGAGGAACTGGCCGACCTGATCGCCCGCGAAACCGGAAAGCCGCTATGGGACGCCCGGACCGAGGTGACGGCGGTCATGGCCAAGATCGACACATCGGTCGCCGCCTATTCCGAACGCACCGGCCAGCGCCGGCTGGAAGCCAATCTGGGCGCCCGCCAGTCGGTGCGGCACAAGCCCCATGGCGTGATGGCGGTGCTTGGCCCCTATAATTTTCCGGCCCACCTGCCCAATGGCCACATCATCCCCGCGCTGCTGGCGGGCAATGCCGTCATCTTCAAGCCGTCGGAAAAGACCCCGGCGGTCGGCGAGATGCTGGTGCGCTTCTATCATGAGGCAGGCGTCCCGACCGATGCCGTCCAGTTGCTGCTCGGCGGCGCGGAGGAAGGCAAGGCACTCGCCGCCCATGCCGATGTCGCGGGCATATTGTTCACCGGATCGGCCCAGACCGGCATCGCCATCAACCGCCAGTTCGCGACCCAGCCGGGCAAGATCCTCGCGCTCGAAATGGGTGGCAACAATCCGCTGGTCGTCTGGGACACGCCGGAAATCGGCGCCGCCGCCGCGCTGGTCATCCAGTCCGCCTTCCTGTCGAGCGGCCAGCGCTGCACCGCCGCCAGCCGGCTGATCGTGCGCGACGCGATGGCCGACGCCCTGATCGCGGAGGTCAAGAAGCTTGCCGACCGGCTGATCGTCGATCACCCCCATGCCGATCCGCAGCCCTATATGGGGCCGGTCATCGACAATCCGACCGCCGATGGCCTGACCGAAAGCTTCCTCTATCTGATGAGCCATGGCGGCCGGCCGATCAAGCATATGGTCCGGCCGCAAAAGGGCCTGCCCTTCCTGACGCCCGCAATCATCGACGTGACGGCGATGAAGGAACGGCCCGATGTCGAACTGTTCGGCCCGCTGCTCCAGATCGTGCGCGTGCCCGATTTCGAAACCGCCATCGCCGAAGCCAATAGCAGCCGCTACGGCCTGTCCGCCTCGCTCGTCGGCGGCAGTCCCGAACAATATGCGCAATTCTGGGGCAATGTCCGCGCCGGCGTGATCAACTGGAACCGGCCCACCAATGGCGCGTCGGGCATCGCCCCGTTCGGCGGCGTCGGCGTATCCGGCAACCACCGGCCCAGCGCCTATTATGCCGCCGATTATTGCGCCTATCCGGTCGCATCGGCCGAGATCGAACAGCCCCGCGCCACCATCGGCATCGGGCTCAAGGACATAGACGTCAGCGCCATGGGCGATTGACAACCCGGCTACTGGACAAAACTTTTCCTAAGCCCCTCCATATCCATTCTGAATTGAAACTCCGTCGCCCTTTCGCCATGTGGCGAGCATGGCTGACATTGCACCTGCTACCGTCCACCTGGTGGGCGCGGGACCGGGCGACCCGGAACTGCTGACCATCAAGGCCGTGCGCCTGATCCGCGACGCGCGCCTGATCGTGCATGACGGGCTGGTGTCTGACGACATATTGGCGCTGGCCGGGCCGCAGACGGAACTGGTCTCGGTCGCCAAGCAGCGCAGCCGCCATTCCATGCCGCAGGAGGCGATCAACGCCCTGCTGGTCCGCTTCGCCCTGGCTGGCGAGCCGGTCGTCCGTCTGAAGGGTGGCGACCCATTCATCTTCGGCCGTGGTGGCGAGGAAGTGGATGCCTGCCGCGCCGCCGACGTACCGGTCGAGGTCGTGCCGGGCATCAGCGCCGCGATCGGCGCCGCCGCCCAGGCGCAACTGCCGCTGACCCATCGCGAGGCGTCGAGCGCGGTCAGCTTCGTTGCCGGCCAGTGCAAGGGTCTCACGACACAGGACTGGTCGGGCCTTGCGGGAAAAGGCCGCACGCTCGTCATCTATATGGGCGTCGCGACCGCCTCCGACATCGCCGACAAGCTGATGGCCGACGGCGTGTCGCCGGCGATCCCGGTCGCGGTGCTGGAAAATGGCACGCGCGCCGATATGCGCAGCCTGCGCACCCTGCTCGCCGATCTGGGCGACATGGTGGCGCGTGAAGAAGTCAAAAGCCCGGCCCTGATCGTGGTCGGCGACGTGGCAGCCCATGCCCTGGCACGCGATGTGCTGGCGGACTGGGCGGCAAAAGGGGAGAGTATTTCGGAGATGCGTTCGTGAAGATCCTGACGGGCAATGATCTGGTGACCGGTGATGTCATCTGGTGGGCCGGCGATGGCTGGTCGCGCCAGGTCGGCGATAGCGCCGATGTCGGCGAACAGGGCGACGACCTCGTCCGCACCGAGGAAGCGGCGCTGCGCGTCGTCGGCGCTTATGTGATCGACGCGACCGTCACTGACGAGGGCGTGCGCCCGGCCCATATCAAGGACCGTATCCGCGCCCTTGGCCCCACGGTCCGCCCCGACCTCAATTTGAAACCGAATGACGCCGACGCCGGCAACTGGGTGATCTGACATGTATCGCTACGACAGCTATGACCAGTCCATCGTCGACGCCCGCGTCGATGAATTTCGCGACCAGGTGCAGCGCCGCCTGACCGGCGCCCTGACCGAGGATCAGTTCAAGCCGCTGCGGCTGATGAACGGCCTCTATCTCCAGCTCCACGCCTATATGCTGCGCGTCGCCATTCCCTATGGCACGCTGTCGGGCAAGCAGATGCGCAAGCTGGGCGAGATCGCGGCGAAATATGACAAGGGCTATGGCCACTTCACCACGCGCCAGAACCTGCAATATAACTGGATCAAGCTGGCCGATGCGCCCGACATCCTCGCCGAACTGGCGACGGTGGAGATGCACGCCATCCAGACCAGCGGCAATTGCATCCGCAACATCAGTTCCGACCAATATGCCGGCGTTAGCGCCGACGAGGTGGCGGACCCCCGCCCCTGGGCCGAGCTGCTGCGCCAATGGTCGAGCTTCCACCCGGAATTCACCTATCTGCCGCGCAAGTTCAAGATTTGCGTGATTGCCAGCGACGACGATCGCGCGGCGATGCGCCTGCACGATATCGGCCTGAAGCTGGTGTCGAAGGATGGCATCATTGGCGCCGAAGTCTATGCCGGCGGCGGCATGGGCCGCACCCCGATGGTCGCGCCGCAGATCAGGGATTTCGTGGCCGAAGAGGAGATCGTCTCCTATCTGGAGGCCTGCCTGCGCGTCTATAATCGCTACGGTCGCCGCGACAACAAGTACAAGGCCCGGATCAAGATCCTGGTCCATGAGATCGGCGTCGAGGAATATAAGCGCCAGGTCGAGGAAGAGTTCGCCCATATGCGCGAGCTTGGCCTCAACCCGCCGACCGAGGAACTGGACCGCATCCGCGCCTTCTTCGCCAACCCGGCCTATGAAACGGGCCTGAGCGAAGAGATCGACCGTGCCGATCCGGCCTTCGCCCTGTGGGTCGACCGTCAGGTCGCGGCCCACAAGCAGCCCGGCTATGCCATCGTCAATATCAGCCTGAAGCCGTTGACCGGCATTCCGGGCGACGCGTCGGCCGAACAGATCGAACTGGTCGCGTCGCTGGCCGAGCAATATTCGCTCGACGAACTGCGCGTCACCCATGCGCAGAACCTGGTCCTGCCGCATGTGAAGAAGGCCGATCTCTACGCCATCTGGCAGAAGCTGGACGAAGCGGGACTGGCCGAGGCCAATCTCGACCTGATCACCGACATCATCGCCTGCCCTGGCCTTGATTATTGCGCGCTGGCCAATGCCCGTTCGATCCCGCTGGCGCAGAAGATCGCGCAGCGCTTCGCCGACAATGCGCGTCAGGCCGAACTGGGCGAACTGAAGCTGAAGATTTCGGGCTGCATCAACGCCTGCGGCCACCATCATGCCGGCCATATCGGCATTTTGGGCGTCGACCGTAAGGGCGTGGAGAATTTCCAGCTGCTGCTCGGCGGATCGGGCGCGGAGGATGCGTCGCTCGGCCAGATCACCGGCCCCGGCTTCTCCGAAGACGGCGTGGTCGACGCGATCGAGAAGGTCACCGACATCTACCTCGCCGAACGCACCGACGGGGAGCGCTTCCTCGACACCTATCGCCGTATCGGCATGAAGCCCTTCAAGGAGGCGATCTATGGTTGAGTTCCTCTCCTTCCGCGACGGTGAAGCCGCGCAGGAGCCGGCCGTCACGGTCGAATCCTTCACCGGCCAGTCCAACGCCACCGCCGTCCGCATCGAGCCGGGCGAGGATGCGCGCGAACTGCTGCCGCATCTCGATCGCCTCTCGCTGGTCGAGGTGAATTTCCCCGCATATGGCGACGGGCGCGGCTATTCGGCCGCGCGCATCCTGCGGGAATCGGGCTATCAGGGCGAATTGCGCGCGGTGGGCGACGTGCTGGTCGACCAGATCAACGCCATGCGCCGCTGCGGCTTCGACAGTTTCCACCCCGCAAAAGCCCTGGATGACGCCGCCGTGGAGCGCGCGCTCACCCGCTATGCCGACGTCTATCAGAAGACGATCGATGGCCGTCAGCCCGTCTGGGCGAAACGGCATCCGGAGAAAATTGATGGCTGAACCTGCCCGCCAGATCGATGTGATCGATGCCCGCCCCGTCTTTACCCAGGGGGATGCCGATGCGCTCAACGCGCGTTTCGAGGGCGTCGATACGCTGACCATGCTCAAGACCGTGTTCGCGGAAGGCCTCGCCGGCAATGTCGGCGTCGTCTCCTCCTTCGGCACGGAAAGCGCGGTGCTGCTCGATCTGGTGGCCAAGGCCGACAAGGCCATCCCGGTGATCTTCGTCGACACGCAGAAGATGTTCGCCGAGACGCTCAACTATCGTGACACACTCATCGCGCGGCTGGGCTTCACCAACAGCAGCGTAGTCGCGCCCGACGCGGCGGTGCTGGCCAAGAAGGACGAGACCGGCCTGCGCTGGTCCTATGATCCCGACGGCTGCTGCGAAATCCGCAAGGTCGAGCCGATGAAGCGTGCCAAGGCGAGCCTGGATGCCTGGATTTCGGGTCGCAAGGCGTTTCAGTCGGTGACGCGCCAGAACCTGCCGCGCTTCGAAGTCGAGGACGGCCGACTGAAGATCAATCCGTTGGGCGACTGGACCAAGACCGATCTGGAAGCCTATTTCGAGGCCGAACAACTGCCGCGTCACCCGCTGGAGGCGCAGGGATATCTGTCGATCGGCTGCGAACCCTGCACGTCCAAGGTGCTGCCGGGCGAAGACCCGCGCGCCGGTCGATGGCGCGGATGGGACAAAGTGGAATGCGGCATCCATTCGCCGGTAACGCCGATCCCCGTCATCGATCCGGAAGACCCGGCAAACCTGCCCGCCTTCTGATCACACCGGGCGCCCTGCGGGGTGCCCGCCCCTTATCTTATTGTAACATTGCGTAACAAGCGCGGGCGCGCGCTGGACCTGTCGTGTCAGCAGCGCAATACACTCCCCCCTTTCCAACGGGACTTAAGGGAGTCGCCCCATGGATCGTCGTCAATTCCTGCTTTCCTCGGGCGCGGTCGCGCTCGCCACCGCCGCGCCACGCGCCCTGGCCCAGGCGGCCGGCGCCGATGATGCCCGCCTGTCGGCCGCCTTCGCCACCGCCTTCGAGCGCCAGCTCGACCTGTCGCCCGCCATGGTCACCAGCCTCGGCCTCGACAAGGGCGCCCGTTCCGCCGCCAAGAGCCAGCTCGACGACAACAGCAAGTCCGGCACCATGAAGAAGCTGGCCGCCACCCAGGCCGCGATCAAGGAGTTCAAGGGCTATGAGGGCGCCGCCCTGTCGGATGCGCAGCGCCTGAACCTGGAGGTCATCCTCTATTCGCTCGACCAGCAGACGGTCGCGCCGGCCAAGTTCGGCCTCAACAGCGTCCAGCGCCCCTATCGCATCTTCCAGCAAGGCGGCAGCTATTTCCAGACGCCCGATTTCCTGAACACCGCGCACACCATCAACACGGCCGGCGATTGCGAGGCCTATGTCGCCCGGCTCGACGCCTTCGCCCGCAACCTGCGGACCGATACCGCGCTGCAGCGGGACGAGGCCGCGCGCGGCTATCTCGCCCCCGGCTGGTCGCTCGACCTGACGCTTGGCCAGATGAAGAAGCTACGCGGCCAGCCTGCCGCAACCAGCAGCCTGGTCCAGTCGCTGGTGAAGCGCGCCGCCGCCAAGGGCGTGACCGGCGACTGGCAGGCGCAGGCCACCGCGATCGTCGAAAAGTCGATCTATCCCGCGCTCGACGAACAGATCGCCGCGATCGAGGCGTTGAAGCCCAAGACCGCCGCCGGCGACGGCGTATGGCGCACCCCGCGCGGCGACGAAATCTACGCTGCCGCCCTCAAGCAGGCGACCACCACCGACCTTAGCGCCGATCAGATCCACGCCATGGGGCTGGAGCAGGTCGCCGACATCAGCGCCAAGCTGGACGTGATCCTGAACGGCGCCGGCTTCACCAATGGCAGCGTCGGCGAAAAGCTCGCCGCGCTCAATGTCGACCCGGCCCAGCTCTATGCCGACAGCCCGGACGGCCGGGCTGCCCTGCTCGCCCAGCTCAACCGCGACCTCGACGCCATGAAGGCGAAGCTGCCCCAGGCGTTCACGACCATACCCAACACCCCGCTCGAAATCCGCGCGGTGCCGGTCGAGATCCAGGATGGCGCCTCCAACGGCTATTATAACCGCGCCGCGCTCGACGGCTCGCGCCCGGCCATCTATTTCATCAACCTGAAGGACGTCGGCGACTGGCCGAAATATGGCCTGCCTGCCCTGACCTATCATGAAGGCGTGCCCGGCCATCACCTCCAGATCTCGACCGCGCAGACCGCCGGTGACGTGCCGATGCTGCGCAAGGTCGCCTTCATGAGCGCCTATAGCGAAGGCTGGGCGCTCTATGCCGAGCAGCTGGCCGACGAACTGGGCGGCTATGCGACGCCGATCGACCGTGCCGGCTATCTCCAGTCCTTCCTGTTCCGCGCCGCCCGCCTGGTGGTCGACACCGGCATCCATTCCAAGCAGTGGAGCGTCAAGCAGGCGACCGATTACATGGTCGAGAAGACCGGCTTTGCCCGCCCCCGCTGCCAGCGCGAGGTCGAACGCTACTGCACCCAGCCGGGCCAGGCGACCAGCTACAAGGTCGGCCATGGCAGCTGGACCAAGGCCCGCGAAAAGGCGCAGGCGCTGCTGGGCGACAAGTTCGATATCAAGCAGTTCCACGCCGTTCTTGAGGAAGGCGCGATGCCGCTGTCGATCCTGGAAAAGCGGATCGAGGATCGCGCCCGCGCCCTCGCGCAGGCCTGACAAAGGACAAGTGGGTCCGGCCTTTCCTCAAGGCCGGACCCGTTGCATGATTACAAAAGAACAAAGGGGTATCGCCATGCTTCGTGCCGCACAGATTTCCGCTGCCGCCCTGATGATCGCTGCGCTTGCCGCGCCGATCGCCGCCCAGACCGATCCGATGACCCCGGACAAGGTCGATGTCTATGATCCGGCCCGGCCGCAGGCGGACTATGTGCGCAAGGAAGTGATGATCCCGATGCGCGACGGGGTGAAGCTGTTCACCGTCATCGTCATGCGCAAGGGCACGAGACATGGCCCGATCCTGCTGACCCGCACCCCCTATGATGCGGGCAAGGCGACCAGCCGCAACCGCAGCCAGAAGATCGAGGAGATCCTGCCGGTCATGGATGCCGATTTCGTCAATGACGGCTATATCCGCGTCTATCAGGACGTGCGCGGCCTGCACGGGTCGGAGGGCGACTATGTCATGACCCGCCCGCTGCGTGGCCCGCTCAACAAGACCGACGTCGACAATAGCACCGACGCCTATGACACGATCGACTGGCTGGTGAAGAATGTGCCGGAAACCAACGGCAAGGTCGCGATCACCGGCTCCTCCTATCCCGGCTTCACCTCGCTGACGGCGCTGATCGATCCGCACCCGGCCCTGAAGGCCGCCGTGCCGCAGAGCCCGATGGTCGATGGCTGGATGGGCGACGACTGGTTCCACAATGGCGCGTTCCGCAATTTCGGCTTCGGCTACAGCCTGTCGCAGACCGCCAAGAAGGGCGGCGGCGCCATCCCGATGGGCAATGGCGACGAATATACGACGATGCTGAACGCCGGATCGGCCGGCGACTTCGCCCGCGCCTATGGCCTCGATGCCTTCCCCTCGGTCCGCAAGCTGCTCGAACATCCGGCCTATGACGCCTATTGGCAGGAACAGGCGGTCGACAAGCTGCTGGCCAAGCGCACCCTGACCGTGCCGACCATGCTGGTCGTGGGCCAGTGGGACCAGGAGGACAGCTATGGCGCCCCGGCGGTCTACAAGGCGCTGGAACCGCAGGACAAGAAGAATGACATGGTCAGCCTAGTGATCGGTCCCTGGCGCCATAGCGGCGTCAATTATGAGGGCCGCAGCCTGGACGATCTGCAGTTCGAGGGCGATACCGGCCGCCAGTTCCGCGTCGGCACGATGAAGCCCTTCCTCGACCATTATCTCAAGGACAATCCGCCCGCCGGCTACACCATGCCCGGTTCGCTCAGCTACGCGACCGGCATCGACAAATGGGAAACCCGCGCCAAATGGCCGGGCGGCACGCCAACCCCGCTCTATCTGGGCGCCAGCTACAGCCTGTCCTGGGCCAAGCCGGCAGCAGCGGGCAGCGACTCCTATGTCTCCGATCCGGCCAAGCCGGTCCCCTATCTGCCCCGCCCGATCCATCAGGACCAGAATGAGGCCTGGCGCACCTGGCTGGTGAAGGACCAGCGTTTCGTCGATGGCCGCCCCGACGTGCTGACCTATGTGACGCCGGTGCTGGACAAGGAGGTGCATATCGCCGGCCAGCCGATGGTCGACCTGTTCGCCGCCACCAGTGGCACTGACAGCGATTGGGTGGTGAAGCTGATCGACGTCTATCCGGAAGAGAACACCGCCAATCCGGTGATGGCCGGCTATGAACTGCCGATCGGCATCGACATTTTCCGGGGCCGCTACGCCCATGGCTTCGACAAGCCGCAGGCGCTGACTCCGGGCAAGGCGGAAAATTACAAGTTCGGCCTGCCCAATGTGAACCATGTGTTCAAGCCGGGCCACCGCATCATGGTGCAGATCCAGTCCAGCCTGTTCCCGGTCTATGACCGCAATCCGCAGACCTATGTGCCGTCGATCTTCGACGCGAAGCCGGGCGACTACAAGCCAGCGACCCAGAGCGTGCAATATGGCGCGGCGGGCGCCAGCGCGATATGGTTGCCAATCGTCAAATAAGCGGATGGCGTGACGCCGCCGCGATAAAGGGAGGGTATGATGGCGGTTGAACTGAAGATCCTTGCCTGGGCCTGCGTCCTGCTGCTGGTCCATATCTTCGCGGCGGCGCATCTCAAGACGAAACAATATGGCTTGAAATGGAATACCGGGGCGCGGGACGAAAACCTGCCCCCGCTCGATCCGGTCGGCGGCCGGCTGGTCCGCGCCCAGGCCAATTTCCTGGAAACCTTCCCGATCGCGATCATCGTCCTGTTC
Source organism: Sphingobium yanoikuyae (assembly GCF_013001025.1). Taxonomy (NCBI): domain Bacteria; kingdom Pseudomonadati; phylum Pseudomonadota; class Alphaproteobacteria; order Sphingomonadales; family Sphingobiaceae; genus Sphingobium; species Sphingobium yanoikuyae. The sequence goes on along the minus strand of NZ_CP053021.1, from coordinate 1,185,888 downwards.
GGCGTGGTGGTGGCCGGCCGCACCAGCGAATGGACGGCGATCGGCGGCTGGCTGTGGCTGGTGTCGCGCGCGCTCTACCTGCCGCTCTATGGGCTGGGCGTGCCGGTGGTCCGCTCGCTCGCCTATCTCGCCAGCATGGTCGGCCTGTGCATCGTCTTCAAGGCGTTCGTCGCCGGCTGAACCGGGTGGCGGCGGATATATCCGCCGCCATGCCTTCTTATTCGAGGTCTTCGAGGTAAGAGCTGCCCTCAGCCAGATCCGAGAAGCGCGTGATCTTGGCGTCGAACTTCATGCGGATACGGCCGGTCGAACCGTGACGCTGCTTGGCGACGATCACTTCAGCCAGGCCGTAGATGCGCTCCATCTCCTGCACCCATTCCTGATGCTCGGGGCCTTCCTTGTTGCCCGGCTCCTTGGCGGCGACATAATAATCCTCGCGGAACACGAACCAGACCATGTCCGCGTCCTGCTCGATCGAGCCCGATTCGCGAAGGTCGGACAGCTGCGGACGCTTGTCCTCGCGCTGTTCCACCGCACGGCTGAGCTGCGACAGCGCCAGCACAGGGACATGAAGTTCCTTCGCCAACGTCTTCAAACCACGGGAAATTTCCGAAATTTCATTGACGCGGCTATCGCCCGCCTTGCCGCTGCCCTGCAGCAGCTGGAGATAGTCGACGACGATGAAGCCGACATCGTGACGGCGCTTGAGGCGACGGGCGCGGGTGCGCAGCGCGGCGATCGTCAGGCCCGGCGTGTCGTCGATGAACAGCGGCAGTTCCTGCAGATCGCGCGCGGCGCGCGACAGGTTCTGGAAGTCCGCCCGGCTGATCTTGCCCATGCGCAGCGCTTCGCCGCTGATGCCCGACTGTTCGGCCAGAACGCGGGTGGCGAGCTGGTCGGCGGACATTTCGAGGCTGAAGAAGGCGGTCTTGGCGCCCATATTCTTTTCCGGCGGGATGCCGTCATTATGGTCGCGCAGCCAGCGCGACGCCGCATTATAGGCGATATTGGTCGCCAGCGACGTCTTGCCCATGCCCGGACGACCGGCCAGGATCATCAAGTCGGAATTGTGCAGACCACCGATCTTCTCGTTGAGGCTGTTGATGCCGGTGGTGATACCCGACACATGGCCGCCGCTGTTGAGCGCACGTTCAGCCACCTGTACCGCCATGGTGGAGGCCGAAAGGAAGCTCTTGACCGACCCGCTCTCGCCCTCGCCTTCCGACACTTTGTAAAGCGCGACTTCGGCCAGCTCGATCTGCTCGCGCGGATTGACATCCTCACTGGTATCCAGAGCATTATCAACCAGTTCTCGACCAACGTTCACAAGTTGACGAAGTAGGGCAAGGTCATAGATCTGGGTCGCGAAGTCGCGCGCCCCCAGCAGCGCCGCGCCGCTGCCGGTGAGTTGCGCCAGATAGGCCGCGCCGCCCAGTTCCTTGAGCGCCGGATCCTGTTCCAGCATCGGCTTGAGCGTCACCGGATTGGCGATCATGTCGCGCTCGATCAGGCGCATCACCGCCTCATAGATGCGGCCATGTAGTGGCTCGAAGAAATGTTCGGGCTTCAGCTTGAGCTGCACATCCTCCGCGATGCGGTTGTCAATCATCAGCGCGCCGAGCAGCGCAGCTTCCGCTTCGACGTTGCGCGGCAGTTCCAGCCCGCCCTCTTCGGGAGCGGCATTGAGTTTCACGAGTTCGACCATGGGCCCTCATCGCGCCACGACGCGGGTCGCGCAAGGGCGAAGGTTGAAACAACCACATCTCCCCCGCCACAAGTCCCGCTTGCTTTTCGTGGCCCGTCGCCGCACTGACAGCAGACCCGCCATGGCCGATCCGCGCATCATAGACATCAAGCTCGACGAGCGCACCATCTTGTGGCGCAACGCGGATGTCGAGCAGGAACGGCGCATCGCCATTTTCGACCTGCTGGAGGACAATCATTTCGCGCCGGAGCGCGTCCATGCCGACGGCTATGCCGGCCCCTACAAGGTGGTGCTGCGGGTCGAGGAGGGGCGCCTGGTCATCGAGATCAATCGCGCGGACGACAGCCCGCTGGAGGCGATCATCCTGGGCCTGGGCCGTTTCCGCCGGCCGATCCGCGAATATTTCGCGATCTGCGACAGTTATTATCAGGCGATCAGCAATGCCTCGCCAGCGCAGATCGAAACCGTCGACATGGCCCGGCGGGGCATTCACAACGACGCAGCGGACATGCTGAAGGAGCGGCTGGAGGGGAAGATCGCGGTCGATTTCGACACCGCGCGCCGCCTGTTCACACTTATCTGCGTCCTGCACATCAAGGGGTAATATCATCGGGCGTTTGACTTTGGGGGGCTTGCTGGTCCGCTTGGGGGCGGTTCTGGCAATCATCATGGTGCTGGGTTCGGCACTGTGGATCTATGCACGCGGGTGGGCTCCGAACCGTGACGAATATCCGACCCAGGGCGTATCGGTGACATCCGATACCGGCCTGGTCGAATGGGGCACGCTGGCGGCGCAGGGGGCGGATTTCGCCTATATTCGCGCGGCCAGGGGCGCCAGCCTGCGCGACCCGCTGTTCGCCGCCAACTGGCGCGGCGCACGCGGCGCGGGCATGCGCTATGGCGCGGCGCTGGACTATAGCCTGTGCGCCAAGGCTGTCGATCAGGCGACCCAGTTCATGACCACCGTGCCGCGCGACAATGCCGCCCTGCCCCCGGTCATCCGACTGGGGTTCGATCCGTCCTGCTCCACGCGGCCGGGCCGCGATCAGGTATTGTCGGAACTCAACACGCTGGTCAATCTGGTCGAAAGCCATGCCGGCAAGCCTGCCCTGCTCAACATCAGCGCCGATTTCGACGCCCAATATGACATTGCCAGCGGCATCAACCGGACCTTGTGGGTCGACGGCAATTTCTTCGCGCCCGATTATGCCAAACGGCCCTGGGTGATGTGGACAGCCAGCGACATGCGGCATATCGACGGCGTCGACGGACCGATCAGATGGGATGTGGTGGCACCATGAGTGCAGAAGACAAGAATATCGCCGCGCTGGTCGCGGCAGCACGCGGCGCACTGGCCCACGCCCATGCGCCCTATAGCCGCTTTGCCGTGGGCGCCGCCGTGCGCCTGACCGATGGCAGCATCGTCACCGGCAGCAATTTCGAAAATGCGAGTTATGGCCTGTCGCTCTGTGCCGAAACCGTCGCGCTGGCGACCGTCAACGCGCAGGGCCGCCTCGCCGATGTCGCCGAGATCGCGGTCGTCGGTGGCGGCATGGCGGCCGACGGCAGCGTCGGCGGCGAGGCGATCGTCAGTCCCTGTGGCCGATGCCGCCAGGTCATCAACGAGGCCGAACAGATCGCCGGCCGCACCTTGGCCATCTATTGCGTCGCGCCCGAAGGCGACGGCCTGGTCGAACATCGCGTTGCCGACCTGCTGCCCCACGCCTTCGGCCCGGCCGACCTTGGCATCACCCCTGCACAGAAGAGCTGACAGACCCATGTCCATCCTTTCCGACCGCTGGATCCGCAAGCAGGCCCAGTCGAACCGCATGATCGAGCCGTTCGTGGAGAATCAGCGCCGTGATGGCTGCATCAGCTATGGCCTGTCCTCCTATGGCTATGACGCGCGCGTCGCCGACGAGTTCAAGATCTTCACCAATGTCGACAGCGCCGTGGTCGACCCCAAGGATTTCGCCGCCAACAGCTTCGTCGACCGCAAGACCGACGTCTGCATCATCCCGCCCAACAGCTTCGCCCTTGCCCGCACGGTCGAATATTTCCGCGTGCCGCGCGACGTGCTGGTGATCTGCCTCGGCAAATCCACCTATGCCCGTTGCGGAATCATCGTGAACGTCACGCCGCTGGAACCGGGCTGGGAAGGCCATGTGACGCTGGAATTTTCCAATACCACGCCGCTGCCCGCCAAGATCTACGCCAATGAAGGCGCCTGCCAGTTCCTGTTCCTGCAGGGCAACGAGCCTTGCGAGGTCAGCTATGCCGACCGGGCCGGAAAATATATGGGACAGCAGGGCGTGACATTGCCGCGCCTGTGACGCTGTGGCAGCATCGCGGGCCATGAAGCGCACATGGCCCTCCCGATGCTGAAATTCCTGCGCCGATCCAATGACGAGGGCGGGCTGCCTCCAAGCGTGGGGGATGACTGGCGCATCTATGCGATCGGCGACATTCATGGCCGGCTCGACCTGCTCGACCAGTTGCTCGGCATGCTTTCGGCCGACGATGCGCTGCGGCCTGGAAAGCGCCGGGGCCTCATCCTGCTCGGTGATCTGATTGATCGTGGGCCGCATTCGGCGCAGGTGATCGAGCGGGTCCGGGCGCTGCATGGATCGGGCAGCGACATCCGGCTGCTCAAGGGCAATCATGAAGAGATTTTTGTCATGGCTGCGCGCGGCGATCAGGGCGCGGTCGGCTTCTTCCGGCGCATCGGCGGCATGGAAACGCTCGCCAGCTACGGCCTGCCGCTTTCGCTGAGCGCCGACATGGATGATGGGGCGATCGCCCACTGGATGATGAACTATATTCCGCGCGCGGATGTCGATTTCCTCGACAGCTTCGTCGATCATCTGACGGTCGGCGACTATCTGTTCGTCCATGCCGGCATCCGCCCCAGGGTGCCGATGGCCGAGCAGCGACCGTCCGATCTGCGCTGGATACGCGGCGATTTCCTCAACCATGGCGGACGGCATGACAAGATGGTGGTCCATGGCCACAGCATCACGCCCGAGGTCGAGAATCTCGCCAACCGCATCGGCATCGACACCGGGGCCTATTATTCCGGCCGGCTGACCGCGATCGGCCTAGAGGGCGCGGATCGCTGGTTCCTTCAGACCGGCGAAACCTGAGTCCTTCCTGAGCGAGAGCCATGGCCTGGCGCTTTTGTTGCCGGTCCATGGCGGATCGCCCGCCATATTTCGTTCCCATGACCAACGGCAAAAATGCCGATCAGCAGGGGACATATCATGCAGAAACGCCATGTTCTGGCGGGGCTTTCGCTCGCCACATGCCTTGTTGTGCCGACCCAACTGCTTGCCGCCCCTGCGCCGGACACCAGCCTGTCGCAGCGGCACAAATTCTCCATCCCGTCGCAGCCCCTGAGCGGCGCGCTGCGGGCGCTGTCGGCGCAGGCCGGCATTCGCATCCTGTTCCCCTATGATGAAGTCGCCAATATCCGCAGCCGCCGGGTCGAAGGATGGCTGAGCACCGACGATGCGCTCAGCCAGTTGCTGGCCGGCACCGAATTGCGCCGATCCCCGGCCGGCGCCGGCGTCATCGCCCTTATCACCGCGCCCAACCGCAGCGCGGTGCGCCGCCGCCCGCTGGCGATCCAGTTCGCGCAGGCGAGCGGCACCGCTACGCTCGATGGCCTCGCCATGGCGCCTGCGCCGGAGCCGGCCGCCGAATCCGCGCCCATCATCGTCACCGGCACCCGCCAGACGACCCGCACCGTCGCCGAAAGCCTGGCGCCGATCGACGTGCTGGGCGAAAAGGATCTGGAAGCCAGCGGCAAGCAGTCGGTGCGCGACCTGCTGGGTACGCTGGTGCCGTCGATCAATGTGTCGAACAACGGCGCGGGCGCCAGCTGGGCGGTGCGCACTTTGTCGCTGCGCGGCCTGGGCGGCGACCAGTTGCTGGTGCTGGTCAACGGCAAGCGGCGGCATAATACCGCCACCCTGTTCATCAACGGGTCGGTCCAGAATGGCCAGTCGCCGCCGGATCTGGACCTGATCCCCGGCAATGCGATCCAGCGGATCGAAGTGCTGCGCGACGGCGCGTCGGCGCAATATGGGTCGGATGCGATCGCCGGCGTCGTCAACATCATCCTGAAGAACGACACGCAGGGCGGCGCGGCGCTGACCATGGGCAGCACCGCCGACAATGGCGGCTGGCAGGGCCGCTGGCAGATCGACAAGGGCTTCGCGATCGGGCCGGACGGCGGCTATATCCACCTGGCAGGCGAAGGCGTGCTGCAGGACAATACGGTGGTAGACAGCAGTCCGATCACCAGCAATCCCTTCTACCCCACCGGCGACGCGCGCAATGCCGACCCGGACCGCATCCGCGCCAGATATGGCCAGCCGCAGGTGATCGGCGGCAATGCCAGCTATGACGCGATGATGCCCGTAGGCGGCGACATGGAGCTGTACAGTTTCGGCACCTACTCCAAGCGCCATGCGGCCGGCTGGCTGACCTATCGCAACCCCGCGGCGCTCAACAACATCCTGGAGATCTACCCCGAAGGCTATATCCCGCGCATCCACGTCTATGACGAGGATTTTCAGGTCGCCGGCGGCCTGCGCGGCGAGATTGGCGGCGGCATCCATGTCGACCTGTCGAGCAGCTATGCGCAGGACGAGGTCAAATATGCGCAGACCACGTCGCTCAACCCGTCCATGGGGCCGGCCAGCCCGACCCATTTCTATCTGGGCAAGATCCGCTTCGACGAATGGACCAGCAATCTCGACTTCAGCAAGGAGCTCGACATCGGCCTCGCCGGGCCGCTGTCGGTCGCGGTTGGCGCCGAATATAAGAAGAACAAATTCCTGATCGGTCCGGGCGACCCGGAATCCTATATCGATGGCGGCTATGTTTCGCCGGCCGGCAGCTGGCTCGCGGGGGCGACGCGGACCGGGGTCGGGTCGCAGGGCGTCACCGGCTTCCTGCCGGAAGGATCGGGTAGCTGGAGCCGCGAAAACTGGAGCGCCTATATCAATCTGGAAGGCCAGATCGTCGAGGGGCTGGAGTTCGGCCTTGCCGGACGGCACGAGGATTATTCCGACTTCGGCACCACCGATACCGGCAAGGCGTCGCTGCGCATCGAGCCGTTTCGCGGCTTTGCCATTCGCGGCACCGCCAGCACCGGCTTTCGCGCGCCGACGCTGCAGCAGCAACATTATGCCTCCTCCTCCACGATCAACGTCACCGTCAACGGCGTGAACCAGTTGCTGCCGGTGCAGGCGCTGCCGGTCGACGGGGTTGCCGCGCGGGCGCTGGGCGCGCAGCCGCTGAAGCCGGAAAAGTCGACCAACTTCTCCGCCGGCATCGTCCTGACCCCGGCGCCCAATTTCAACGTCACGGTCGACGCCTATCAGATCAAGGTCAGGGACCGCATCCTGCTGTCCGAAACGCTGAGCGGCCCGGTGGTCATGAACGCGCTGGCGGCGGCCGGCATCCAGGGCATTGCCGGCGGCCTCATCTTCTCCAACGCGGCCGACACCCGCACCCGCGGCCTCGACATCGTCAGCACCTATCGGGCGGGGCTGGGCGACCTTGGCACCGCGACGATCAGCCTGTCGGCCAATTTCAACAAGACGATCTTCACTCATATCGACCCGGTCCCCGACGAAATTGCCGCATCCGGGCTGGTGCTGATCGGCCGGGCCAAGCAGGGCGACCTTTCCGAAGGTACGCCGCGCGACAAGCTGATCGGCAACATCCTGTGGGAAAAGGGCGATTTCAACCTGAACCTGCGTGCCACCCGCTATGGTAAAATCTATCAGCGGGCGAGCGCCGCCGTTTATCATACCGAGGATTTTGCCGCCTGCACCGCCGGCAGTGCCGGCTGTACCCTGGGCTATGTCGACGAGAAGCTGAGCCCCAAGACGATCCTCGACCTCGAACTGGGCTACCGGCTGGCGAAGGGCGTCAAGCTGTCGGTCGGCGCCAATAATCTGCTCAACACCTATCCCAACAAATTGAAGCCCGTAAACCGGACGGCCGGGAGCCTCTATAATGCCTATGCCCCCTATGGGATCAGCGGCGGCTTCTATTATGGCCGGCTGAACCTGGAATTCTGACGCGACAGTTGAAAGTTCACAGTGTCGTGCGACGCCAAATCAGCCGTTTTGGCGGCCTGGCGCGCCCGCCACGCCCCTCTGACGCGCCACCGAAGCGACAGTGACGCGACATCGAAGCGACAGTCAGGCGACAGCGAAGCGGCAGTTAGCGCCAGCCCGCCACCTGCGCCGCCCGTTCGCCCTGCGCATCGGCAGGAGCGCCGTCGATCAGGCCGTCGATGGTGGTGAGAAGGCGCGGATCGGCCGAGGCGGCCTGGCGATATTCGCTCGTCTGGCCCTTGCCGGGCACCGCCTGCAGCAATTGCCAGCCGGCATCGGTGCGGCAGGCGACACCGGCCATGGCCGCGCCGTCGAAGCTGCGGCACCACCCCCCGCCCTTGCGCCGGAAGCTGAGGCCGATGCGGACCGGGCCATCCTCCCCAGCCGAGGCCAATTGGCTGTCGAGCGCGGTGGCAAGCGATCCCTGTGCCAGCATTGCGCCGTCCTTTACCGCAATCGGCCCTACCGGCTCGCCCGACATATGGCCGATGCCAAGGCCCAGCAGCAGGCTGGCGGCGATCGCGCCGCCCGTAACCCAACTCCAGCGCCGCGAAGGTCGCGCGATCGGCACCACCGTCGGCGGCGCGAGCATGGCCTGCATCGAGGCAGGCACATCCTCCTGCGCGATCGGCGCGAAATGGCCGGCCAGCCGCGCCCGCAGCCGGCGATGCTGGTCCAGCCGGGCGGCCAACGCCGGGTCTTCCGCCACGGCGCGGTCGACGCGCCGCCGCGTCACCTCGTCCAGTTCGCCATCCACCCAGGCGATCAGCATGGCTTCATCAATGTCGGTCATGCCGCTTCCCCCAATAGTTCGATGAGCGCACCGCGACCGCGCACCAGTCGCGAGGTCAGCGTGCCCATCGGTATGTTCAATATCGCAGCCGCCTCCTTGTAGGACAGCCCTTCCACCAGCACGAGGGCGATCGCCTCGCGCTGTTCGGGCGGCAATGCCTGCATCGCCCGGTCAACGTCGGACAGGGTCATGGCCTGTTCAACCGCCTTGTCCCCCGCATAGCCGACATCGGCTCCCGCCTCTTCCGGCGCGAAGGTTCTGGCGGCCCGCTGGCGCGCGCGGCCCTCATCGATCCAAAGATTGCGCATGATCCGATACATCCAGCTGTCGAGCCGCGTGCCCGGTTGCCACTGGTCGCGGGCGCGCAGCCCCTTTTCCAGTGCGGCCTGGCACAGATCGTCGCCATCGGCGCGATCGTGCGACAGGCTGGCGGCAAAACGCCGCAGCCGGGGCAGGATCGCCAGCAGGTCGCGCTCGAACGACATGGTTTCTCCAAGATATTCTTACAGGGATGAAACGTCCCTGCCCGGCCGTTTCATCCTTCAGAAAGTCCAGCAACCGGAATTTTTTTGACGATGGACGATTTCGACGCTGAAAAGGCCGGCGATGACCGGCGGGAAGAGACAGAGATGAGATGGACGCGCCCGTTGCTGATCGCGGGGCTGTGGCTCGCAGCGCCGGGTGCGCAGGCGCAATTGCTGCCCGCCCCGGCCGCGGGGACGTTGGGGGGCGGCGCGCTGGGCGGGGTCGGCCAGATAGTGCCCGACACGCTCGACCGGCTGGGCAGTATCGTCGACCAGAGTGGACTGGACCGGCTGTCACCGGCACGTCTGGCCGATCGGCTGGCAGCGGCGCGCACGGCGCGGATCGACGCGCTGCTGCGCCAGCATGGCGACGCGGTCGAACTGGACGACCGGCGAGAGCCGGCGCGGCGGGGCATCATCCTGCTGACCGCGGCGGACGCGGCCGCGATCGATAAGCTGCGGGCGGCCGGCTATGGCGTGGAACGGATCGAGGCGGAGGGGATCGACATGGCGATCACCCGCCTGACCGTGCCGGACGGGCAGAGCCTGGCGCGCGCGCTGCGCAATGTGCGCAAGATCGCCCCGCAGGCGCAGGCAAGCGCCGACAATCTCTATTTCCCGAGCGGCGTGGCCACAGAGCGGCGATCGGCTGCACTGGCGGGCCATGGCAGTGTCGGGCGCGGCGCGGCGGGCCTGATCGACGGCGGCGTGGCCGCGCATCCGGCGCTGGCCGGCCCGATCGAGCAGCGCGGCTTCGTGGCCGGCGCGCCGAGGGCCAGCGCCCATGGCACGGCGGTCGCATCCTTGATCGGCGGATATGGCAGCGTGAAGGGCGCCGCGCCGGGCACGCCGCTGCTGGTCGCCGACGTCTATGGCGACGATCCGGCCGGCGGCAGCAGCTTTGCCATCGTCCGCGCGCTGGGCTGGATGGCGGCGCGCGGCGCGAGGGTGGTGACGATCAGCCTGGTCGGGCCGGACAATCCCTTGCTGGCCGGGGCGATCCGGCTGGTGCGCGACAAGGGGGTGATGCTGGTCGCGGCAGTCGGCAATGACGGCCCGGCCGCCCCGCCCGCCTACCCCGCATCCTACCCGCAGGTGATCGCCGTAACCGGCGTCGACGGGCGGGACCGGTTGCTGCCCGAGGCCGGGCGCGCGGCCCATGTCGATTTCGCCGCGCCCGGTGCGGACATGATGGCCGCCGACATGGACGGCGGCCGAGGCAAGGTGCGCGGCACATCCTTTGCGGCGCCGTTGGTGGCCGGGCGGCTGATGGCGGGCGGATCGGTCGAGGCGCTGCGGCGGGAGGCAAAACCCGGTCGCGGCAAGGGTTATGGCGCCGGCATATTGTGCGAGACTTGCAGAAATATGGATTGAATTTCCGTACCTTGCGAGAAAAATTCAGACGTTCGGGATTAAAGCGAAACGCCCCGCCGTTGTCCTGTCATCGGATCAAGATGACCAAGGAGACGGTCCATGAAGACGCAGATTATCATCGCAACCGCCTGCCTCGCGGCGCTCACCACGGCTCCCGCATCGGCCCAGTTGCTGGGCGGTGGCGGCGCCTTGGGTGGCGGCGGACTGGGCGGCATGACCGGCGGCCTGGGCGGCACGCTGGGCGGTTCGTTCGGCGGATCGGGCAGCCTCGATCGCAGCATCGACCTCGACAATGGCCGGGTCGGCGCCAGCGGCAACGGCAGTGGCCGCGCCGAAGGATCGGCAAGCCGTCGTGGCAAGAGCCGCTCGGCCAGCGGATCGGGATCGGCCAGCGGCAATCTGGCGGTCGATACGCTGGGCACCAGCGATGTGACCGGCGCGGCCGATACGGCGCGCAGCCGGGCGAGCGACACGGTCGGCGCCGCAAGGGATCGGGCGCAAAGCGGCGTCGCGACGGCGCGCGATCGGGCCAGCAGCACCGTGGCATCGACCCGTGACCGGGCAGGCAGCACGGTTGCCTCCGCACGGGATCGGGCCGGTTCGACGGCCAGCGGCGCACGGTCGACGGCGGGCAATGTCGCGGGCAGCGCGACCCATGCCGTCGGCAGCGCCGCCTCGATCGACGCGAGCGGGCAGGTTTCGGGCAGCGGCGAGACCCATGGCAGCACCAGCCAGCCGCAGAGCGAGGCCGCTACCCCTTCCTCTTCCGATCAGGCCACGGACTGACCCCATAACCCCGTAACCGTCGCCTGACGGAAGCGGCCGGCGATCCCCATCGGATCGCCGGCCGCATCATGTCCGCAGTCGGGTGGCGATGTCAGCTGGACGCAACCACCATGGCGCGGGCGCGATCGGTCGCCGCACGCGTGTCCCCCGCCAGTTTCTTCACTTCGGCCGCGACCACCGCGAAGCCGCGCCCCGCCTCGCCCGCCCGTGCTGCCTCGATCGTGGCATTGAGGGCGAGGAGATTGGTCTGGTTGGCGATGCCGCTGATCGTGTCGACAATGTCGACCAGCCCGTCGACCGTGCTCTTGAGTTCCGCGCGCAATATCTTGGACGGGGTGGTGTCGGTCGCGATCTTGAGGATTCGCTCCACCCGGCCTTCGGCATTGAAGACCGGATTATAGGTGGCCTGCAGCCAGATGTCGCGGCCATGCTTGTCGAGGCGCCGATATTCGCCGGCATCGAAATCGCCCTGCGCCAGCTTGTCCCACAGGGCTGCATAGGCGGTCGAGCGCGCCTGACCTTCGTCGCAGAAGATGCGGTGATGGCGGCCGACAATTTCCCCCAGCGCATAACCCATGGTCGCCAGGAACAGGTCATTGGCCCAGAGGATCGTGCCGTCCGGCGCAAATTCGATCACCGCCTGCGAACGGCAGATGGCGTCCCAGACGGCATCGCGGCTGTGGGGGTGAATGGCCTGGCCCATGAACATAAAACTCCTTCACCCCCGGCCTAGGCATCGATGGTAAATGGCAGCTTAATTCTATGGAAATTACATAATTTGTAACAATATGGCGGATACGGAAAAGGCCGGCGATCCCATCGGACCGCCGGCCTTTCCACCCCCTGACATGCAATCAGCGGTCGATCAGGCAACCCGCGCTTCGAGCGCCTCGACCTCATCGGGATCGCGCAGCACATAGCCGCGGCCCCAGACGGTCTCGATATAATTGTCGCCACCGCAGGCCAGCGCCAGCTTCTTGCGCAGCTTGCAGATGAACACGTCGATGATCTTGAGTTCGGGCTCGTCCATGCCGCCATAGAGATGATTGAGGAACATCTCCTTGGTGAGGGTCGTGCCCTTGCGGAGCGAGAGCAGCTCCAGCATCGCATATTCCTTGCCGGTCAGATGGACGCGGTTGCCGTCCACTTCCACGGTCTTCGCGTCGAGGTTCACCGCCAGCTTGCCGGTGCGGATGACCGACTGCGAATGGCCCTTCGAGCGGCGGACCACGGCGTGGATGCGCGCGATCAGTTCCTCGCGATGGAACGGCTTGGTGACATAATCGTCGGCGCCGAAGCCGAAGGACCGGACCTTGCTGTCCATTTCGGCGACGCCCGACAGAATCAGCACCGGCGTCTGCACCCGTGCCGCCCGCAGCTTTTTCAGCACGTCATAGCCGTGCATGTCGGGCAGGTTCAGGTCGAGACAGATGATGTCATAGTCGTACAGCTTGCCGAGATCGAGGCCCTCTTCCCCGAGATCGGTGGTGTAGACATTGAAGCCCTCGGTCGTGAGCATAAGCTCGATCGCCTTGGCGGTGGTCGGTTCGTCCTCAATCAGCAGCACGCGCATTGGAAGCCCCTTCGTGTCGCAGGTCCGTTCACCCCACCAGAACGGTTTCTGCTCGCAATCATTAACCAAAAAACTTCTGAAGGACAAAGGTTAATTTTTCGCTAACCCGCAGGAATCCGCGAGTCGTATAAAAACGAATCTATTTACAAAGCGTTGACCCGTAACGAAGCCCGCCGAGTCAAGCTGGATTACGGGATGAAACGAGCAAAGTCCTGCCCTGGTTCCGCCTTTCGCACGGGCGATCCGTGGCGATCACGAGGCGGAAATTTGCACTTCGTAAACCAGCCTCAGCAACCATGGTGGCGGGTCAGGAAGTCGAGCAGCGCCTCCACCCGCGCCGGCCGCAGGCGCGAGGGCGGCGTCACCAGATGCAGGCCGAAGGGCGGTGGCCGCCAGTCGAGCAAAATCTCCTCCAGTTCGCCCGAACGGATCGCATCGCCGACGATGAAATCGGGCAGACGGGCGATGCCGACGCCAAGCCGCAGCGCGGGCATCATCGCCTCGCCGCTGTTGACGGTGATGCGCGCGCGGACCTGCACCGTCACATTCTGCTGCCCCGGCCCGGTGAAGCGCCAGACATCGGGCGCGGTGACGTTGGAATAGCAGAGGCAGTCATGGCTGCCGAGGTCGGACGGATGGGTCGGACGGCCGCGATCGGCCAGATAGGCGGGCGAGGCGACGACATGCATATGGACATCCGCCAGCCGGCGCGCGCGCAGCGAACTGTCGGGCATGTCGGCGATGCGGATGGTGGCGTCGAGGCCGAGTTCGACAATGTCGATCTTGGCATCGGACAGATGCAGGTCGACATCGACCAGCGGATTTTCCCTGGTGAACTGCGCGATCAGCGGCGCGATCCGCAGCAGGCCGAAATTCATCGGCGCACCCAGCCGCACCGTGCCGGAGAGTTCAGCAGTCTCGTCGCGCGCAGCCTCCTCCGCCGCCTGTCCTTCGGCCAGGATGCGCTGGGCATGATCGGCAAGGCGGCGGCCGCTCTCGGTCAGCGCCAGGCGGCGGCTGGTGCGGCTGAACAGGCTGGTGTCGAGATGCTGCTCCAGGCGGGTCACCGCCTTGGACACGGTGGCCTTGGAGACGCTGAGCGCCTTGGCCGCGTCGGTAAAGCTGCGATGTTCAACCACGGCGGCAAACATCGCCCAGGCCTCGAAATCCGGTAGGCGCATAGGGAAACAATCCGTTTCAACACTGCTTATTCAAGAAACGAACCTGATCGCTAGATTGTCGGAAAGCAAGCCGGAAGCATCCGGCATCGCAATCGAAAGGCAGACCCCATGAGCACGACAACCGCGAGCCGCATCGAGCGCCGCCCGTTCGCGTCGCTCGGCCATGCCGACCATGGCTGGCTGAACGCACGGCATCATTTTTCCTTCGCCAATTACTATGATCCCGCCCGCATGGGCTGGGGCGCGATCCGGGTATGGAATGACGACGAGATCGGCCCGCGCTCGGGCTTTCCGCCCCACCCGCACAGCGACATGGAGATCATCACCTATGTCCGCACCGGCGCGATCACCCATCAGGACAGCCTGGGCAACAAGGGCCGCACCGAGGCGGGCGACGTCCAGGTGATGTCGGCCGGCACCGGTATCCGCCATGCCGAATATAATCTGGAGGACGAGACCACCACCCTGTTCCAGATCTGGGTCATTCCCCGGTCGGTCGGCGGATCGCCGAGTTGGGGCGCCAAGCCCTTCCCGAAGGGCGATCGCTCCGGCAAGCTGGTCGTGCTGGCCAGCGGCCATGACGAGGACAAGGAAGCGCTGCGCATCCGGGCCGACGCCCGGTTGCTGGGCGGCACGATCAAGGCCGGCGACAGCGTGACCTATGAGGCCGGCGAAGGCCGCCATCTCTATCTGGTCCCGGCGACGGGGCGGATCGAGATCGATGGTCAGGTCTTCGAGGCACGGGACGGCGCGGCCATCATCGGCGGTGCGCCCATCACCATCACCGCGGTCGAGGACAGCGAAATCGTCCTGGTCGACAGCGAATAGACATGACGCTTACGCACCGGTCCGTCATCCCCTCCCCCCGACGGACCGGTCCGGGTCGCCCGCATGCTCCCTCCCTTGTGCGGGCGACCACCCTTTCAACTTTTTCAACTTTTCGGTTTCAGATGAGGAGACGTGACAATGGCTAAGGTTCTGGTTCTCTATTATTCGTCCTACGGGCATATCGAAACGATGGCCAAGGCCATGGCCGAAGGCGCAGCCGCCGCCGGCGCGCAGGTCGATATCAAGCGCGTGCCCGAAACCGCGCCGCTGGAAGTCGCCAAGGCCGCCCATTTCAAGCTGGACCAGGACGCGCCGGTCGCGACCGTCGCCGAACTGGCGGATTATGACGCGATCATCATCGGCACCGGCACCCGCTTTGGCCGCATGTCGAGCCAGATGGCGGCCTTCCTGGATCAGGCCGGCGGCCTGTGGGCGCGCGGCGCGCTCAACGGCAAGGTCGGTGGCGCCTTCACCTCGACCGCGTCGCAGCATGGCGGCCAGGAAGTCACCCTCTTCTCGATCATCACCAACCTGCTGCATTTCGGCATGACGATCGTCGGCCTAGACTATGGCTTTGCCGGCCAGATGGGCGTCGACAAGGTGCGCGGCGGTTCGCCCTATGGTGCGACCACCCTGGCCGATGGCGACGGCAGCCGCCAGCCGAGCGAGGAAGAACTGGACGGCGCCCGCTATCAGGGCCGCCGGATCGCCGAAACCGCGATCAAATTGCACGGTTAATCGCAACCCGCGCCGTCTGGGGAACGCGGCCTGGCTGCGTTCTTCGGTCGCATGGGTGCGCCACCAGGTTGTAGGGAGCTGGCACGCCGGGACTGCGCGCCAGCTCCTTTTGCGTTATATTATCCCAGCGTCTTCGGCGTGACCCAGACTTCGACCGGGGTGATGAACTTGCCCGGTGCGGGCTTGCCGACGACGACGCGGTCGGCAGTGACCAGTTCGCCATTTTCGAGGTTCAGCGACACCCAGGGCTTGGGCATGCGCTCGAACTTCATCTTCTGGATGGGCTGGCCGGTGGCCGTGTTCATGATGGTGGCAATGATAGACATAGGGCGCGGCCGCTAGCGCCTGCCCCCGCCCCCTGTCCAGAGCCGGAATCGGCAAAATATTTTCGACCCTTGCGAAAAAAGTTGCGGCCCATGTCACATCGGGCGCGGCCGTCTCGTCATGTCAGCAATAGCAAGCAAAGGAGCTGTATCATGACCGACAAGATCAATCCCTATGCCGCCGCGCCGCAGCTGATGAAGAGCTGGACCGCCCTCTCCACCGCCATCGCCGACAGCCTGGAGCCGAGCCTGATCGAACTGGTAAAATCCGTTCGTCGCAGATCAACGGCTGCGCCAACTGCATCAACATGCATACGTACGAAGCGCGCGAGAAGGGCGAGACCGAGCAGCGCATCTACCTGCTGAGCGCCTGGCGCGAGGCGCCCTGCTACACCGACCGCGAGCGCGCCGCGCTGGCCTGGACCGAGGCGCTGACCGAGATTGCCAAGGGCCATGCCCATGAGGCTGCCAAGGAGGCGCTGAACTGGGAGTTCACCGAGGAGGAACAGGTGAAGCTGACCCTGATGATCAACATCATCAATGGCTGGAACCGCATCGCCGTCGGCTTCAACCTCTGGTATGACATGCCGATGAAGGCAGCAGCCTGATGGCGCGGGGGACGCAGATGGACGCGGCGGCGCGCTTCGACCCGCTGCGTCCCCGCCTGATCCGGGTCGCCTATCGCATGCTCGGATCGGTCGCCGATGCCGAAGATGTGGTGCAGGACGCCTTCATCCGCTGGATGGGCACCGACCGCAGCGATGTGCGCGAACCGGAAGCCTTTTTGCGCCGCATCGTCACCCGCCTCTGCCTCGACCAGATGAAGTCGGCGCGGGCGCAGCGCGAAACCTATGTCGGCCCCTGGCTGCCCGAGCCGCTGGTCGAAGAGGCTGATGAGGAAGAGGATGTCACTCTGCCGCTGATGCTGGCATTGGAGCGACTGTCGCCGCTGGAGCGGGCCGCCTTCCTGCTGCACGATGTGTTTGGGCTGGCCTTTGACGAGGTAGCGAGGACCATCCAGCGCGATGCCGCCGCCTGCCGCCAGCTCGCCGCCCGCGCGCGCGACCATGTGCGCGACACGCGCCCCCGTTTCCAGATCGAGAAACAGCGCGGGCTGGAGATTGCCGGCGCCTTCTTCGCCGCGTCGCGCAGCGGCGACATGAGCGCATTGGGCGCGCTGCTGGCGCAGGATGTCAGCTTCCACAGCGATGGCGGCGGCAAGCGCCCGGCCGCGATCCGCCCGGCAATCGGCCATGGCCAGGTGATGCAGGTCCACAAGGCGCTGGCGGTGCTGTTCGGCAAATATGGGTCAACCCTGCTGCGCACCTGCATGGTCAACGGCCTGCCCGGCTTCGTCACGCGCGAGGCCGATGGCGAGTTGCAGACCACCGCGCTCGATATCGAGGACGGGCATGTCACCGCCATCTACATCATGCGCAACCCCGACAAGCTGCGCCATCTGCATTGAATGCTTAATCGCCGGATAAGCCCGTTCCTTGGGAAAATCGCAGCCCCTGCCGCGCCATGGCAGGATCGGGGACCGGGAGCGAAACAGAGATGGTTGGTGCGATCGGCGGCTCAGGCAATGGCTGGGGCCAGTTCAAGAAGGCGATGGAAGAATTTGCCGAAAAGGTTCGGCAGGCGAACCAGAATGGCGGCAGCACGACAGCGAAAGTGACAGAGGCGAGCACACCGGCGGCCACCACGCCGGTTGCGGCGAGCGAGCCGGTCGCCAGCGTCCAGCCGGCGGTCGAAACGACACCAACTGCCGCAGCGACCGCGCCGGCGCCGGTGATCGCAAGCGAAACAGCCGTCGTCGTCAGCGACGGCGTTTCCCTGTCACCTTCGCTGTCGCCCCTCACCTATAGCGCCCCCACGCCAGCGCCGCGATCGCAGGCCGTCGCGGCGCCGGAAACCACGCTGGACACGCAATTGTCCGACGCGGGCTATTATGCGTCGCCAGCGGCATCGGCCGTCGCCGACCCGGTCGCCCCCGCCCAGCAGGAGGATGCCGCCGCGCTGAGCCAGGCGCAGGTCATCGCCCAGGCCGCCTATGCCCTGGTCGCCCGCGCCGGCGAGGATCATCGGCTGTCGCTGATCCAGCAGGGCTGACGCCCCGCGCCGTCAGCGCGCCAGATAGCCGCCATCGACCGGATAATAGGTTCCGGTCATGAAGGAGGCGCGGTCGGACAGGAGGAAGCTGGTCATGGCAGCGATCTCCTCCGGGCGCGCCAGCCTGTCGAACGCATGCAGGCCGGCGAGGACCGCCCGTTCCGCATCGGTCATGGTCTTGCCGAGTGCCGGGGTTTCGACAAAGGCCGGCCCGACCGCATTCACCCTGATACCCTGGCCGGCATAGTCCAGCGCGGCGGTCTTGGTCATGCCGACGACCGCATGCTTGGACGTCACATAGGCGGCGGAACCGGCCCAGCCGACCGCGCCCAGGATCGAGGCCATGTTGACGATCGCGCCGCCACCGGATTTCAGCATCGCCGGGATCTGATATTTCATGCCGTAGAAGACGCTGTGCAGATCGACGCCGACAACCCGGTGCCAGTCATCGATGGCGATGTCGGCCAGCGGCGTGGACGGCGCGCCGATCCCGGCATTGTTGACCGCCAGATGCAATCCGCCGAAGGTTTCGACGGCGAAGTCGACGCTGGCGCTGACCGCCTGTGCATCGCTGACATCGACCTTGAAGGCGCGCGCCCGATCCTCGCCACAGGATTGCGCGAGACGCTGCGCCCCCGCTTCGTCGAAATCGGCGATGACAACCTTCGCCCCTTCCGCCAGCAAATCCTTCACCACCGCTTCGCCGATGCCCGATGCACCGCCGGTGACGATCGCGACCCGATCCTGAAACAACGCCATTCCAACTGCTCCTTGATTATCGCCGCCGGGCGACGGCATGACTTATGGGAATTAAACTCGACTCAAAGTATCCGGTTCCGTATCCTTTTATGCCGGAGCCGAATGGATGGAAAGCAGGGATGGCCGCCGACACCAGCCAGCGGGCTGACGGATCAGGGAGCGACGGATCGGCGCGGCCGACCGGCCGGCCATCGCGCGAGGCGGCCGAACAGATTGAAACGACCATGCTGGATGCGGCATTGGCGACCTTCATCGAGGCCGGTTTCCAGGGGGCCAGCATGGAGGCCATCGCCCGCCGCGCCGGGGTGACCAAGCGCACCCTCTATCGCCGCGCCCGGACCAAGTCGGACCTGTTCGTAGAGGTGGTCGAGCGCCTGGCCCGCCAGTCGGGCATGCCCAATCTGGCGCGGGTCGAGGCCGGTCCGCTGGAACAGCGCTTGCAGGCGGCGGGCGAGATATTGCTCGGCTGGCTGCTCAATCCCCATGCGATCGCGCTGTATCGCATGATCGTGGCCGAGGCTGCGCGTCAGCCGGGGCTGGCGCTCAGCGTCGATGGCCCGTTCCAGCGGGCGAGCACGGCGATCGCGGCCATCCTGGCCGAGGATGGCGGCCGGCCGGCAGAGACCGTCAGGCTGGGCGCGGACATGTTCGTGCGGCTGGTTGCCGGCGAGGCGCTGGACCGGGCGGCGCAGGGGATCGAGCCGGCCGGCGTTTCAGACCGGACGCATGCGCGCGCCATGGCGGCCATCGCCTTTTTCCTGGCAGGCTGGCGATCCTGGCCAGCGTCGGCGCCGTCCTTGTCCTAGAGCATCCAGCGACTGAGGCGCGGGGACAGGCGGATGAGGTGCCACAGGGCGAAGGGCGCCAGCAGCGCAAGCGCGAGCAGCCAAGGCCTGGCCAGATAGGGCGTGCCATAATGGATGATCGCGACGTGCAGATACATGATGACCAGTGACGCCCGGCCGATCGCGGCGAGCGGGGCGGCGACTGGCGCGAGCCGCGCCGAGAGGCGGAACAGCAGCAGCGACGTCGCGATGCCGGACGCGATAGAGAACAGCGGCCAGCCATAGTCTGCCGCCTTCATGTTGAGCGTCGGTAGCCAGCCGCAAAGGCCCGCCAGCGCGAGCAGGCCGAGCGGCGCTATCCAGAAATTGCGCCAGTGCAGTCGGGGCCAGAGCGCGCCGACCCAGAGCAGGATCATCGCCATCGGCACGCTCAGCAGGCCCAGCGGCGAGGCCGGTGTCACATGACCAATGGCATAGGCGAGCAGCAGCATCGGGATCAGCAGCAATGCCCATCGCCGGTCGCGCGGATCGGGCCAGCGGTTGAGCGCGAGGTTGAACAGGATGCGCGCCAGCATCAGGCAGGGCACGAACCAGAAGATGGTATAGGGGCCACGCAGCCAATAGCCGCCGAGCAGGATCGGCAGCAGATCGCGCGGCCATTGGTGGAAGATCGGCAGATTGCCCTTGGCCGGTTCGATGATCTGATCGGCCAGGATCAGCAGCGCGAGGAAGATCGCATAGGGGCGCATCTGGCTGACCAGTTGCCGCCGGGTGAAGGCGCCGACGGGATGCGGCCGCGAGAGCATGCCCGACAGCAGGAAGAAGAGCGGCATGTGGAAGCTGTACATGGCGTCGCGCAAGGGCCCACGCGTCCAGACATGGCCGACCACCACGGCGATGATGCCGATGCCGCGCGCGACATCGACCCAGTCTAGCCGCTGCGGCGCATGTTGACAGGCAAGGCCCCTATTCTCCATCGGCTCCACGCCCTATAGGATGCGGCGTGGGCGTCAATCGCCCAGCCAGATTACCCGGATGCCAGATTTCCCGATCGGATTGATATTTGACCCTGCTTAGCGACAAAGTGCTGTTCATCGATGGCGAGGCCATCATCCTCGACAAGCCGGCCGGCCTGCCGGTCGATGCGCCGCGCGACGGATCGATCAGCCTTGAAAACCACCTCGCCTCGCTGACCTTCGGCTTCCAGCGCTGGCCGCTGGCGGTCCACCGGCTGGACCGCGACACCAGCGGCTGCCTGCTGCTGGCGCGCAATCCCAAGGCGCACAAGCGCTTTGCCGCCGCGTTCGAGGCCGGCACGGTCGAGAAGCGCTATGTCGCGGTACTGGAGGGCGTGCCCGAGGCGGATGAAGGCACGATCGCCCTGTCGCTCAAGAAGGTGAGCACGCCGAGCCAGGGCTGGCGCATGATCGCGGCGAAGGCCGGCAAGCCCGCCGTCACCCACTGGCGCAAGCTGGCGGTTAAGGACGGCCGTGCGCTGATCGCCTTCACGCCCGAAACCGGCCGTACCCACCAGATCCGCGTCCATGCCCAGCATGGGCTGGGCTTCGGCATCGTCGGCGATCCGGTCTATGGCGA
This sequence comes from Sphingobium yanoikuyae, assembly GCF_013001025.1. Lineage (NCBI taxonomy): Bacteria > Pseudomonadati > Pseudomonadota > Alphaproteobacteria > Sphingomonadales > Sphingobiaceae > Sphingobium > Sphingobium yanoikuyae. The sequence continues at coordinate 1,164,677 of NZ_CP053021.1, read as the reverse complement.
CGGACAGGGCGCGATGCTGCTGCACAGCCGGTTCCTGAGCGTGCCGCGCGGCGACAACAAGCCGCCGGCGCAGGCGACCGCACCGCTGCCGCAGAGCTTCGTCGATGCCGGCTTCGGCCCCGAGATATTGGAGGAAGCCGGGCTGTAAGCCCCGGCCCTGCGCCATGGTCGCCATCCCCGTCACCCGCTCCATCGCGATCGACAGCGACGAGATTGTCGAGAGCTTCGCGCGCGCGTCGGGGCCGGGCGGCCAGCATGTGAACACCACCGACAGCGCGGTGATGCTGCGCTTCGACGTCGCCGCCTCGCCCGGCCTGCCCGATGCGGTGAAGCAGCGGCTGGCGGACCTGGCCGGATCGCGCATGACCCGCGACGGCGTGCTGATCCTGCGCAGCGAGGGCGCGCGATCGCAGCTGCTCAACCGGCAGGAGGTGCGCGAGCGGCTGTTCGCGCTGATCCGCGAGGCAACGATCGTGCCCAAGAAGCGGCGCCCGACCAAGCCGACCAAGGCCTCGCAGAAGCGCCGCGTCGACGGCAAGGTCAAGCGCGCCAGCGTGAAGGCCGGACGCGGCCGGGTCAGGATGGACTGAATCTAGCGGCCATTTACGAATTAACCATCATTGCTTTGCTAGGAAGGGCTGAGCGCAGGACTGCGTTCCCAGCTTCCCGAGGATGCCATGCCGGCCGAACGCCCTATTCTTCTGCCACCGCGCCCCTGGAACTGGTTCATGTGGGTTGCCGCCACCTTCTTGGGCGTCTTCCTGATCCTCTCGGATTTGCGCCAACTTGACGGCCTGCACCTGCCCGAAGCCCGACTTCTGATCGGCCGCGATTTCCTCAATGTCTGGTCCGGCGGAACGCTCGCACTGACCGACCAGCTTGAGCGTCTCTATGATTTTCAGTCCTATATGGACTGGCAGGCCGGGCTTTTCGGCCCGCTGGAGATGCTGAACTACTCCTATCCTCCGCATAGCCTGTTCCTGGCGATACCCTTTGCGCTGTTTCCCTATCCGGTTGCGCTCGCCCTGTGGACGGGCCTTGGCGCCATCTTCTTTGCCTGGGCGGCCCGTCCCTACATACCGGCCGGCCTGTCCCCCTGGCTTGCGCTGCTGACGCCGGCGGCGATCGTCAATATCTGGGTCGGCCATTATGGGTTCGTCATTGGCGGCCTGTGGCTGCTGTTCTTCGCCCAGTTGCGCCATGCGCCGGTCCGCGCCGGCCTTGTCGCCGGGCTGCTGACGCTCAAGCCCCATCTGGGCCTGCTGATTGCTCTGACGCTGGTCCATCGCAGGGCCTTCCGGGCGATAGGCGCGGCACTCGCCGTCACCCTGGGGCTGATCGGGCTGAGCGGCTTGGCGTTCGGCTTCGATCTCTGGCCCACCTGGCTGACGGATACCTCTGCCCTCCAAACCCGGATCATGACCGCCGAAGGCGAGAAATTCTATTTCTTCATGATGACATCGGCCTATGTCGCGCTGCGCGCGGGGCCTTATTGGCTGCCGCTGCTGGCCCAGACCCTGTTTGCGGGCAGCGCGCTCTACATGGTCTGGCGCGCGCGTCACTGCACCGTCCATCAACTGGCCTTCATCACGGCCACCGCGACGGCCCTGATCACCCCCTATATCTTCAACTATGACCTGACGGTTTGCTGCCTTGGCTTCGCGATCCTGCTTTATGGCCAATGGCACGCGCTTCATCGCAAAGAGCGGATCATCCTGTGGATGGCCTTTGCCGCGCCCTTGCTGGTGATGGCGTGGAACCTCATTGCACCGATCGCCCTGCTTGCCGGCCTTGTCGTCCAGATACGCTGCTACACGGGCATATCCTATGCAGATCTGCTGTTGCCGGCCCCTCTCAAGCGGCGATGGATCGATAATCCCGTCCCCACATCCTAGCCTCTGGCCGAGCGGTGCGGGCCATCCTATATGCGTGCCCATGTATGATTTCGCCCCCGCTGCCGACGCCGACAAGGCGACGCTGTACGCCGATCTTCTGTCCGCTGCCGACGCGCTAACCCGTGACGAGCCCGATGCGGTCGCCAATATGGCGAACCTGTCGGCGCTGATCTGGCAGTTCCTGCCCGACCTCAACTGGGCCGGCTTCTATCGCATGGTCGAGGATGAGCTGGTGCTGGGGCCTTTTCAGGGCAAGGCGGCCTGCATCCGCATCCCGCTGGGCCGCGGCGTGTGCGGCACCGCCGCGCAGACGCGCGAGACGCAGCTGGTGGCCGATGTCCATGCCTTCCCCGGCCATATCGCCTGCGACGCGGCAAGTGCGTCCGAGATCGTCGTGCCGGTGGTGCATGACGGCCGGCTGATCGGCGTGCTGGACCTGGACAGCCCCCGCCCCGCCCGGTTCGACAGTGCCGACCAGCAGGGGCTGGAAGAACTGGTCGCGCGGATCGCCGGCCGCATCGGCTGATCGCCGCCCTGCCCCGTTCCGGGACAGGATTTCATAAGCCGAACATGGCGTTGCACGGATCGTCATGCTAATTTCCGCGTTAGCATGATGACCGTGCGGGCGGCCTGACGCCCCTGCAGGAACAGGGAGCATGATGATGGCCGCGCGCTTTTTCTTCGCCAGCAGCGCCATGGCGCTGATCGCCAGCCTTGCGGGGCCGGTTGCCGCGCAGGCGCCAGCGACGTCCGGCACCAGCGTGGTCCGCACCACCGCCACGGCGACGACCGCCACCGCCCATCGCTGGGGGCCGCGCTATGACGGGCGCTGGTATGCCGGCTGGGCCGCGCCGGGCGGCTGGCAAAGCTATCAGCGGCCACGCGTAGGCTTTGCCCTGCCCGCCTACTGGGTCCATCCGCGCTTCTTCATCGCCAATTATGGCGTCTATGGCCTGCCGGCGCCGACCACCGGCTATGGCTGGTCGCGCTATTATGACGATGCGGTGATGACCGACCAATATGGCCGGGTGCGCGACGTGCGCAGCGGCATCGACTGGTCGCGCTATGAGGGCGGCTATGAAGAGGGGGCGCCGCAGCCGGCCGTCATCGCCAGTTCCGGCGGCCAGGCCGGATATAGTGCGCCCGACGACATGGTGACCTATAGCCCCGCGCCGCAGTCCGCACCACAGCCCGCCCCGTCCAGCCGCCCCGGCGTGGATTATGATGCGCCCGCTTATGCCAGCAGCGCCGTCAGCCCGAGCGCGCCGACGGTGACAACTGTTGCGGCGGCTCCGTCGGCTCCGCCAGCATCGGTGGCGGCGACGAGCGGCACGCACTGGTCGAACCAGCCGGCGACCACGACCGTCGTGTCGGCCGCTCCGCCGGTGCCCGGCCTGCCGCCCGGCGGCTATATTTCGGGCGGCTTCTATTATCCGCCGCCGCTGGTAACGACCATCATCATCAATCCCGACGGCACAACCCAGGCGACCACCCGCTACGCGACCGAGGCCGCGCCGCGCTGAACCGTCTGGAACCGCGACCATGGGTTGGTGCGTTGACGGTTTGGATCAGGCGACGGGAGTGGCGTTATGCTGCATCATGTATCGGTGGGCACCAATGATGTGGCGCGGGCACGGGCCTTCTACGACCCGCTGATGGCGCTGCTGGGCTATCGCAGCCTGCGCGATAACCCCCATTCGCTCGACTATGGCGTGACCGACGTGGTGTTCAGCGTCGAGACGCCGGTCGATGGCGCGCCCGCGAGCGCGGGCAACGGCATCCATATCTGCTTCGTCGCGGCCGATCGCGGCGCGGTCGACGGATTTCATCGACTGGCGCTGGAGTTGGGCGGCAGCGATGCCGGGCCGCCGGGCGTGCGGGCGCAATATGACGAGCATTATTATGGCGCCTTCGTGCGCGATCCCGACGGCAACAAGATAGAGGCGGTCACTTTTTCGGCGCGATAGGCGCGACGCCGCGGGCGGCGAGGACCGATGCGGCGGGCTGTGGCCGGCCATAATGATAGCCCTGCGCGATATGGCAGCCATGCTGGAGCAGTAAAGCGGCCTGTTCGGCGGTCTCCACGCCTTCGGCCACCACCTCCATGCGGAAGCTGCTGCCCAGCTTGATGACGGCGTCGACGATGGCGGCGTCGCCGGCATCGCTGTCGACATGGCTGACGAAGCTGCGGTCGATCTTCAGCACATTGACCGGATATTGCTTGAGATGGCTGAGCGAGGCGAAGCCGGTGCCGAAATCGTCGAGGGCGATACGCACCCCGCCCCGCGCGAACCGGTCAAGCGCGCGCGCGACCTGATCGGCGCCGCGACCAAGGAAGACCGACTCGGTCACTTCGATCTCGAAATTCTGTGCCGGCACGCCATGCTGATCCAGCCGGGCGAGGACATGATCGGCAAAATCGGCCTGAAGCAGATCCGCCGCCGAGGCGTTGACCGCCACCCGGCCGGGATCGAAGCCCATCCGGAGCCAGGCCGCCATGTCGTGCAGCACCGCGTCGAGCATGAGGTCGGTCAGACGGATGGCCAGTTCGCCATGCTCGAAGGCGGCAGCAATGGTGGCGGGCGCCTGGACACCGAGCCGGGGATGCTGCCAGCGCAGCAACGCCTCATAGCCCAGCACCTGTCCGCTACGCATGTCGACCTTGGGCTGATAATAGGGCTCGACCAGCCGCTCGGCGATCACCTGGCGGGCCATGTGGATCATCGAACTGCGCTGCTGCGCATCGGCCCGCAACTGGGAATGGAACATGGTGAGCCGGCTGCGACCGCTCGCCTTGGAGGCATAGAGCGCCAGATCGGCCGCCTTGAACAGTTCATGCGCATCGTCGCCATGCTCGCCGAACACGGCGCCGCCGACGCTGACCCCGGCTTCGAGCAATTGCCCCTGATAGGCGAAGGGCACCCGCATCTTGTCCAATATCGCCTGGCTGCAGGCCTGCACGGTCGCACTATCCACCAGCGAGGCGGCGATCAGGCCGAACTCGTCCCCACCCAGGCGACCGACCACCGCATCGGCCGGCGCCGCCGCCGCCAGACGCTCGGCAAAGCCGCAGAGCAGCGCGTCGCCCGCGTCATGGCCAAGCGAGTCGTTGATCCGCTTGAGGTCATCGATGTCGAACAGCATCAGGCCGAAGCCCGCGCCGGTCGGGCGCGCCTGATCCGCCAGTTCCTCCAGCACACCCTGCCACAATGTCCGGTTCGGCAGCCGCGTCATCGGATCGTGGGTGGCGGCCCAGCGGATGCGTTCTTCCGCATCGCGCTGTTCGGTGACGTCGAGGAAGGTGACGATGATCCGGCGCAACTGGCCGACTTCCGTGCGCGTTGCCCAGCCGGTGCTGCGGATCCAGCGCAGCGCGCCATTGTCGGCGCGATGGACGCGCAGGGTCGCCTCGAAATGGGGCGGCAGGACATTGGCGGCGACGCCGTCCATCATCGCCTTGAGCTTGTGGCGATCATCGGGATGCACGAGCGACAGGGCCAGTTCGGTGGTCGCCGGCGCATCCGCCGTCAGGCCCAGCATCGCCCGGAATTCCGCCGACCAGCTGCGCTGGCCCGAGCGGGCGTCATAGTCCCAGATGCCGAGCCGCGCCGACTGCACCGCGAGGCGGAAATGCTCCTCGCTCTCTGCCACCGCCTGCTGCGCCAGCTTCTGATTATGGATATCCTCCAGCGTGCCGTACCAGCGGATGATCGCGCCCTTGCCATCGCGCCGGGCGGCCGCGCGGGCGCGCATCCAGCGATAGCTGCCGTCGCGCAGGCGCAGGCGATAATCGACATCGACCGGGTCGCCCGACTGGAGCCGTTCGCGCCACAACGTCAGGGTCCGGTCCATGTCGTCGGGATGCAGCGCGTTGATCCAGCCGGCGCCCATCGCCTGTTCGGGCGAGCTGCCGGTCAGATCGCGCCAGCGCGGCCCCACCTCCTCGATCGCGCCATCGGGCGTGGCGGTCCAGGGAACCTGGGGGCTGAGTTCTACCGACCAGCGATGATGTTCGCGACTTTCCGCCAGCGCGGTTTCCAGCAATTCAGCCTGTTTGTCGCGACGATCATGCATATCCTCGACCGTTCCATACCAGCGCCATGCCCCTGCGGGCATTGCCTGCCGCGTCATGCGGAGCAGGCACCAGCGGCTTGCGCCATCTGCGCAACGCAGGCGAACGACCAGCGGTTCCGGCTGCGACGACGCGGCAGCGGCCCGTATGATGATCCCGATATCGACCGAATCAAAGCCCTTGCGCCAGCCATGGCGCATCAGCCCCATGCGAAGCCCCCCGCCCCGCACCTCGCCCTCGACCCAGTAGGTCAGCAGGCGACCGCGATAATCCGCGAACCAGTGAATGACGGGTGGACGTACATGCTTGATTTTCGCGGATAATGCCCTGTGCGCAACATGGGCGCCGGACGGCATATGAGCCGCAGGCCCGCCAAGTTCGCGGGCGCCATCGGCAAAGCGCCGATCAGCGAAGCGATCCATCGCCCATCCCCGATTGCCGTGCCGCCCTGTTCCTCATGCCGGCGATGATGCAGGAAAAGCTTAAACAAGCCTGCACGTAACCGGAATGATCGGGAATTTGTAAATTACAGAAACTGCGCCGTCAGCGGCGCAAGATGGCGGCCAGTTCGACCGGCAGCGGCGGCTCGTCCCGCGGCATGACGACCCGGATCGCCTGCGCCTGCTCCTCCGGATCGAAGCGGACCCAGCCGGCACGGCTGAGCTTTTCGAGCGGACGATAGCGGATCTTGTACTGCATCCGCTGCGAGCCATCGACCCAATAGCCCAGATACACATAGGCCAGGCCCGCGCGAGCAGCGCGCTGGATATGATCCATGATGATGAAGTTGCCGAGGCCGGGGCGATCTTCCAGTTCGGTGTCGAAGAAGCTGTAGATCATCGACAGGCCGTCACCCTGGCGATCGGTCAGGCAGGCGCCGACCAGCTTGCCGGGGCGGCCATCCTCGCCGGGCAGGCGATATTCGACAACATGGCTTTCGACCGGGGTCTGTTCGACCATGTCGGCAAAGTCCATCTCGTCCATTTCGGTCATGCCGCCGCCGGGATGCCGTGCGCGCAGATAGCGCTGGAGCAGTTCGAACTGCTCCTCGGTCGACCAAGGCTTGCAGGCGGTGACGACGAGGTCGCTGTTGCGGCGGATCAGCTTGCGCTGGGTCGCGTTGGGCTTGAACTCCTGCGCGACGACGCGGACCGACACGCAGGCCGAGCAATCGGCGCAGCTGGGGCGATAGGCGACATTCTGGCTGCGGCGGAAGCCGATGCGGCCGAGCGCATCATTGAGTTCCGAGGCATTGTCGCCGTTGAGTTCGGTGAAGACCTTCCGCTCGCTCTTGCCCGGCAGATAGGGGCAAGGGCTGGGGTTCGTCACGAAGAAACGCGGAAAGCGGAATGGTGCGCTCATGCCTCTCCCCCCGATTCAGTCATGCGAATTTGCCTTTTCATGGTCGGACTATGCCGTCCCGGCCCAACCATGAAAAGGTCATTTACCACGAAATTTTTACCGATGGTTAAGCATGTCCCAAAATCAGGCAACCTCGATCGGCGCGACCTCATAACCCGCCGCGCCGAGCGCCGTGATCAGCCGCTGGAGATGGGCGCCATCGCGGGTCTCGCACTCGACGTCGAGGCTGAGCCCCTTGGCCGGCAGATTGGTGAAGATGCGCTGGTGCGACAGTTCCAGAATGTTGACCGCTTCCTGGTCGAAGATGCGGGCGACATGAAACAGCGCGCCGGGCCGATCCTGCAGGATGATGCGCAGGCGGGCGAGACGGCCCGAACGGGCAAGATCGCGCAGCAGCACATTGGCGAGCAGGCGGGTGTCGATATTGCCGCCGGTCAGGATCAGGCCGACATTGCGACCGGCAAACTGCTCGCGATAGCTGAGCAGAGCGGCCAGGCCGGCGGCACCGGCGCCCTCCACCACCGTCTTCTCGATCTGGAGCAACAGGCTGACCGCCTCCTCCAGCCGGCGTTCGGTGACCAGCAGCACATCGTCGACCAGACGCTCGACGAAGCGGCGGGTGAGTTCGCCCGGCTGCTTCACCGCAATACCCTCGGCCAGCGTGTCGCCGTCGCAGGCGAGGTCTGCGCCCTTTATGAAGTCATACATCGACGGATAGAGTTCCGCCTGCACGCCGATCAGGCGGATGTCCGGCTTCATCGCGCGCGCCGCGGTGGCGATGCCCGAGAAGAGGCCGCCGCCGCCGATCGGTATGATCAGCGTGTCGATTTGCGGCGCATCCTCCAGCATTTCCAGACCGACCGTGCCCTGGCCGGCGATGATGTCGGGCTCGTCGAACGGATGGATGAAGGTCAGCCCCTGCTCCACCTCCAGCTTGCGGGCATGGGCATAGGCGTCGTCGAACTTCTCGCCATATTGGACGACGGTGGCGCCATGGCCCTGGGTCTGGGTGACCTTCACGATCGGCGTGGTGGTCGGCATGACGATGGTGACGGGCACGCCAAGGCGCTTGCCATGATAGGCAAGGCCCTGCGCATGGTTGCCAGCCGAGGCGCCGATCACGCCCTTGGCCTTGGCCGCTTCATCGAGTTGCAGCAGACGATTGAGCGCGCCGCGTTCCTTGTAGGCGGCGGTGAACTGGAGATTTTCGAACTTCAGATAGACGTTGCAGCCAAGCATTTGCGAGAAGGTCTGGCTAATGAGCGTCGGCGTCTTGACGATCGACCCGGAAATGCGTGTCCGGGCCGCAAGGATGTCATCGACGGTGACGGGCAGCGGCAGGGCGCCCTCTATCTTGCTCAGCGTGTTCATGGCGCAGCGCCCTAACGCAAAATTGCCGGTGAAGAAACTGGCACTTGCCGAAAACTGGCCCTATGGCTTGGTTGCACGCACGAAATGTACGAGGCTTATGGCTAATATCGCGTTTATCGGCCTGGGGGTCATGGGCGGCCCGATCGCGGGGCATCTGGCCAAGGCGGGGCATCATCTGACCGTCTACAATCGATCGATCGGCAAGGCCAAGAGCTGGGCCGAGGCCTATGGCGGCGAAGTCGCGATCAGTCCGGCCAAGGCCGCCGAGGAGGCCGACATCGTCATCAGCTGCGTCGGCACCGACGATGACCTGAGCCAGATCACGCTGGGGCGCGAAGGCGCGTTCCGCACGATGAAGCCGGGCGGCCTGTTCATCGACCATACGACCGTGTCGGCGCGGATCGCGCGGCAATTGTCCGTCGAGGGCGAGAGCCTGGGCCTGCACTGCGTCGATGCGCCGGTGTCGGGCGGACAGGCGGGCGCCGAAAATGGCCGGCTGTCGATCATGTGCGGCGGATCCGCCCCGGCGGTGGCGGCCGCGACGATCGTGATGCAGGCCTATGCCGCGCGCATCGTCCATGTCGGCAAGGCCGGCGCGGGCCAGACGACGAAGATGGTGAACCAGATCTGCATCGGCGGCGTTCTGCAGGGCCTGGCCGAAGCGATGCGCTTTGCCCAGGCGGCGGAACTGGACCTGGACAAGGTGTTCGAGGCGATTTCGGGGGGCGCAGCGCAAAGCTGGCAGATGGACAATAGATGGAAGACGATGGCGCAGGACAGTTTCGATTTCGGGTTTGCGGTGGACTGGATGCGCAAGGATCTGGGGCTGGCGCTGGAGGAAGCGCGGGCCAATGGCGCGACCCTGCCGGTGACGGCGATGGTCGATCAATATTACGCCGACGTGCAGGCGATGGGCGGCCACCGGCAGGACACCAGCGCGCTGGTGCGGCGGATCACCCGCGCATGAGGAAGATGATGCTGGCGGCGATCGCCGCGCTTGCTCTGCCGATGCCCGCTTATGCGTCGGGCGTGATCGACAATGTGAACGGCATCGCCATCGGACCGGATGGCAAGATCGTCCATTTCGGCGCGCTGATGATCGACGATGAGGGCAAGGTCGAGAAGCTGATCCAGGGCCGCTATCAGGAGCCCGAGTACAAGCCCAAGAAGCCCAAGCGCGGCCAGCCCTGGCCCGAGCGGCCGAAAGGCCCGAGCTTCAAGCTGGACGCGGGCGGCAAGACGCTGATCCCCGGCCTGATCGATGCGCATGGCCATGTCATGGGGCTTGGCCTGTCGCTGATCACGCTGGACCTGTCCGACACGAAATCGCTGGCCGAGGCGCAGGCGAAGATCCGCGCCTATGCGCAGGAGAATACCGGCCGCAAATGGATCATCGGCACCGGCTGGAACCAGGAGACATGGGGGCTGGGCCGGTTCCCGACCGCCGCCGAACTGGACGCGGCCGTGGGCGACATCCCGGTCTGGCTGGAGCGGATCGACGGCCATGCGGGCTGGGCCAACAGCGCGGCGATCCGCGCGGCCGGCGTCAGCGCCACGACCAAGGCGCCGGCCGGTGGCCGGATCGAGATGGCGGCGGGCAAGCCGGCAGGCGTATTCGTCGACAAGGCGATGGACCTGATCCAGAAGGTCGTGCCCGCCCCTGCCCCCAAGGATCGCGACAATGCGCTGGAAAAAGCGCAGCGCGCACTGCTGGCGGTGGGTATCACCGGCATTGCCGACATGGGCACCAGCATTGAGGATTGGCAGGCCTTCCGCCGGTCGGCCGACCGCGGCGCGCTGCGCGTGCGGATCATGTCCTATGCCTATGGCCTCGACAATATGGTGCTGATCGCCGGGCCGGAACCCACGCCCTGGCTGTATGACGATCATCTGCGCATGGGCGGGATCAAGCTGCTGCTGGACGGCGCGCTGGGGTCGCGCGGCGCCTGGCTGAAGGCGGACTATAGCGATGCGCCGGGCCAACGCGGCCTGCCGATGATCCCCTCGACCCAGTTGCGCAACATCATGAGCCGGGCGGCGATGGACAATTTCCAGGTTGCTGTCCACGCGATCGGCGACGCTGCCAATGGCGAGATACTCGACGCGATCCAGGAAATGTCGGACACCTATAGCGGCGACCGGCGCTGGCGCGTCGAACATGCCCAGATCATCGATCCGGCCGACCTGCCGCGCTTTGCCCGCTATGGCACGATCGCGTCGATGCAGCCGGTGCATGAGACGTCGGACTGGCGCATGGCGACGGCGCGGCTGGGCGAGGCCCGGCTGAAGGGCGCCTATGCCTGGAAGGCGATGCTCGACAATCATGTGCCGCTGGCGTTCGGCTCCGACGTGCCGGTCGAAAGCCCCAATCCCTTCCCCGGCATTGCCGCCGCCATGTCGCGACAGGACGCCAGGGGCGAGCCGGCCGGCGGCTGGATGCCCGAGCAGAAGGTGAGCTTCGAGGCAGCGCTGGACGGCTTTACCCGGCAGGCGGCCTTTGCTGGCTTTGCCGAGAAGAAATTCGGCAGCCTGGTGCCGGGGCAGCGGGCGGACTTCCTGCTGATCGACCGCAATATCGAGACGGCCAGCCCGACCGACATTCGCGGCACGCAGGTGCTGGAAACCTGGATCAACGGCAAGCGGGTCTATGTGAAGGGGCAGTGATGCCCCTTCAACCACCAACTTAGAAGGCGTTGTCGGCGGCGTTCATGGCGTCGTCGATCGTCTCGGGCAGCGGTGGCTGGACCGGGCGATCGCAACCGGCCAGCTTCATATGGGCGCGCAGCGTGTCCATGCGCCCGAGATTCCAGCGCGCCAGCGGCACGCCGAGCGGGCGGAATTCGGCGCGGTCGAACAGCTCGACCACATAGGTCTTGCACAGCTCGTCCACCTGATCGAGCGTCAGCATGCCGAGGTTCATGACCATCGGCTTGCCCGGCACGCCATTACGACCACGCACCAGATCGGTGACGTAGAGGCCGCCGCGCGGATCGACCAGCACGACGTCCGCGCGCGAGGCGTCGATCATGCGGTGGCTGGCGGCATAGGGTTCGACGAAGACATGGGTGCGCCAGACCAGGAAGCCGGCGGTAAGCAGCGTCACCACGAAGCCGATGAAGATCGGCCGCATCGCGCCCTGTGGCCGGAAGCGCGCCCAGCCAAGACCGCCCAGCAGGCAGAAGGGGCCGATGAAGCCGTGGGCATAGCGGAAGCCCCAGCCATAGCCCTGCGCCAGCGCCAGCGCACAGCCCGCCAGGCAGCCCAGCGCCAGCGGCAGGGCGATCTCGCGCCCGCGGATCGCATCGCGCCAGCGCATCGCCAGCACGCCCAGGCCCGCGAGCGGGACCATCAATATGTTGTTCCAGGCGGCATAGCGGCTGAGATTGACCAGCGGCTGCCAGCGGTCGCCCAGGCGCTGGAACAGGCTGCCCACCTTGTCGGCGACGCCGGCGGAGGGGCGCACATCGGTCGGCGCACCGAGCGCATGGAGCAGGAAACCGGGCCAGATCTTGGCCCAGACGATGACGATGGCAACCAGGGTCAGCGCGTGGAAGGCGGCCACGGTCCAGCGCCGCGCCAGCAGCATCCAGAGGATGAAGGGGGCGATGAAGATGGGCGGGAAATGCCATTGATGCAGGCCCGCCGCGATCAGCGCGACCACGCCGGCCGACAGATGGCCGGCAATGCCGCCGCGCAGCACCAGCGCCAGCCAGACCATGTTCAATGCGAAATGGCCGGTCATGGCATAGGGGGTCATCGCCGTGACCCAGAGCTGGGCCGAGGAGAGGCCGAGCAGCATCGTTACCCAGACGGCATCGGGCCGGTCGGGGAAGAGATGGAGCGCCACCCGCCATAGCGAGAAGAGGCCGAGCACCAGCAAGACCGGGCCGGCCAGATTGGGGTCGCCCATCTGCCAGAAGAGCGCCTGGATCGCGCTGTTCACCGGCAGATAGGCGGCGGTCCAGTAATCGGCGGCGCCGAAGGGCGAGAAAAATTCGGGCATGATCGCCCGGCGATAGGGTTCCCATTCGACCGGGATCGGACGGGCGAACAGGCCTTCGCGCATATAGGCGGCGGCAAAGCGCGCAACCTCTTCATCGCGGGAGACCGAATAATCCTGGAACAGCGCATAATGGCCGGCCCAGGCGGCAAGCCCCAGCAGGACGATGATCGGCACGATGATGCGCGCGCGCGGTTGCGGCAGGCGAAAGCCCATCCCCTCCGCAAAGGGCGCGGCCAGCGCCAGCAGGAACAGGCCGATCATCAGCGCCGGAAAATCCTGATCCAGGAACAGGATGACGGCGAGGCTGACACCCTGACGCCAGGTCACGTGCCACAGGAAGGTCGCGCCCAGCCACAGGGCGAGGCCGATCGCCCCGGCGAGGAACAGGCGCCGCGCGCTGACGAAGGGCATTCCCCCCGGCATCAGCTGTCCAGCAGCGCCTTGTTGACGAAGATGCCATCCATTTCGACCAGCAGGGGGAAATGGCCCTTGTTGTTGGCGAAGAAGGCGGAGGGGACGAAGGCGCGCGCCTCCAGCCAGTCGATCATCGCGCGATAGCCGGTGCCGCCTTCATAGATGGGACGCACGCCCAGTTCCGTCTGGATGCCAGCCATGTCGGCGATGACGCGCCCCGCGCCTTCGCAGACTGACAGGTCATGGCCCTGCGTATCCATCTTGAGGAAGGGCCGGGCAAAGCCGTGCGCGGCGCGCAGTTCGGGCAGCAGGCTGTCGAGCCGGCGGCACTGCATCTCGACCGTCTTCGTCACCTTGTTGCGGTCGGCGAAGATCGCGTCCTGTGCGCCCGACGGGGCCTTCAGGGAACTGAACTGGTCGGCAGCCATGATGTTGAAGCTGGCGGTGCCGTCGAAATCGGACAGGGCCATGTTGAAGACATGCCAGTTGCGGTCGGACGCGGCCGCCTTGCTGAGTTCGGCGAAAACGTCCGGGTTCGGCTCGAAGGAGAGGATGGTGCCGGCAAAGCCCGCATCCTTGCGCGCCATGGTCGCATATTGGCCGCGATTGGCGCCGACGTCGAACAGGCAATCGATGGCGAAGGCGGACAGGAAGCGCTTGAGCGCCTGAATCTCGGGATATTGGTGGACGCGGCCGGCCAGCGCCAGGCGCAGGGCCAATGCACGGTCGGACAATTCGCGGACATAGCGGCTCATGCGCGCAGCACCTGGCGGTAAATATCCATCGTCGCCAAGGCCATGTCCTTCCAATTGCCCATAATATCTCCATAGGCGCGCGCCCGCGCACCCGCTGCCTGCCTGATGGCCGCGCTTTCGATCAGCGGCAAGAGGGCTTGGCCAAGCGCCACCGCATTTCCGGCCGGAACCCGCGTGGTGACACCGTCCGGCAGGGTGCCGAACATGCCCGCGTCGGAGGTGACCATCGCCTTGCCATGGTGCAGCGCCGACAGGAAGGCGCCGCTCGAATCGATATGGCGATAGGGAAAGACCATCAGGTCGGCGTTCGCCATGTGCGCGTCGAGCCGGGGTTCGGTGAGGAAGCCGAAATCGGTGATGAGACGGTCGCCGAAGCCGGCGGCATGGACCGGATCGAGGATCGGCGCGACATCCATGAAGGGCTTGCCGGCCAGCACCAGCTCAAAATCATGGCCCGCGCGCCAGAGCGACAGGCAGGCCTCCACCAGCAGGTCGACGCCCTTGTATGGGCGGATCGTGCCGAAGAAGAGGATGCGGGGCGCGGCGGGATCGGGAATGGCGGCGAGGTCCGCAGGGGTGGCGGGCGCAAGCTGCATCGGTGGGTGCGGCGTCACATGGATGCGGGCGGGTTCGACGCCCTGTCCGACCAGCGCCGCGCGCGTCGTGTCGCCATGGACGATCAGCGCGTCGAACCGATCGAGCAGCGCGCGATAGCCGCGCCCCTGCAGGCCGCTGTCGGCATGATAGGCATCGGCATTATGGACGGTGTGGACGAGCGCGGTGCGCCCCCTGAGCCGATCGAGCATCAGCCGGTCGGCCGGCGCCAGCGGCAACCACTGGACATGGGTCACGTCCGCGCCGGTCATCGCATCAAGATTGCCGAGCGCGCAGGTCAGGCCATATTCGGCCGCCTTGGCAAGGCGGAAGGCCCGCCCCTCCCCCAGCCGATCGCGCAGCGCCTCGCTGCGGCGGAAGAAGCGCGGGGCGTAGCTATAGCCCTGCGGCACGATCGCATCGGTGGCGCGCATCGGCCGGCCGAGCAGGGTCACGTTAGCGCCCGCCTGCGCCAGGCCGGCGCACAGCCCGTCATCATAGCGCCCGGTGAAGAGCGACGGATCGAGCATGGCGATCTTCATGCGCGCACCAGCCGGCGCAGCGAGACGAGATGCAGGCCAGCCGCCAGCATCAGGGTCAAGGCATAGAGACCGAGGAAGCCGAGATCGAAGCGATCGGGCCAGAGCGCGCCGGCGAGCGGCACGCTGAGCAGCGAACCGGCAAGGAAAGGCAGCGAGCGCTGGAGCAGATGGGCAAAGCGGCCGAGCGCGGCCTGGACATAGACCGAGACGCAGATGACCGACAGCGCGACCAGTGCCAGCGCGGTGAGGCCAAGGTCGGCCTGGTCGATCGCGGCTCGGCCGTCGAACAGCTTGTCGAACAGCCAGCCGCCGATCAGCATCAGCAGCGCCGAACCGGCCAGCGCGAAGAAGAGCGCAGCGCCGAGCGCGCGGGTCAGGAGCTGGCGCACCCGCGCGCTTTCGCCGGCATGATAGGCGCGGGTGATGCGCGGCAGGGCCGCCTCCACCATGGCGCGCACCAGCATCGAGAGCGAGCGCGACATCTTGAAGAAAAAGTCGAACAGCAGCATCGGCCGGGCATCGCTGGTGGCCATGGCGATGGTGAAATAGGGCGCGTTATAGGCGACGATATCCGACACGGTGAAGGCCGCCGACGCACCGATATCGCGCAGATAATGGCGGCGCACATGGCCGCCACCGACGCGGAAGGCGAACCAGTGGCTGCGGCGCATGTTAAGGCGGCGATGGACATGGACGATGGCATAGCCGATCACCAGAACGCTGATCGCCAGTTGCAGCGCGACCGACAGGCGCGGATCGAGCCCAAACAGGATCGCCGCCAGCAAGCCGATCGTCACCAGGCGGCGGGCGCAATCCAGCCCTTCCCACAGGAAATTGCCGTCGATCGCCGCCAGCGCCCGCTTGGCAAGCAAAGCCGGCAGGTTGAGGCAGGCGGTGAGGAAGAAGAGCAGGAACAGCACTGGCATCGCCGTATGCAGCCCTTCCAGCGCCAGCGCGCCGAGCAGGAGGACGACCGCGCCGGCGATCAG
Organism: Sphingobium yanoikuyae; assembly: GCF_013001025.1. NCBI lineage: Bacteria > Pseudomonadati > Pseudomonadota > Alphaproteobacteria > Sphingomonadales > Sphingobiaceae > Sphingobium > Sphingobium yanoikuyae. The sequence continues at coordinate 1,148,680 of NZ_CP053021.1, read as the reverse complement.
CAGCCCGAGGAAGAGGAAGAGGACACCCATTTCCTCCAGCCGGAAGCCGCCATCGGCCGCCTCCTCATCGCTGCCCAGCCAGAAGCGGCGCAGGCGCGCATAGATGATGCTGGTGAGGCCGAATTCCGCCGAGATGGTGAAATTGCCGAAGGCGACGAGCAGCAGGAAGGCCTGGAACTCCGCCAGCGGCAGCACCCGCACGAAGACGAAGGTGACGGCGAAGCCCCAGATCATCACCAGCCCGACATTGGCGAGCTTGACCAGCGCGAGCATGCGGGCGGATGCCTCCATCCGCGCGAGCATGCTCACTGCGTCGCTGTTCCCAGCGGCTTGCGCGCCCGGAACAGCCGATCATCGAGCGCATAGAAATGGCGCGTGTCGGCGTCGATGTCGCGCGCGTCGATTTCCTCCAGCGCGAAGCCGGCGGCGCGGATGCGATCGGCAAAGTCGAGGCCATATTGGCGGACATGGTCCCACTGGCCAAAGCGCCGTTCGCGCTCGCGCGGGGGGATGTCGAAGCTGCCATCCTCGGTCGGCTTGTCCCACAGCGGCACGATCAGCCAGGCTTCGCCGCCGGGCTTGAGCGCGCGCAGGATATTGCGCAGCACGGCCATGTCATCGGGCACATGCTCCATCACATGGCTGGCATAGAAGAGGTCGTATCGATCGGTGTCGGACAGCGCCATCAGGTCGACCTTGTGCATGCCGGGCACGGTATAGCGCGCGGGATCAAGATCGGCCGGGACATAGTCGGCCGCCGCAGAGAAGCGCTTGACCAGGCTCCCTTCATTGGGGGCCATGTGCAGGATCGCGCCGTCGGTCGGCACGGTCAGCACGCCCTTCATGAGGAGATAGTTCATCAGCCGCTCGCGCGGTGAAGCGCTGCAATTGGGGCAGCCCCATTCGCCATTGTCGCCATAGCGGAAGAAGCCGACGACCGTCATGCCGCAGGCCGGGCAGCCGCGATTGGCGGAGGCACCCAGTGCCTTGCGCAGGTCGAGACCCAATTTGGTCAGATGCTTGCCGGCGGCCTTGGCCACCCGCTGGACAGTAATCACGCCATTCTCCGCTCGGTATCAGCTTCCGGCCTATACAATATGGCGCGGCTTTGGCGAGAGGGGATCAACGCGAAAGACTATCGCGACTGGGCAGGATTCCAGATTGTGACGGTGCGGCCGCTCATCGCCTTGAGCACGCCCTGCAAGGTGGCGGCATAGGCGATCATGATGTCGACCAGCGCGGCAAGCGGCCCGCCGCGCGAGCGCAGGCCGATCCAGGCGAGCAGCGCAAGGCCGATCGCGCCGAGCATGTAGAGCATGGGCGACAGGCGCAGTGCCAGCGCGCCTGCGGCGATCGCGCCGGTCAGGATGAAGGCGCCGCCAAACCAGCGCACGATCTTGCGCGAGGCATATTTGAACCGGTCGATCGCGGCCATGCGGCGCAGTTGCGGGCGCAAATGGCTGTGCGTGTGCCAGGCGCGCGCGGCGATCCGCACCTTGCGCCGATATTCGTCCTTGCGCCCCGTCACCAGCCGCTCGCGCGCAATCACATCCTTCGCCTTCACCAGCCGCTTGCCGGCGAAGACCACCGCCATGGAGACGGTGAGGTCGTCCAGCACGCTATCGGGAAATTCCGGATAGAGAGAGCGACGGATAGAGAAGATCGAGCCGTCGGCGCCCAGCACATTGCCGGTGCGCGACTCCTCGTCCTTCAGTCGCTCCTCGATCCGCCAGTAGAGCGAGCCGACGGCGGCGGTCGCGCTGTCGCCCTCGCCCAGATAATGGAGCGAGCCGAGCACGCCGCCGATATCGGGATCGGCATAGCGGGCGAGCAGATTATCGATCGCGTCGGCATCCAGCAGCACATTGGCGTCGGTGAAGATCAGTATGTCGCCTCGCGCACGGGCGGCCAGCAATTTCATGCCATGCGCCTTGCCGCTGCGACCCGGCCCGCGCAGCAAAGTGACGAGATCGCCCTGCGCCGCGATCAGCGCGGCGGTCTCGTCGGACGATCCATCGTCAAAGGCGAGGATTTCGAGCGTGGGATGCCGGCCTTTCAGCATCGCCAGATTGGCGAGCTTTTCCGGCATCGCACCCGCCTCATTATAGGCGCAGAAAAGCAGCGACGCGCTGGGCACCGGGCAGGCGACCGGCGTTTCCGCGCGGGTTGGCAGCATCCGCAGGATCAGCGGATAAAAGAGGAAGGGCCAGGCGACGGCGACCAACGAGGCCAGCAGGACGAGGGCGAGCAGCAGGTTGGTCACGGTCAATAGGCCTTGTGATGGACCAGCACGCCCAGCGTCGCGACGATGATGCGCAGGTCGCGCCAGATCGACCAGTCGCTGACATATTCCAAGTCCGACTGGAGCCGGTCGATCAGATCCTGATGATGATCGGTTGCGCCGCGATGGCCGCGCACCTGGGCCAGGCCGGTCATGCCCGGCTTGATGCAATGCCGTTCCCAATAGCGGGCATCGACCTCCCAATAGAGGCTGTCGCCTGCCTTGGCGGCGGCGGCATGGGGGCGCGGACCGACGACGCTCATGTCGCCGTTCAGCACATTGAAGAGCTGGGGCAGTTCATCGATGCTGGTCTTGCGCAGGAACGCGCCGACGCGGGTCACACGATCATCGTCGCGCCTGGTCAGCGTTGCGGCCTTGTGGTCGCTCGCCTCGGTCCGCATCGAGCGGAACTTGTAGATGGAAAAGGGCCGCCCATCCTTGCCGATGCGCGGCTGGCGGAAGAGGATCGGGCCGGGGCTGGTCAGCTTCACCGCCAGAGCGGCGCCGAACAGGACGGGCGACAGCGCGATGGTGGCAATGGTGGCGACGATGATGTCGAACAGCCGCTTGATCAGGCGGTCGCGGAATTGCAGCGGGCCGCCGGCGACGATGATCGTCGGCTGGCCGTCAAACTCGTCCACCCGCGCGGGGGCGAAGCGCAGCAGTTCGGGGACGACGATCTCGCCCCGTGCCGAGAGCGACTTGAGTGCCGCCGACCAGTCATCCATCCGTTCGAGCGGACAGGCGACGATCACCCTCTCCGCCATGCCGACCGCAGCGGCCAGGCGTGCGGCCATGTCGGCATCATGGCGTTCGGGATGGAGATTGGCGGCGTCCGCCTGGATCACCTCCATATGGGCGCCGGTCTCGATCGCGACCCCGTCCATGATGACGGCGGTGAGATGCGGAACATCGCCCAGCAGCCGGACGGCGAGGCGCGCGACGGCCAGACGCACCAGCGCCAGCGTTGCGGCGCCCAGCAGCAGGCCGGTGAGGAAGGTCAGACGGGATAGCTGTTCGGCGATCTTGCCCAGATAGACGATCAGCAACATCAACAGCGCCGCCTGCGCCAGCGCCAGCAGCGCGCGGAAGATGCCGCGGCGCACGCGATCCAGCGTGTTGATGCCATAGGCACCGCCCTGCACCGCGAGGATCGCATAGAGCGGCGCGACCATCGAGAACATCACCAGGCCATGGGGCTTGCCCGGTTCGCCCAGAAAGGCGCCGACGACCAGGAAATTGGCGAGGAGGAAGGCGATGAACAGCCCCGCCATGTCGCCGGCCAGGCACAGCGCATAGAGGCGCAGCCGCACAATTTCCTTCGAGACAGTCAATGAGGCGCCCTGCATGATCATTATGCTGTCCCGTTGGCACCGGGCGGGGCCGGTTGCAAGGCCCGCACCCTAAATGCAGTCACCTGTCGTGCAAATCGACACGAGACCGATAATCGGCTGCGCAATTACGATCCCGACGGCATAGATTATAAAAAGGGTCAGTTGCCATACCGATTTACCGTTCGGCCGAGGTGGAAGGCATAGCCATAGACCATATAGCCCCACGAAGATCGACAGTGTCGCAGCGGCGATGGCGGCCAAGCTCCCATACCAATGAGGCCGAACGAAATGCGCAAAGCCTAGCCAGATCAGCCACGGCCCTATCAACGCCAAAAAACTGCCAAAAGGCGCGCGCAATACGCCGGTCACGCGCCGAACAGCCGGCCGAGCGCCTTGTCGAGCATCACCATTTGCCAGAGCAGCCGGCCATGATCGGCCATGCCAGCCTTGTGATCGGCCGCGACCTTGGCGAGCATCTTCGTGTCGAACCAGCCGGTGCGGGCCAGCGCCGAGCCGCCGGCGACCGCCGTCGCCTCACCCGCCAGCGCGCCGCGGAACCAGGCGCTGATCGGCGTCACGAAGCCCATTTTCGGGCGGTAGAGAATATCCTGCGGCAGGAAGGGCTCCATCGCCTTCTTCATGAGATATTTGCCGCTATTGCCGCGAATGCGCTGGGCCACCGGCAGGCGGGCGGCAAATTCGACCAGCCGATGGTCGAGCAGCGGCTCGCGCGCCTCCAGGCTGACGGCCATGCTCATCCGGTCGCTCTTGGTCAGGATGTCGCCGGGCAGCCAGATGCGGATATCGGCATATTGGGCGCGGTCGAGCGGATCGCGCGCCGGGGCATTGGCCATCGCCTTGATATAGCGATCCTCGGCGCGATAGGCGCCCAGCCGGCTCTTCATGTCCTGGCTGAAGAGACGCTGGCGCAGCGCATGGGGCGTGACCCCGACCGAGGCGGCATAGGCTTCGCCGCCGTCGCCGGCCAGCTCCAGGAAAGTCGATTTGGCGCGCAGCGGGCGCGGCGCCCAGTCAGCCTTGGGATAATAGCGGCCAAGCGTACCGAACAAGGGTTCGCGCACCGAAGCGGGGATCAGGCCACGCAGCCTCTCCCCCTGCATCTGGAAGCGATGGCGGCGATAACCGGCAAACGCCTCGTCCGCGCCGTCGCCGGACAGGGCCACCGTCACCTGTTCGCGCGCCAGTTCGCACACCCGGTAGGTGGGCAGCGCGGAGGCATCGGCAAAGGGTTCGTCGAAATGAAAGGCCAGCGTGTCGGCCAATCCATAATCATCGGGTGATACGATGCGCGTGCGGTGATCGGTTGCGAAGCGCCGGGCAATCCGGTCGGCATAGGCGGTCTCGTCCAGGCTGGCGACGTCGAAGCCGATGGTGCAGGTCTTGACCGCCTGGTTCGATGCCTCCGCCATCAAGGCAACGACGCTGCTGCTGTCGACGCCGCCGGACAGGAAGGCGCCGAGCGGCACGTCGGACACCATGCGCGAGCGCACCGCCTGACGCATCAGCGCGACCAGTTCCTCCTCCAGCGCCTCCGGCCTGGCCTTGCTGCGATCGGCAAAGCTGATGTCCCAATAGCGTTGCGGATGGGGCAGCGAACGGCCGCGCACGAGGCGCAGCGTCTCGCCCGCACCCAGCTTGCGCACGCCCGCGACCATGCAGGCATCGTCGGGGACATAGCCATAGGCGAGATAATCCTCGACCGCGCTCAGGTCCGGCGCGCGGCGAAGCAAGGGGTGCGCGAGCAGGCTTTTCAGTTCCGACCCGAAGATCAGGCTGCCATCCGACAACAGGGCATAATGGAGCGGCTTCACTCCCAGCCGGTCGCGCACCAGCCAGAGCGACTGCGCGCGCGCATCGAACAGGGCGAAGGCGAACATGCCGTTGAAGCGTTGCACGCACTCCTCGCCCCATTGGCGATAGCCATGCAGGATGACTTCGGTATCGCTGTCGGTGCGGAAGACATGGCCCTTCGCCTCCAGTTCGGCACGAACCTCGGCGAAATTGTAGATTTCGCCGTTGAAGGTGACGACCAGGCTTTCATCCTCGGTCAGCATCGGCTGGGCGCCACCGCCAAGGTCGATGATCGACAGGCGCAGATGGCCCAGGCCCACGCCCGGCGCGGTCCATATGCCGCTGCCGTCCGGCCCCCGATGCGGCATCACGTCCAGCATGGCGCGCACCCGCGCAGGATCGACCGGCTTGGCCGTTTCGAGATGGAAGATGCCCGCAATTCCGCACATTGTTACGGTCCTAGCCTATGCCCGCGCTGCGGTCAGCCAATTCCTTCACATTGCCCAGATCGCGCAGGAAGACAGAGATCGCCGCGTCGGAGGGATGGCCGGGATGTTCTTCGGCGGAAACGAGGATCGCGACCGAGCGCGGATCGCGGCCCAGCAGGCGAGCGAGCATGGTCTGGATCTTCACTTCCGGCTTGCTGCCGGTCGGCGCGCCCTGCCCCACCACATAGAAGCTGACGACATGGCGGACGAGCGGGCCGGGACCGGTGATCTGCTCGCCGCGCGCTTCGGCGGGCGCCGGTGCGGGCGAGGACCAAGTCCATTCCTTGTCGGGATCGACCGCGCCCTGGCCGAAACCGACCAGTTCGCGCTTGTCCTCCTGCCGGTCAAAGGCGGCGACGACGAGGTCCACGACCTGTCCCTGCGCGTTGGCATAGCGGCCAGAGATGAAATGATCGGCGCCATCGAAGCGCGGTTTCCAGGGATAGGTCTGGGCGGCACTGGTGCGGGTCCAGCCCGGCACCGCCGGCAGATCGATGCGCGATGGCAGCGGACGGGCGGTGGCCGCAGTGGCCGCCAGCCAGAGCGGCGCGGCGACGATGATGCCGAGTGCGATGGCCGCCATCATGCCGGCCGGCGCCTGCCGCCGGACAGGGCGCTGCAGCGGCACGGGATCGAACCAGGGGTCGCCGGGCTTGCGATCGAAAAATGGCCAAGCGGTCGCCATCACGATGATCATGATGATCGCGAAGAACACCCAGCCATAGACGACATGGTCGAAACCGACAGCGGCATCCACCGTGGTCAGATGGGCGACCAATATGGTGGCGAAGGCGCGCACGCCATTGGCCAGCACCGACAAGGTAAGCGCTCCGGTCATGAACAGGATGCGGCGCGGCCAGCTCTGGAAGCATACATTACAGACCAGCGCGCCATAGGCGGTCATGGCGATCAGGAATTTGGCGCCCGAACAGGCCTCCGCCACCTCGAAATAGCCGGTCGGGGTGGTGATGAAGATGCCCTCCATATGGGCGGGCACGCCGGCCAGCGTCAGGAACATCATCGAGAGATGCGCCGTCACCAGCTGAAGATGCGGCACGATCTCTTCACCGAAGGGGACCATGAAGAAGGCGTAAAAGAGCGGGAAGAGCAAGGCGCGCGCCACCATCGGCCCGAGCAGCGCGATCACCGCGCCCTGGAGCATCAGGACCAGCGCGCCATGGCGGACCATCGCGACGCCCGCCGCCGCGCCGAGCAGCCAGGCAAAGGCGCCAAGGCCCAGCCAGATCAGACCCGGCGGCCAGGCGACCGGCTCCAACTGGCGCAGGCCGGGCAGACGCTGCTGCACCAGCCAGGCGATGAGGATCGGAATGAAGAGGCAATGGCCGAAGGTGGAGGCGTTCCACCAGATCGAGACCATCGAATAGAGATCGTCGAAGAAGAGCGTCAGGATGGCAGCCGCGACCACGCCGAGCGCGGTCAGATGACCACGCCAGCCGGCAAGGCCGATGCGCGGCATGTCGGCAAGGGAACGGGCGCGATCGGTCATGCGGCCTGCGGATCGGCCTTGCTCGGCGCGCCGAGCAGTAGGTCGGGCAGACCACCTAGCGTCGCCGACCAGCGATAACGCGCCTCGACACGGCGACGGGCGGCGAGGCCAAGCTGAGCCCCTTGCGCCGGATCGGCGAACAGCGACAGGACCGCCTGGGCTTCGGCCGCCGGGTCATCCACGACCAGGAAATCGCGGCCATCGACCGCATCAATGCCTTCGGCGGCCTGGGGCGAAGCAACGACCGGACGGGCCATCGCCATCGCTTCGAGCACCTTGTTCTGGATGCCGCGCGCGATACGCAGCGGCGCGACCACCAGATCGGCGGCGGCCAGCCAGCCGCGCACATCGGGCACCCCGCCGGTGACGATAACGCCCGGCAGATCGGCAAGGGCCTGCACCGGCTTCGACGGGTTGCGACCGACTATGGCGAAGCGCGCGTCGGGGCGTGCGGCCTGGATAGCGGGCAGCGTCTGGCGCGCGAAACTCTCGACCGCCTCGACATTGGGGCGATAGTCCATCTGGCCGGTGAAGACGATCAGCGGCCCTGCCCCCTTATCGACCGCCGGGAAATCGGCGGCGGGGTCGAAATAGTCGAGCGCCACGCCATTTTCGAGCGCGACGATCCGGTCCGGGCCAAGGCCGCAGGCATCGCGAAACAAGGCCGCTTCGGCCTCGCTGACGAAGCTGCAGATATCGGCGCGGGTCGCGACCTGCCGCTCGAAATCGAGCAGCACGCGGCCCTCGCGCCGGTTGATCCAGCCCATCGGGCCGGAACCCTGCGCGCCATAGGCGGCATATTTGGCCGAATCGAAATCGACGAAATCCATCAGGAACCGCACCCCCGCCGGCAGCATGGGCACGAAATGCGCCATCTGCGCCGAATAGGCAATGACGGCGCGGATCGGCCGTTCGGCCATGACCTGCGCGACCCAGCGATGGAGGTCCGGATGATCGAACAGCGACACCAGCAGCGACTGGCCGCGCGCCAGGCCGGTCAGGCCGGCGACCATGCGCGACCGGTCGCGCTTCAGCACGCACTGGCTGGCCGTCAGTTGCGCCATATCCGGAGCAAAGCCCATGTCGCGATCATCATCGGCAAAGCAGCCGACATGGACCGGCGCCATCTGCGCCAGCCGCTGAAGCAGATGATAGGACCGGATCTTGTCGCCCCGGTCGGGCGGGAACGGGATACGATGGCAGAGGAAAAGAAGCTCGCCCGTCATCCAAGGCCCCGCGCGATATGCGGACCGATGAGGTTGGCGACGGGCAGCGGCAGCTTCTTCCACAATTCCACCTTGCGCCGATATTGGGGCGAGAGCGGATTGACGTCGCGCGTCTCCTTGCCCGGCGCGGTGCGTAGATGATAGCCGAGCGGATCGCCCTCGAAACCCCAGGTCTTCTTCCAGGCGGCGGGGCCGGTGCCGACCTTCGACCGGCCGAAGTCGAAATGGGTGAGGCCGCGCTCGCGGGCCTGACGCATCAGGGTGAAATAGAGGACTTCGTTGGAGCGCATCGCCCGCGCCTCCAGCCCGGCGCCATGCCAATAAGGCATGCAGGCACCGCCATGATAGAGGCTGATGACCGCCGACAGGGGCTTGCCGTCCTTAGATACCATAGCGATGTCCGCATCCGCCCCGAACCGGTCGAGGATGGCATCGAACAGCGCGCGCGGGAAGACCGGCGTGCCGAGATTATGGACGCTCTGGCAGTAAAGGCGATAATGAATGTCGCGCAGCCGCTGGTCGCGGCCGGTCTCGAACTGGAGGTCGTTGCCGAGGCCCTTGCGGATTTCCGCGCGGTGGCGTTTGGGGATCGCCTTCAGTTCCGCCTCGTCATCGGCGGCAAGCGCGCGGGAGAAACCGAGATAGGCGTCGGCCTTGTTCTGCCATGAGGCGCCGCCGGGCGCTTCGCCGCCGCGCAGTTCCAGCGTGTCGCAGCCGAGCCTTTCCGCCTGATACCAAGCGGCATCGGCCAGCTTGGCGATCGCCTTGCGATGGGACGCGAGGATGCCGCCATCGACCGCGAAGCCGCTGCCGACCAGCGCCTTGCCGAACAGGGCCGAACGGATATGGGTGAGCGGCAGCACGCCGTTGATCTCGCCCGCGGGCGTGCGGGCGACCAGCATGATCGCCTTCTGGCCGGTGCCGGCCTCCACACCCATGATCCAGGCCGGTCGATGAAAGGGCGTCGAGCCCGGCTGGGCGCAGACCCAGGCATCGATTTCCGTCACGACAGCCGGATCGGAGAGGCGCGCCTCTCCGACGATGACGCTCAGATCGACAATCGCATTCATCTGGTCATTCCCTCAGTACCCTGGCACCGGCATAGGCCCAAAGGGCTGAATATATGGTAATCAGCCGAGGCCCCGACTGATCATCGGCCCCAGCAGATTGGCGACCGGCAGCGGCAATTTCTTCCACAGTTCGATCCGCCGCTGATATTTTGCGCTGGTCGGGCTGACGTCGCGCAACTGGCCGGTGGGCGACCAGTCATAATAGACGAGCGGCTGCGGATCGAAGCCGAAGCTCTTCTTCCAGGCGGCCTGGCCGCTGCCGACCTTGGACCGGCCAAAGTCGAACCGGCCCGCACCGCGCACGCGGCCATGGCCCATCAGCCGGTAATACATGAGTTCGTTGGACCGCAGCCGGCGGGCATCGGCGCCGCCACCACCCCAGAAGGGCATCACCCGGTCGCCATGATAGAGGGTCAGCACCGCCGAGACCGGGCGATCGCCATCGCGCACGATGCTGATGTCGGCATCCGCGCCAAAGGCGGCGATCACCTCGCGGAAGAGACGCGCGGGGAAGACCGGGGTGCCGAGGTTACGAACGCATTCGGCATAGATGCGATAATGGTCGCGCAGATGCGCCGAGGAGCGGCCATGATCGATGGTCAGCGCCGGATTGGCGAGCGCCTTGCGCAGTTCGGCGCGGTGCTTGCGCGGGATGGCGAACAGTTCGGCCTCGTCATCGGCGGCGAGCGGGCGGACGAAGGCGACATGCTCGCCCGCGCAGACGCGCCACCCCTCCCCCGGTGCGACACCGCCGCGCAGTTCGACCGGCGCATCGCCGCGTGCCCGCGCCTCATTCTGGGCAGCAGCAGCCAGGGCGGCGATCACGGCCGGATCATCGGCCAATATGCCACCATCGACGGCGAAGGCGGCGGACACCAGCGCCTGGCCGAACAAGCGGCTACGCACATGCTGGAGCGGCAGCAGGCCGCAAATCTGGCCCGAGGGCGCGACCGCCGCGAGCATCAGCGCCCGGTTCGCGGTCGCCCGCTCGATCGCGATCAGCCAGGCCGGGCGATGGAAGGGCGTGCTGGCGCCATGGGCCAGCACATAGGCATCTGCCGCCTGCGCCTGCGCCGGATCATTGAGGTCCAGCGTGGTGATCGCCAGATCGGCCCGATTGCCCGCGATCATGCGGCGCGCGCCGCTTCCTGCGCGACCAGTGCATCGACGCGGGTCCAGGCGAAATCCTGGGTCAGGCGGCGCAGCTTGGCGGCCATGACGGTCAGATTGGTATAGTGGCGCACCCGCGAGCGCAGCGGCGCACCGGCGACGCGCGGCTGATCCGGGTCGATTTCCCAGGGGTGGAAATAGATGATGGCGGGCCGCTGCGCCTGCCCGTTCACCTGCCGAATCGCCCAGCGCGAAAAGCCATAGGGCAGCAGGCGGAAAAAGCCCCCGCCCCCGGCCGCCAGCGTCCGCTGGCCCAGCTTTGCCGTGGTGACCGGCAGTTCGAGCAGATCCGATCCCGCCACCGGTTTCCAGGCGAAGCGCGGCGAATCGGGCCAGCCATAATGGTCATGCCGGATCGGCGCGACGCTGCTGGAATAGGCATAGCCTTCCTCCGCCAGGATCGGATGCGCCCAAGGCGTGCGCGGATCGATCGAGAAGCTGGGCGCGCGATAGCCCGACACCTTCTGCCCACTGGCATCCTCCAGGATCGCGCGGGACTTGCGCAGGTCGGCGCGAAACTGTTCGGGCGTGAAGGTGAAGACGCGAGCATGGTCATAGCCATGGCTGGCCACTTCATGCCCGGCTTCGGCGATGCGACGCATCAGCGCGGGATAGCGTTCGGCGACCCAGCCCAGCGTGAAGAAGGTCGCGGTGACGCCAGCCTGCGCGAACAGGTCCAGCACCGCATCGGTGTTACGCTCGACGCGATGCGTCAGCCCCTCCCAATCGGAACGGTCGATCGTCCGCTCGAAGGCGCCGACCTGGAACCAGTCCTCGACATCGACGGACAGGGCATTGTGCATCATGATCTTGTCCCGGTGTTGCCGCGCGGGCGCGATCAGGCGGCGTTACGCTCCGGATCGGCGGCGCGTTCGTCGCGCTCGACCCAGTCGACCAGCAGGGTCAGCACGCGGCGCAGCGCCGCATCCTGTTCCTCGACGCGGAATTCGAGGCCCGACAGGCGCTCCTCGATCAGGGCAAAACAGCCCTTCAAGGCTTCGGGATCGACCGTCGGCGCGGCATAGGAGGCATGGTTCTGCATCGCGCGCAGGGCGGCGATTTCGGCACGCAGCGCCTCGATCTCCTCATGCACGGCGGGCGACACGAGATCGGGCTGCGCCGGCGCCTGCCAAGCGACCGCCTGCGGTGCGGGGGCAGCGGCGACCGGTTCGGCCGGTGCGATCGGTTCCGGCGCGGTTTCGCCAGCGGTATCCAGCACGGACGGCGCGATCGGTTCGGCGCTGACATCCTCGTCCACGCCCATATCCTCGATCACTGCCTGGACCGCCTGACCGTCAATCTCGGTCAGTTGCTCCAGCGCGCCCAGCAGCAGCACGCGGCTGACCAGCGCGTTGATGCGGCGCGGCACGCCGCCGGTGGCGGCATAGATGGCGTCAAGCGCATCGTCGGTGAAATAGGGATTGCCGGTCCAGCCGACGAGCGTCAGGCGATGGCTGATATAGGGTTCGACTTCCTGCGGCAGCATCGGGTCGAGATGATGGGTCGCGATCACGCGCTGGCGCAGCTGCTCCAGCTCGGGCGAGCGGACGAGATCGCGAAATTCGGGCTGGCCGAGCAGGAAGATCTGCAGCAGCGACTGACCGCCCAACTGGAAGTTGGACAGCATGCGCAGTTCCTCGATCGCCGAAACCGGCAGGTTCTGCGCTTCGTCCACGATCAGCAGCGAGCGGCGGCCGGCGCGGGCCTGCGCCTGCAAATAGGCCTCGATCTGGCGCAATATCTGCGCCTTGGCGACGCCGTCGGTGGCCAGGCCGAAGCTCTGCGCGGCAAGGCGCAGCATGTCATCGCCCTCGACCTGGGTCGACACGATCTTCGTCGCGGTCAGGCGCGCCGGATCGATCGTGCTCATCAGATGGCCGACCAGCGTCGTCTTGCCGGCGCCGATGTCGCCGGTGATGACGATGAAGCCTTCCCCTTGGGCCAGGCCATAGCCCAGATAGGACAGTGCCTTGCGATGCGTCGTGCTCTCGAAATAGAAATGCGGGTCCGGCGTCAGTTGGAACGGGCGCCCCTGCAATCCATAGAACTGATCGTACATCTGTCGTCTCCATCCGGCATGCCGGCGTCGCATAGACGCCCTTATAACCGGAATTCCCTTAAAAGCTGTAACGCAGGCCGACCTGGCCCATCGCGTTGATCAGCGTGTCAAAATCATCCGCCTTCGCCGCATCGACGCCGAGCGAGGCAGATGCTGTGAGCTTCCTGGTCAAGCCCCTGAAATAGCTTGTGAAGGCACCATAGTTCAAGACGTCGGCGCGGGCGCCGCTGGCATCGAAATAATTGATGTAGACCGCCGTATCCAACGAATCGCGATCGTTGAACGCATAGGTGACGGTGCCATTGCCATACCAATTCTGGTCGTGGGTGCCGCTGATCAGCACGCTCTGGGTCGTCGGCGTGATGAACTTGCGGTTGGAATAGCCGCCGCCCAGGCCAAAGCCCCAGGGGCCGCGCCGGGTGGAATATTGCCCGGCGACGCCACGATAGCGGAAATTGGCGCCGGTGATGCCGGCCAGCGCATCGTTGAAGCATTCGCCCCCGCCGGTCGGCGAGAAGGCGCAGCCGGTGAGATCGCCGGTGAAGGGATTGCGCGGCACGATCAGGTTGGTGCCGGTGAAGGCGGCCGCATCCGCCGTGATCATCCGGCCAAAGCTTTCAATGCCATCGAACACGGCGATGCCGATGCTGCTGTTGCGGCCCTGCCAAGTGAACTGGCCCTGATAGGACATGCCGCCATAGCGTTCGCCCACCGTCGCCTTGAGCGAGGTACGGCGATTGGGCCGCCACAGCACGCCGACATCCCAGATCAGGTCGCCGAAATCATAATAAAGTTCGCGCGGCGAGCTCTTGTCGGTGACATAGCGGCCGTTGCGGATGATCGGCACGCCATCCTCGTCCAGCAAGGGCGCGCGCTGGCTGATCTCGATATCCTCATAGCCGATGCCGCCGAGCAGCGCGACCGTGGGCGAGACCGGCATGATCGCATCGACCCGGCCCCAGACATCCTCGAACCGCTGGTCGAGCTGGCTGGCATCCTCGCGGCTATAACCGGCACTGGCGGTCAGGCCGACCGGCAATATCGTGCCCGGCGCAAAGCCGACGGAGCCATTCAGGTCATGGGACCAGCTTTGTGCGAAGGAGCCATTGGCGATCGCGGCGCCAGGGACATTCACATCGACATCATCATCGACGCGGGCATAGCCCAGCCGATAGGAAGCCTTGATGTCGAGATCGCCGACCTTCGTGGCGTAACTGGGCCCGATATAGCCGCCCCAGATCTGGCTGGTAAAACGGTTGTCGATCGTCGCAGCGCCCGAATAGCCGTCGGTCCGCACGCGCGAGGCGATGCCACCGGCCTGCAGGGTGAGTTCGGGGGTCAGCTTGTAGCCGGCATTGGCGATACCGCTCAGCACGTCGGAATCGGTCGCGTGGCCCCAGCCGAAACTGTGCATATACTGGACGTCCGCTGCGGCGTTGAGCCGGCGGGTCTGGACCTCCACCGTCACGCCGGCGGTGAGATTGGTATAGGTCACGACATCGCCGTCGCCCTTGAGCGGCACCATCACCACCTGGTCGATGCCCAGATAAGGCGTCACGTCGACCTTCCTGGTGGACGCAGGCGTGCCTTGCGCCAGCGCCGGGGCGCTGACACTGGCAAGCACCAGCAGCGATGTGCCGGCGATCAGGGCGCGCGCGATCATCCCGCCTCCCCCTTGCCATAATAGGAACCGAAGCGTCGGGCGCCGCCGGTGTAGCGAACGGCGTTGAGCAGCAACTGGACCTGCGCCCCGCCCTTCAGCAGCGCGGCCGCCTCCCGCAGCGCGCTTTCCGACGTCTTGTCGGCGCGCACGACCAGCAGCGCGACCGCGACATGGCTGGCCAGCACGGCGGCGGGCGAGGCCGCGAGCAAGGGCGGGGAATCGAACACGATGATGCGGTCGGGCCGCCCCTCGGTCAGCCGTTGCAGCAGCATCTCGGTGCGCGCCGAGGCGAGATATTCGGTGTCGGCATGGCTGCGCTGCCCCGCCGGCAGGACCGACAGCGAGGGAATGTCGGTGCGCAGCACGCAATCCTCGATCGCGACCAGCGGATCGGCGAGCGCGTCCATCAGCCCCGGCCCGGCCTGCAGGCCCAGCGTTTCGGGGATCCCCGGATTGCCGAAATCGGCATCGACCAGCAAAATCTCGCGATCCTGCTCGGCCGCCAGGCTGAGCGCCAGATTGATCGCGCAGAAGGTCTTCCCCTCGCCGCTATGGGGCGAACAGAGGAGGATGCGGTTGCCGCGCGGATTGTCCTGAAGATGGGTCAGCAGCCCGCGCTTGAGCAGGCGGAACTCCTCGCTCATCGCAGTGACCGGCGCGCCGGGCACCAGGAAACCGGCTTCGGTCAGTCGGTCGCGATCAACCGGCTGGGCCGGGTTGGTCCAGGCTTGCGCGCGGAAGATAGGCGCTTCGTCGGACGCGACCGGGGCCGGCGCCTGCGGCGCGGGATCGAACATCGGCGGCGGCGGCGGCGCATCGGCCGGCACATCGACGGCCGGTGCTGCGCGTCCACGCAGGGCCGCCTGAAAATCGAAAATCTCGGTGGCGCGTTCGATCAGCGAGCCGCGGCCCTTGATGGGGCTATGCTGGTTCATGGGATCAGGCTCCTTCACGCCGTACCGCGCTGGATGAATTCGACGACGATCAACAACAGACACAGGGCCGCCAGGCCGCCGCTGGCGCCCGCAAACCATTTCATCCGCTGCTTGTCGAGAGCGACCTGGGCCGTGCTGGCGACCTGGGTGATCGACCCGGCGACCGGAATGCCCACGGCCCGTTCCAGACGGGCGGCCGTCGGGAAGGTGCCCTTGAGCTGGCCGATCGCGAAAGCGACGCCAATGCCGGCCCCGATGCCGAGGATCAGCACGCCCAGCAGCAGCAGCGGCCGGTTGGGTGCGGCCGGCGCCGTCGGCAGGCTGGCGGGCTGAAGCACGCTGAACTGCACCGCGCCGGTTTCGGTCTTCACGTCACCACGCAGGCGGATTTCCTCGCGGTCGGCGAGCAGCTTGTCATATTGAGTCTGGAGCGCGGCATAGTCGCGATCCAGCTTTTCCTGTTCGGACGCCACGCCCGGCTCATCGATCTGATGCGCGGTCATGGTGTTGAGATCGGCCTGAAGCTGCGCCTTGCGGGTCGACAGCGCCTGCACGGTGGCGGCCCGTTCCGCCTGCATCGACTTGATCGACAGATAGGCGGGATTGGGCGTGCCGGCAGCGGCCGCGCCACTGGCGCCGCCCTGACGACGCAGATTGTCGACCTGCCGCTGGGCGGCGATCACGTCGGGATGGCTGGCGGTCCAGCCACGCGCGCGCATGGCGGCGAGTTCGGCCTGGGCCTGGGCCAGTGGGGATGCACCGCCACCGACCGCCACGCCCGGCAGGGTCGCCGGGGTGCCGGCCAATTGGCCGTTCATTGCGCTGAGCGCGCTCTGCGCCTGCACCAGCTGGGCATCGATATTGTTGATTTCCAGACGGGCCGCATCCATGCGCTGGCTGATCGTGCCGGCGCCCGGCAGCACGCCGGCATAGCGCTGGGCAAATTCGACGCGCCGCTTGTCGGCTGCTTCGAGCTGCTTGCCGCGACCGGCGATCTGCTGGTCGAGGAAGGCCAGGCTCTGGCGGGTTTCGGTGCGACCGCCGGTCAGATTTTCTTCCTGGAAGATGTCGATCAGCTTCTGCACCACCTGCTGGGCGATGCGGGCATTGGCGCCATCCGACAGGCCACTGTCGGCCGAGGTCGCGCTGATGTCGATCATGCTGGGGTCCGCCTGGGCCAGCACGGTGATATGCTCACGCAGGGTGGTGATCTTGCCCGCCACGTCGCGCGGCCCGGAAATGGTCTGGGCAAGGTCGGTGCCGCG
This sequence comes from Sphingobium yanoikuyae, assembly GCF_013001025.1. Classification (NCBI taxonomy): domain Bacteria; kingdom Pseudomonadati; phylum Pseudomonadota; class Alphaproteobacteria; order Sphingomonadales; family Sphingobiaceae; genus Sphingobium; species Sphingobium yanoikuyae. The sequence continues at coordinate 1,131,870 of NZ_CP053021.1, read as the reverse complement.
CACGACCTTTTCCAGATTTTCCGCGCTCAGCAGCGTCTGGCGCACCCGGTCGAGATCCTGCTGGGACTGGACCTGGGTGATGCCGATCTTGTCCTCCAGCAGCGACTGGGTGTTCACATAGACCCGCGCCTTGGATTCATAGCCATTGGGGATGAGCGATACGCCCAGCCAGCCCAGCATGCACACGCCCCAGGCCACGGCCAGCGCAATCCAGCGCCGGCTCCATATGCCGTGGAGGAGGACCAGCAGTTCGTCGTACAGACCCGCCATGATCAGAACATGCTTTCGGGAATGATGATGACGTCGCCGGGCGCCAGCATGACATTGGCCTTGGTGTCGCCCTTCTTGAGCAGGTCGCCGATGCGGACCTGATATTCCTTCTGCTTGCCGCTGGCCTTGTCGAAGCGGACCAGCCGGGCGCGATTGCCGGACGCATATTCGCTGAGGCCACCGACCGAGATCATGGCGTCAAGCAGCGTCATGTTCGCGCGATAGGGGATGGAGGCCGGCTTTTCGGTCGCGCCGACGATCCGCACCTGCTGGCTGTAGGTGCCGGAGAAATTGTCGACGATCACCGACACCAGCGGATTTTCGATATATTGGGTCAGCGCCAGCTTGATGTCGTCCGACAGCATCTTGGGCGTCTTGCCGACGGCCGGCATGTCGGTGATCAGCGGCGTGGTGATGCGGCCATCGGGACGCACCTGCACCTTGGCGCCCAGTTCCGGGTTGCGCCAGACAAAGATGGTCAGGTTATCGAGCGGGCCGATGATATATTCCTCGCCCGGCCCTTCCTGGGTCGCGACGAAGGATGCGGGGGGAAGCTGCGGCGCGGAGCTGGTCGAAGCGCAGCCCGACAGGGCCACCGCAGGCAGCGATGCACCGATCAGGAGCCTGGAAATCCGCTGGAAACGCATAAAATTCACCCCTTCATACCATCATAGCCGACGCGCGATCGGAAAAAATGATCGCGTGCAGGCCCATGGCTTCATCCTCGTCATGCCGGAAAAGGGTAAAGATAGGGTTAGGCCTGCTGTCGGACATGGATTAGCCAAGTAATAGTTCACGAGGACTTGGGTGGCCAAGAAAGGCCGCGGGACTTGCCGACGCGCCATAGGCACCGGCAAGGAAGATCGCGATGAAATCGCCGACGTCGACTGGCGGCAGCGCCACCTTTTCGCCCAGCCGGTCGATCGGCGTGCAAAGGCAACCCACGACATTGACCGGCTGGGTAGTCGGTTCGCGCCCGAACCGGTTGGCCACCGCGATCGGATAGTTGCGCCGCACGACGGTGCCGAAATTGCCGCTGGCGGCCAGTTGATGATGCAGGCCGCCATCCACGACGACAAAGGTTTCACCCTGGCTCTGCTTCACGTCGACGACACGGGTCAGATAAATGCCCGCCTCGCCGACCAGCCAGCGGCCCAGTTCGATCGCGAATTCGCTGTCGGTCAGGATATCGGGCAGCGCGTTGAGCGCAGTGTCCAGCGCGACGCCGATCGGCCGGATGTCCAGCCGCTCGTCGCCGGGAAAATAAGGAATACCGAAACCGCCCCCCAGATTGACCAGAGGCGGCGCGGCGCCGACGGCATCGGACAGGCGCGCCGCCAGATCGATGGTTGCCGCCTGGGTCTCGATGATCGCCATCGGGTCGAGCGCCTGGCTGCCGGCGAAGATATGCCAGCCGCGCCAGTCCGCGCCGGCATCGATCATCGCGCGCGCCAGCGCGGCCGCGCGATCGGCATCGACGCCGAAGGGCTTGGCGCCGCCGCCCATGCGCATGCCGGACCCTTTGAGGTCGAAATCCGGGTTCACCCGCACGGCGAGGCGCGGCACCTTGCCCAGACGCTCCGCCACGGTCAGGGCGCGCGCGCCCTCCCCCTCGGACTCCAGGTTGATGGTGATGCCGGCATGGATGGCGGCTTCCAGTTCGTCATTGCGCTTGCCCGGCCCGGCAAAACTGATCCGTGCCGGGTCCATGCCGGCCTGCAGCGCCATCGCCAGTTCGCCGCCCGATGCGATGTCGAACCCGTCGACCAGCCCCGCCATGCGCGCCAGCAGCGGCGAGTAGGGATTGGCCTTGATCGCATAATGAAGATCGATCTTCTTGGGGATCGCCTCGCGGAAGCGGCGGACCTGCGCCTCGATGATCCCCATGTCATAGACGAACAGCGGCGTGTCGCCCGCTTCGTCGACCAGGCTCGCCGCGCCACAGCCGCCGATCAGCAGCATGCCTTCTTCCTCGGCGAACCAGGCGGGAATGGGGCCCATGGGCTTCATGACGCATACTCCTTGGCCAGCGCGACTCGATCGATCTTGCCATTGGGGTTACGCGGGAACTGTGCAAGCACTAGCGTCTCGCGCGGCTGCATGAAATTGGGCAGTTCGGCCTTCAGATGGGCGGCAACCGCCGCGGATATATCGGGATCGGCGGCGCGCAGCAGCAGCAGCACCGCCTGCCCCAGCCGCTCATCCCTGACGCCAAGAGCGACAGCCTCCGCCACGCCGGGAACGGCGACTGCCGCCTCCTCGACCTCGGTCGGGCTGATGCGATTGCCGGCCGACTTGATCATCGCATCGTCGCGGCCGACGAAATAGAGCAGCCCATCCGCGTCGCGGCGGACGGTGTCGCCGGACCATACGGCCGTGCCGCCATGGCGAGAGGCGGATGGCGCCGGCTTGAAGCGCTCGGCGGTGCGCGCCGCATCCTGCCAATAGCCCTGCGCCACCAGCGGGCCGGCATGGACCAGTTCACCCGGCTCGTCATCCTCGGCCAGCGTGCCGTCGGGGCGGACCACCAATATCTCGGCAAAGGGAATGGCCGAGCCCATCGAATCCGGGTGACTGTCGACCAGCGCCGGCAACAGATAGGTGGAGCGGAAGGCTTCGGTCAGGCCATACATGGGATAGAGATCGGCCTGCGGGAACAGCGCACGCAGCCGCGCGACCAGCGGCCGGGTCAGTGCCCCGCCGCTATTGGTCAGGCGACGGAGCTTGGCCGCGATCTCCGCCGGCCAGTCAAGTTCGGTGAGTTGCACCCAGAGCGGCGGCACCCCGGCCAGGGTGGTGATGTCCCAGCGATCGACCGCCTTCACCACGTCGCGCGGGGTCAGATAGTCGAGCGGATAGGCGCAGCCGCCCGCATACCAGGTGGAAAGCAGCTGGTTCTGGCCATAGTCGAAGCTGAAGGGCAGCACACACAGCGTCCGGTCCTCCGGTGCCAGCCCCAGATAACGGGCCACCGACACCGCGCCGAGCCAGAGATTGGCGTGGCTGAGCATCACCCCCTTGGGCCGGCCGGTCGATCCGCTGGTGTAGAGGATGGCGGCCAGAGCATCGGGCGCGGCATCGGACGGCGGCAACGCCGCGCCGCCGCTCATCCCCGCCGCCGCATCATCCTCGCGATGGAGATGGCAGCCAGCCGGGACATCGCCAGGTGCCAGCGTCGACAGGCGGCTGGCCGTGCCGATCAGCAGCGCCGCGCCGCTATCGGCCAGGATATGGGCGACCTGCGCATGTTTGAGCAGCGGATTGATGGGGACATGGACAAGCCCCGCGCGCGGCGCGGCGAGCGGCATCAGCGCCGCGACCGGCCCCTTGGCGACCCAGCTCGCCACCCGCGCGCCGGGCGCGAGGCCAAAGCCCGCCAGCCATCCGGCGAGGCGACCAAGCGCCTGTTCCAGTTCGGCATAGTCCTGCGCGCCCGATCGCCCTGCGAGCGCCGGCCGTTCCGGATCGCCACGCAGCAGCAGATGGTCTATCGGCTGCACATCGGCATCGTCGATTGGCGCCTTGGAAGCCAACAGGGGGTCGCTTAACGTCATGTCCAGAATTAGGTCCTAAGGGCAGCTAAGGTGCCGGGAGATAATAGGTTGCTGGTCCCAAGGGAATATCGGACGCTGTCGGAAGTGCGGTCGGCGATCGGCGGCCGGATGGACCGCGCCCATATCGACAGCCTGTTCGACCGGCTGGACTGGTTTGAAACATTGCACCCCCTTTGCCTTGGCGACACCCCGCTCAGGGTGTTCCAACAGACAGAGGACGCCTGCGAGGCCTGGTTGTTCCTTCTCGCGCCCTCGGCTCGTCGCCTAACTGCCCTTGCCAATTGGTATAGTTTCGCCTGGAGCCCGATTTTCCTGGGGGCGCCGGACGCGCGGCAACAGGCCCGGCTGCTGGAAAATATCGCCCGCCATCTGCTGCGCGAACAGGCGCAGATCAACCTCTATCCGCTTGCCCTGCCCGGCCCGCTGATCGGTGCCTTTCGCCGCGCCGGCTGGTTCGCGGTGCAGCGGCCGATGGGCGGCCGATATCTGCTGCATGTCGATGGCCGGGATTTCGCCAGCTATTGGGCGCAGCGCCCCGGCCGGCTGCGCAACCAGGTGCGGCGCAAGGCCCGGCAGGGCCGTTACGACCTCAGCATCCACGACACGCTGACCGATGCGCTGTGGCAGGATTATGTCGATGTGCAGGCGCATAGCTGGAAGGCACCCGAGCCTGGCCTCAACTTCCTGCGCGCCATGGCCCAGCGGGAAAGCGATGCCGGCACCTTGCGGCTGGGCTTTGCCCGGCTGGACGGCCGCGCCGTGGCGACCCAATTATGGACGGTGGAACATGGCACGGCGCTGATCCACAAGCTGGCCCATGACAGCGCCCAGGACGAAGGATCGCCCGGCACCTTGCTGAGCCATGCGATGTTCGCCCATGCCATCGACCAGGACCGGGTCGCGACGATCGATTATGGCACCGGTGACAATGACTATAAGCGCGAGTGGATGGACGAACGCATTCCACTCCATCAGATCGACCTGTTCAATCCGCGCCGCGCATCGAGCTGGATTCCCGCCGCGCGAACCTGCATTTCCGCGCTTGTCGGATAGGCGGCGAGCCATTAGATAGCCGCCATCATGCGGGCGCAAACCACTCAGCCGGTCGACCGGACAGACGATATCGAAACCCTGGTGCGGGCGCTGCTGCGCGACGTGCTGAGCCTGTCGCAGGAGCGGGCCGATGCGTTCGAGGCCGACACGCCGCTGTTCGGCGCCCTGCCCGAGCTGGACTCGATGGCCGTCGCCGGCCTGCTCACCGAAATGGAAGATAGCTTCGACATCCTGATCGAGGATGAGGATATCGACGGCGACACGTTCGAGACCTTCGGCACGCTGGTCGCGTTCCTGCGCGCCAAGCTGGGCTGAAAGCCGCCCTTTCCCAAAAAAGTTTGGGCTGAGCCGTTTCCGGCCCAGCCTTTTTTAGAGTCCGTTTAAAAAAGCCGGTTCCAGCCCGCTCCCCCGCCCAACCACCCGATCCAGTGTCATCCCATTGGGCGGGGGAGCGGGCTGGAACCGTACTGAAAAATCGCCCTTTCGCGATTTTTCAAACAGACTCTTACGCTTCGACCAACTGCTCGAAATCGGCTTCGGCCAGGAAGCGTTCGACGTCGAGGGCGGCCATGCAGCCCATGCCGGCTGCGGTTACCGCCTGGCGGTAGATCTTGTCGGTCACGTCGCCGGCCGCGAACACGCCGGGAATGGCGGTGTGGGTCGTGCCCTTCTCCACCACGATATAGCCTTCGTCGAGCGGCAGCTTGCCGTCGAACAATTCGGTCGCGGGGTGATGGCCGATCGCGACGAAGCCGCCATCGGTCGGCACGTGCGACTTCTCGCCGGTGACGGTGTCGATCAGATCGACGCCGACCAGGCCTTCGGGCGTGCCGCCACCGACGAACTTGTCGACCGCCTTGTTCCACAGCACCTTGATGTTGGGATGGGCATGCAAGCGCTGCTGCAGGATCTTTTCCGCGCGCAGCGAGTCGCGGCGGTGGATCAGGGTCACGTCATGGCTGTGGTTGGTAAGGTAGAGCGCCTCCTCGACCGCGGTGTTGCCGCCGCCGATGACCACGACCTTCTTGCCGCGATAGAAGAAGCCGTCGCAGGTGGCGCAGGCGCTGACGCCCTTGCCCTGCAGATGCTCCTCGCCCTCGACGCCCAGCCACTTGGCCTGAGCACCGGTGCAGATGACCAGCGTGTCGGCAACATAGAGGGTGCCGCTGTCCCCCTTCAGCTTGAAGGGACGTTCGCTGAGGTCGACGTCTACGATCTGGTCGTACATCATCTGCGCGCCGACATGTTCGGCCTGGGCCTGCATCTGCTCCATCAGCCAGGGGCCCTGGATCACATCCTTGAAGCCCGGATAATTTTCGACGTCGGTGGTGATGGTCAGCTGGCCGCCCGGCTGCATGCCCTGCACCACGATCGGCGCCAGCCCCGCGCGCGCACCATAGATGGCGGCGGACAGGCCGGCCGGGCCGGAACCGAGAATGAGCATGCGGGTGGAGTGGGTGGCGGTCATCGATAATTCCAGCTGCGATTCGTGTGGCCGCCAGAGATAGGCCCTGCCAGCCCCCGCGCAAGCAGGAGTTGGGCAGGAGATTTGCTTGGGATGGCCAAAGCTTGAGCCGCAGCATCGCCGAGGCGTTGCACAAGCCGCGTTGCCTTATGATCCACGATATATCACAAATGGCGGATCGATAGATAATGGGAGAGACGGAGCATGGCGACATTCTTGCTGGTGCATGGCGGGGGACATGGCGGCTGGTGCTATCAGAAGGTCGCGCGGCGGCTGCGCGCGGCGGGGCATGAGGTCCATTGCCCGACGCTGAGCGGCCTTGGCGAGCGCGCCCATCTGCTGAACCCCGACATCGATCTCGACACGCATATCCAGGATGTGGTGGCGCTGATGACGTTCGAGGGGCTGGAGGATGTCATCCTGGTCGGGCACAGCTATGGCGGGATGGTGATCACCGGCGTCGCCGATCGCGCGGCCGCGCGCATCCGCGAACTGGTCTATCTGGATGCCGCCCATCCCAGGGACGGGGAATCGCTGGAAATAGTGGCACCGGCGCAGATGGAGCCGACCCGTGCCATGGGCCGCACCGTCGACGGGATCGAACTGGTGATGTGGCCCTTCCCCGGCATGGCGGGCTTCTTCGGCATCACTGACCCGGCGGACGTCGCCTGGACTGAGGCGCGGCTGACGCCGCATCCGTGGAAATGCTTCGGCCAGCCGCTGCGGCTGGAAAATGGCGACGCCGCCTTTCGCCTGCCGCGCACCAATATCAATTGCACCCATGCGTTGCAGAACAGCCCGGACGCGACTCGCGCCCGCCAACTGGAAGGCCATCGCAATTTCGAGATCGATACCGGCCATGACCTGATGATCACCGAACCGGAAGCGGTCGCCAACATGCTGCTGGAGGTGGCGGGATAAAGCCCCCCTCGCTTAATCCAGGACGTTGGGCAGATCCTCGAACCCCTTGCGCAGGGCGGCGGACCAGCCCTGCGAGATCATGGCGAATTCCTCATTGTCCGCCTCGATCCGGGTGCGAACGCGGAAGTCGAACGTGTCGGTCTCGATCACGGTGAGGTCGAGCGGCATGCCGACCGACAGGTTGGAGCGCAGGGTCGAATCCATCGACACCAGCACTGCCTTGGTCGCGTCCTCCAGGCTCGTCTCGCGCTGGATGATGCGGTCGAGGATCGGCTTGCCATATTTATGCTCGCCTATCTGGAAGAAGGGCGTGTCCTCGGTCGCCTCGATGAAATTGCCGGCCGAATAGATGAGATAGAGGCGCGGCTTGCCGCCCTTGCGCTGGCCCGCGATCATGATCGAGGCGCTGGCGGCCGATCCGTCCATGGCGATGCTCTCGCGATAGCGGCCCTGCATGGTGCGCATCGCGTCACCCACCAGTTGCGCCGCGCGGTGCATCGTGTCGCAATTGAGGATGGTTTCGACCTCCGGGTCGCTCTCCGCCTCGCGGATCGCGCGCGACAGCATCGTCTTCACACCCTGGGTGATCGACAGATTGCCCGAACAGAGCAAGGTGATCGCCCGCTCACCCTCGACATGATAGGTGAAGCTTTTCCGGAAGCGGGCAATATTGTCCATGCCCGCATTGGTCCGGGTGTCCGACAGCATGACCAGCCCCTGGTCCACGCGTACCGCCACACAATAGGTCATCGCCCCGAAGTCCTGCTTATCTCTACCCTAGGAGCGGGGCGTGGGCGTGCTCTGCTGTTGCTGGCGTTGCAATTGCCGTTCCTCGACTCCGTCTTCCGCCTGCGCGATCCGGACATCGGCGTCAATGCTGATATCGCCCGCGACCGTAACGGAGCCCCGTATCGGAGCAGCTTCGTCGGCATCCAGGCCACTGGCCAGGCGCAGATAGCGTTCGGTGACGCAGACGCGATTGGACGGATCGAAGCCGACCCAGCCCAGCCCCGGCACCAGCCCTTCGGCCCAGCCATGGGTTTCGTGCAGCAGATCGCCCTCGGCCGCGAGCAGATAGCCCGAGACATAGCGGGCCGGCACCCCCAGCAGGCGCGCGCCGGCAAGGAATATCTGGGCATGATCCTGGCACACGCCAGCACCCAGCGCGAAGGCCTGCGCCGCGGTCGTGTCGGCACCGGTCACGCCCGATCGATACTGGACGGCATCGCTGATCGCGGCCGACAGGGCATGGAGTTGCGCGAGCGGGCCGTCGCCCTCGGGAAGAGCCGCGACCATGGCGCGGATCGCATCGGACGCTCTGGTCAGCGCCGTGTCGCGCAGGAAATAGCGGACATCGACCCGGCATTGCGGCAGGCCGCCAATGCCATGGGTCTCGCGCGTCTCGACCAGCCCCTCGGCAACGATCACCGCCTCGTTCAGGCTATCATGGCGGACCCACACCGCCTCCATCTCGCCATAGCTATTGGGACGGAAATTGGTCAGCGCCTCGCCATTGATGCTGACCTGCCAGTCATGGACCTTCTGGCCCGGCGTATCGACCGGCACCAGCTTCAGCCGCATCGCGACGCGGCCGGCGGAGGCGGGATATCCATAGACGGTCTGGTGACGGACGAGCAATTTCATGGCGCGCTTCCCCTCCCCCTTCAGCCGAAATGATAGGTTTCGGCGATTTCGACGCCGAGCCGGTTGCTCATCATCAGGCTGTACTGCACCGTTTCATGCAGGCCGCGACGGAAAATCTCGCCGGCGTCCAGTTCCTCCAATTCGCTCACCAGCTGCTTCACCGTGTCATGACAGGTGCCGCGCGCATTGTGCCAGCCGGCCAGCCGATTGAGCCGATAGGCGAGCTGATCGCAGCAATAGGCGACGCTGCGCGGAAACAGCCGGTTGAGCATCAGGAAGTCGGTGATCTGCCAGGGCGTATAGGTGCCGCCATAGACATGATGATAGGCGCGCGCGCCCGACAGCGCATAGAGCACCGATGTCCATTGATAATGGTCGCGATTGCCGCCGATCACCTCGGTTTCGGGCAGCAGCACATAATATTTCACATCGAGCAGCCGCAGCGTCATCTGCGCCCGTTCGAGCGCCGACCCGCAGCGCAGGAAGTCATGGCCTTCATTGCGCAGCTGGCCCGAATGGGCCGCGCCGCGGAAGGTCATGACACGGGTCTTCACCCAGTCGATCAGCGCGGGCAGCTGCGCCTTGGCCTCGGCCACGTCATAGCTGTCGAGCTTGCGCCAGCCGTCGTTGAGCGCCTCCCACATGTCCTGGGTCAGCATGGTGCGCGCCGACTTGGCATTGGCGCGGGCCTTGAGCAGGCAGGAACGGATCGAGCTGGGATTGTCGGCGTCCAGCATCAGGAAGGACACGACATCGCTTTCCGTCACCGGCACGCCGTCCGGGAACTGATGCCCGGCCCCGGTCGCACGCACGACCGATCGCCATTCGTCGCGATGATGCGCACCCGGCAGGATCGCCATGCGCTGCCCCATCGACAGCAGCCGTGCGGTGGCTTCGGCGCGCTCCATATAGCGCGCCATCCAGAAGAGATTTTCGGCGGTCCGGCTCAGCATGTCTTGGCTCTTTTCACCGTGAGGGCCGGCGTCGTTGCGCCCGGCCCGGCATCATCAGGGGCAATCGGAAGAAAGGAGGCGGTCGCGCCCATCAATCCTGCAACACCCAGGTATCCTTGACCCCGCCGCCCTGGCTGGAATTGACCACCAGCGACCCTTCGGTCAGCGCCACGCGGGTCAGGCCACCGGGGACCAGCCGCAACTGCTTGCCGACCAGGCAATAAGGGCGGAAATCGGCATGGCGGCCGACCACGCTCGCCGGCCCCAGGGTCGGCACGGTCGACAGGTCGAGCGTCGGCTGGGCGATGAACTCGCCGGGATTGGCCTTGATCCGCTCGGCATAGGCCTCGACCTCCGCCTTGCTCGCCTTGGGGCCGATCAGCATGCCATAGCCGCCAGATCCATGGACTTCCTTGGCCACCAGTTCGTGCAGATGCTCCAGCACATAGGCCATTTCGTCGGGCTTGGAGCATTGCCAGGTCTGGATATTGTCGAGGATCGGCTCCTCACCCAGATAGAAGCGGATCATCTCGGGCACATAGATATAGACCGCCTTGTCGTCGGCGATGCCCGATCCGGGCGCTGACGCCAGCGTCACGCCGCCATTGCGATAGACGCTGAAGATGCCGGGGACGCCGAGCAGGCTGTCGGGCCGGAAGACCAGCGGGTCGATATATTCGTCGTCGATGCGGCGATAGATGACATCGACCGCCCTGGGGCCGAGCGTCGTCTTCATCCAGACCCGGTCATTGTCGACGAACAGATCGGCCGGCTCGACCAGTTCCACGCCCATCAGGTCGGCAAGGAAGCTATGCTCATAATAGGCGCTGTTGAGCGAACCGGGCGTCAGCACCACCACCACCGGATCGCCCTTGCAGGCAGGCGGCGCGACTTCCTTCAGGCTCTTGAGCAGTTCGGCGGGATAATCGTCGACCGGCGCGACCATGCCCTGCGCGAACAGCTCGGGGAACATGCGCGTCATGATCTCGCGATTTTCGAGCATGTAGGACACGCCCGAGGGGGTGCGGCAATTATCCTCCAGCACCTCGAAACTGCCCGGCCCGGTGCGCACGATATCGATGCCGACGATATGGCTGTAGACCTTACCCGGCGGGGTGAAGTCCGCCATTTCGGCCAGATAGGCGCTGTTGCGATAGATGATGTCGGCCGGCATGATGCCCGCCTTCACAATCTCGCCGCGATGATAGACATCATGCAGGAAGGCGTTGAGGGCGCGGGCGCGCTGGCGGATGCCCTTGTCGAGGATGCGCCATTCGTTCGCGGTGAAGATGCGGGGCAGCAGGTCGAAGGGTATCAGTCGTTCCGGGTCGCCGCCCTCGCCATAGACGGCGAAGGTGATGCCGATGCGCCGGAAGATCGCTTCCGCCTCATCCATGCGACGATTGAGCCCGGCTATGCCTGTCCGCTCCACCCATTTCTGCACTTCGTCGTAACAGGGGCGCAGCGAACCATCAGGCTCAAACATTTCATGGAAGGGCAAGTTGTCGTTCCTCCCTCGGCCCTCGGCCGGTTGTGCATTGCAACAATAGTGCGCCGCATCGTTGCGATTGCAAGACAAAAATCGCGGAGCGGAAAAAGCGTTCCGTCGGCCATGTCGGGATTGCGGAAATAGGTCGCGCCGATCGTTTCTACGCGCGCAAACCGGCGCGCGACGGGGCCTCTGGCGGAGCGTTCAAAAAAGAATGCAGATTTTTGCAATCGCCCCGTTGACCACCGTCCATCCCCTGCGTATAGCGCCGCCTCACCGCAGGGAAACACCCCCTGCGAGGCCCATGGGGCGGAGTAGCTCAGCTGGTTAGAGCAGCGGAATCATAATCCGCGTGTCGGGGGTTCAAGTCCCTCCTCCGCTACCATTTTTCAAGCACTTAGCGGCAACTGTCCCGGCTAGTTTACAGCCGGTTTACAACCTAGCTGCCCTCTTGCCACGATAAAGCATATGCGATATCGATAAGGCATATGCTTTATCAGGTCAATATCCCATATGCGAAATAGTCAGCCCTTGGCAGAAAAAGCCATATGCTTTACTGGCCCGCGCGTGGGCAGGAAGATGCGATATCCAGAAAAGCGAGAGGCTGCGTTTGAGGCCGGAACTCTTGCGCGAATTGAGCGAGCACTCAGGAATGGCGAGGATCGCACTGATTTCATTCGCGAAGCCGTGGAGAACGAACTGGCGAAGCGCGGGCGTCGCTAAGGCGTCCTGGCGTTCAGCCGCTCGACCAACGAAGCCACGACATGCTCCTCGTCCACATAGCGCCGCCTGATCTCGGCAACCTGCTGCTCTGACCACGCAACGATGCGGCCGATCTCCTGATCGGTCAGGCCGCGCCTCGCCAGCCACGTCGCATAGGTGCCGCGCAGATCGTGGATGCGCAGCGAAATATCGAAGCCCGGCGCCTTGTTCTTGGCCTTCTGGAAGACGCCGCCGAATCCACTTTCGGTCCACGGCTTGCCGCGGCTGTTCTGCAGGATGGTGCCTGCTTCCCGCCCGATCTCTTTCAGCAGCGCGCGCAGCTCATCGAATATCGGGACGACCACGCGGCGTTTGCGCTTGGACGTGATGAATACGATAGCACTCGGCCCGACATGCTCGACTGACACCTTGACCAGATCGCCAAGCCGCATCCCGGTCAGCGCGGCGAAGCGAAGGCCCTGCCAAAGTTCCTTGGAGCAATGCGGCTCGATCGCCTGCCAATCGGCCTCGGTCCAGATGATTGCGGCGCGGTCGGACTTGTAGAGCATGGGGATGCCGGCCGCGACATTGCGCTCTATCAGGCCTTCGGTGACTGCCCAGCCCAGCAGTGTGGCAAGCATAACGATCGCCTTGTCGGCGGTGCGTGGCTTGTCTGCCATTTCGGATCGCCAGGCCATGACATCGGCGCGCATCCGCTGATCATTCCAGACTGGATATGGAACCTTGCCGAATCGCGGGCCGATCTTCTTCAACTCGATCCGGTAATCCTTCTTCGTGCGCTTACCTAATTCCCCAAATTCGGGGCTGGCGAGATATGCGGTGATGATGCGATCGAGATTGTCGGAAGCGGTTGCCGTCCTGTGCCTGCGCGCATCAGCGGCGGCGTCAAGGATTTCCGGCGTGATGGTCGGGCGCTCACCTTCGCAGCTATGGATCTGCGGGCCGCCTCGATAGGCGTATACGTAGAAAAGCGCTGGCTTGCCGTCACGCAGCTTGCGCACGACATGAAGGCCAGTCTCAACTTTGGTTTTGCGCTTTCCAGATGTCATACGGAGACTGGCCCTGTTCCTTCGCGGGCGGATAGATTGTCACCCCGTCAGGGCGAATGTCGATAGAGCCGATCTGCATCCCAGCGTCACGGGCAGCCTTGATGAGGCGCTTGATCTCGGGAGACTTCGGAAATTTGAGCGCCTGGCTCGCCATTCACCCCTCCCCCACAAGAGCGGCGTCGATGGCGGAAATCATCTTGAAGATCGCGCCGGGCGCAATTCCGCGCAACGGGTTGCCATGCGTCAGAAGTTCGCCGATATCCGCCCCGATGCCGTGCTCGGCAAGCGCGACAATTGCTGCTGCGGCCGCCTGCCAGTCAGGATTCGGCCGCCCCTCGCGCATAGCCTTGATGGCTGCGGCGGCAATGCGGCGATACGGTTCCGGCGACCCCTGACTTTCGTTCAGGTCGGGCCACGGCCACGCCTTGTGCCACGGGTCGTCCTCCTCGTAGATGGCTTTGGCGACACGTTCGATCATCTCGCTCACGGCCTCACCTCCCGGATGGCGGGCAACCGATAGTGGCCTGCTTCTGCAAGCCTGATCCGATCCGCCATGATGGCAAAGACTTCCTCCTTCGACCGGCGTTCGATGCCATTGATCGGGCGCCGCATGTCGAGGAAATCGATAACCCTCTCAGCCGCCTCCAACCGATCCAGCAGGGCCGGGAGGTGGTTGATTGCGGCGACGATGAGGGCGGCGTTAGCGCGAATTTCGCTATCGGAGGTCAGCCCAAAGCCTTCACGATGCCCGTTAGGCAGTAATGCGAGCCATTCGCCCGCACCACCTGCTATCGCGCGCTGGTTCGACCTGACGCCCAAAGCCCATTCCCCCGGCGTCGCCTCCGCGATCAGCCCGCGCAACTCCTGGATGATGTCAGTCATGATTTCTCTCCCGGCGCAGGGGCCAGCATAAGGCGGGTGGACCGGTGGCGACGCTGAGCGCAATTCCACGACCGCATGGCATCCAGCGCGGCCTCTGCGGCGATGCACGATTCCTCGACACCGAAGCGCGCCTGCCCGCTGGGATAGCGACACCGCGCCCGGATATGGCCGGCGACGAAATGCACCATGTCGGGAGCCTCTGCCATCACAAACCTCCCGCCCGCGCGCGCAGCGAAGCCGCCACCAGCGACAGCGCCATATCAGCGCCCCGCCCCACAGCATCCCGGCACGGCTCTTCGTTCTGCGTCAGGCAGCAACTCGGGCTGTCGTCCTCATCGCATTCGGTGAGCATGCCGACGTGCCAGCCTTTGGGGACTAGCGTTTTGGCGGCGTCGAGCGAGGCGGTGTAGGCCGGGGATATGGCAGGGGCCATTTGTCCATCGGCGAAAAGGAGGAGCCTATGCGTGTCGAAGTTTAACAGCCCGAGTGCCATGACGATGTCCCCGTCAATTTCAGCATTCGGATTGCTCAGCGCCTCCACCCGCTCCGCCAAAGCCAGCAGGGTATCGCGATCAGTCATGGCGGGCCTCCTTCATGTTGGTGTCGGCAATGCGGTCGCCGAAGCCATGCCGAAGCGCAGCGTCGATCTCGTCATCAGTGATTGAGCTTTCGCCGATCGCGGAGTGCATCGCGTGGCAGAAATCCGAATGGCCAAGATAGCCGCCGTTCATGTCATGCTCGCAGCCATAATGGACCGAAGCCGCCCATTTGGCCGCCTCGACCGGATCGCTGGAAGCCTTGACCTCGCGCGCCATCTGGAGACTGAACGGTAGAAGTTGGACGCGGGCGTTTCCGACATGCTTCCCATCGCCGCGGTAGATCGGCCCCTCGGTTCGCTCCGACCAGCACCGGCCCAGCTTGGCAAACACGGCGTCGAGAATTTCGCGCGCGTCGTCAGGTCCGACATCGCCCTCGACTTCCAAGGTGATGCGCTTCATGTGCTGCTCAGCCATCGCCCGATCCTCCGCCCTGCACTCCTCGCACATCAGGCCATGGTCGGCAGGCTTGCCAACATGATCCTCCCGCATGACGCAGGTGTCGGTGCCGTGGTGTTTCATGGCCGCGCCTCCATGTATGTGGCGACGATAGCCACCGTTGCCAAAAGGCTCGTGAGGTGCATCGGATCGGTCCACCCGGTGGCGCGCTCCAGGATAATCCCGCCCGCCGTCACGATGAAGAACGACCCAAAGCAGGCCAGAATGGTGATGATCGCTGACCTTTTCATTCCCCCACCTCCACCTTGACGAACTCCCCACCCTTGAGAACCCACTGGCCGGGGCGCTTGGGCGTTGGCTGGAAGGGCTTGGGCGCGGGGTGTTTGCGGGGCGGGGTCATGCGGGCACCTGTTCGACCTGCGGACGGGCGAAATAGGTCTTGCCGTCCAGTTCGTGGCCACCCTTGTCAGCGCCGCGACCGCCGACCTGCTTGAAGTTGAACACCCGGCCCAAATCCAGCGACTGGTCGCGCAGGTCACGCGCCCACTGGATATCCATCGGACGAGCATTGCGGCCGCTCTCGCCTCCGACAATGATCCAGTCGGGCGCATTGCAATCGAGGATCACCGGGCCAAGCAGCGGCTCGAAACTGCCGAAGGTGAACAGCGCATCCAGCGCCGCGCCCGCATTCTTCAGCTTGATCCGGTCGCGGTCATATTCGGCCTGGCTGCCGAACGTCGCGCCCAGCGCCGCATTGGGAGGGAAGCCGCCGCACTCGATAGCCATGTCGATCGCATTGCCGATCCGCTTCGACAGGTAGAGCATGACGAGGTTGGGGCATTCCCGTGCCCGGTCGAACGCTTCGCGGCGCCATGCCATCGGGACGCGGTTGTCCCAGATGTCGCCAAGGCTAAGCGAGAACACGAAAGCGCGCTTGCCTTCCTCGCCGGCAATGCGGTTCCATTTACGCAACTGCGCCCAAGTCGAGGACGAGGTGCGCACCCGGTCGCCGTCGTTGCCCCAGACAACCTTGCCATAGCGGTTGTCCATGAGGTCTTCGGCATAGCAGTTGTCGCACGGCGCGCCGACCTTCGTGCAGCCCATCCACGGGTTCCATGTATGGTCGGCCCATTCGATCTTCGTGTTCTGTGCCATAATCCTTACCCCGCCGCTATCAGCTTGCGCCGTCGCGGCGGGGCCTCCTTGGTGAATGGTTAGGCAGCGGCCGGATCGGCGGTCTTCGCGCGATCCTTCGCCGCTTTGGCGCGGGCACGGTCCTGATCGATCTTGCCGCGCGCCATGTGGATAGCGTCGTAGAGGTGGACAGCCTCGCAGGTCGCTTCGTCGCTGCCGTCGCGGACAGTCGCCACCGCGCTGCCGTTCTTGCAATCGAAGCTGGGAGCGATCACGCCGAACGAAATGACCACGCGGTCACCGCTGAAATGGTCGCGGACCTTGTGGAGCATGGCGCCGAGGTCGTTCACTTCATCGCGGGTCATCACGCCGCCTCCGTCTTCGCGCGCGGGATCAGGCGGCCGGTCTTGGGGTCGCGAAGCTGGCCGTTGGCGCGCCAGTGGGCCAGTTCGGCTTCCTGTGCGGCAACCCTGTCCTGCATCTTGTCCAACTGCCGGCGCAGGTGACGGGCCTCGCCATCCATGCTCTCAGCCATGCGGCGCTTGTTGTCGGTCTGCACGCCGATCTGCCGGCGAAACTCCGCCACCACCGCCTTGTGCTTCTTCACGCTCATCAGTCCGAACATGCTTGTTCTCCTCTAGGCCGCGCGGGCGGCGTTAAAACGGGACTTCATCGTCAAGGTCATCATCGAAGGCGCCGCTGGACTGGCTGCCAAAGCCGCCGCGCTCTTGCTCGGAACGGCGATAGTCACCGCTGCCATGCGAGCCTGCGCCGCCGCCCCAGCCATCGTCCGACTGGCGATTGCCGCCGCCCTGGGCGCCGTCGAGCATGACCAGAACAGCGCGCGGGCCGTTCAACACGATCTCGGTCGTGTATCGGTCGTTGCCGCTCTGATCCTGCCATTTGCGAGTGCGAAGCTGGCCCTCGATGTAGACCTTGCTGCCTTTGCGCAGGAACCGTTCGACCACACCGACCAGCCCCTCGGACTGCACCGAGACGCTATGCCATTCGGTGCGTTCCTTGCGTTCGCCGGACTGCCGGTCCTTCCAGCTTTCGGAGGTGGCAAGGCGCAGGTTCGCGATCTTGCCGCCGTTCTGGAAGGACTTGGTTTCCGGGTCGGCGCCCAGCCTGCCGATCAATATGCACTTATTCACGCTAGACATTGCCCGACTTTCATGAGTTGCTCCTCGCGTCGGTGAAGCCGCGCGTGCCCCGCTCTGGTTAGAAGGGCTAGATTGTCCGAAGTATTGTTCGAACGGTTACCATCGACATGGTGAACCACTTCGTCCGGTAGCAATCGTCTACCTAGCCGCTCCTCCATGAGTACTACGTGCTCAGACCGGCCCTTGTTCGGCCCACGCGTGAACTCGACGTAACCATTCGGCTTTATCGAAACGCCAGCAGCAGTGGCGTCCGCTTGCTTAATTCTGACCGCGCTCAAGTGCGCTTTCGCCTCAGCCGACATTGGCCTGCGCGGCGACTTAGCCCCAAGCCTTCCGCCAGAAGCGGCAAGCTGGACTCCTTCGGCGCGCGTCCTTAACGCTCCGGCATTTTTGATATGATACCGTGCCGTGCTGGTGGCTATCCCATGCTGACGCGCCACCTCAGGCAAGCTCATGCCAGCTCGATAATCCGCGATCAGGCAGACCTTGTTCAGGGAGGCCATTACGCTGCCGCCGCCATCGCATTGGTTTCATCACGGACGCGCTTGGCGATCTCGTCCTCATCGGTGCCATTGAAGGCCTCGCCGCGCTGCTCGTCCGCCGGGCCTTCGTTCGCGAACGGGTCATCGTCCGACTGAGCCGCCGCCTTGTCGGCGTCAGCCGCGATCTGCTGAATTTCGTCCATGATCGGGCGCAGCATCGGTCGGGCGGCCTTGCCCTCGTCCGTCGCCCACCAGGCCTTGAAGGCATCCGAGCCGGCGCGCGCCTTCTCGCGGGCGAAGTCCATCATTTCCTTCTGACGCTGCGCCTCACCCTCGCCCTTTGCCCATTCTGCCATAGCGGCGCCGGTCATTTCGCCCATCGGGCGGCGCGGGTCGAACAGGTTCTTGAACTGGTCGGACACCTTGATCTGGTGGACCGGGCAACCGGGAGCGACGGGATCGAGAATGATCATCGCGGTCATTTCGAACATCAGGTCGCCGTCGCTCGCCGGATCCCACGGCACATCCTTGCGCCGGGTCTTGGTGGCGCGCGCGTTCTCCGCCTTGTCGCCGAACCCCTTCTGCATGACCGGCTTGGCGCGGGTGCAGATGATGATGTTGGTCTTGGCGCGAACGATGCGATCGATCAGCCGGCGATACTTCGGTTTCACCTCGGCCCAGGCCAGTTGCCCGAACTTCGACGGGTCGATCTCGTAGCGGCCGTTGGCGCGCTTCTGCGCCTGCTCGACAAGCCGGTCCAGCGCCAGCGCCTGCTCATCTAGCACGCCGCCGATGCCTTCCCAGGCATGGGAGAAGCTGTCCAGAATGACCACCGGCAGCTTCGCCGCCTCTGCCGCGTCGATCACCTCGATCCAGCGGTCCACCCCGAAGCCGACCAGTTCGCCGTCATCGTTGATGGCGGTGAAGTCGAAGTGCATCATTTCCGGAAACGCTTCCTTGTAGTGAAGCGCGCGCTTGTTCTCGGTGTCGACATAGCCGATCGGGGCGCCCTTCTTGCCGGTCATGCTTTCGGCAATGCCGCGCGCGACGCGCAGGGCGGTGAAGGTCTTGCCCGTGCCGCTGCCGCCGGACAGGCCAAGGGCGATGGTGCGCGGCTCGGTGATTTCGTGGACGGGAATGAACCTGATGGTCATTGTGTCTGCTCCTGATAGATTTCGATGATCTTGGCGATTTTCGCCTCTGCGGCGGCGGCGGCCTCTTCGATCGCCGCCTGAATGATGTGGTCGGGGTAGACCCGGATCACGGCCATCGGCAGCTTGTCGGAGAAGCTGATGAAGTCGATCCAGTCGAGTTCGCCGACCATCAGGCCGGTCTGGTGCTGCATGATGAACTCAGACGGGATCGCGCCGGTCAGGGCATGCTCCACCACCGTCTGCACCTGATACTTCTGCTTGCGGCTCTTGCACTCGATCGCGCCGCGCGTGCCGACAGGGATGCCGTCAGGCGAATAGCCCAGCGTGAAGCCCCATTTGTCGTTGGTGATGAAACCGACTTCCTGGACGGGGCCGAACTGCTCAGCATAGCGCGCCCGCGCTTCCGCTTCGTCGTTCTGACCGCGGATCATGTCGAAGGTCTGGAACAGCGGTTCCACGAAATTGGTGATCCGCTGGGCTGCCAGTTCGTAGATATGCTTCCGGCAAGCATCGTCATCAGCGACAACATTCCATTCGCGCTGCTTGTAGGGTTCACCGTTCTTCTTGACCCGCGTTTCTTCCTTGGGCGGCGCGTTGATGATCAGCTTCATTTCGCTGGCGGTGATCAGGCCGCAGCGGGCTTGCAGCCATTCCATGCTGCCCTGTTCCATGTGGTCGTGGATGACCTTGCCCTTGCCGGTGGCGCCACCTTTCGGTTCCACCTTCGGCTCCGGCTTGATCTGCTCCACGCGCTCACGGTCGAAAGCGTCGAATATGTCGTCCTGGCGCGGCTCGACATAATCGAGGGCAAAGGGATTGTCCGTCATGGTCAGAACCTCAGCGTGACGTTGGGGACTTCGCCGGCAAGGATGGCGACCACGATCTTGCGGGCGGTTTCCTCGTCGGCGCCGCAGGTCATGAGTGCCTGCTTGGCGGCGGTCTTGACGCTGGTGCGGTGCGCTTGGTCAGCCTCGCGGCGCGCCTGCTCGGCGGCGATGCGATTAGCTTCTGCCTGCCGGTCAGCCTCTTCCTTGGCGATCCGGTCGCGTTCGGCCTGTGCGGCGCGCTCGGCTTCCTCGGCACGGCGGTTTGCCTTGTCGATTTCCGCCTGCTTCTCGCGTTCGGATTCTTCGAGCGCCTGCCGCCTCGCTTCCTCGGCTGCTTCACGCTCGGCACGCTCAGCTTGGGCTTTGGCCGCTTCCTTAAGCCGCTCCAGTGTGGAGAACCGGACACGCTCAACATCTTGAGCCATGTCCCCATAGGCCTGCTTCGCGGCCTCCCCCATTTCGATCTTCTCTTCCAGCTCGCGCATGAGAATGACGTATGGGTAGGTTTTGCCGCCGATCATCCCGAGGCCGCACTGCTCGATATGAGCGATGACATCCCGAGCGTGGCGACGCTTTCCTTCCGCGCGCTCCTCCTCTTCTCGCTTCGCTGCATCAGCAGCTTCACGCTCAGCTTCAGCGGCACGCAGGCGCTCCAGTTCAGCGCGATCCGCCTCTTCCTTGGTCAGCCGGGCAAGCGCATTCTTGAGCGCATCCACGGCCTCGGCCTTGATCTGCTCGACCTCGGCCAGGCGCTCCTGATAGACATCGGGATCGAGCGTGATGCACCACACCTGAGTGCCGCGCTCGCGGACCATGGCGGCGGTGTCGAGGCTATCGACGCGGGCATGGGCTTTGAGCTGGGCAATCATGCCCTCGATCGCCGCGATGCGCGACTTCTCCGCCTCTTCCCAATCGGTCAGGGGTTTGCGCGCACTGACGGCCAAATCGTCAAGCCGCGCCTCGATCCCCTTCCACGCGCCATTTACCAGCGCGGTATTGTCCCGCCATTCCTGCGTCAGGCGCTTGCGGTCCCGATCGATGCTGGCCTTCTCGGTGCGCACCTTTGCAGCGGCCGACGCGATGGCATCGCGGCCCTTCTTGGTGGTCAGATCAACCGGCACAGCGTCGATGTCCGCCTGCAGCTTGGCATAGAAGGCGTCAAACTTGTCCTGATCGAACAGGACGACGGCAGCGGCTGCATTGCTGGCTGCGGCGGGCACGATTTCATTCGCAGGCGCGATGGCCATGTCAGTTCCTTTCGCGATATCGGGAGTTTCGGCGGTCAAAGGTGCGACCCCACCAACAACCCCATCATGAACACCACAGCCCCCGCCCCGATCAGCTCGGCATATGGAGGGTGGAGGCCGATGCGGGCGTCGCGGTTGGTCAGGGCGGATATGATCTGGCGGATGGTGTCGGTCATGACCGGGCCTCCATCTTCTCGCGGTGGGCGCGCTGGTGCATTTCATCCATGCTGACCGGCGGTTCACCCTCGCACATGTCAGAAAAGGCATCGGCCGCAGCGTCGTCCATTTCGTCCTGCGTCATCGGACGCCAGCCATGGCCAGCGCAGTCGCTGCACTCGACCATGAAATCATCCGGCGAAAGATCATCCATGCCGACGAAGCGCGACCGTCGGTTCGGGTTGACCCCGCACACTTCGCCATGGCCGTTGCAGGTCGTGCATTCGATGTCTGGCGCAAAGCCGTTGAGGTAGTGCGTCATGCTTCGCTCCTCACAATCCTTATGGCCATCGACACGGAAACCACGTCCCGGCGCAGCGCATCGTTGAACTCTTCGACCGCACCCCATTCGGCTTCGGTCATTTCGCTGGTGCCGCTCACGCTGTGGTCGCAGATGGCTTCCTCGCGGATATCCTCGATCTGCTGGTGCAGGCGGTTGGCGGCCTTTTCGATATGCGGCCAGGCGGCGTCGAAGGTGCGCGGATCGCATCCCGACAACTCGTTCGCGTCCATGTCGAACAGCGCGATCATGGCGCGGATCACGGGCTTGGCGGTCACCAGCCAGTTGCCCGCCTTCTCGGCAGCCGCTCCCAGGGCGGTGTGCGACGTTGCGTCGATGAGGGTGGCGATGGTCATGCCGCAATCCCCCGCCCCGCATTGACCGCGACCGCAATGTCGATCGCTTCATCAACGCTCAGGCCGACAGCGATGCGCGCGGCTTCACGGCCACCAAGGCGTTCTGCGGCAAGGAAATGCTCGTTCTGGATGGCCGACAGCTTGGTGACACGTTCGTCGCTCTCGTCGTAGGCCAGCCATTCGTCGCTGGTCAGGTAGAACTGCTTGACGTGCCGCAGCTTGGCCGGCGGTTCGATCGCGCAGGACGCGAGGATCGCGATCGCCTGCGGAGTGTCCTGCCATGGAATGATGCGCATGTGGTGGCTCCATCTCGCGGTTTCCCGCTGGTGCCGGGTCTGCGCTTTCGGCTCACCGGCTGATGGAGGTGTTATAAGGTGTGTTTTGACACACCGTCAATAGAGAAGTGTGTTTGGGCACACATTTTTATGCGCCCACAAAAAAGCCCCGCAGCGAACGAGCGCGCGGGGCTAGTGGGGGAGGAAGGCGAGCAGGGGTATGCCGCCGTCAGCCGCTAGAGCAGGGTTGTGTTACGACGATGTGGCAGACCGACGCCTAAGCCATCTCAAGATCGCCGCCCTGTTCAGCATCCGCCTCCATTGAGCGAACGTGCTTGAGATAGTTGGCCGCCAGAGCGAGATGAACCCGCTTGGCTGACGGATCGCTGGTCATATTGGCTTTCCGGATCTCAGTCCTGGCGCGGCGCTCATAATAGGCCTTTTCCGAAATTCTGCGCATTTTGCTCCTCCTTGAGTTGAACAAAAGCGACCTCGTTGAGAGACCGCTATCCCAGGCGGCGAGTCTTGGGACGCTCCGAATTTACCAAAGAGCGGCTCGATTCTTCAAGAGGGAGGAGCCATGAAAGACCCCGCCTCGAGCTGGTCGGGCGGGGCGGTGAAGGCGTGGGATGTTCGGAAGGGTTATTCTTGAGGAAAGACTTCTAGCGCTGCTTGGAGTGGCAGGAACATTTTGCTCCCCTTGTCATAGTCCTCAAACCCAAGCGAATGATAGAACGGCTTCACTTCTTCGCTGATTGGGACAAGCACCAGATGCGGTAGCCCGATTTTATAACCGACTTCTGCGAAGGTCGCGATCACACTACCGACAAGCCGCTTCCCAATCTTCTGGCCTTGCATAGGTCGATGCACGCCAAGCCAGACCAGTTGCAGGCAGGGGAACCGATCGCCTCCGCCAAACAAATGATATTTCCCTGGCAGCTTGCTAGCCACCTCGGTTGCGCAAGCGTAAGATGCAAAGCCCGCAGGAGCTTTCGCAGTTTTTAGCGAAGCGCAGGTTATGCGATGGGATCCGCGAGAATGCGCCTTCCACGCTTCGCGCGCGAAATACTTGTCGATGTCCTTTTCGCCACAACTGAAAGCCTGCCCGCACGCTTCCTCGGTGACGTGCCAGAAGTCGATCGGTGGCGGCCCCTCCCCCTGGTCCGCCAAGCCGTTACTCCGCTTTAATGCTTTCCTTATAGAGGCGAGCTACCTCTTTGAGCATCGGCGTGGCGCCGCCGCTCTTCTTGTAGGCCTTCTCGCCCACCTTGAAAGCAGCAGCAGTGGCGCGCTGGGTCACATGACCGCGCGAGAAGCCAAAGGGCTTACGCATCGCTACCATTTCAGTTGCTCCTTTCTAAACGGTTGTAGCGCGGATCGGATTAACGAGGCGTTTCAACCTTCGCTTGAAATAGTGCAATTCGCACTAAATTGACAGGGGCCGATTTATCATTTACGTACCTGAACAGGCGGTACGTAAATGACGCAGCCAGCCGCCCTTCACCCACTTTCCGAATCAACGATCCCACTCAGGGAACGTTCCAGCCGCCCGCTCAGGCGACGGAAGTAACTTCCACTCGGAAATGATTTCCGGATAACGTTGTCCGCCGCGGACTTATCCCCATCCAAATCCCGATAGGAAACGCCCTGCCCCGCTAGGTGTAATCGTCCGCCGTCAAAACCCGATCAATCCGCAACACCTCGGCCATATCGATGCGAAACACTTTTGCCGGATTGTATTGCTCCAGCTCGACATACTGCGCTGATCGCCTGACCAAACGCTTCACCAGCACGCATACCGCGCGCGAGCCATCGTCGCTTTCATCCTTGGGGCGAAGATAGACCACAACATCATCATCGACCCGCAGCCTGGCGTCCCGCTGGGCGAATAGAAACGCACCGTCGCGGTGAGCCGGATACATGCTGGAACCTTGCACGTAGAGGCCATAGACCTTCTCCACGCCATGCGAGATCGGCGGCCGCTTTCTGTATTCGATAACATCGCCGGTGTTCAGCGTCGTCTGCTCGATCCTCTCCCCTTCAATCAGCATCTCCGCTCCCAATGCCGTGCCATATACCGGCAGATTTTCAGGCAGCCGCTCTAGCGACGCACCTTCAAATTCGACAGGCCGCGCGTTCGACTTCGGACGCTCGGGGAGACCGACAGTTGTGGCGGTTCCGGCCATGATTTCGTCAACCGTGACACCATAATGCCTAGCGATAACAGCAAGTTTAGGCCCGCCGACGCTTTTCGTCTTTTCAAGGAAAATGTCGCGAATACCGGTCTCACTGAGGCCGAGACCAATCGCCAGTGGTTTAGCTTTATCGCCCCGCTCATCCATCATTCTTCGGATGGACTCGCGGACTGCATCAATGGGAAACGGCTGCTTAGACATGTGTGTGTTATCACACGACAAAGCGCTATTTATGTAGGGGGCATCGGACACACCTTGACGGTGTGTTTGGACACACCTATAGTCCACATCCATGGACACCATACTCTCAGACATCGAAGCCTTTCTCGACGCTCAGGAGTTGGGAGCCGCCACGTTCGGCGACCTCGCGATGAAGGATAGGCACCTCGTCCGCCAGTTGCGCAATGGCCGCCGGCTATGGCCCGAGACTGAGCGGAAGATCCGCCATTTCATGGCCACCTACCGCCCCACCAAGCAGGTGGCGGCATGAGCGGCGCCCTGTTCGATCCCGTGACTTACGGCAAGCTGCTCGAGCGGCTCAGCGACGCGGAAGCTACTGCAAAGACGCGGGGTTGCCCTGCCGCTCATCCCCAGTCCTGCACGTTTCCAGTATCTGGGCTGCAAGCTGTTCAGCGAGCGCCACAGGAAGCACGAATGGCTGATCGTGCAACTGTTCTGATCCCTGCTCATCTTCTGTCTGATACCGAAGCTGGATTAGAAAATAGTCGTCTATCTTCGCAGTCAGCCAATCTGCGACCGGCGACGCTGCAACATTCTGCCCATCCGGGGTTGTCTTCCACTTCATGCGATTCTCCTTCGCAGGCATCTGAGCCTAGCGAAGCCGGAGAGTCCACCAAGCCCGCGAGCGCGGCGGCGTGAGCTACGCATGCGCATCCGGCGGCGCCCGCGCCTGCAACTGCATCGGCCCGCAGAACGGCGATCCCGTCTGCCCGTGCGCCATGCCAGCCTATCGCGAGCAAGAGCTTGGCCGGCGGGCGCTGGACCTGATCCGTGAGCAGGGCCGTATGCGCGATCTCAAGGAGACGCCAGCGGAGAAGGCGAAGCGCATCGGCGTCCCGCTCATCCCTGCCAAGCCAAAGGTTCCTGCCGCCCCTTTCAATCCGAACCGCACGGTCAGCGTCTGTGGCGAATGCGGCTTGGAAATGAAGGCTGTCATGGGCTTCGTCTGCTCGCGAGCCAATTGCCCCTGTTTCCCGCAGGTAACGGCCTAGCACATGTCCCACCCCCTCACCGATCACCTGTCCCCCACGCCGATCCACGCCCCCTGCGCGGTCAAGGTCGGCGGTCATAGCTTCGGCTTCGGGGCGCGGTTCTTTGCCATCGCCACCGTGCCTAACGGCGGCGTCGGCGGGCGTCCGGTCGCACCCGTTCCCTGCGATCGTTCGTCCGCCACCAATTCTGTTCCTGAGGGTCGCACCCAGGACGGCGC
Source organism: Sphingobium yanoikuyae (assembly GCF_013001025.1). NCBI lineage: Bacteria > Pseudomonadati > Pseudomonadota > Alphaproteobacteria > Sphingomonadales > Sphingobiaceae > Sphingobium > Sphingobium yanoikuyae. The sequence goes on along the minus strand of NZ_CP053021.1, from coordinate 1,106,093 downwards.
CGAGGGTCGTTCCCCTTCTCCGGCTCTCGGCGCCAATGTTTCCACTCTCGATCATGCTGCAACCGCTAACGGAAAGGCAGTCCGACATCATGCGTGACAGAAACGAGATTGTGCGTGAGCGCCAATCCGCGATCCGCCGTGAACTCGATCGCCGGGGCATCGCCCTCAAGGTCGTCGCGATGGATGCTGAGATCAGCTATTCATCGATCGCCAGCTATTTCCCGCTGCCTGGCGGGGAACGCCCGGCAATGATCCCGATGGGCGTCGTCTATGCGCTGGCAGAGGCTCGCGCCATCCCGGACGATTTGCTGTCGCTCCTGCTGCCTGTCGGCTGCCTCATGGTCCGCGCGCCGGAGGATATCGATCACGACGAAATGGAGCGGGTCGCCCGCGACTATCTCGCCGCCAAGGGCGCCGCGCACCATCCCGATAGCCCCGGCGGGCGCGAGATCAGCGACTGCGAGGACGATGCCCTTGATGCGAAGGCCGCGCGCCTTCGGGCGGTGGCAGCATGACCGGCCCCCAGGAAGCCGCGCTGGCTGAGGCTGTGCGGAAGGCGAAGGCGGCGACCCGCAACGTCGGTCGTGTGATCCTCCAGCCCGCGCACGTCTATGACGATATCCGGGCTGATCGCGATGCGCAGGTCCGTGCACTCAAGGGTGAGGGCCTTAGCCCCATCGCCATCGCTCGCAAGATCGGCTGTTCCCCGCCCACTGTGCGGGAAGCGATACGGAGGTTGGCGCTGTGACCGTCACCCTGCGCCCCTATCAAACCGCCCTTCTCGATGGCGCACGCCAAGCGTTCCGCGAGCGCAAGCGGGCTGTCCTGCTGCAACTCCCGACCGGCGGCGGCAAGACCGTTTCGGGCTCGAAAATGATCGAGGGCAGCAGCGCCAAGGGTAATATCTGCTGGTGGCTTGCCCATCGCCGCGAGCTGATCGGCCAGACCTCCAAGACCTTCGCTGCCATGGGCATCCAGCACGGTGTCATTGCCGGCGGCCACTCCTCCGATCCCGCCAAGCGCGTTCAGATCGGCAGCATCCAGACGGTCGCGCGCCGGCTCGACAGCCTCACGCCGCCTGACCTGATCATCTTTGACGAATGCCACCACCTCGGGGCCAGCCAGTGGCAGAAGGTTTTCGAGGCATTCCCGGATGCCAAGATCATCGGCCTCACCGCTACGCCCTGGCGCCTCGATGGCAAGGGGCTCGGCCAATGGTTCGAGGACATGATCAACGGGCCCACCGTTTCCGAGCTGATGGATGAAGGCGCGCTGTCCCGATATCGCCTGTTCGCCCCGACCCAGATCGATACCGGCGCGATCAAGATTCAGGCCGGCGACTTCAAGAAGGACGACCTGGCCGCCGCCATGGACAAGCCGTCGATCACTGGCGACGCGGTGGCGCATTATCTCAAGCTGTGCCGTGGCAAGCGCGCCGTCGCCTTCGCCGTCAACGTCGAGCATAGCCAGCATATCGCCGCGCAGTTCAATGCCAACGGCGTTCCGGCTGAGCATGTCGATGGCACGATGGACGCCGCATCGCGTGATGGGGCGATCCAGCGGTTCATCGCCGGCGAAACGCTGGTCCTGACCAACTGCGAACTCTTCGGCGAAGGCTTCGACGTCCCCGCGATCGAAGCCGTCATTCTCTTGCGCCCGACCAAGAGCCTGTCGCTTCATCTGCAGCAGGTGGGCCGCGCGCTCCGCCCGGCGCCTGGCAAGGCTGAGGCGATCATTCTCGATCATGCCGGCAACAGCCTGAACCATGGCCTGCCCGACGATGACCGGGAATGGACATTGGCCGACAGAGAGAAGCGCAAGGCCAGTGACAAGGCCACGGTCGCGATCAAGACCTGTCTCGAATGCTTCCATGTCTACCGCCCGGCCCCGAAGTGCCCACAGTGCGGCCATGTGCCTGAAGCACAGGGGCGCGAGATCGAGCAGCGCGACGGTGAACTGGCCGAGGTTGACCCGGCGGTTCTGCGCGCCGCCCGCAAGCAAGAGGAGCGCCGGGCCCAGAGCGTCGATGACCTGATCGCACTCGGCAAGGCGCGTGGATACAAGAACCCGGTAGCTTGGGCGTCGAAATTCCATGCCGCGCGGCAGGCGGCCCGGTCCCGATATCAGCCTGATTACGGGAGGCGCTACGGATGAACGCTGCCCACACTGATCTTGTCCGCTCGATCCTGCTGGCCGTTTCCCCGCTCGGCCTGTGCTGGAGCAACGACACGCCGGGGCTCGCCTATACGCGCGACGGCAAGCCCTTCAAATCCGGCCTGACCGGTTCCAGCGATATACTCGCCTGCATCAAGGGTCGGTTCGTCGGGATCGAATGCAAGACCGGCAAGGGCCAGCTGTCCACACCGCAGCGTCGGTTCCGCGACGCCGTGATCCGCAGCCATGGCGTCTTCATCGAGGCCCGCAGCGTCGATCAGGTCATGGCCTGTCTCAAGTCGGAGGGCCTGGCATGAGGCACCGCGACATCATCGACGTGGCCCAGCCCACACGCCCCTATTTCGACGCCATCGCGGCCGACTGCGCCGAAGTGGTCACCGGATATGCCCGCCATCATGCCTATGGCGAGGCGGCATCATTCCAGCGCCAGATGATCAGCGCCCTCGACGCGATGCTTGGCGACACGATCGGCACCGGCTGGCGCAAGGCTGTCCGTGCGCAGGCGAAAAACCCGCGCGCCGCCACGGCATGGAAGGCTCGCGCGCTCAATCTCGACGCGGAAGACCCGCACATGTCCGTAGCGCTGGCCTGCTTCGCGCCGTTCAAGGCCGAGACATGGATGCTCGCCGTGCCGCTGCCGATCCCCTGCCCCATGGGCCCGAAATTCGCCGAACCGGAGGATATTGTCTTGATCGACCCCGCCACTGGCGCGGCCGCCCTTCATAGTGGCGACACCGACACTTTGATCCGCTGCGATGACGCAGACCGTTTCAGCGTCATGGCAGACGCAAAGGCATGGGCCCGAGAGATCGCCGCCAGCGCCGTGGAATGGTTCTATCGCCGCGAGCAGGCGCACCGCGTCGCCAATATCGCGCCGGATTGGCTTGGCGCACCGTCCGCTCTTGCGATCGGGAACCAGGACAAGATCGCGTGGCCCCGCGTGACCGCCATCACGGCGGGTGACGGCATCGATGCCGCGCGGCTCAAGAAGGCCATCTTCCGCCAGACCCGGATAACCCATGTCGAGAGCGCCATGCAGATCGGGAGGGCGGCGTGACCATGGCGAATGTCATCGACCTGAACGCCTGGCGCCACAACCTCCAGATGGGGGACAAGGGGCCCAAGCGTAACCTGACCAACACGATCGCCCATCTTCGCGGGCTGCAGGGGCTCGGCAAGAGCCTGCGGTTCAACGAGATGACCCAGAGCATCGAGTGGAACGGAAAGCCGATCGAGGATCCCGATATCGTGGATATCCGGCTGATCATCGAGCGCAATAATTACCAGCCCCAGGACCGCGATGTCCGCCCGGCGATCGACCGCGTTTGCCGCGAGAACAGCTACAACCCGGTCACCGATTATCTGAACGCGCTGAAATGGGACGGCACCGCCCGGCTTGAACGCTGGCTGCCGCACCTGCTTGGCGCGCCGGCATCGGACTTCGTGCGCCTGGTCGGGCCCAAAGTGCTGATCAGCGCAGTCGCGCGCGCTTATGAGCCGGGCTGCAAGGTCGACACCGTTCTGGTGCTGGAGGGCGAACAGGGGCTCAAGAAGTCGAGCGCCATCGCCGCGCTGTTCGGCGAGGATTACACCGCCGAATCCGTCAGCCTGTTCGACCAGCACAACAAGATGGTCATGCAGATGATGGGGGCATGGTGCGTCGAGCTGGCCGAGTTCGTCGCCGTGATCCGCAAGGACATGAACGCGGTCAAAGGGCTGATTTCGATGCGCTCCGATCGCGTCGTGCTGCCCTATGCCAAGATGGCCAGCACGCACCCCCGGCGATGCATCTTCTTCGGCACGATCAACCCCGACAGCATGGGCTACCTGACCGACAGCACCGGCAACCGTCGCTATTGGCCGGTCACCGTCACCAAGATCGATATCGAGGGCATCCTGCGCAGCCGGGATCAGCTCTGGGCCGAGGCTGTGCATCGCTACCGCGCCGGCGAGCGCTGGTGGCTGGAGGGCGACGAGAACAAGGTTGCTGCGTCTGAGCAGGTTGAGAGGCAGGAAGAGGACGCATGGGCGCCTATTCTGGAGGCCAAGCTGTATGGCAGGACGGCCGTGACAACCGACGAGGCTCTGACCGAGCTCGGCATCCCCCATGAACGCAAGGACAAGCGCGCCCAGATGCGCGCGGCAACGGCTCTGGGGCAGATCGGGTTTGAGCGGGTGAAGACGCGCCCAACGCCTGGAGCAAAGCCGATATGGGCTTGGAGGCGGTTGCCATGATCGCTGTTCCCACCTCGCGCCTTGTTCCCACCTTTGCGGGAATTCTTGAAACAATATTTCAAGTTTTCGTTCCCGCCTGTCGTGTTCCCACCTCCTGTCACCACCTTTTCAAGAGGTGGGAACGAGGTGGGAACGCACGGTTTTCTGCGCCTTTCACCCTATTTGTTCCCACCTTTGAACAAAAAGGGGAAAGAATAGGGAGAGGGGTAAAATATAAAAGTATTGTGGCGGTGGGAACGTGGGAACGTGGGAACGGAGCCGCCGCATGAGCCCCCTCACCTCCTTCATCTGCTTCGTGCTGAAGAACCGGCCATCGCGCCAGGACGCCGGCAAGGAAGCTCGCCGCCTCAATCTCAGGATCGATTGGGCTCGCTATTATTTCGACACATTGGGAGCAGGACGATGACCCCCACCACCCTCCAGCAAGCCCGCGAGAACGTCGCGGCCCGGTATGCGCAGCCGTATCACCAGCGCGCGATCCTCTCCGGACAGTGGGACGCAGGCTCCCTCGTTCGGGATGAGATCGCCAAGGTTGAGGGGAGGAAGTGATGCATTGGGGAAGGATATCCGCCGCACTCGCAACGGCCATCGTCGGCATCGGTGGCGCATGGATCATTCTGGCGGCTGATGAAGCGCCCAAGGCGCTGATCGCGATTTCGGGGCTACTGGGCATTGCGGGGCTGGCCGGTGCGGCGCTTCTCGTCGCAGCCGTCTCCTACCTCGTATCTGAGGTCATCCGGCCCGCCTTCCGTTTCCGCAAGCCGGCCGTGCCCATGGCGCTTTCCCATCGTGAAGCCGCACTGATCGGCCACAAATCGTTCCGCAACCACCCGGTGAAATTCTGGGGCGGCCTGATCTTGGGCAACAGCTTCTTCTTCGGGTTCATGATCTTCGGCGCGCCTGAATATGAGCGGTTCAAGGTCGAGGAGCAGCGCCCATGAACCCCCGCGCCGCCCGCCAGGCATCCGGCATGACCCGCAACGAATGGGCAAGGGCCATGGGGGTGTCAGTGCTGACCACCAAGCGCTGGGAATCCCCCGGCAGCCGATACGCCCGCGCCCCAACGCAGCAACGCGTCGAGCGCATGGAGCGCGTGCTTACCGGGTGTGGGGTCGATTTGAGGGAGGTGATGGGATGAATGCTGTTGCTGTGATTGAGCCGGCGGTATCGCCTGCCGAGGAATGGATCGACCGGGGCCGCACGCTCGCCGCCAAGCGCCGCGATGTCGATTGGGCCATCGCTGACTGGATGGTCGAGGGCAAAGCCGCCGGGCACCTCGATCAGGCCCGTTTCGACTTCCTGGCAGACAATCTCGGCATCGGTCCGGCCAAGCTGAAGCTGATCCACAAGGCAGCGGCGATCCCGGCGCACCTACGCGACACCAGCCTGACGGTCGAGCATCATGCACATGTGGCCGAATTGCCGGTGCAGGAGCAGATCGAACTGCTGACCGAGGCCAAGCGCCAGCACTGGAGCGATGATGACCTGCGCAAGCAGACGATCAGCCGGCGCGCCCAGATCGGGGGATATGAGATGCTGACCCCGGAGGAGTGGGAATATCACTCCCTCATGGCGATGCAGCACGCATGGAACCGCGCGCCAAAGCAGGCCCGCATCGATTTTCTGGAAATCGCGACCAAGGCAAACGGGGGTTTGATCGACGTATGAAGTGGAAACGCCCATCATCGAAGAAGTTGTGGCCCGTGCCGCCAGAGTTTGCCGAAGCCTTCCGCGAAGGAGGCCACCGCAAGCTTGAGCGATGCTACAACATGCGGAACCACCGCAAGCGCATATGGCAGGAGATGGCCGGCGGCGTTGAGAACCTGAAACTGGAGCGCAAGCAGTTCATGACTGTGGCGCGCAAGGCCCGGCAGGGCGATATGGCTGGGAGGCGGAAGGGATGAGTGATCGTCAAGCGGCGGCTCTGCGCATCATGGAATCGTTCGTCCGTCAGCGTGGCGGCGATCCTCAGGACATCGCGTTGGAGGGCGGCGCGTATCGTTGGGCCGCGCCTGATGGTCGGGTGGCGTGCGTGGGGTGGGAGGCATGAGACCTTACCCGCCCGAGGATCTAGCCACCTTCTCCGATATCGAGATGGCTGACCGCTTCATGCCAGCGCCCGAAGTTCTGGATTGGCTGCGGGACACCTTTCTCGATGAGGGGAGCGAACTGTTCAACGTCGACCACCAGCACCTGCGCGACGCCAAGCTGGGCGTCCTCTGGACCAACTGCGACAACAGCCGTGCCATGCGCAGCGTCATCGGCCAGGCTGAGTTGATGCCGCCCATGGCGATGGGGAAGTGGCAGCGGGCGCGCGCGATTCAGCAGGTCGAAGAATGGTTCGGCGACATGCCGGATTTCCTCATCACGTTCAGCGCGCCGGCAGCGCACGGGATGGACGACGCTTCGTTCTGCGCCCTGGTCGAGCATGAGCTTTACCACTGCGCCCAGAAGATGGACCAATACGGCATGCCCAAATTCAAAGAGGACGGGACGCCATCGTTCGCGATCCTTGGTCATGACGTGGAGGAGTTCGTGGGGGTCGTAGCGCGCTATGGGGCGATCGATCCTGGCGTTGCTGCGATGGTCGAGGTGGCCAACCATAAGCCGCTGATCGGCGCGGCATCGATCGCTGGCGCGTGCGGCACTTGCCTACGCACGGCAGCTTGACGGACATTTGACGCATGGCAGCCCGGCAACCAAGCATTCCAGACGAGATTAAGCGCTTCATCATCAATGCGCTGGCGGCCTTTGACACGCCCAGCCAGGTTGTGGCAGCGGTAAAGGAAGAGTTCGGCGTTGACGTGTCGCGTCAAGCGGTTGAGGGGCACGATCCCACCAAGCACGCCGGCCGCAATCTGGCCGCGAAATGGCGCGAGATGTTTGAGGCGGCGCGTAGCGGATTCATCAATGAGGCAACGCTCGTACCGATCGCTCACAGGGCAACCAGACTGCGCGCCCTTGAGCGCATGGCGAAGGCTGCTGAGAGGAAAGGGAATTACCCCCTTGCGGCCGCCATCAACAAGCAGGCCGCCGAAGAAATGGGCAATGCCTACACGAACCGGCGCGAACTGACCGGGCGAAATGGCGGCCCGATCCAAACCGAGGACCGGACTCCGGCCAACCTGATTGAGGAGGCGAAACGCCTTGGCATCGACCCTAGCGCCCTTGGTATCACCGGCTGACGATCAGGCTGCGCGTCTTGCCTTACTCGCGGCCGTCGTCGCCCAGCGCAAGGCCTCGGCCCTCGCCCCTGAAGGCAAGCTGCTCGACTTCGCGCGCTGGTATTTCCCCGAGCGCGAAGGGATGGAGTTCATCGAAGGACCGCATCACCGGGTGATCGGTGAAACGCTTGATCGCGTCCTGCGCGGCGAAATCACCCGCCTCATCATCAACGTGCCGCCCGGCTACACGAAGACCGAAGCGGCGGTGGTCAACTTCATCGCCAAGGGCTTCCATGTGAACCCCAAGGCCCGGTTCATTCACTCGACATTCTCCGACGACCTGGCGCGCGAGAACAGCGACAAGGTGCTGCAGCTCATCGCCCTGGATGGCTACCAGTCGATCAAGCCCGTCACCATCCGCGTTGACAGCAAGGCCAAGGATCGGTGGAAGACGGCTCAAGGCGGCGGGATGCTGGCGAAGGCAGCAGGCGGCCCTATCACCGGGTTCCGCGCCGGATACATGGACCGAACCATCTTCACGGGCGCGCTCGTCATCGATGACCCGCTCAAGCCCGATGACGCGTTCTCGGTCGCCAAGCGGAAGACGGTCAACCAGCGCGCCACCAACACCTTCCGTTCGCGCCTCGCGCATGACGATGTGCCGATCATCGTCATCATGCAGCGCCTGCATTCCGACGACTTCGTTGGGCACCTCCTGACCGGCGGAACGGGCGAAAAGTGGCATCACCTCAACCTGCCGGTGCTGATCAACAGCACGGACGCTTATCCGCCTGAGTGGACCCATGGCATCCCGATCCTGCATGGCCTGCCTGACGGCCCCTTGTGGGATGAGAAGCACGACGCTGATGAGATCGAGGTGTTGAAAGCTGACGCCTACACCTTCGCCAGCCAATACATGCAGCGCCCGGTGTCGATCGAGGGCGCGCTGTTCAACATGGAGGGCTTCAAATGGTGGACCGACCTGCCGCCCATGGAATATTACTCCATCTTCGCCGATACTGCGCAGAAGACTGGCGAACGCAATGACTATTCGGTCATCCAGCTTTGGGGCAAGGCACAGGGTGCCAAGGCAATCTATCTAGTCGATCAGGTGCGCGGAAAATGGGAGGCGCCCCAACTGGAAACGACGGCACGCGCCTTCTGGGACAAGCATGTCGGCAAGGTCGTTCGGGGCTTCAATGTCGAAGACAAGGCGTCGGGCACCGGCCTGATTCAATCGCTCAAGACCAAGGGCGTCCCTATCATCGGCATCCCCCGCGACCGCGACAAATACACCCGAGGGCTTGACGCCGCACCATGGATCTCGACCGGTATGGTCCACCTGCCAGCCAATGAGGAGTGGACGCCGGCGCTGCGGTCTGAGTTGCAGATGTTCGACGGCCTCGGCACCGGATGGGACGATCAGGTGGACCCGCTCATGGATGCGGTGGCCTCGATGCTGAGTGGCGGCGCTTCGTGGGGCGCCTCCCTATAGCCTACCGTCCGTAGCATATCCCCCCCTGTCGCCGCAGCGTTCGGGCATGGCCCAACTGCTCGACCATCGCGGCAACCCGATCCAATCTGCCGCGCGCAGCAATGTCGTGCCGATGGTGCGGGACGGCCTTGGTGGGCTGGTCAACGGCGTGACCGGCGCAGGCACCGGGATCGACCGCAGCGTCTGGGATTCCTGGCATTTCGTGCCGATGACGCCGCATGAAATCGTCTCCGGCTATCGGACCAACTGGTTGCTCGGCAAGATCGTGGACATTCCCGCCGAGGACATGGTGCGGGAGTGGCGCGACTGGCAGGCTGATGAGGCCCAGATCGAGACGCTGGAAGAGGCTGAACGCAATTTCGATATCGTCGGCAAGGTGCAGCAGGCCATCGCCTACGGGCGCCTGGGCGGCGGCGCGATGCTTCTCGGATATGGTGACGCCAACCCAGAAGCCCCCGCCCCGCAGCCGGGCAAGGACAGCCTGAAATATGTTCACGTCTTCAACCGCTGGGAACTGACGATCGGCGAGGAACAGCGCGACATCACGTCGACATGGTTCGGCCAGCCCCAGTATTTCCAGATCAACGGCAAGCTCGACAACCCGAAGATCCACCCGTCCCGCGTGATCGTCTTCAAGGGTTCGCCTGTGCCCCGTTTCCCCGGCGTGACATGGGAAGATCATTTCTGGGGCGATAGCATCGTCTTCCGCATCGACCGGGCCGTGAAGAACGCGATCAAGGCCAATGACGGCTTCGCGCGCATGATCGATGAGGCGAAGATCGACGTCTACCGCCTGTCGGGCTTCATGCAGAACCTCATCAGCAACGAGGATGAGGTGCGCAAGCGGGTGCAATATACCGATGCGGGCAAATCCTCGCTGCGGGGCGTCTATCTCGACAAGGACGATGAGTTCACCCAGCGCCAGCTTTCGCTGACCGGGATGCCGGAAATGATCGAAGCGCTGCTTTCGGTCGTCGCCGGTGCCGCCGATATCCCCGCAACTCGGCTACTCGGCCGCGCGCCGCAGGGCATGAATAGCACCGGCGACCACGACGAGCAGAACTACCACACGATGATCCGCAGCAAGCAGCGGCTCTATCTGTCGCCCTCGGTCGATCGCCTCGATGCCACGCTGATCCCGTCTGCGCTCGGCAGTCGGCCCAAGGAAATCAGCTATAAGTGGTCGCCGCTCTCGCTCCCCAGCGAGAAGGAGCAGGCGGAAACCAACAAGCTCAAGGCCGAGACGATCAAGATCTACGTCGATGCAGCGCTGCTGCCGTCGAGTGCGATCGAGAAGGCCACGCAGTCCATGCTGTCCGACGACCAGTGGTTGCCGGGCTTGGACAAGGCGCTGGACGAAGCCGAGGCCGCCGGTGAAGAGCCAGGCGGCGAAGAATCCGAACTGGGGATCGTGCCCCTCGGAGAGAAAGGAGGTGGTCAGGGATCTGCCGGCAGCGGCGGGAATGCTGACCCCAATCCCGCCCGCCGTGCTGTGAATGATGCCGCGACCTGGCTATCCGACGCCACGCCGCGCCCGCTCTATGTCCAGCGCAAGCTGCTGAACGCCGCCGACCTGATCGCATGGGCCAAGGACAACGGCTTTGCCACCACCCTGCCCGCCAGCGACATGCACGTGTCCGTCCTCTATTCCCGCAGCCCGGTCGACCCCATGAAGATGGGCCGCGACTGGCGAGAGGATGAGAAGGGCCAGATCATCGTTCGCCCCGGTGGCCCGCGCGTCATCGAGAAGCTGGGCGAGAACGCCGTCGTGCTGCGCTTTGCCTGCCCCGATCTGGACTGGCGACACAAGGATATGATCGAAGCCGGCGGGTCGCATGACTGGCCGGAATACATGCCTCACGTCACCATCAGCTACACTGCGCCCGAGGGTGTCGACATTGACGCACTCAAGCCGTTCAACGGCGCGCTTCGGTTCGGGCCTGAGATTTTCGAGGCGCTCGATCTGGATTGGAAATCGAAGATCGCGGAGGCCTGACATGGACGTTGCCGGACACAAGCGGATCTCTGCTGCGGCAAAAGCGGCCATGCATGAGGGAATGATGGGGCGACGCCACGAAGCATCTGTTTCCATCTCCGGCACCCCAGAAAACATTAGACTGTTCTGGGAGGCGGTCGCATCTGCCGCTATCCGGTCATTTGAAGGCAAGGACGGCGGTCAGTAGTATCATGAGCTTTTCCCTCCCCCGCATGGCTCGCCAGGCAGGCAAGAGGCGGGATATTGTTCTCAGGCCCATCATCCCGACCCAAGCCGCCGCGGCCGACCTAGCCGCGATCTACGCGCCCGCCTGGCAGATATGGGCCGACAACATCGACCGCATCCTTGCCGGCTATGATCCGCAGCCTCTCCCCACCGCTGACACCCTGACCGTCGACACCGTGGATCAGGTGCAGGCCGCCATCAGCAGCGTGGCGCAGGAATTCCTGACGATCCTCACCGCACGGATCGCGCCGGGACTGCGTAATTTCGCGGTCAGGGCTGAAAGGGTGCATAGGAGCAAGTTCGCCGCGTCGGTGAAAGCGGGCGTAGGCATCGATGTAGACATGTTGATGTCAGCGCAGGATGTCGAAGAGACGCTGGGCACGTTTCTCGCGAGGAACGCCGCGCTTGTCCGCAATGTCAGTGACCAGGCGCAGGCGAGAATTTCTGATGCTGTTTTCCGTGGGTATCAGAACAGAACGCCAATCCGAGACGTGGCGAAAGAGATACGATCTGCGACCGGAATGGGGAGAACGCGAGCGACCGGCATAGCCTCCGACCAAGTGTCGAAACTCTCAGGCGCTCTTGATACCGAGAGGATGGCCAATGCCGGAATCAGCTTATGGAAATACCGTCATTCCGGGAAGCTGCATCCGCGATCGACCCACAAGGAGAGGGACGGCCGCATCTACACGCTAAACGGAAACCGGCAAGTGAACGCTGATGGCTCAAAAATGTCTGGCGGGGATGTGATCGAGCCAGGGGATGAGCCGAGTTCACCACCTTGGTGTGGATGCAGGAAGCAGAGCTATATCCCTCTCCTTTCAAAGATCGAATAGTTGACCACCCCGCCGAGGGAAGCCCTCCCGTCCGTAGAGCCTAGCCAAGACCATGCGGCAGACAAGCCCCATGGTGCTATTCTCCGACGCCCTGACCCTTGACGCGCCCCGCCGGACTTCTGACGGCTACATGGCTGTGCGGGCAAAGGCGGCCAGGACCGGAACCTACGCCTACCTTGGCAGCGAAATCGACCCCGACAACAAGCACGGCCTGCGCGACGCTGGTATGGTCAATGTCCTGCGCGATGACAGCGCCGTTTTCGACAACAAATCCGCGCACAGCTTCATCGGCAAGCCCGTAACCGACGATCACCCGCGCGAGGCCGTCAACGCCGGGAATTGGCGCGATCATGCGCGCGGTGTCGTCATGGGTGCGATGCGCGACGGTGAATATCTCGCGTTCGACCTTCTGCTGACAGATGCCAGCGCAATCGCGGCTGTGAATGGCGGCAAGCGCGAATTGTCTAACGGGTATGCCGCTGATCTGGAGTTCGGCGACTTCACCGCCGCAGACGGCACTAAGTGCGTTGCCCGTCAGAAGTCCATCACTGGCAATCACGTCGCAATCGTGGACCGTGGCAGGGCCGGTCCGTCGTGCCGCATCGGCGATGCCGCGATCTGCGACGCGTTGCCTATCGCGTTGCAGGATGGAGCGAAAGAGGCCGCCGCATGGCTCAAGAAGGCCATAGCGCTCCACGAGAAACACATGAACGGCTCTGCCCCGACTACCGGCAAAGAGGGCGAGAAGAGTCAGATGCTCATGATGGAGCAGATGAAGAACGCGCTGGCCGAACTTGGGGGCGGCGACGCCAAGTCCGGCGAGGCCGGCATGAAGATGGACGTTTACCCCTTCCACATCCTTGAACAGGAGAAGCCTGTGAAGACCATGTTGATCGACGGGCTGACCGTCGACGTGTCCAACGCCGATACGGCCGAGGCCACGATCAAGACCCTCATCGCCTCGCGTGATGCGGCCGGAGCGAAGGTTGCCGGCCTCGAAACGCAGGTGGCGACCCTGACCGCTGCCGGCCAGACCAAGGACGCGCAGATCAGCACGCTCGAACAGCAGGTGAAGGACGCCAAGCCGACGCCCGCGCAGCTTCGTGAAGCCGGCAAGTCGCTGATGCAGACCGCCGACAAGGCCAAGACCCTCGGCATCGCCGTCACCGACGCGATGGACGAGGCGCAGATCATGCGCGCCACCGTCGACAAGCACATGGGCGAGAAGGCCAAGGACTGGTCGGATGAATCGATCGCCGCTTCGTTCGCTGTGCTGACCAAGGACGCCAAGCCGGCGGACCCGCTGCGGCAGGTGATTTCGGATGGTGTGCAGACCTTCGGTGATGCCGAGGCCGCGTTCGCCGATGCTCAGCGCAAAGCCAGTGAAGAGCGCCGCAACGCCTGGAAGACCCCCGCCACCTCGGCCGCAGCGTAAGGAAACCGCGACATGGCAATCACCATCCAGACCACTTACGCCGAGGACTATGCCAAGGGTTACCCCGGCATGGTCGCCAATGGCGAAACCTCCAACCGCATCAGCCGCACGGTCGAATCCGCTGCGGGCGCTGCGTTCGGTGCGCCGCTCTATCGTGGCGCAGGCGATCACGGCTGTGTCACCACCGTTGGAACGCTGGCCACCTTCCTGGGCTGGGCCATTGCCGATCGCGGCATCGTCCCGACTGTGGTGACCGGCGCGGTGGACACCTACCCGCAATATTCGACCGCCGGCATCCTCACCGATGGCGCAATCTACGTCACCATCACCGGTTCGGTGGCGGATGGCGCGGCGATCACGGTCGGCACCGGTGCGGGCGCCGCCGATGGCATTGGCGGAACTGCTGCCGACGCAACCCACATCGCGACCGGGTGGGTCGCGGACGAAACCGTGACGAACGGCATCTGCCGCATCGTGCGCCGCTAAGGGGGAAATGACCCAAATGACTGGCCTGATCTTCACCGACGCGCAGCAGGCAATCGGCTTCGCCCGCCCCGCGCTCTATCGCACTCACTCCACCGTCATGGAGGAAAAGTACCCGGCATTCCAATATGCCAAGTACATCCCCACCAACGAAGACGGCGACATGTGGGATGTCGGCACCGTCGTGACCTCGCTGAACGGTCCCGCTGGCCGCGCCGAATATCTCTCGGGCAAGGGCTTCGACATTCCCAACGTGTCGGCCCAGATGTCGCAGGGCGTCAGCAACTTCTACCTGGCGGGCTGCGGCTACGAACTGTCGCTGCAGGAGGTCAATCGCGCCTCCAAGATGGGCGTCGATATCAACACGCGCGACGCCTCGGACGCTCGCAAGATCGCTGAGAAGTTCATCTATGACCGGGCAATGACCGGTTCGACGGAAAAGGGCTTCACCGGCCTCCTTAACAACGCGACCGTTCCCACCGCGAACGTCCCGGCTGATGGCACCGGTTCGGTCACCTCGTGGTCGGCAAAGGACGCCGACAAGAAGGCGCGCGACATCAACCTGGCGCTCACCGATGTCTATACCGCCACCAAGGAAACGGAACTCGCGGACACGCTGCTCCTGCCGACCTCCAGCTTCCTCGATGCCTCGACCACGCGCATGGGCGACACGGGCATGACTGTGCTGGCGTTCCTGCAGCAGAACAACGCCTATACCGCGATCACCGGCCTGCCGTTGAACATCATGCCGGCGCGCGAGCTGGAAACGGCGGGCGCAGGCGGCACCAAGCGCATGGTCGCCTATGCGCGCAATCCGGGTATCCTCGAATTCTTCCTGCCCGGCGCCTTCACCTTCCTGCCGCTGCATCCGCTGTCGTCCATGTCCTGGCGCGTCGACGGGATCATGAACGTCGGCCAGACCGAAATCTATCGCCCCAAGGGCATCAGCTACCGGGATGGGATCTAAGCCATGAAGTCGTTCACGAACCACACCGCCGGCCCCAAGGGCGTCAATATCGTGGGTGGATCGACCGTATGGATCGATCCCGGCCAGACCGTCGAGATCGATCCGAAGACGATCGATGGCAAGGTGCCTGATCTGGGCAAGGCTGCCGACGCTTCGACCAATGGCGATAATGGTGCGGTCGAAGCCCTCACCGCGCAGGTCGCCGACCTCGCCAAGCAGGTCGAGGCCCTGACGACCGAGCGCGACGGCCTGGCGAAGGACAAGGAAGACCTCACCAAGCAGGTCGAGGCGCTGACCAAGCCCGCCGACGCCAAGAAGTAACCGCCACCTCCGGGGGCAAACGGGGCCGCTGCTTCACGGCGGCGGCCCATTCTTTTGGGGCAAGGTATGGGACGACGACCTGCAAATGCTGATCCGGCTACTGTTCGGGGAATCTGCATTGATTGCCTTGCCCGGCCGCAATCGCCAAAGACCAAGACAACGTTTAGGCCACGTTGTAGGCCATGCCATGAAAGGCGCTTCCCACGGAAGACGAGGTGGGTCCGCCCGCCTGGCTTTGCAAGAAGGGCATATCAGCGGCACCGCGGTTCAGCGTGCGAGAAATGCGGCTTTATCGCTGAGCATCCTTGCCAACTCGATGTTGATCACATCGACGGAGATCACGGCAACGATTCGCCAGATAATCTTCAGACGCTTTGCGCCAACTGTCACCGCTTGAAGTCGCACAAAAGCCGAGATTATGTGCAGAAGTCTCGGCGGCGGCCCTATTCGTAAGGACTGACCCATGGCCTACACCCCGCCGACGAAGGCGACGTTCATTGCGATCTTTCAGGCCTTCTCCGCGGTGACGGACGAGGCTTATGCGTTCTGGTCGGCGCGCGCCGGGCGGATCGTGGACCCGATGCAGGACTGTCTGGGCGAGGATGCCGATCTGGCCGCCATGCTGCTCACGGGGCACTATCTGACGCTTCAAGGCGTCGGCATCGGCGCAGAGGCGGAAATGGCTGCACAGGGCGCCAGCGGGTTCAAGCGCATCAAGTCGGGCACGATCGAACTGGAGCGCGGCGATGCGGCGTCCAGTGGTGCCGACATGGGCGAATACGGCGCGACCAGCTATGGCCAGCAGGTCTACCCCATGCTCAAGGCCTGCGTGGCTGGCCCTCGCGTAACCGGCACCGGCGCTGTCATCGGTGGCTGCGGGTTCAACGGGTTCGCTGGACCGCTTCCCTATGGGAGGTTCTGATGGGGTTGTTGGACGGCGGGATAGCCAGCATCTTCGGCGCTGCGCTGGGCGGGCTTTACCTGCCCGCGACGTTGCATGTGCCAGGCGCCCGCACCGACGATGAAGAGGGCAATATCTCCTATGGCCCTGGAACCGATATCGCCTGCCGCGCGCAGATGGACGCCGCGACCTATGCTATGCGCCAGAGCGAGGGCTTCAGCGATGGCGACGTGCGGATCATAATTCTGACCGCCGGGCTTGGCGCGCAGGTGACGACGGACTGCCAGATCAGCGTCAGCGGCAAGCGGTGGATGGTGCAGAGCGCGGAATTGGACGCTGCGTCCAGCCATTGGATTTGCCGGGGGCGGGCGGCGTGATTAGTTCATGGGCCTTTGATTTCTGGTCATCATGTCGGCGACTTGCAAAAAATGCTCGCCAAGCATCCGGCATCCATCTGCATCGAGCAGGAATTGAAGGCCCATCGTCTCAGCCTCATTCGGGACTTCACCTTTGGCCGCGTCTGCCGGGAATGTGGTTTCAAGTCGCAGGGCAGCGACCGGACCAGCAAGAGCAATCCCATATCGCACGATTATGGCGGCCCTGGTCTCATTTTCTGGCCACCAATCACTATCGTCCGGTCTCATTTTCCACCTCCCTGATTCGTGATGACGCATCCTGCGTGGACGAAGGCGCGGAGTCGAATCCGGGGCGGGCGGCGTAGTGGCTCGGATGAAGGGGGCCGATGCGCATCTCAAGCGGCTCAGAAACATGACAAGAGGGATGCGCAAGGAGGCTTCAAAGCTTGTCTATGTGCTGGCCGACATGCACGCGACCGAAGCCGCATTGAGCATTACCGAAGGTGCAGTGAGCGGCAAAGGCCACGTTCCATCCAAGTCTGGCGAAGCGCCAAACGCCGACACCCATTTTCTCGACAGGTCAGTTCATGTCGAGCGCACAGGCGAACTCACCGCGCAATCTATCGCAGACGCCCCTTATGCGGCCAGGCTAGAATTTGAAATGGATCGCCCCTTCATGCGGCCGGCAGCCAAGAAGATCCGCAAGGCCGCTAGTAGGCTGGCCGCGAAGGGCGTTTCCATCATCGTGAAGGGCGGCAAGCTGTAGGCGTCCGTAGCAAATCAGGCCCCTTGCGCGGCCAATAGGCTATGGCCAAAATCACCTTCACCTCCGACTATAACCATCGGTGGCCATCGCGCGCCGTCACCCATTTCAAGGCGGGCTGGAGCGGCACTGTCAAACGCGAGGTGGCAGATGCAGCTATCGCGCTTGGGAAGGCGACAGGCGACGGCAAGCCTGTTAGACAGAAAGCCGATGGGGATCAGGTTCGATATCGACGTGCTGGCGATCTGGATGGATGCCATTCTGGATCGGATGGAGACAGAGCATCCGGAAACGAATTGGAATCTGCTCGCGCTCCTGGGGGAGATGATGTCCTTGCCGTTGTGGTTGGGGGCTGACAATGACAATCAGCCCGACCGTTGAGGCCCGCTCGGCAATCATCAGCGCGCTCAAGTCGTCCCCGTCCGTCACGACGTTGATACCCGCGAGCCGCCTCTACCCCACGGTAACGCCGGCAAGCCCTGAGAAGCCTTTCGGGAAATACGGAGTGGAGGATACAGAGCCACTGCGCGCGTCGGGCTGGCGCGGTGGGGACGTGGACGCATCATACGATGTCGTCGTTGCCAAGAGCGCGGCCATTCCTGATCCCAAGACTTATGCCGAGAAGGCCGTCGCGGCAATCGCAGATGCCATCGACGCGCTGCCAGATTGCAATGTCGATCGAACCGTTATGGTCCAAAGCTCTGAGGCCGATAGCTGGCGGGGTGTCGTCTATTTCACCGTCAGCATAGTCGAGCAGCTTTAGGCGTCCGTAGCGCATAGCAGCCCTCCCCCCGCAAAGTCGGCCAAATCTCATCAACGAGGGTATCGGCAATGGCATACGCGGCGAAGGTAAAGGGCAATTACGCCGACATCATGTTCGGCGATGGCGACAGCCCGGAAGTGTTCACCCAGCTCTGCGGGATCAACACGCGCGGCATCACCATCACCTATGCCAACGCCTTCGAGTTGACCGACTATGATTGCGCTGACCCGGAGGATGCTGGCCAGACGATCCGCGATGTCGGCGCGCAGGACTGGTCGATCACCGGCTCTGGCCTCTATAATCGCGCTCAGATGGCGGCAATCCGCGGTCTGATGGGCGCCACGCAGAACTGGCGATTCGCTCTGGACGAGCCGCCCGCCCCTGCCGCCGCAGTTGACGATGGTTACTGGCAAGGCCCTGGCTTCATCTCGTCGTTCGAAATCACCGGCAACGATGGTGAGTGGACGCAGGCGAGCATCACCATCACCGGCGCCGGCCTGCTCGAATGGGCTGACGCAGCCTGATGCAAAACCATCTGACGCTTGATTTCGGCGACGGCATCTATGATTTCAGGCTGCCCTGGGCGGCCTGCGCCGAGATCGAGCGCAAGGCGGACGCGGGCATCCAGACCATCTATGAGCGCGTGATGGCCGGGCATTCCCGCTTGATCGATGTCTCCGAGATCATCCGCCAGGGGCTGCTCTGCGGCGCGGGCGGAACGGTTGATGGGCAGCCGGTCGAATGCACGCCTCGCGTCGTAACTGCGCTGGTGGAGCGCTACGTGACCGGACCGGAAGCCCGCCCCTTCATCGAGAGTTGGAATCTCGCTGCGTCGGCCCTGCACACCTTCATGCAGGGCTATGAAGACGCACAGGAAGGCTCAAAAAAAACGTATGGCCCGCCCCGTTTGCAAGTAGGATTTTACGGTGTTCTGATCAGTCTGCGTCAACGTATGCGGTCTCACGGGAGCATCCCGTGGCCAAGATGGACATCCGCACGTCTGGAGCCACAATAAGGGAACCGGCAACAGGTGCCATTTTTTTGCCCGGGCTTTCCAGACGCCGATCGACTGTCAGGCCATCTTCACGATCCTTCCTGCAAACATCGTTGGGCTACGCGCGCAGAAGCACGCAGCCGATCCGTTATGCCGCTGCTGGATAGCCGCGTTCGAAGCTCACTTCTTTGCGAAGGGCTGCCCAAGCGATCCGCGCCAGTTTATTAGCCAATGCGACGACGATTGCGTTGCGATGAACTCCTCGCTCGATCATTCCTGTCAACCAACGTCCCAGCGGGGTTTCGCTGCGCGCCAGTGACGGTAATGCTGCCCGGGCGCCATGGATGAGCAAAGTGCGCAAATAGGTGTTGCCACGCTTGGAGATGCCGAGCAGCCGGGGCTTGCCGCCGGTAGTATGTTGCCTGGGTACCAAGCCGAGCCAAGCACCCAAGTCTCGCGCTTTGGCAAAGCTGCTGGCATCGCCCACGGCTGCAATCAAAGCGGTTGCGTTCAACGTGCCGATGCCGGGGATGGACGTGAGCCGCCGGGCAGCTGCATCATTGCGAGCCAGTTCGACAAACTCGCCGTTCAGTGCCTCGACCTTGGTATCAAGTTCGTGCCATTCGGCGCGCAGTTCACCCACCAGTTGCTTCAAGCGTGGTGATAGGGCCGTATCTTCGGCGGCCAGCATGGCATCAATGCCCAACTCCAGCTTGCGCCGGCCGGCCGGAAAAATGGTCCCCCGCTCCAGGAGGATCGCCCGCAGTTGGTTGATAAGGTTTGTGCGCTCGGCTACCAGGCGGGACCTGACGCGGTGGAGGGTCTGGATGTCCAACTGCTCCTGAGTCTTGAGTTCGACGAAGCGCATAGTCGGGCGCGAGGCGGCCTCGGCAATCCCCTCCGCATCACGATCATCATTCTTCTGCGCTTTGACATACGGGCGTACGTACTCCGGCGACATCAATCTGATTTCGTGCCCCTGCGCGGCGAAAAGGCGACCAAGGTTGTGGGCACCACAGCACGCCTCCATTGCAATCACGCAAGCCGGAAGCTTGGTCACGTAATCGATAAGTGTCTGTCGGCGCATCGACTTACGCACGATGACAGCGCCTGCTGCATCAACGCCTACGACACTGCAGGCATTCTTGCCCAAATCAACGCCAAGGATAACAATAGACATCGGTCCGCTCCTTTCCTTTTCAAGCACCGGCATCATACCTGATGCCGGGGAAAAGGGGCGGGCCATCCCATAAAGGAAGACGCGGAAGCGGCCGAATAGACATCGGCCAGATCCTCGCCAATTGCGCCATGATGGGCGGCATCCCCCCATCTGAGGCAAAACAACTCACCCTCTACGAATACCAGGCGATGCTCCATAATTGGGAGCAGGCGCACAAGACTGGTGAAGAACAGCCCGAGCCGCCGTCCATCGAGGAAACGGAAGAGCGTCGCCGCAGGCTGGAGGCAAGAGGTGTCGCGGTTTTGGGTTAGGAAGCCGCGTCGGCGCAAGCGGTGATTTCATCCACGGTCGTTGCCTTTTCCATGCATGAAGATTGGTCATGCATAGTGGGTATGGTCGCGCTCGGGAATGCTCTACCTTGCACATTGAATGCCAGCGCAAATCCCACTGCGCCAAACCAGGCTATCACGGACGCTGCCATGGCAGAGTTAGTCATCTTCCCGTCTGCATTTCTAAAAGATGGATTGGAGGCGATCTCCAACGCTTTCACGACCAGATACAAGCACCCGAGCCAGCCAATTAATTGAAGCACCCACGTCCTCCCAACTCAATCTCTAAGCGCATTCTCTATCCGAGTTTCTGCCCGGTCAAATGTCTCGTTTAAGGCTGTGGCAAGTTCGTCCCACACCTGATCCGCGAAATCGCCACTCGCGCGATCGATATGCTGGAGAGAGCTGAACAAGCCGGTCCTCATAGACTTCAGAGAACTAAGCGGATCGTCTCCGGGTGTTCGCATGCTCATATCCACCAAACTGGTGGTCGCCAGCAGTTCAAGGGCAGCAATCCGGCCCATGAGATGTGCGTGGTCGTCGCTGCTCATTGCGCTTCCTCCGTGTCCGTGCCGTCCGTAGCACAGGCGCCGCCACCATGGCCATCCATGGCCATGCCAACCGCAGACGAAGTGATTGTCGAGTTCGAGGCTCGCGTCGGCAAGTATGAAGCCGATCTTCGTAGGTCGGCAGCCACTTTCGAGCGCGTTACGCAGGCCCAGCAACGCCAGATGGTCGCGCTCGAACGCCAGATTTCAGTGTCATCTGGCCGGATTGGCTCGGCGTTCAAGGCGCTGGCGGGCTTGTTCGGCGCTCAACAGGTCATCGGCCTCTCAGATTCCTACACCCGCCTCCAGAACAGCCTCAAGGTTGCCGGCCTTGAGGGTGAAGCGCTGGCGGAGACGCAGGCAAAGCTGCTCGACCTTGGCGGGAAATACGGCGTTTCGGTCAACACTTTGGCTGACCTCTACGGCAATCTCTCTCAGGTCAGTGGTGAGCTGGGGGCCAGCCAAGCCCAGGTGATGAAGATCAATGAGGCTGTTGCCCAGTCGTTGATCGTCACCGGCAAAAGCTCGCAGGAAGCATCCGGCGCCGTGCTTGGCCTCGTCCAGGCATTCGGCAACGGCAAGCTGCAGGCCGAAGAGTGGGCGCAGATCAACGAAGGTGGCCTTCGCCCGCTGCTTGAAGCTGCGGCGGCTTCCGAGAAATATGGCGGGTCCGTCCAGAAGCTGCGCAAGGCAGTCTATGACGGCAAGGTCAGCAGTCAGGAATTTTTCCAAGCCATCCTGTCTGGCGCCAACGTCATCGAGGGCAAGGCGGCAAATGCAACGCTCACACTGGAAGGCGCGTTCACCAGCCTCAATAACCGGCTGATTGAGTTTGTCGGGTCGGCGGCCTCAACTAGCGGCGCTGCTGGCGCGATAGCATCAGGCCTCCAAGGTCTTTCTGACAATTTGTCGACCGTATCAATGGCCCTTGCCGTCATCGCGACAGCAATGGGTGTGCGCTACGTATCTGCTGCGGTTGGAGCCAAGGCGGCCACGCTTGCTTTGACGATCGAGCAGGTACGAAAAGAACAGAGCGATGTTGCCCTGGCATCATCGACATTCCAGGCAAATCGCGCCCTCTTGGGTGAAGCGGCTGCGGCCCGTTTGGCTGCCAGAGAAGTCACCGCGCTCTCGGTCGCGCAGGGTGTGGTGGCTCGGTCTGGCCAAGCGCTGCTTGCCGCTGTAGGTGGCCCGGTTGGAGCCGCAACTTTGGCGTTGGGTGCGGCGGTGACGGTCCTGTCCACCCGTCAAGCTGAGGCGAAGGCTGCAGCAGATGAGCTAAACGCTTCGATTGCCAGTCAGTCCGCGCAGTTCGATGTAGCGCGCCAGAAGAAGGCGCAGGCCGCGGCCGAAACCAACAATCTCACCAAGAAAGAGCGGGACGCTTTAACCGCGACCGCGAACCTGACTGGTGAGGCAAATCTTCTCGCGCAGGCGTGGGGGCGAGTTGCGGCACAGGCGAAGCAAGCGGCAATCGAACAGGCGAAGGCAGCCCTATCTGCGGCCCGCGTCAACCGCAACCAGGCGCAGGCCGCGATTGATCGGCGCGCGCAGCAGGCCGCGTCGAACCCCGCGAACCAATCGGCAGGTAGCCCTGTTGGGATAATCGGCCGTGGCACCCGCCTAATCCGGGATACTTTGTTTCCCGGTTCGCAGGCGGCCGCTGTGGCCGAGGAAAAGAAGGAGCGCGACAGCCTCAATGCCGCGCTCAAGAATGAGGCCGCGGCCCGCGACGCCTATACCGATGTCGTCAATTCTTCGCTCAAGGAGTTTAAGCAGGACGCCCCCGCCGTCACCACCGACGATCCCAAGAAAACGCCAAAATCCAAAGCTGACAAGCCGGACGCCCTCGCCGCCGATCGCGAGCTGGCACAACTTCGCATTGAGGAATTGCAGGCCCGCCTGGACCTCGCCACCACAGCAGAGGCCCGCGCCCAATTGCAGCGCAAAATTCTCGCGGAAGAACGCGCTCAACGCGTTGCCGAGATTGCGGCAAACAAAGATCTGTCGACCAAGCAGCGGCAGGATGCCCTGGACGCCATCGACCGGCTCTATGGTTCCGGCGGCAACGGCGACGATATCGTTGTTGCGCCGGGCCGATACGATCAGCGGATTTCTCGCGATCTGGAGCGGGAACAGGCCCAGCAAGCGCAGGACATCGCAGATGAGCGGTTCCGCGCAGAGCAGGAAATCCTGCGCAACCAATATGACCTTGCCGACAGCAGCACGGAACGGAAGCGCCTCGCACTGGCCTCGATCGACCTTGAGGAGCGATACCAGCGGGCGCAGCTGCAAGCGATAATCGATCTGGAAGGCAAAAATTCCGCTGAAGGTCAGCGCGCGCAAGCAGGTCTGGATGGATTGGGCGAGATCAGTGATGGCCGACGCCGGATAGCCGAGCGTTCAAATCAATCGCCCCTTGAGGCCTACAGGGACCGCCTCGATCGAGATGGCGGGGAAACCAGCGACATGGTTGAGGGCTATGTCGTGGACGAGCTTCAGCATGTCAGGGACAGCATCCGTGGCGGCATCGAAAAGCAGCTTGGTATCAAAGATCCGCTGATCAGCGGCTTGTTGAATATGCTGATCGAAGACGTGCTGATCAAGCCGATCACTGACGCCTTGTCGGAGGCTTCGACCAACGGAGGCGGAACGGGCGGCTTGCTGAAATCCATCGGTGCTGCCGCAAGTAAACTGTTCGGCGGCGGTCGGGCGATCGGCGGTCCTGTGCGTGCCGGAACCCCCTACATGGTTGGCGAAAGCGGGCGCGAGATGTTTGTGCCTCAGCAATCCGGGGTGATTGTTCCGAACCACAGGCTAAACGGCCGATCAGCAGGCCAGCAGACCGTCATCAACTACATCGGCCCCGGCGCGGACGAGTTCTGGGGTTCGGTCGATGCCCGATCGGCGCGCGTGGCGGCTCCTATCGCTCGCACCGAATCCTCTCGGTCTGGCGCCGCATCCTACGCGCAGGGCCAGAAATCGGCCCCCGGCACCATGTACAAATATTCGCAGTTGAAGGGCTGACATGCGCGAGGCATTTGGCATCCGCATCGATAGCGACCCGGTGGCGAGGCTTTGGACCGGCTTCGGCAGCCTGTTGATCCCTGCCGACATCGTGGAGAGCGCGCCGGCCCTTTATCTCGGCGGCGGGCAGTTGCTCAGCGCGCCGGATTTCGAGCACCCGTTTAACGGGCAGGCCGAGCGCCTGGATATCCGCCTGTCCGGTGTGAGCGCCGATGTGGTCGCCATCGGCACCACGGAGGCGGCATCCGTCAAAGGCGCGAAGGTCCATTTCGCCCGCTTCTACTTCGATGACAATTGGGCGCTCGATGGCGTCGAATATGAGGCGGTATTCCGCGCGGACAAGCTGACGTTCAGCAGCGAGGATGACGGCAACGGCGGCCGCACTCGCACGCTCACCCTGTCGATCGCGACGGATGACACGAACCGCAACCGCTCTCCTGCCGCGTTCTTCACCGATCAGGATCAGCGTCGCCGATCCCCGACCGACGCGATTTTCAGCCATGTCGCGGGCATCACGCAAGGTGTGCTGCGGAGGTTCGGCACGCGATGAACCTTGGCGACTTCCTCAAAGCACCGCGGCCAAAATGGGATTGGCAGTCGCACGACTGCTCGCGCTGGCTCGACCGGTGGCTGGTGCATAACGGCCACGCCAGCGCCATGGAGGCGATCGGCATATCCTATGACAGCGAACGCAGCGCGGTCCGCGTGATCGTGCGCGGCGGCGGCCTCCTGCATCTGTGGCAGCGCGGCATGGAGGCGATCGGCCTGCCCGTGGTCGATGAGCCACAGATGGGCGATGCAGCGATCCTGGACGCGCCGACCGACGACGGGCACAATCGGACGACTGGAATCTGGACCGGAGAGCGCTGGGCCAGCGTCCACCGTAACGGCCTGATCTGCGCGCCCGGCGCTCCCCTTGCGATCTGGAGGGTCTGATGGGCGGCGTCGTCAGGGCGATCGTCTCGCCGCTCAGTCTGATCGACAAGGATCTGGGGCGCATCTCTCTACAGATCGTCGCGGTAGCCGCTGCCTTCATACCCGGTGGCCAGCCCTTTGCCGCCGCCGCTGCGCTGGCGCTGGCCGTCCTCTACAAGCCGAAGGGGCCGAAGCCCGAGCAGCAGGAACGCTCAATCAAGAGCAGCACCCCGCCGCGCATCGGTGCGTTCGGCAGGGTCAGGCTGTATGGCGCCTATATCCTCTATGTCACGAACGAGGATGGCTATGCGGTCGATGTCTGGGCCTATCATGACGGTCGGGTCGACTTCATCGAGCGCATCTATCTGGGTGACAAGCAGGTCAAGCTGAACGGCTCCGGCTTCGTCATCGGCCAGGAAAATGGCGAGTTCGGCTCGGGCAATGACACGATCAAGATCGGAACGCGCCTCGGCCTCGATACCGAAACCGCCTTCGCCGAGGTCATTTCCCGTCTGCCAGGCATCTGGACATCGAACCATCGGGGCGACGGCGTTGTCACTGGATGCATGATCTCTAAGCCGGTGAAGGCGAAGAACTACAACGATGTCTATCCGACCGGCGGGCCGGATGCGAACCAGATGTCGCTTGTCGTCCGTGGCCGCCGCGTGTTCGACTGGCGTGACCCGACCCAGAACATCAGCAACCGCAGCACATGGAAGTGGTCGGAGAACGCGGCGCTCGCCATTGCCTATTACTATCTGAACCACAACAACAAGGATTGGGACACGCATTTCGCGCCGACCCTCTCCTACTGGACCGCGTTCGCTGACGACTGCGATGTTCAGATGGCGGTGCAGAATGGTGCGGGCGTGTTCGTGGATGACGCGGATTCAAACGATCACAGTTTCGAGCTGACCAGCGTCGAAGGCCTCACGCCGGGCAAGACGATCACCCTCGCGGCATATGGCATCAACAAGGTCGTGCAGTCCGTCAGCGGCAATATAGTCACGATCACTACCTCGCTGGGGGATGATTATCGCGCCGGGACCGTGATGCGCTGGACCGGAGGCGGGACCGAGGCGCGCTACCGTGTCGCGCTGGCCTACAAATACACCGACCAGCACAAGGTCACGCTTGGCAATCTGCTGGCGGCCTGTGACGGCATGGTGACGCCGCGCGGTGATGGCGCGCTTATTCCGTGGTCGGGGCGCTATGTCGAGCCAGACCCTGACGATGCGATCGGCCCGGCAGAGATCATCACATGGACCATGGACGATGGCATTGTCGATGAGGATCAGGCCAACGTCGTATCCCTGACCTACCTGTCGTCGGATCACAATTTTACCAGCGTCGACACCACCGCCTGGCGCGACGAGGACAGCATTGCCGATGTTGGCGAGAAGTCCACCAGCCTGGATAACAGCGTCCCGAGCCATGCGCAGGCCCGGCGGCTTGCAAAGCGGCTGCTCGACAAGTCTATGGCGCCCTATCGGGGCACGCTGGTCCTCAACACCAAGGGCCGCAAACTGTTGGGTAAGCGCTTCTTCCCGCTCAACATCACGGAAGCTGGCACCACATTCTTTGCCGGGCCTGCGGAGATTGTGCGCATCCGGCGGACGCAGACGGGCGTTGAACTCGACTGGGTGCGCGCCAATCCGAACATCGACGCCTGGAACCCGGCGACCGAGGAAGGTGAGCCGGCCCCCGTTGGCGCGCGCCCCGCTGCCGTTCCCCTCGACGCCCCCGCCATCACCGAAGCGGTTGCCGAGTTGGGCGACAGCGGTTCTAGCGCCCGCGTTCGCATCACGGTCGACGGCTTCGATCGCGACGACATCACTTGGTATGCCCGCTGGCGCGTCACCACCGACACGACGTGGAACGAGCAAGAGTTTTCCGACATCGATCCCGGCGCGTCCGCAGTCCTGCTGACCAACCTCGTCCCGACCGATCTCGCGGTCGATGTCGCGGTGGCCTATGGCGTTGGTGACGGTCGCGTTTCGCCCTGGTCTGCGCTGGAGACGGTCAGCACCTCTACCAGCGGCCTCGCGCCCGGCCCGGTCACAGATGACGCGGTGTCCTCCCCTGCCACCGGACAGGCGACGATCGCATGGCGTGACCCGACCAACTCCAACTATTCGGCGACCCGGCTCTATCGGAACACGGTCAATAACTTCATCACGGCGAGCCAGGTCAACGGCGACATGCTCGGCTCGCTGGGCGCCACGCAGGTCTATGACGACACCGGCCTGACTGCTGGATCGACCCAACATTATTGGCTCGTCACGGTCAGCCAGTCTGGTGTCGCGGGCAGTCCAACCTATGTCGGATCGGTTGTGATCACATAAATCCCAGCCTTTACCGTCCGTAGCTTGAGCCAGCCCGCATAATCATCGTTCGGCCATGCTGCCAATCTTTCCCACGCACCGGTTCAATCCGCAGAATATCAAGGCGGACGTGGTGCCGACCATGATTGACGGCGGCACCGCGATCAACGGCGACCATACCGTTATCCAGACCGATGGCGGCGGGCGCTGGGAGATCACCTATTCCGGCATCATCTTGCGCAACCCGGCGATCATCCGCCTGTGGGATGCCTGGACAGCCTACATGCCAGGCCGCAGCTTCTGGGTTCCACTGGTGTCGCTCTACACCGGCCCTCGCCCTGCCAATGGCGCGCACCCCGCCCGCCCTTCCGCGATCCACGCCAATGATCCCGATTTTCCCACGGAAGTCGGTTATGCTGTGCCCTACATTGTCGCAGAGGTAGTCACCCCGCCGTCCACGATCCCGACGCAGATGACGGCGAACGTTACTCAAGGCGCGCGGTTGCAGGCTGGTATGAAGGGTAGCGTCGGCGGGCGGGCATTCAAGATCGAGCGCATCCTTTCGCGCGATGGTCAGCAGGCCGAGTTCTCATTCCTGCCCCCTATCCGGGACGTGATCGAAGCTGGCGCACAGGTCAATTTCGACTGGCCTCTGGCGCGGTGCAAACTGGTGTTGGGCCAAGACCTGGCGCCCACCCTCTCCTTCGGCCGCAGCGCGCAGATGGCGATCAGTTTCGTGGAGGACTTCTCCAATGCGGGCTGATCGCCTCGATATTCGCGTGCCTCGCAATGGCGATTATCATGAAGGCTGGCAGCTTCATTCCGGTGGCGAGCCGATCGATCTCACCGGCTGCACGCTGGAACTTTTCGTGCGCTACTCCGCTGGGCAAGGCTTGGTGCTGTCACAGGCATCGTTCGATATCTATGATCGTGCCAACGGCAAATTCGACCTCCTAATCACCGGCAGCGCCTTCGGATCTGTCCCCGGCCCGGCCGAGATCGTCCGCCTCGCCTACGATATCCGGCTCACCTACCCTGATGGCGTGAAGGCCGTCCCGGTTGCTGGGCAAATCCTTCTCACCCCAGGAGCAACCTACTGATGGCTGTGTCACCCACGGTTAGGATCGATGTGTCTGGCGCGCGCGGTAAGAGCGAGGCCGACATCTTGCGAGCGACTGGCGCCTACGGCGTCCTGCCAACCGACGATGACCTGACGGCCGAGCTTAAAAAGAACGCCGTCGCAATCGCAGCGTCGGAATCTGCCGCCGCCTCTGCCGCCCTTGCGGAATCCGCGAGCGGCCCGACCTATACAAGCGTCGCTGCCGGCGAAGCGGCTACCACGGTCGGCCACTCGTTCGCGGTGAGCAACGGCGATGGGACCGTCACTGTCTATCTGCGCACTTCGGGCGGATCTGCGGTGCAAAGGACGCTTGCCACCACCGCCGCCCTTGCGTCTGATGAGACGGGCAAGGGCTCCGATCTCGTCGCATCATCGGGCGCCCCTTTTCCCGCCCACTATCTCCAGATGCTAAGCGATATTGAGATGGGTAATCCCATTTCAATCTACCGCATCTGCGATCGTACCAAGCTGGCCGGCATCCGCGATTTCACCTCGACCTACAATGTGTCGGAGGTGCTTGAGGACGCATGCATGAACGGGGTGCGCCGGTTCATCGGCGAATACGGGCTTTTCAATTTTGAAAGCTCTGTCGTGCTCGACCGGCCCATCACGATCGACGGCGCGGGCGAGGGCACGATCTTCGATCAACGGTCGATCACCGACAAGGCGACGTTCAAGTTCAAGTCGGCCAGCAACGCGGATTTCATCAGCGGGATCAATTTTCGCAATTTCGTGATGCGCTGCCAGACCGGGACGTTTTTTGAACAGCAGCACTTTCTGGAGTTCAACGGTGCCGCGGACGTGAACATTCACGGTATGCAGTTCATTGGCTTCCGTGGTGACGCGCTGTATTTCGGCAGTGGCGTAGGCGGCGAACAGCGGCACAACCGGAATATCAGCATATCCCGCAACCTGTTCGACGGTATTAATCGCGAAAACCGCAACGCCGTTTCGGTGATCGATGGCGACGGCGTTTTTATCACTGAGAACCTTTTCCGTCGCTGCACCCGCCCGAACATGCCCGGGCCAATCGACTTTGAACCAAACGCCAACGCCTGGCACATCATCCGTGCGGTAAGGGTGCTGCGAAACATTTTTGAAGACAATGGCGGTAATGTCGGCGAGGTATCCGTATTTGTGCCTCCAGCCGTCACACTAGCGCCTCAGGATATCGAAGTCAGTGGCAATCATAGCCGGGGCTATGTCGGCACTGGCAACTTCCTCTATTACAACGAGCAGCGAATTTCGTCTGATACTGATCCAGACACCAACCTGCGCGCTGTTGGTAACGTCGCGAAAAATGGCAACCGGCCCTTCTCGATTTTCAATGGTAAGAAGGCGACCCTAGAGCGCAATGGCTGGTCGGATTTCCGGCAGAGCGCCATCGTTGGTTTCGATATCGATGCGTTGCCTTCGGGCCTCCCTAGGGATGTTTCCGTCGCGGACAAGTTCACGCGCGTGGGAACCGTGGACGGTAATGGCATCAGCATCTTCAACGTTGATGGCCTCGACCTAAGCAGGTCTGAGTTCGCAGATTGCGGAACGGGCGCACCGGCTGCGGCAAACGCAATCAGGTTTGGCAAGGGTTCCAGCTCGCGGGTTCGGCTGGACGACATTCGTGCCAGCAGCCCGACCGGCAAAACGCTGGTCGCCGTCCAGAAGGAGGCAACCCACACATTCGCGCCGACTACCAACCGTATGCGCGGAGCAAAGATCGGCAGCCTCCCCAATGGCTTCCAGGCCGACGACAGTGACGTGCTGATGACCAGCTATTCCCCTGTCGTTGAAGGGAGCACGACGCCGGGCACAGGCACCTATGCAGAAGCATATGGTCGCTACCGTTGCGATGGCGATTGGGTTGTCGGCTATTATCGCATGAGCGTAACGACCCATGACGGAACGGGCGCTATCGAAATATCCTTGCCTCGGGAAGTCGCCGCCCCCGGAAGCGCATCCCCTCTGCGCACCGTGGGCGTCGCCAACATTACAGGCCTTAGTTCTATCAATGGCCCTGTTCTGGCTCGGATTAACAAGGATGCTGTGGCTGGCGGCGTAACAGGCGCGCTGCGCTTTTACACGGTGTCATCTGGCGTTGAGACGTTGGTCGGGATGCCGCCTGCCGGCACTGCCTTCGTGGTCGAAGGCCCATTCGCCTATCTCGCCGCGCGTCGCGCGTGATGTCCCCATCAGGAGGAGATTCCATGCCTGACGAACAACCGAAGCGCCCGACGCAGGCTGAGTATGACGCTTATCGCGCGGTTCAGGGGAAGCCCCCCGCCCGATCGAAAACATGGGAGCAGCCGAGTTTTCGGAGCTGGTCTTGAAGCCGTGGACCGGGACCGAATGACCCCAGTTGAGCCAGCGACCCAATCAGTCCTTCGTGAGGTGGGCCGCCGCCTCTGTGTCTGGGTGTCAGGCGGGGGTGGATGCGGGAAGATCGGTGAGTCGCGCTGATGTCACAGGCAATTTCTCATCAAGGAGAGCATGCGATGACGCCATGGAGTGAATCGGGATGAGCGCCGAACCATTCAGCAGCGTGGCCTCTACGATCATGGCGGCTCTCGCCGGCGCGGTGACGGCGCTCGCCTTCCGGCCCTGGAAGAAGATGACCGGGCTGGAGATCGCCCTGACGCTTTTCGTCGGATTCTCCTTCGCGATCTTCGTCAGCCCATGGGTTGCGCATTCCATCATGCAGGTGCCGGCGAACGAGCCGCGTGCTGCATCATTCATCACCTATGTCATGGGAGCAGGCTCGAACATCCTTCTGCCTCGGATCATTCAGTTCTTCGAGCGCCTCCTTGGAGCGAAAGGAGACGGGCAATGACCGAGTTCTTCGTGTTCGATCTGCTCAACACCTGTTTGCGCGTCGCGGTCACGCTGATCGTGGCCTACAAGCTGGTCGAGTTCTACGACGATTATAAGCCTGCCGAGCGCGTCGGACTGGCCCTGATGGGGTCCGGCTCATTCCTGACCGTGCCGCCGATCTGGGCCTATCAGGTCGGCCAGGGCGTGTTCGATGGCTGGGCCGTCACCGTCATGACGCTGGGCATCATCCTCATGCTGTTCGGGCGCATGTCGCGGCATATCCGGCACCGGGCGAACAATGCCAGGCACGCGGCGCAGATGGAGCGGGATATTGCAGAGCGGCGCCGCGCGCGCGGGGGAGAACGGTGATGCACTGGAAGCCGATCCAAACCCGCCTTGGCGTCGTAGCTGATGGCATCGCAGGCCCGAAGACCTATGCCGTGCTGTTCCGGGCCATGGGCGCGCGCGACAATGCCAACGCGCTGGGCAAACAGGCTGCGCGGGATTTCGTTCTCTATGGCATCACCACGCCGCTGCGCATCGCCCACTTCATGGCGCAGGCGGCGCACGAAACTGGCGGCTTCAAATGGCTGCGGGAAATCTGGGGACCAACCCCGGCGCAGCTTCGCTATGAGGGCCGCAACGACCTCGGCAATGTCCAGCCTGGCGACGGGAAGCGCTTCCTCGGCCGCGGCATCTTCCAGCTCACCGGGCGGGCGAACTACGAGCGCGCGGGCAAGGCGATCGGGCAGCCGCTTGCATCGCATCCTGAGCTTGCAGAGCGCCCCGACATCGCCGTCACCACCGCCTGCGATTACTGGCAGTCGCGCGGGCTGTCGGCGCTGGCGGATCGCGACGACGTGCTGGCGGTGACCAAGAAGGTGAACGGCGGCACCAATGGCCTGACTGATCGCAAGGTGCAGTTGGCCAAGGCGAAGGGGCTGCTGCTATGACCGACCGCCACCCCCTCATCGCCTTCGCCCTCCTGCTGTTCGCCATCTGCTACCTCGCCACGGTTGCCGCTTGGCTGGCATCGCAGGGCAAGTATGCCGAGGCGCTGGGCTTCGGCGGGATCACGACCGGGCTTGTCGGCGTGCTTGGCACCTTTCGGCCGCGCAGCAACGTGACGATCGATCAGCCGCCCGAGAAGCCCGTTCCCGTGGAGACGCAGCCATGATCTTCGCCGCCGCTTTCTTCATGGGCGCCGCAGCCGTGGCCGGCGGGCTGGTGATCGCGGCCTGCCTGATCTGGAAGCAACTGGCATGATCCCCCTCCCCACCACCCTACGCCCCTATCTGCTCGGCGCGGCCGGCATAGCGATCCTTGCCGCTGCAATCTTGGTCTGGCGCATCGACAGCCTGCGCGCGTCCCACAAGGCCGACGCGGCGAACGTGCGGCGCGAATACCGCCTGTTCCGCGAGCAGGTGACAGCCAAGGCCACGCAAGCCCTGATAGCCCAGAAGGCGGTCAACGCTGCCCATGAACAGAAGTGGAAGGATGAAGCCCATGCGGCTGACCAGAAGCACGAAACCGAACTGGCTGCGGCAAACGCTGCTGCTGAGCGCTATATTCGCGACAACCGCCTGCTGCGGCAAGCAGTCGATCGAGGTGCGGGCGGGGAAGCCGGTGGAACCGCCCAAGGTGACGGTGCCCAAGGTGGCGACAGATCCCGTGCGGAAGCCGACCTGGTTGCAGTGACGGCGGATGATGTGCGGATCTGCACCGAGAACACCCGCCGGCTGATCGATGTTCGGGATTGGGCGCTGGGGCTTAATCCTTAGCCCCCGCCTCCCGCGCTTCGGAGAGGGCAGCGCGGGCTTGCAAGATCGCTTCGTCATGCTCGCGTTTGCGTCGGCCCATTTCTTCGATCCGCGCCTCCACAGTGTCAGGCATGGGATCGTGCTTGCCCTCAATGACTTCGGCCACAGTTGGGCGATTGGCAAAATAGGTCAGCGCCTCCCGCAGCCGCTCGCCCCGTCCCTTATAATGCTCAATGCAATATTCCGCGTGAGACAACTCTTTTTCGTATTGGTCGATCTCGGCATCCTTCGCGGCGGTTGCAGCGGCGACGGACTGGAGGCGGTGGCGGGCGAAGGCTTGGATAAGATGCCAGCTATCGACAACGCCCTGCCTGACATTGAGCGGGTTCGGGCGGGAAAGACCGTGCTCAACGCATTTTGCCGCCGCCTCCCGATCAGCATCCGTTACCCCGCCAGCGTCCGCGACCGGGTGGGCGGGGAATATGGCGACGATCTGCGCGGCGGCGTCCATGTAGTTGCGCCAGCCCCACCCATTGCGGGCAGCACCGTCAGGATCATAGCCCGCCTGCCGGCACAATTCACGGGCGACGCGCTCTTGAAGCCCCTCGGGTTCGTTCGGCTTAGTCATGGGCGGGTTCCTTGGATAGGAGGTGGGCGCGGACGGCGAGGCCGAGCGGGGTGAGTTGGTCAATCCATCCATCATCCCCTGTGACCCCATGAAATTCCAATTCGTCCAAGCTGATGTCGTTAAGACCGGTCACAGATCGGCCATTTGATCTTTTGATCGCATTCCGCTGCGCCTCTGTCAGCTTCTCGGCTAGCTGGTGGGCGGGGGTCATGGGGCGCCATCCTCCGGGGTCAGGCCGGCCTTCAAAGCAGCATTCGCCAGGCGGCACAGGTCATAGAGTTCTTGCGGGTGGCCGATCCGTGAAAGCTGGGCGATCACGATGTCGTCACTTCCCTCGGGATGCTCGCGGACGATGCTGGGCACGCGAGAGCATTCCCACGCGTCGCTGATGAAGCAGAACCGCCGGATCATGCTGGCGCCCTCATCCGAAGCATCCCGGTCGGCACATTCGTCCCGCTCTCGGAGAAGCTGCCCACCGGCAGGTCGCGCCACTCGCCTGCCAGCTCGCCGTGATCATAATGCGCAGTCGCCGGAAGGATCGAAACCAGCGTGCCGCCCGGCTTCAGGAAGCGCAGGGCATGTTGAACGTGCTTCACATAGTGGCGGCCATAGAACGGCGGGTTCATCACCACCGCGTCAAATTCCGGCGTCGGCGGGTGGTCGAGGAAGTTGGCGGTCAGGACGGCATGACCCTTTGCCTTGGCTTCGGCCGCCCGGCCCGGATGATACTCGATCCCGAAAGCGTTCTGGCGGCGTTCGCGCAGGGCGTCCATGATCCGGCCATCGCCGCAGGATGGCTCCAGCACGCGCAGGACAGGCATATCGCCATCGTAGCGGCTGTAATGCGCCGGGTTTGGAATATGCGCGAACTCCAGCGCAGCGTCGACCACGGCGCGCGGCGTCGGGTAGAATTGCAGATCCTTCGACACGGCAGTGCTGGCGCTCGGCTTCACGCCCTCCGGCTCAACATCAGGCAGCACCTCGCCGTAGAACTCAGCCAGACCGCGATTGATGGCCAGCAACGAATCCCGGTCGAAGAAGACATGCGCGTTGCCATTGGCGAACTTGCGCACCGTGATGCCGCGATCGGGGACAAGGATCGCCTCATCGCCGCGCCCAGCCTTAAACCGCATCAGTTCGCGCGCCGAGAAGGTCGCATCCTCGCCGGCCTTGTGATCCGCCTCCATCGCCTGAATTTCGCACCATTCAAGCGCGGCCTGACCACGAACCGCAGCCAGAGCGTTCACCATGTCCCGGAATTGGTCGAAGCCATAGCCGGAACAGTAATGGCCGAACGAGAAGATGACGCGCTTGGGCAGCCCCTTCACGCCGATGCGCACCTTGCTGTGCGACTTGTATGCCGGGTCCAGCGCGGTGAACGATTCCGCCAGGCCGCGCAGAATGTGGAAGCGCGGGCGCATCAGATAATCGCCAAAGGTCGCCTTCGCCGTCTCCATCGTCAGCGGCGGCGGACTGGCTAGCGTCTGGTCGAAAAGCTTCTTGTCCTTGGCGCTGGCGATCTTGGCGATGTCGAGGCGGCTATAGATCGCGCGCCATCCCGATATCAGCAGGTTCTTGCGGAGCTTATCGGCATAGAGGTAAGACTTGCTGCCCACCGGCTCGACAAAATGCCCCTGGACGGTGGCGGCCATGCCGAGCGCGGTAAAAGCGTCATCGAACGAACTAATCGCCTGCTCGATCGCGGCGTGCTTGGCCTCGTATTCCTCGATCAGGTCAGCGACTGTGCGCTGGGGTGCTAGGGCGGTGCTCATACCCCCCTCCCCAGATCGGCGGGGCGGGTGGCGTTGAGGCGGGCGATCTCGGCTAGGATGGCGGGCGTGCGGGCGAACCATTCGCCGTGCGACCATGACGCTCCGAACTGGGCGTGATAGGCTCGTTCGCGCGCGCCGCCGCCATGAGCAAGCGCCAGTATGCGGATTGGGACCGGGCAATTGATCTGTATCTGGCGCAACCGCTTATCGGGCGCCACGCTCTTGCCGATCTTGATCGCGCCGTCATCGCCGCCGATGAAATAACACATCTCGGGACGGAAATTATCTGCGTCCGCCATGGCGTGGAGGCGGATCGCCTCCTCTTCGAATGATTCTGGCTTGATCTCAGCCCGCAAAGCCACCGGGATCAACGGATGGATATTGCGACCATCCTCCATGAAAATGGCAACCAGCTTGCCGTTCTCGATGATCGGATAAATGCGCGTCGCCCGCCCATATCTGTCGCCACACAAGCCGGTGACGGCAGTCCCAATTTGGTTTACATCGCTCCCCGCAGGTATTTGATTCTGCACGGTCGTTCTCCATTGGGTTTACAGATAACCCGTTGAAAATGACCGCTAAGCACCTGTATCATAATCCGCGTGTCGGGGGTTCAAGTCCCTCCTCCGCTACCATTTCCAAGACATCGAAAATGGCCCTTAGGGGCGCGTTCAGGCGAGAGACCAGGCCGCAGACGCCGCCCGTCTCAACCTGATCGCAGTAATTCTGTGGTGATGGCCCTGTCACTTGCGGCCGCAGCCGCCCGGCGCCTCAGTGCAACTTGAGGCGCGGGCGCACAAAGCGGTTGATATGGCTGACCAGGATCAGCGCGGGACCACGTATGTTGCCGTGAACGGCGAGCAGATGCATGCGATAGAGCGACATATAGACGAAGCGGGCCAGCCGCCCTTCCACCGCCATGCGCCCGCCCACCAGCTTGCCCATCAATGATCCGACCGTCGAATAGCGGCTGAGCGACACCAGCGAGCCATGATCCTTGTAGACGAAGCTCTTGAGCGGGCGATCAGCCATCAGCCGGCCGAGATTGGCGAACACCGTGTCGGCCATCTGATGCGCGGCCTGCGCGCGCGGCGGGATCGGCCGATCGGCGCCCTGTGGCGTGTAGGAGGCGCAATCGCCCATCGCGAAGACGCGGTCGTCAGCCAGGCTCTGTAGCGTCGGGCGCACGATCACCTGGCCGGCGCGGGACAGTTCCAGCCCATCCAGGCCATCGCGGATCGCCGCCGCCTTGACCCCGGCGGCCCAGACCTGAAGATCGGCGGGGACGAAGCCGGCATCCTTCGTTTCCATTCCCTCTGGCGTGGAGGCGGTGACGGCGACGCCAGCGCGCACCTTGACGCCCAGCACTTCCAGTTCCTCCCGCGCGGCGTCGGCCAGCCGGTCCGGCAAGGCCGGCAGGATGCGTGGCCCGGCTTCCAGCAGGGTGACGTCGAGCCGCTGGCGATCGAACACTTCCAGCCCATAATAGCCCAGCGCATCGGCGGCATTATAGAGTTCGGCGGCCAGTTCGACCCCGGTGGCGCCACCGCCGACGATCGCGATCCGCACCCGCGCGTCCGATGCGGGATCGGCCGACATGGCGCGCGACACGCGCAGGCAATGGTCGAGCAACTGGTCCCGGAAACTGTCGGCCTGGGCCCGGCTGTCGAGGAACAGGCAATTGTCGGCGACGCCCGGCGTCCCGAAATCATTGGTGACCGACCCATAGGCCAGCACCAGATAGTCGTAGCGCACCGAATGGGCGCTCACCACCTCACGCCCCTTAGGATCGAACACCGGTGCGACATGGACCCGCCGTGCAGTCCGATCGATGCCCTGCAGCGTCCCATAGAGATAGCGATAGCCCCAGCGATGGCAGTGGCTGCGATAGCCGACCTCGTCCAGGCTGGCGTCGAGCGATCCGGTCGCGACCTCGTGCAGCAGCGGTTTCCAGATATGGGTGCGGTTGCGATCGATCAGGATGATGTCATGCCGCTTGCGGCCGTAGCGGGCGCCGAGCTTGCGCGCGAGTTCGAGGCCGGCGGCGCCGCCCCCGACGATGACGATCTGGGTCTTCTTGTCGGGGATCAAGCGCATTCCTCCTCGATCGGCAGACCGGCGGATCGCGATCCGGCGCGCCGGTTGTGCATTGCAATAGGCCGCCCGGCGTCGCAAAGCGAGGCGTGGACAAGCAGAATTTCACCGAACGCAACCGGCGCGACATCGTCGCGATCGCTACCCAGCATTTCGCGGAAAAAGGCTATGCCGGCGCGCGGGTGGACGAAATTGCGGCCGCGACCGCAACGTCCAAGCGGATGATCTATTATCATTTCGGCAGCAAGGACGGGCTGTATCGCGCGGTCCTGACCGAAGCCTATCGCGGCATCAGATCGGCCGAACTGGAGGCCGAACTGGGCGACCTGCTGCCGCTTGCCGCGCTGGAGCGGCTGACCGCCCTCACCTTCGACTATCATTTCAACCATCCCGAACTGGTGCGGCTGGTGATGGACGAGAATATCCGGGGCGGCCCGCATGTCGGCGAGATTTCGGAAGGGCATAACGAGATCGTCCTGCCCAAGACCCAGGCACTGATCGATCGCGGCATTGCCGATGGCAGTTTCCGGGCCGGGCTGGACGCCGTCGACCTGCACATGACGATCAGCGCCCTCGCCTTCTACTTCGTGTCCAACCGCCACAGTTTCCACGCGATCTTCGGCATCGACATGACCAGCGAAGCGGCGGCCGAACGCCGCCGCGCGCAGGTGATCGACAATGTGCTGCGCTATTGCCGGGCAGACGTCTGAAGGCTGGGCCGAGACCATGAGCCAGGTCAGAACTGCATCTTGACCTGGCCGCCCAGCGCCAGCGCATCATTGGTGCGGCGGTAGGAAAACGCGCCGGGATCGAGAATATATTGGACGTCCGGCCGGATGCTGAGCCAGCGCCGCAGCTGGATGCCATAGCTCATCTCGATCGCGGTCTCGCCCACCGGCAGCGCGGCGTAGCCGCCGGGAATATCCTGCGCAGTGGCGGCTGCGCGGCGCAGGCGTGGATTGACCTGTGCATGGACGATGCCGATCGAGATGCTGTCGGCGTCCCTGCCGGCAAAGGTGCCGGTCTTGACCAGCCCGGCCGCATACCAGTGGGTGATCTGGGCTGACGCCTCCGGGTTGGCGGTGAACTGGGCGAAGATGGAGAGGCCGCGATTGCCCGTCCCTTCGCGCAGGATCATCTGGTCGGCCAGCGCATAGACGCCGTATCGCCCCCGCAACATGCCCTGCTCGCCGCGCCGGGCGGCGCGGGACGTGTCATAATAGGCGCCGATCTTGTAATGGCCCGGCAGCACATGACTGCCCGGCGCGATGCCGGGATCATATTCCAGCTCCAGCGGCAGCAATACGCCGGTCGTGCCGCCGGCAAAGGGACGGAAGGCATTGTCGGGATCGTTGAGGCGGGGATTGACCTGATAGACGCCGGTGCGCAGCGCCAGATCCGGCCGGATGCGATAGCGCACCGCCGCACCCCAGCGGGCATTGGGATAATTATACCAGCCGCTATTGCCCGATTCCGACAGCGGATGGGCACAGAAGGCCGCATTGACGAAATTGCAGCCCAGGATCATACCGCCCAGATCATTGCCCATGGCAAAATAGCCCAGGCGCAGGTTGAGCCGGCCATTGTCGATATTCTGCTCATAGCTGAGTTCCGACAGACGGGTATAATTGCCGCCGGCCGCCTCCTGGATCGGCAGGCGATTGCCGACAATGTCGGAAGAGAGGCCGACGCCGCGCCGGTCGTTGATGGTGACATGCACGATGCCGCCGGAGAGGCCGACGATCCGGTCCATGTCGAAATCGAGGCTGGCGCGCAATTGCTGGGTATAGGCGCTGCCCTGCCGCTGGCCGCCATCGACCGCGGCAAAGGCTTCGCCGACATAGTCCGCGCGCACCGTGACGCCCGCCTGCTTCAGCCGCGTACGCAGCCCGCCCCAGTCGCCGGTCAGCGTTTCGCGCGGGGCCACAACCGGCTTTTCCGGCGCGACCTCCTGCGCATGGGCGCCCGCAACCGGCAGCAGGGTCAGCAACGTCGCCAGGGTCAGGCGGGCATGGAGGTGAAGATGTTGGGCCAAAGCCCCTCCCTTCCGCGCGGCACATCTGCGCGCGGTGACATGAATGATGACGACAGACAGGCGGAGCGGCGCCGGGCCGCCCCGCCCATGGTTCAGCGCAGCGTGTAGGCGATCACATAATCGCCCCGGTCGGGGGACTGGCGCGCACCGCCCGCCGTCACGACTACATATTGCTTGCCGCTCTTGGGCGACTTATAGCTCATCGGGCCGCCCTGGCTGCCGACCGGCAGGCGGGCCTTCCACACTTCCGCGCCGGTCGCCGCGTTGAAGGCGCGCAGGTAGAAATCCTGCGTGCCGGCGATGAAGACCAGGCCGCCCTGCGTCGCCAGCGTACCGCCCAGCGTGGGCATGCCGATCGGGATCGGCAGGCCCATGCGGATGCCCATCGGCCCGGTGTCGCGCACCGTGCCCACTGGCACCTGCCACTTGATGGCCCGGCGCTTGAGATCGATCGCGGTCAGCGTGCCATAGGGCGGCGCCTGACAGGGGATACCCAGCGCCGACAGGAAGCGGTCCTTCACCACCGAATAGGGCGTGCCCTTCAGCGGGACGCTGCCCATGCCGGTATTGACCGCCTCGCCGGCGCTGCCCGACTGGCTCTTCTGCGCCGCGGTCTGCGGGAACATCTGCACCCACAAGCCCAGCCGCATGTCGTTGACGAAGATGGTGCCGCTGGTCGGATCGGTCGAGATGCCGCCCCAGTTCATGCCGCCCAGCGATCCGGGGAAGCTCAGCGACTTGTCGGTGCCCGGCGCGGTGTAGAGCCCTTCATAGCGCATGCCCTTGAAGGCGATGCGGCAGAGCAGCTGGTCGAACGGGGTGGCGCCCCACATGTCCGCCTCGGTCAGCGGACCGACGCCGATCTGCGGCATGCCCAGCGACCTGGGCTGGGTCGGCGAATAAGGCTCGCCCGGAATGTTCGCCGGCTTGACCGGCACTTCCTTGACGTCGGTGAGCGGCTTGCCGGTGGCGCGGTCGAGCACATAGACCTGCCCGGCCTTGGTGCCAAAGACCAGCGCAGGCACCTTGCGGGCAGCATCGACGGGGAAGTCGACGAAGCTCGGCTGCATCGGCAAGTCGAAGTCCCACAGATCATTATGGACCGTCTGGAAATGCCATTTCTCGCGGCCGGTGGTGGCATCGAGCGCCAGCATCGACGCACCATATGTGTGATCGAGCGCGCTGCGGGTGACGCCATAGAGATCGACCGAGGCGCTGCCCACCGGCATGAACACGGTGTTCGACGCCGGATCATAGGACATGGCCGCCCAGACATTGGGGGTCGAGCGGGTGTAGCTCTTGCCCGCCGGCGGCGCGCCGGTAATCGCCGGATTGCCCGGATCGAAGGCCCAGCGCAGCTTGCCCGTGATGACGTCGAAGCCGCGCATCACGCCGCCCGGCATGTCGACCTGCACATTGTCGGCGACGCGGCCGCCGACCACGACGGTCGTGCCCGCCAGCGTCGGCGCGGAGGTGAGCTGATATTGGGGATCGGGCGCATCGCCGAGGCCGGCCTTCAGGTTCACCCGGCCGTTGGTGCCGAAATCGGCGCAGAACTTGCCGGTGTCGGCATCGAGCGCGATCAGTTCGGCATTGATCGTGTTCATCAGGATGCGGCGCTGACAGGCGGCGCCGGTCGGCACCGTCACGGCCGTCACCGGCGTTGCACCGGGCAGGCTGGGCTGCTGGATCGGCGCATGGGCGTCGAAATAGGCAAGGCCCCGGCAGCGCATCCAGACCGATGCCTTGGCATTGATCAGCGTCTTCCACTTCTCGCGCCCGGTATCGGCGTCGAGGGCGATGACGTTATTGTGCGGGGTGCAGATGAACAGCGTGTCGCCGACCTGCAGCGGGGTATTCTGGTCCTCGGCGCCATTGCCGTCGCTCTGCGCGACGTCGCCGGTGCGATAGGTCCAGGCGACCTTGAGCTTGCTCACATTGTCGCGGGTGATCTGGTCGAGCGCGACGAAGCGGCTGCCGCCTGGCGTATTGCCATAGGCGGTCCAGTCCTTCTGCTCGCGCGCCGGATCGACCGGCACCAGCGATGCCATCTGCCCGGCAAAGGGCACGGTCGGATGGACCATGAACATGCCGGCCGCACCAGCCGCCGAGCCGAGGCCGACCAGCGCCGTCATCAGCAATGCAGGCCGCCAGGCGGGCGACGAACCGTCACCGCGCCGCAGCAGCGGATAGGAGAGTGCAACGACGGTCGCGCCGACACCCATCGCCAGCAGGCGGGAGATCAGTGGCCAGAAGCTGAAGCCAACCTCCCACAGCGCCCAGAATATGGTCAGCAGGAAGGTGGCGCCGAACAGCAGGCCGCCGCTGGCCTTGCGCAGGGCGATGAGGCCGCCCGCAAAGACCAGCGCGATGCCGGCGATCAGGAAATAGGGACTACCGCCCAGGCTGACGAGCTTGCCGCCGCCGATGGCGAAAAAGAGGCCAGCGGCAAGGATCACCGCCCCCAACAGAAGCAGCCAACCGCGAACAAGCGGCTGGCCGTGCATTTTCGTGCCTGACACGCGGCACCTCCTTCATCTCTTATGGTCGTCGGAGAGCGGTGCCCACGGGTCCACAGGCCGATCGAGTCGCCCAGCCCTGACGGCTGCGACATTGTGTACCATTTAGTACACTCCTGTCTCGCTGGCAAGTTGGGCGCTAATCCTGCGAGGGACGTGCGATGCCGCTGAGGGTTTCCCACAGCGATACGTTATCCCCGGCATGAGCCCATGGGATCGCAGCCCAGCATTTTCCGCGACTTGCACAGATATCGTTGACGTTTGGCCAACTGCTAGCGTTTTGGGGGTTTCGATGAACCTGGACGAAACTGACCGGAAGATATTGAACAAGCTTCAGACCGATGGTCGCATAACCAACCAGGATCTGGCCAAGCATTGCAATCTCTCGCCATCGGCCTGTTTCGACCGGACGCGCAAGCTGCGCGACAATGGCTATATCTCTTCCTATGTCGCGCTGCTCGACCCGCACCTCAACCAGCGGCCGCTGCTGATCTTCATCGAAGTGCTGCTCAACCGCACCACCGGCGACATCTTCCGCTAGTTTGCCGAAGCGACGCGGCGGCAGCGGGACATATTGGAATGCCATATGGTGGCCGGCGGCTTCGACTATCTGATC
The DNA here is from genome assembly GCF_013001025.1 of Sphingobium yanoikuyae. Classification (NCBI taxonomy): domain Bacteria; kingdom Pseudomonadati; phylum Pseudomonadota; class Alphaproteobacteria; order Sphingomonadales; family Sphingobiaceae; genus Sphingobium; species Sphingobium yanoikuyae. Next base: position 1,063,312 of record NZ_CP053021.1, on the reverse strand, counting down.
AAGGTCCGGATGAAGGACATGGCCGCCTATCGGAAATTCCTGGCCGAGGAATTGGTCGACATGCCGGGTGTGCGCGAGACGCGGACCTATGCGGTGCTGGAAGAGGTCAAGTCGACGACGGCGCTGCCGCTATGACATGAAAGCGGCGCCCTATCCCAGAGCGCCGCTTTCGATCCATTACATGGCGTTGGGATTGGCCGGGCCGGCGCCAGCCTGGCCGGTGCGCGCCTTTTCCGCCTTCACCATCTCGGCCACTTCGGCCAGCAGCTTCTTGGCATCATAGACGATGCCGTCCTTGATCGTGTAGCTGACGCCGCCGACCATTTCCTGCTTGTTGGTTTCCGGGTTCAGGCGCGAATGACCGGTGCCATAGAGCGTCTTGAGATTGGCCAGCGGGTTTTCCCTGGTGATGACCATATCTGCCAGCATGCCGACGCGCAGCACGCCGGTCGGCGGCGCCATGCCCTTGGGCTCATAGAGGGTCTGCGAACCCCACATGGTAGCCGAGCGCATGATTTCCAGCGGCGAGAAGCCGGCTTCCCGCAGCAGTTCCAGTTCCTCGATATAGGCGAAGCCATAGACTTTGTAGATGAAGCCGGAATCGGTGCCGACCGTCACCCGGCCGCCGATATTCTTATAGTCGTTCACCAGCTTGAAATAGTTGTTGTAGAATTTCTTCCACGCAAACTCGTTCTCGGTGCCCCAGTCGTAGAAATAGGAACCGTGATTGTCGCGGGTCGACTGGAAATAGGCCCAGAGCTGCGGCGTGGTGTAGAGATTTTGCCAGTCGGCATTGCGCGCCCGCATCAGGTCGCGGGATGCGGCATAGATGTTCATCGTCGGGTCGAAGGTGACATGCTTCTCCTTCTGATGCTTCAGATAATCCCACCAGCGTTCGGATTCCGGCTCGACCGTCTGGTTCCAGATTTCCGCCACCTCGCCGAAGCGATGCTGTTCATTGTTATAGTCATAGTCGGACGGAAAGCGCTGGATCGTCCCGTCCTTCAGCAGGGATTCGAAATGACCATAATAATGGGTGACGGTATCCAGTCCCGCCTCGGCCGCGTCATAGGCGTTGAAATTGGCGACGCCGGTCTGTGACAGATGGGCCGTGGTGCCCATCTTGTTCTTGTGCGCCTCGTCAATGGCGGCGGCGATGATCTGTGGCGTTTCCTCGGGCCGGTTGAAGAATTTGATGCCGTCGATATTGTGCGCGGCTGCCCATTTGACCCAGGCGCGCGCCTTGTCCGGGCTGTCGATCGGCCCGCCGTCCCAGCCGGCGCCCAATGTCTGATAGTTGAAGATGCGCGGCGCCGCGATCTCGTTGGCGGCGGAGCGGTTCTTTTCCGAACTGGCCACGACCGGATCGGCCAGCGGCACGCCGCGCACGGTAGTCACGCCATGGGCCAGCCACAGCTTGTAGGCATAGCTCATGTCCGGCGCCTTGTCGCTGGCGGGGGTGTGGACATGCATGTCGTTGAAACCGGGCATCACATACATGCCGGTCGCGTCGATCTCATAATCGGCGTCGGTCGGCGCACGCCCCTTCGCCTGCGGCAGGCCGGGCCAGCCGGCCTGGGTGATGGCGGTGATCTTGTTGCCTTCCACCACGATGTCATAGGGCCCCCGCGGCGGCGCGCCGGTGCCGTCGATCAGGGTCGCGCCACGGATCACCAGCTTGCGGAAGGGACCGACATTGTCAGCGCTGCCGCGTGCCGGCGCGGGCACGAAGGTCGGCTTCTTGCCATTAACGATGCCGGCAGCGCCGCCGACATACCATTCATCCGGATCATGCGCGTGGGAGGCACTGGCGACCGTCATGAGGGCGAGCGCAGCAAGGCCCGACCGGATCAGCATCTTCTTCTTCATTCTTTTCCCGTCCCTGTTGAATATATGATGCCCCATCCCGTCACGGGTGAGGCAGCCCCTGTTCCGGCATGCCCATGCGCCGCTTTTCCGCAACGACCATGTCCGCGACATCCGCCAGCAATTTCTTCGCGTCATAGACGATGCCGTCCTTGACCGTGTAGCTGACGCCGCCCACCCGTTCGAGCCGCTGGGTCTGTTCGTTCAGGCGCAGCGTGCCGGTGCCGTAGAGCGTCTTGAAATTCTGCAGCGGATTTTCCTTGAGGATGACAAGGTCCGCCAGCTTGCCGACGCGAACCGTGCCGATCGGTGGCACTTCGCCCCTGGGATCATAGAGCGTCAGCGCGCCGTTCAGCGTCGCCGACTGGATCACCTGTGACGGATTGAAACCCGCTTCCTGCAGCAGTTCCAGTTCCTGGACATAGCCAAAGCCATAGGGCTTGAAGATGAAGCCGGAGTCCGACCCGGTGGTGACGCGCCCGCCGATATTCTTGTAGTCGTTAATCAGGCGCATATATTTGTGGTAGAAATTCCGCCACTTGACCTCGATCGCGGTGGTCCAGTCATAGAAATAGGAGCCGTGGTTCTCGCGCGAGGACATGTAGAAATTCCACAGCTGCGGCATGGTATATTTGTCGTGCCAGTCGGCATTGCGCGCCAACATCAGATCGCGGCCGGCGGCATAGATGGTCATGGTCGGATCGAAGGTGACATGATTGGCCTTCTGATGCTCCAGATAGGCCCACCAACGGTCCGATCCCGGCTCAACGCTTTCTTCCGCCAGATTGGCGACATTGCCGAACCGATCCTGCTCGTCGGCATAATTATAGTCGACCGGCCAGTTCTGGACCGGGCCATTCTTCAGCAGGGATTCGAAATGGCCGTAGAAATGGGTGACGGTGCCAAGGCCCGCATCGCCGGCCTGTTCGGCATTCATGCGCCCCACGCCGATCTGGGAGAGATGCGCCGTGGTGCCCAGCTTCAGCTTCTTCGCCTCATCCATGATGGCGGCCATCACTTCGGGCGGCTGGTCCGGGTCGTCCAGCAGCTTGATGCCGTCGATCCCCTGCTTGGCCGCCCATTGCACCCAGGCGCGGGCCTTTTCGGGCGTATTGGTGCGGCCACCGGTCCAGCCCTTGCCCTGGCCAGGACGCTGATAGGCGAAGATGCGGGGCGCGACGATCTCGTTACGGGCGGAGCGTGCCCGTTCGCTCAGCGACACTTCCATGGGGGCGAGGTCGACACCGCGCACGGCGGTGACGCCATGGGCGAGCCACAGCTTGTAGGAATAGGACAGGTCCGGCGCCTTGTCGTCCGTGGATCCATGGACATGCATGTCGATGAAGCCGGGCGTCACGAACATGCCGGTCGCGTCCAGTTCATAATCGGCGTCGGTCGGTGCGCGCCCCTGCTTGAACGGCAGGCCCGGCGTTCCGGCTGGCAATATGTCGGCGATGACGTCATTTTCGATGACGATGTCGACCGGGCCGCGCGGCGGCGCGCCGCTGCCGTCGATCAGGGTGACACCGCGGATCACCATCTTGCGGAACGGGCCGGCGCCTTCGCCCGCAGCGCGCGCCGGTGCGGGGTTGGCGCCGGCGCGGGGCTTGACCGCTTCCACGGGCGCCTTGGCAGGCTGGGCGATCGCCCCGCCGGCAACCAGCGCGAGCAGTGAAAGGCCGGCGAAACACATGTGTCGCTTGAACATATCATCCCCCTGTGTCGATCATGGGGCCGCCATAAGGCCCCCGAAAAGGGAGGCGACCGACAAGGCCGCCTCCGTGCCAGGCGATCAAAACTTCTTGGTGAGGTTGATGCCGTAGGTGCGCGGCGGCGCGGTAAACACCACCGTCTTGCCGCCAGTGTTGCTGCTGGAGCTGGAGCTGACCACCGCCAGTTCGTTGAACAGATTGTTCACGAAGAAATGGGCGCCCCAGTTGTTGTCGCTGGCCTGCACGCCCAGGCGCAGATTGGTCAGCGTATAATCGTCGAGCCGGCGCCGATAGGTGTCGGTCGGGCTGATCGTGCTGTAGGAACTGCCATTATAGGTGACGTCGGTGCGGATGACGGCATCCATGGCATCGGTCAGCATATGCTTATATTCGGCCGATCCGCCGAAATTCCATTTCGGCACATTGGCGATCCGGTCGCCCTTGCGGCCCGATGCCACGACGATGGTGCTGACCTGGTCCTCGGTCAACTTGGCATCGGTGTAGGAACCGTTGGCGCTGAAGCTGATGCCGGCAATCTCGGTGGAGAATTCCGCCTCGACGCCGCGAATGCGGGCCGCGCCTACGTTGGAAATGAGGCCGAAGACCGAGCCGGTGCCCGCCGTGCGGGCCGACACCTGCATGTTGCTCCAGTCGATCTGGTAGGTCGCCATGTTGAGATAGGTGCGCGGCAGGATCTTGCTCTTGAAGCCCAGTTCATAATTCCACAGGCTGTCCGATGTGTAGGCGGCCAGCGCCGCCGACAGGCCGATCACCTGGTTGACGCCGCCCGGCCGGAAGCCCTGCGCCGCCTGGGCATAGATCATCACATCGGGGGTCGCCTGATAGGAGATGTTGAACTTGGTAAGCACGCCGTCCTCGGACGACTTGGCTTCGGTATAGGGCGTCACGACCGAGGCATAATGTTCCTGGCCCATGTCGATCCGGCCGCCGACCGTCTTCTTATAATCATAATAGCGCGCGCCAGCGGTCAGCGTCAGCTTGTCGAACAGCTTGTAGGAGATTTCGGCGAAGACCGCCTTCTGCTTCAGCTTGTCGTTGATGGTGCGATCATAGGCGAGATTGGCGATATCGTCCGGATCGTAGAGGAAGCCGGTGTCCGGATCGGCCTTGAGCAGGGTCGAGCGCACCACCGTCTTGCGGTCCTCGCTGAACAGGCCGACGGTCCAGTTGAGCGGGCCATCCCCGGTCGAACTCAGGCGGATTTCGTTGAGCCAGTTCTTGACCGATTGCGGCTGATACAGGCTGGACGACAGCAGGGCACGGGTGTCCGACAGATAATCGGCCAGCACGTCAGCGGAGCAGGCGGCGCCATTGCCGCGATAGGTCTGGCAGCGGGCCGCCGTGTCGCGGCCGTTGAACGTATCGCTGACATCGCCGACGACGATGCGGTCGCGATCGGTGTACGTGGTGATGGCGGTCAGCACGACCGGGCCGAAATCATAGTTGAGCGTCGCATTATAGATGCGGTTGGTGTCGTAATTGCCCGATTCCGATCGCGCGTCGGTGGTCCAGCGCTTGCCGGTTTCGGCATACCAGCGCGGCGATTCACCGGCAGCCTTCTCGTAATTGGCGCTCAAGTCCAGCGTCAGCGCCTCGGTCGGCGTGAAGCGCAGCATGATGCGGCCGCCATAGGTGTAGGGATCGTTGATATTCTTGTAGCCATAATAGCTGTTGTCGACATAGCCCGCGACCTGGGTGGCGTTGCCGACGATGCGGATGGCCAGCTTGTCCTCGATCAGCGGGACGTTCAGCATCCCGTCGAAGGACGCGCCCATCGATCCGCCCTCGACCGCCGACATGGTGCTGGCAAAGGCCGCCTCGATCTTGTCGGTCTTGGGCTTGTTGAAGATGATGCGCAGCGTGCCGCCCATCGAACCGGAACCGTAGAGCGTGCCCTGAGGGCCGCGCAGCACTTCGGCGCGCTCCACGTCGAAGATGCGGAAATCGGGCGTGGCGCCGGCGGCGTCGCTGGTGGTGCCGACCGAGCCGGATACCGGCGCTTCGTCATAATAGACGCCGACCGTCGGTTCGCCGGCCGCGGTCACGCCGCGCAGGATGACGCGGCGGTTGCCGGGACCGCCATCGACGATGCGCAGGCTGGGCGTATCGCGGGTCAGTTCGGTAAAGCTGCTGGTGCCGGCCGCTTCCAGGCTGGCGCCGGTGACCGCGGTAATGGCGATCGGCGTGTCCTGAACGCGGGTGTTGCGCTTGAGCGCGGTAACGACGATTTCGCCCTGATCCTGTTCCTGAGCCTGCGCGATGCCGCCAGCCATGGCGACCATGCAGGATAATGCACTGCCGGCCTTCAACAGCTTGAAAAGGCGACCCTTGTGAGATGACAACATAAAAACCCCCTGTTTTTATTTGTTTTCCTCGCCACATTTCTGTTCTTTTCTGGAGGAAACGGTATCAAGGGGGCGGCCGAATGTGTTTCGTAACATTTGACGATTTTGGAAATAATCCGCAGATTATTCGGTAATTACGGTAAAATGCCGATGATCTTGCGAACAGGAATCGCGGGCGCTGATCCGGCAACGGGCATCATGGCCTGATCGGAATTTGTGCCATGACGCCCCGCCTCCGTTCAAGGCCGCAACACCCATCCGCCATCGACATGGATCGTCTGGCCAGTGATCCAGCACCCCGCGTCCGAACAAAGCAGCAGGGCCGTGCCGACAAGTTCATCCGGCTCGCCGCGCGGGCGCAGGGCGCAACTCATCTGCAGGAACTGGATGAACGGGGAATCGTCGGGCACCAGCATCTTGCCGGCGTCCGATGTGACATTGCCCGGCGCGATCGCGTTGCTGGTGATATTGTCCTTGCCCAACTGCTTGGCAAGCGTGGTGGTGAGGCCAACCAGCGCCAGCTTGGAAATGCCGTAGAGGCCTGTCGCTGGAAATGCCCCGCCCGACGTCTGGTTGATGATCCGTCCGCCACCACGCGCCCGCATCGAAGGGATCACCGCGCGGGCACAGAGCAGCGCACCATTGAGATTGACCGCAAAGGCCCGGTTCCAGGCGTCGAGGCTGACGGCTTCGATATTGTCGTAGCTGATGTCGACCATCAGCGCGGCATTGTTGATGAGGATATCGACACCACCAAAGGCATCACTCGCCGCCGTCGCCATGGCCAGCGTCGATGCCTCGTCAGCCACATCGACCTGGACGGCAATGGCCCGTCCGCCACCGGCGCCGATCTCGTCGGCCACCGCCTGCGCGCCTTCGCCATTGAGGTCGGCGACGACGATCGCGGCACCGGCCGCCGCCAGCCCCAGCGCATAGGCCCGGCCGATGGAGTTGCCGCGCCCGCCAGCACCAGTGACGATCGCGACTTTGCCGTCGAGGCGGAACTGATCAAGGGTGAAGGACATGATTGGATCTCCTAAAAAGCTCAGTCGCCGCAGGCGGCGGATAGGAAGGGCATCGCGGCGCGGGCCAGGGCCTCCGCACTGGCATCATCGGGCAGGCTGGCCATCAGCAGACCGACATCCTTGCGCAGCAGCGGCGCGCCATGGGCAAAGGCGCCGGGCGTCGGCAGGCGGGCATAAACCTCGAAACCGAAGCTGCGGCCGCTGCTCGCCTTGATGAGGTCGCGCAGGGCTGCGCCATCCAGGTCCAGCGCCCTGCCCGCCTCCATCGCGGCATGGGCCAGCCCCATATTGGCCGCCATCAGCGCGTTGTTGACGATCTTGGCGCGCTGCCCGGCACCGACTTCGCCCATCCGCACGATCAGACTGGCAAAGCTTTCCAGCACCGGCCGGGCGGCCTCGAAAACATCGACCGCACCGCCACACATCAGGGTCAAGGTGCCGGCCGCCGCGGCCGGGCCTCCGCCGCTGACCGGCGCATCGAGGAAGACGATACCGCGTTCCGCGCAGCGATCGGCCAGTGTGACGCAATGGTCGGGCAATATCGTCGAATGAATGACGATGCGGCTGCCCGGTCGCATCGCCAGCAGCAATTGTCCGACGATCTCGGCCACGCCGGCGTCATCGACGACGCAGATGCCGACATGATCGCAGGTCGCTCCCAATGTCGCGATGTCCGGCGCTGCTGTGGCGCCCTTTTCGAGAAAGGGCGCCAGCGCATCCGAGCGGCGGGCCCAGAGCGTGAGCGGATAGCCGGCGGCCGCGATCCGTTCGGCTATGGGACCGCCCTGGCTACCCAGGCCGATGAAGCCGATCCGTTCCATCCCGCTCATCCTGCGGTTATCCCGGCATCGATCGAGATGCAATTGCCATGGAAGCCACGTCCTGCCGGCGAGGCAAGCAGTGCGACCATGTCGGCGACATCATCGACCTCGACCGTGCCGCGCATGCCGGAAAAGCGCTTGAGCAATTCGAAGTCGCAGCCTTCGGGCGGCCGGAAATTGGTGGCGATGTTGGTGATCATGCCACCGGGCGCGACGGCGTTGATACGGATCGGCTGCTTCTGATACTCCATCGCCATTGCCTTGGTGAGGTTGAGGAGGCCGGCTTTCGACGCGCAATAAGCGGCCGCATAGGCTTCCCCGATGAAGGCGGCGGAGGACACGACATTCACGATCGCGCCATTGACCTTCAGCAGATGCGGGATCGCTGCCTGCGACAACAGGAAGGGCGCGGTGAGGTTGACCGCCAGCGTCTTGTCCCAAAGCAGCTGGGGCATGTCGGGGCTCTTGGCGAGATAGATGAGGCCAGCGACATTACACAGCGCATCAAGCTGGCCGAAATGGGCGACAGCGGCATCGACGGTGGCCCGGCAAGCATCAGCATCGGCCAGATCGACAACCGCCGTCTGATACTCGCCCTCAGGAAGCAGGCTCAGGGTTTCGGCCAACCCTTCCGCATTGACGTCCACCAGCCACAGCCGGGCACCAGCCTGTGCCAGTTTCACCGCCGTCGCGCGGCCAAGGCCCGAGGCTGCCCCGGTCACCAGCGCCAACTTGCCGTGCATGTCGATCGCGATGCTCATCGCCCTTCCTCCCGCTCGTTCCAGGCCAGGCCCTTGGCGACCTTCCCCGCCATTTCCAGCACCACGCCCTGGATCACCGACGCCTTGGGCCAGCCGGCATGGACCGCATATTGGAGGACGAATTCGTTGAGTTCGGCGGCGGTGCAATTGCCGCTCGCCATCGCAGCATGGAAATGGCTGGCGATCGGCACGGTGGCAGCGGAATCTGCGACGCCCACCAGCGTGAGGAAGCGGCGCGACCGCTGATCGAGGCCCGGCCGGCCCCACATTTCGCCGAACACGAAGTTCAATATGCCATCCTGCAAATAAGGCAGGCCGTTGCCGACGTGCGGGCCGTCAAAGGTCATCACCGCGCGAAATTCGGCAAAGCCCTGTTCCATGCGCTGCTGCGCATCCCAAGGTTCGGCTCGGATCGGTGCGAGAAGAACCGGCGCCAGCCCCTGCTCTGCCTCGACCCGATCGATCGCCGCATCGATCGCCCCGCCCTTGTCCCAGCCGGAATAGACCGCGACATGCAGCGCCGCCTCGCGCAATTCGGTCTGAGTCAGCGCGCCGGTCGTCAGTGCCCCACGGACATAGCCGTCCAGCCGGTCGGCGGGCGCATCGGCGCCGGCCGCTGAAGCCAGCGCGATCAGGAAGCGCGCGCGCCGATCCAGCCCGGGACGAGACCAGATTTCGGCATAGATGAAATCGCGCCAGCTCTCGGATACCGGTGATTGCGGCGCGGGATCGTCCCGCCCGGTCAGTTCGGCCTGAAGGCTGCTGCCCAGCGCGCTGCGCGCTGCGGGATCACACAGGCTCATTGCCCGCCCTCCGGCGCGGCCGTGCTCATCCAGACATTCTTGGGCTGGAGAAACTCATGCAGCCCCTCGACCCCGCCGAGCCGGCCATGGCCGCTCTGCTTGAAGCCGCCGAACGGGCAATTGGGCTGCATCGCCTCGCCTGCGCCGTTCACATGGATCATGCCCGCCTGCAGTTCGCGCGCCATATGATGGGCGCGGCGCAAATTCTGCGTGTGGACATAAGCGCCCAGACCATAGTCGGTGCCGTTGGCGAGTGCGACCGCCTCATCCTCATCCTCGAACGGCGTCACGACCAGCACCGGGCCGAACACCTCATTCCGGGCGATCTCGCACTTGTCCGGCACGTCCGCCAGGATCGTCACCGGCAGGAAGAAGCCATCGGAAAAATCGCCGTCCAGTCGCTGGCCGCCCGCGATGATGCGGCCGCCATCGGCGACGCCGCGCGCCACCATGCCGCTGATCCGGTCGAGCGCATTCTGGCTGATCACCGGCCCCAGCACCGTCGCGGGATCGAACGGGTCGCCCGACTGGACATGACCGGCCATCGCCCCGATCAGGTCGAGATAGCGGTCATAAATGCCCCGCTGGACCAGCAGCCGCGTGCCATTGATGCACCCCTGCCCATTGGAGGAAATCGCCCCGGTCAGCCCCTTCTTCGCCGCGAGCATCAGGTCGGCATCATCGAACACGACCACGGCCGACTTGCCGCCCAGTTCCAGGCCGACGGGCTTGAGCGACTGGGCCGCATTGGCCAGCACATGGCGCGCGGTCGCACCCGATCCGATGAACTCGATCTTGTCGATGCCGGGATGGCTGACCATCGCCGCGCCGACATCGGCGCCACCCGTGACCAGATTGACGACGCCGTCGGGCAGGCCGGCCTCATGCAGCAGTTCGACCAGTTGCATGACGCTGTAGGGGGCGAGTTCAGGCGCCTTGATCACCACGCAATTGCCCGCTGCCAGCACCGGTGCCAGCACCATGGTCGCGGCGAACAGCGGCCCGTTCCACGGCACGATGATGCCGATCACGCCATAGGGATCATAGCTGACATAATCATGGGCCGGCGCGCCCCACATCGGGATGGTGCGCCCGTGCAGCTTGTCGCACCAGCCGCCGAAATAGCGGAATTTCTGGGCGGCATCATAACCCATATAGGGCGCCACCATCGCCACCGATCCATTTTCAGCGATCAGGCTCGGCGCGAAATCCGCCGACTTGGCCTCCAGCAGGGCGGCGATGCGGAACATGAGGTCGCGCCTCTTGTCGCCGGGCATCGCACGCCATGCGGGGAAAGCCTTGCGCGCGGCGGCCGTGGCCCGGTCGACATCCTCTGCATCTGCCAACGCCAGTTCCTGCGTCACCTTGCCGGTGCCGGGATAGACATGGGCGTGGCGCGCCGGGCCGGTGGGCACTTCGCGCTGTCCGCCAATGATGATGGGGTGACGCGGCAATGCGTCGGTCACGGGATCCCTGAACGCCATGGCTCTCTCCTTCCGGCGCGGCAAGCGCAGCGGCACCGCTCCAGGACCGGGCGGCGACTCTTAGAATTGATATTAATGTGCATATTATTAGATCATCAAGGCGATCACACTCAGTATCGCCCTTGCGAAATATCAATCAATATGCACATTAATTCATATGAGCCTAATCCAGCAAAATGACCTGACGGAACCGGCGATCGGCAAACGGCAGATCGTCCGCCATACCGCCGACGCCCTGCGCCGGCGCATCCTTGCCGCGCCGGCCGGCGAACAGATTGGTTCACTGCAAACTCTTGCCCGCGAGCTTGAAGTCGGCATCGTCACGGTCCAGCAGGCTGCACGCATCCTGGAGCATGAGGGCTTGCTGGAGGTTCGGCGCGGGCCGGGCGGCGGCTATTATGGCCGACGACCGCAAATGGCCGATCTGGAACGGATGCTGGGCGCCTATCTGTGCGGCGAGCCGGGCTCCTGGCGCGAGATACTCGACATCACCTCGCTACTGTTCAACCGGCTCTGCGCCGCCGCCGCGCGATGCGACGACCAGGCCCTTCATAAGCAATTGCGCGACCTGCGAAACCAGATCGATGCGTGCGACAGCTTGGACAGGCTCGGCCAGTTGGAAGGCCAACTGCAGGACATATTGTTCAAGATGGTCAGCCAGCCCCTGTTCGAGTTGCTGACCCGTGTCGCGCTGGGGAGCGCGCGCGATGTGGAGCGCGACGGCACCGGCGCCGCCATGTTCGATATCAGCATATGGCGCCACGGTCGTCTGCGCATCATCGACGCGATCGCCGATCATGACCCCGCCCTCGCCCATTTCGAGGCCGATCGGCAAAATCGGCAGGTTCTGGCAACCCTGTGCGCATTCGACCGCCTTTGAAGCAACATCACGCGCGACAAAGTAATGCGTTCGGGTGCCACCGACAGGCACGCGCCGCTGATGGCGCCGTCATGATCCATGCATCGGCCATTTAGCCACTTTGCCAACTGTGCGACTTTTACACCATTTAGCAAAAAAGCATCGTCGAACAGATATCCACTCGCAATAGCATTGACAATGCGAATAGGTCGCAATAGCAGCCCCTGCAACAATCGAAAGGGGTTCTGAAACAATGGCGAAATATGGAAACACTCCATCCTTCCTCGCACTGAGCTGCGTCGGCGCAATGGCCTTCGCATCCGGCGCAAACGCACAGGATAATGGCCAGGGCCAGGCACTGGGTGGCGTCACGGTCACCGACACGGCGATCGACGACAACTCCATCAAGGTGGAAAAGCCCGAATCTCCCAAATATGTTCGTCCCCTGCTCGACACGCCGCAGACCATCACGGTGATCGGCAACCAGACCATCCAGAAGCAGAATCTGCTCACCCTGCGCGACGTGCTGTCCACCGTTCCGGGCATCACCTTCGGCGCGGGCGAAGGCGGCGGCGGCTATGGCGACAGCATCAACCTGCGCGGCCAGAGCGCCAACACCGACATCAGCATCGACGGCGTGCGCGACAGCGCCCAATATAGCCGCACCGACCCGTTCAACCTGGAGCAGATCGAGGTCACCAACGGTGCCAACTCCGTCTATGGCGGTTCGGGCGCGATCGGCGGCAACATCAACCTGGTGACCAAGCGTCCCAAGGCCGACAGCGAAACGCTGGTGCAGGGCGGCATCGGCACGTCGGAGTATTATCGCGCGACCATCGACAGCAATGTCCGCGTCAACGACCTGATCGCCGTGCGCCTCAACGCCATGTATCACGAAAATGACGTGCCCGCCCGCCAGGTCGACCGTTACGAGCGCTGGGGCGTCGCCCCGTCGGTCAAGCTGGGCGTCGACGGCCCGACCTCGGCCACGCTGATGTTCGTCCACCAGGAAGACAAGAACACGCCGCTCTATGGCGTGCCCTATTACAAGAATGCGGTCTATGACGGCCCGCTGCCCGGCGTGCCCTATAGCAGCTATCTGGGCTATCCCAATCTCGACAAGCAGGACCAGACGGTCGATCAGGCGACCCTGATCTTCGACCATCAGTTCAGCGACACCGTATCGCTGCGCAACCTGTCGCGCTGGCAGCATGTCCAGCAGGATCTGGTGGTGAACCCGCCCCAGGGCGCCTATTGCCTTGCCAACGGCACCAGCGCGACGGGCACGGCCTGCGCCGCCGGCCAGCAGCCGGGCTATTATTATCCCAGCGGTCCGCGCGGCGGCTTCCGCAACTCGGACAACCAGTCGCTCTACAACCAGCTCGACCTGACCTTCAACATCCCGGGCGGCCACACGCTGGTGATCGGCACGTCGGCGATGCAAGAAGATTATGTCCTGGATAACGGCAATGTGGAACGCAATCCGGGCGGCGCCACGCCCAACCCGACGCTGAACCCGATCCCGATCGGCGTGCCGACCGATTATACCGGTCCCGTCAACGCGATCCAGTCGGGCCACCAGGTCGGCGACACGTTCAATTTCGCAGCCTATGCCTTTGCCGCGGCAAAGATCGTCGACCAGCTCGAACTGAACGGCGGCATCCGCTGGGAGCATAACCGCGCCCGCTTCCGCTCCGACACGATCGCGACGCCGGCTCTTGGCGGCGCGTACACCACCGGCGCGCAGCAGAATGCGACCGACAACCTCTTCTCCTACCGCATCGGCCTGGTGTTCAAGCCGGCAGAAAATGCCAGCCTCTATGCCGCCTATGCCAACAGCCTGACGCCGACTTCCAGCACTGTGCGAGCCGGCTGCGGCACGGCGTCGATCGACCAAATCGACCTTGGCCTCGAACCCTGTGGCGTCGATCCGCAGAAGGCCGAAAATTTCGAGATCGGCGGCAAGATCGACCTGTTCGACAACGGCCTGCAGCTGACCGCCGCGCTGTTCCGCAACAAGCGCACCAATTATTCGGTGGCCAGCAACAATCCTGCGATCGGCAACCTCAACGTCAATGACGGCCGCAACAAGGTGGACGGCATCACGCTGGGCGCAACCGGCAACATCACGTCCAACTGGACGATCTTTGCCAACTACACCTATCTCAAGAGCAAGGTGCTGCAGAGCATTTCGGACTATTGCCTTGCAAATCCGGGCAAGTTCTACACGCCTACCGGCGCGACCCAGCCCGTTACCTGCGCCATGTCCGATCCGCAGGCCGGCAATCCGCTGACCAACACGCCCAAGCATTCGGGCAGCCTGTTCACCACCTACACCCTGCCCTTCGGGCTGCAGCTGGGCTATGGCCTGACCTATCAGGGCAGCTGGTACCTCAGCAATTCGAGCACCGCGACGATGTACAAGGCGGACGATTATCTCGTTCACCGGGCGATGCTGTCCTACACCTTCGCGGAGAAGCTGACCGCCCAGCTCAACGTCCAGAACTTCACCAACGAAAAATATTATACCAGCATCCGCAACAATGGCTGGGCCAATCCGGGCGAAGGCCGCTCCTGGGTGCTGACCCTGGGCTACAAGCTCTAACCCCTCCTCTCCCCGCCAGGCCGGCCATGCCCTCCTCGACATGGCCCGGTCTGGCGAACGGAACGCCCGCAGCCCGCTGCGGGCGTTCTTTTTTGCCTGACGGGCATGGCGATGGCAGCGCCGCCTGCTAAGGGAAGCGCCATGACCGCCACCGCCGATCTTGCCATCCGCCTGCGCCGCGCCAGCTTCAACCGGGCGCTCGCCGATGCCGACCTAGCCGCCATCGGGCCAATCCTGGCACAGGATGTCGTGATGGTGACGGGCACCGACAGCGGCGTCATTACCGGGCGCAAGGCGCAGTTGATGGCCTGGAAGCGCGAATTTGCCGCACCCGACCGCAGCATCTACACCCGCACGCCCGACACGATCCTCGTCTCGCCCATCGAACCGATCGCCTTCGAACATGGCCATTGGCAGGGCGCCGCCGCCTCGTCCGGCATCCTCATCGCCTCGGGCGCCTACACCGCCAAATGGCGGCAGATTGGCAGCGAGTGGCTGATCGAGGCGGAACTTTACCTGACCCTGACCTGAAAAGTCCGCGACTTCCCTTGCCAAGACGAGCGGCCACGCTCTTCGTGCAATAGTTAATAAAATATTGCCGCACTGGCCCGACAGGACTATGGCGCCCCCACCCTGTCCTTGGCGCTCCGGCGCCGGAGTCGGGGCCGACAATCCAGAGAGCGGAAGGGGGGACTTCGCCACGCGTCACGCAATCCATTGTGACGACATGCGAAGACTTGGCGTTATCTATTATGAAAAATACCGGTTTCATGGTTTCGGCGTCGCTGGCGCTGCTGGCCGCCGCCCCCGCTTATGCCTCCCCAGTCACCGGCACCGACGCGCTGCGCGAATGGAATCTGATCGTGCTGGGCGACCTCAGTTCCTCTTCCGAAGTGGAGGGCCGCACCTTCGTTGGCGGCGACCTCACCGGCACCTCCTCCAGCTACCAGATCAGCACCCCCGCCACGTCCGCCACGGGCCAGGCGGGCCTCACCGTGGTCGGCAATGTCACCGGCGGCATCAAGAATTTGAACAACGGGTCGGGCGCACTGGTCGGCGGTAATGTCGAAAGCGGCTTCAACCTCAATGGCGCGGCCCAGACGGTGAAGGTTGGCGGCACCATCAGCAACACCAATATCAACCAGAACAGCGTCCAGTCCGGCCTGGCTACGTCGGACCCCGGCTTCGCATCCAGCCTGGCGACGCAGGGCACGGTGCTGGCCGGCAGCATGAAACAATTGTCGACCAACCTGTCGGGCCTGGCCGCCAACAGCGACATGGTCATCAGCGGCAGCCGCGCCACCTTCAACGCCAGCCCCGACGCCAACGGCCTGGCCGTCTTCTCGATCAGCGCCGCCGATCTCGACAAGGTGGGCGAGATCGCCTTCAACCTGAACGGCGCCGACACCGCGATCGTCAATGTCAGCGGCAGCGCGGTCAGCCTCAACGACAATTTCCTGGGCGGCACCGCCAATCTGGGCGAACATGTGATCTGGAATTTCGGCGACGCCCAGTCGCTCGACCTCACCAACAGCTGGGGCGGATCGCTGCTCGCGCCCTGGGCCGATGCGACCACCGCCAACTATATCCAGGGATCGGCCGTGTTCGGCAACCTGACCCAGAATGGCGAGATGCATCTGGGCACCTATACTGGCGGCTATACCCCGCCGATCGATCCGCCGACCGGCAGCAGCTCGGGCGGCACGCCGGTGCCCGAAGCGCCGGGCTGGACCCTGTTCCTGCTCGGCATCGTCGGTGTGCTGCTGGGTCGCCGCCTGATCCGCAAGACCGCCTGAACCGCCCTTTATCGCGCTTTTCCGTCCCTTCAGCCTCGGCCAGACGCGGGAAACGGACGGACTGGCGCAGCGCCCTTCTGATCGCCGCCGGGCGGCGGCACAGGGAGCCATTGTTTCACAATCTTTGCAGATCGCCGCTTTCCCATGAAAATGCCCCGCTTCTTCTCCTCGACCGCCTGCGACATGGCGATCGATCTTGGCACCGTGAATACCGTCATCCACGCCCGCGACCGGGGCATCGTGCTGAACGAACCCTCCGTCATCGCGATCGAGACCATTCGCGGCATCCGCAAGGTCAAGGTGGTGGGCAATGAAGCCAAGCTGATGATGGGCAAGACCCCGGCCAATATCCAGGCGATCCGCCCGCTGCGCGACGGCGTGATCGCCGACATCGACGTGGCCGAACAGATGATCAAGCATTTCGTCGAGAAGGCGCAGGACGGCGGGCGTTTCGGCCGCCGCTATGATGTCGTGATCTGCGTACCGACCGGCTCCACCATGGTCGAGCGCCGGGCGCTGCGCGATGCCGCCTCCAACGCCGGCGCGGCGCGGGTGCAGTTGATCGAGGAACCGATGGCCGCGGCGATCGGCGCCGGCCTGCCGGTCACCGAACCGCGCGGCGCGATGGTGGTCGATATCGGCGGCGGCACGACCGAAGTGGCCGTGCTGTCGCTCAACGGCATCGCCTACAGCAATTCGGCCCGCGTCGGCGGCGACAAGCTGGACGACGCGATCGCCTCGCACATCCGCCGCGTCCATAACCTGATGATCGGCGAAGCCACCGCCGAGCGCGTCAAATGCGCGATCGGCTGCGCGACCCCGCCCGATGGCGAGGGCGAGCGGATCATCGTCAAGGGCCGCGACCTGGTGAATGGTCGCCCGGCCGAAATGACCATCAGCGAAGCGGAAATCTGCGACGCCCTGTCCGAACCGGTCGGCCAGATCGTCATGGCGGTGATGACCGCGCTGGAACAGACCGCCCCCGAACTCTCGTCCGACATCATCGACGAGGGCATCACCCTGACCGGCGGCGGCGCGCTGCTGCGCCGGCTGGACGAGGCGCTGTCCGAAGCCACCGGCCTGCCCGTGCGGATCGCCGACACGCCCTTGATGTGCGTCGCCATGGGCGCCGGCAAGGCGCTGGAAGACCGTGCCTATGAAGGCGTTCTGACCATGTCCTGATCGGCGCACAGCGCCCCGACGATGGTTGGCGCGCATCGCTTGCCCGCCCCGCCACATCGGCGCTTGCCAGCACCGCCAAATGCCGCCAAGCAAAACCCCGGATAAAAGAGGATGAGCGGGCGGATGAGCTATTATGACGTTCTGATCGTGGGGGCCGGCCATGCCGGCGCGCAGGCGGCGATCTCGCTGCGCCAGCACGGCTTCGAAGGCTCGGTCGGCATGATCGGCGACGAGAAAGATCCGCCCTATGAGCGTCCGCCTTTGTCCAAGGAATATTTCGCCGGCGACAAGAGCTTCGACCGCATCCTGATCCGCCCCGCCGCCTTCTGGGACGAGCGCAAGATCGACATGCTTCTGGGCAAGCGGGTCAGGAGCGTCGATCCGGTCGGCAAGTTCGTCACCGTCGGCGACGCGGAAATCGGCTATGACAAGCTGATCTGGTGTACCGGCGGCAGCCCCCGGATGCTCACCTGCAGCGGCGCCGAAGCCGCCAATGTCCATGCCGTGCGCCGTCGCGACGATGTCGACGCGATGATGGCGAAGATCGACAGCGTGAACCATGTCACCATCATCGGCGGCGGCTATATCGGGCTGGAGGCGGCCGCCGTCCTCTCCAAGTTCGGCAAGACCGTCGTCCTGCTCGAAGCGCTCGACCGGGTGCTGGCCCGCGTCGCGGGCGAGGATCTCTCGCGCTTCTATGAGGCGGAACATCGCGCCCATGGCGTCGATCTGCGCACCGGCGCGAAGATGGACTGTATCGCGGTCGAGGACGGCCGGGCCACCGCGGTGCTGATGCAGGATGGCGAGCGGATCGAGACCGACATGGTGATCGTGGGCATCGGCATCGTGCCCGAAACCGGCCCGCTGATCGCGGCGGGCGCGGCCGGCGGCAATGGCGTCGATGTCGACGAATATTGCCGAACCTCGCTGCCCGATATCTATGCCGTGGGCGATTGCGCATCCCACGCCAACCGCTTTGCCGGCGGCGCGCAGATGCGCCTCGAATCCGTTCAGAACGCCAATGACCAGGCCAAGACCGCCGTCGCCCACATCCTCGGCAAGGAAGAAGCCTATGACGCCGTCCCCTGGTTCTGGTCGAACCAATATGATCTCAAGCTCCAGACCGTGGGCCTCTCGACCGGTTTCGACCAGACGGTACTGCGCGGCGATCCCGCCACCCGCAGTTTCTCGGTCGTCTATCTGAAGGGCGGCAAGCTGATCGCGCTCGACTGCGTCAATGCGGTCAAGGACTATGTCCAGGGCCGCGCCCATGTGCTGTCCGCCGCGCATCTCGATCCTGCACAACTGGCCGATGCCGGCATCCCGCTCAAGGAAGTGGGCCTGGCCTGATCGGTCGGCGACGACGCGACAGTCGGATTTTCCTACGAAGTTCACAGTGTCGTCGCCCCGTTTTTCGCCATTTTCCCTGCTTAGGGTCATCGGAAAGCGACGGCGGCGCGACAATCGCGCGCCTGTGAAGCGACACCGACGCGCCAGCGAAGCGACGATCAGGCGACCAGGACGCGACAGACTTGTTGCGGCAGGACGCTGCAGCAAGGTCGATATCGGGGCAATGGGAGCGGCCAATTCCATCCCACAGGGTGGACCAGAAATATGCCGAGTAGGGAAGCCGGCCGCTTAGCGCGCTCGATAATCGGAATCTCCCGCTTTTTTTTGAACCCGTCGCTCCTTTGAGCGGCAAGTCGAAAGTCGGATGCCCCGATCGGACGAATGCTGATCTAGGCTCGTCCTTGATCCAAAAATACTCGCACCGCATGAAAGGCCCAGGGAACATCTTCCCAAAAGCCCGATGGCTCGCGTGGGAACCTATCACGAATGTCAGCCAGAACCGGCGCGACGTCTGGCGCAGCCAATCGCAGTAGCCAGCGGTCTAGCTGCACCCCGGCTCGAGCCGCGCCACAAAGAACGCTCTCGGCAGCCCATCCGATCCAACCTTCATCTGCTTCTGCAAGATCGCTCGCCAGGGCCAGTTCAAACCACGCTCCGACGAACATTTCGATCACAGCTTTTTCATGCGGTGGCCAGGAGTCCCATCCCGCGAGCGACAGCTTGCCCAGCACTATCTCGGGATTGTTGGCATTCGCTGGATCAGACACTGAAACGTCCAGAATGCGCGGCAGCAGATAGCGAAAGTCCTGCTCGTCACCAACCGTCAAGAACGCACCCGAAACATAGCGCCAGAGAGCCATGCCGCTGATTTCACGCAATGGGGTAGCGAGCAAGACATCGGTGCCGCGCGTATCGATACAGCAAGGGCAGCCTTCGATCGTTGACGGCGCCGGCATCTCGAAAGTGCGATACACGGCGTCCAGCGCCTCGCTGGCGCGGATCGTAGCTTGAGCTAAGACGCCCTTGTTCATGAGGCCAGAATGACCGGCAAACGGGCGCGATGCGAGCAGAATCTGACGTTTCCCACTCCCCTCCCTTTCAGGGAGGGGCCGGGGGTGGGTGCGCCGCATAGCGGCGGCCTACGGTCGATCGGGCAGAATCTCGCTGCGCTCGCCACCCACCCCAACCCCTCCCTGAAAGGGAGGGGCTATCTGTCGTCCCCATTCTGCCGTCGCTACCCCCGAAACCGGGTCTCGCTTGCCAGTTCCCATGGTCCGCCGCGATAGTGCCAGGCGGCCAGGCCCGCGATCGCCAGCGGGCGGGGATGGAAATCGGCGCGCAATCGGTCGGCCAGCGCCCGCGCGACCCTGGGCTCCACCTTGTTCTGCACGGTCAGATGCGGGCGAAAGCCGGCCTGGTCCTGCGGCGTCAGCAGGCCTGTGAAGGCGTCCGCCAATTCGCCACGCAACGCCGCCAGATCGGGACTGTCGATGCGATAGGCGACCCCCTGCCCCAGCAGCAACACATCGCCCAGCCGCGCCCGTGGCGCCGGGCCGGCGCATATCTGTTTCATCCGCGTCCTGAGTTCCGGCAGCAGCGAAGGCGGCAGATGATGGAACAGGGTGACATGCGCCGGCACCTGATTGCGTTCGGGCGGAAAATGGGCGCGGCGCAAGCCATCCGCCCAGGCGAAATCGGCGGCGCCCAGCAGCGCGGTGACAATGATCGGATCAGCCAGAACCGCCTCCCTGCAACGCGATGGCGGACTTTCGCCCGGCCGGGACAGGCTATATGATGACAGATGCCGCGCCCGGCAAGCAGACGCGGCCCAGGAGGGGAAGCATCATGCGCGCACCGGCATCCTTCGTCATCATCGCCGTCATCCTGCTGCTATGGAACCTGATGGGGGTCGCTGCCTTCGTCATGCAATATGGCGCCGATCTTGGCGAACTCGCCAAAACCGATCCTGACACCGCACGCGCCTTTGCCCAGATGCCCGGCTGGGCCTGGGCCGTCTATGCGGTGGCGGTGGGCGCCGGCACGCTGGGCGCAATCGCCCTGCTGCTGCGCCGTCGCGTCGCCGTGCCGCTGTTCCTGCTGTCGCTGCTCGCGGTGATCGTCCAGTTCGGATACACGTTCCTCGGCACCGACCTGCTGGCGGTGAAGGGCGCGGGCGCGGCGATCTTCCCGGCGATCATCGTCCTGATCGGCATCGGCCAGTGGCTCTACGCCCGCAGTCAGGCGGCTAAGGGCCTGCTGCGCTGATCGGCGCCGATCAGGCCGCGCTCTGCAATATCTCCTGGCCGATCATGTCCACGTCGAACGGCGCGGTCTGGTAGAGATCGTTGATCCAGTTGCCGAACAGCAGATGGGCATGGCTGCGCCAGCGATTTTCCGGCGGGCGGGTCGGGTCGTCGTCGGGAAAATAATGGGCCGGCATCTGGCGGCCGCCGTCGCGCGCATATTCGTCGCCCAGGGTGCGCGTGTCATATTCGACATGGTTGAACATGTGCAGGAAGCCATGGCGCGGATCATGGACCAGGCAAGGCCCGGTCTCCGCGCTGTCGGCCAGCAATTGCAGCCCGCGATCGACCGGCAGCGATTCCCGCCGCACTTCCGACCAGCGCGACACCGGGATCGAGAAATCGTCCGAAAAGCCCCGCAGATAGGGCGAGGCCGGGGCATGGTTGCGATGGCGGAACACGCCGAACGCCTTGCGCTCCAGCGCATGTTTCTCGACCCCGTGGAAATGATGGAGCGCCGCCTGCGCCGCCCAGCAGATGCTGAGCGAACGATGCACATGGGTCTGGGTCCAGTCGAAGATCGCGCGCAGTTCCTGCCAGTAGCTCACCTCCTCGAACGCCAGATGCTCGACCGGCGCGCCGGTGATCAGGAAGCCATCGAACCGCTCGTCGCGCACATCGGTCCAGGCGCGGTAGAAGGACTGCATATGATCGGCGGAGGTGTTGCGCGACACATGGTCGCTGATCCGCACCAGCGTCAGTTCCACCTGCAACGGCGAGGCGCCGAGCAGCCGCGCAAGCTGCGTCTCGGTATCGATCTTGTTGGGCATCAGGTTCAGCAGCGCGATCCGCAGCGGGCGGATATCCTGCCGCACCGCATCCGCCTCGCCCATCACGGCAACGCCCTCGGCTTCCAGCGTGCGGCGGGCGGGCAGGTCGTCGGCAATCTTGATCGGCACGTCTCGTCAGTCCTTCCTGTCGGGGCGACGATCGGTGGCTGAGGTCCGCTTTGTTGCCGGATCGGCCACATCCTCCCGGATCGGGAGTGCCACCTTGCCCGGAACGGCAGGTTGGCGTTGGGCGTCGCCCCAACTCTTGATGCTGGACTGTCTCTAGCGCGCGCCGGGCCATGTGGCAAGCCCGGCTATATATCGACCAAGCCGGGCTTTACAGCTCGCCCCGCGCGCGGCGGATCTCGAACCACTTGCGCACATTCTCATTATGCTGCTGATAGGTGTCGGCAAAGATATGGCCGCCCTTCCCGTCCGCGACGAAATAGAGCGCATTCGTCTCCGCCGGGTGCAGCACCGCCAGGATCGACAGCCGGCCCGGATTGGCGATCGGCCCCTTGGGCAGGCCGGTCATCGCATAGGTGTTGTAGTCGTTGACGTCGGCGATCTCGGACTTCTTGATCCGGCGCCCGAGCGGCTTGCCCCTGGTGATCGGATAGATGATCGTCGGGTCGGCCTGCAGCATCATGTTCTTGCGCAGACGGTTGCTGTAGACGCCCGCGACCATCGGCCGCTCCTTGGCGATCGCGGTTTCCTTCTCGACGATAGAGGCGAGGATGATCGCCTCCTGGGGCGACTTGGCGATCGTGTTGGGCGCGCGTTCGGCCCAGAGCTTCGCCAGCGCCTTGTCCATCGCCGCCTGCATCCGCTTCAGCACCGCGGCGCGCGGCTCGCCCTTGTCGAAGGCATAGCTGTCGGGCAGCACGCTGCCCTCTTGCGGCACCGCGACATCGCCGGTCAGCTCGTCATTGGCCATCAGCCGTTCCTGCACCAGGATCGACGGCATGCCTTCGGGGATGGTGACCAGCCGGGTCAGCGTCTTGCCGCCCTGCAGGATCGACAATATCTCGCGGTTGCTGGCGCCCTTGGGCACCACGAACTCGCCGGCCTTGATCGGCTTGGCGCCGCCAAAGACCTTCGCGCGGGTCAGGAAGGCATCGGCCGAACGCACCGCGCCAGCCGATTTCAGCAGCACCGCGGCATCGGACAGGGTCGATCCCTCCGGCACGACGATGCTGATATTCTGGGTGGCCGGCCCCGTCTCGGTCCAGCCATGGACGAAGCGGAAACCGACAAAGGCGACAACGGCCAGGCCGATCAGAAGGATGATGCAGCCCAGTCGCCGCACCGGATTTGCGCCGGATCGTCTTGCCATCATCCCAACTGCCCGACCCAAATAATGCCCAACCGGCTATGGCTTACATGATCCTCCCCTTTTCAGGGGAGGATCAGGCGTATCAGATCGCCTTCATGATGAGCGAGGCGTTGGTGCCGCCGAAGCCGAACGAGTTGTTCAGCACCGCGCGCACCTTGCGCTCCTTGGCGACGTGCGGGACCAGGTCGACGCCCTTGCAGCTTTCGCTCGGCTCGTCGAGATTGAGCGTCGGCGGCACGATCTGGTCGCGCATGGCGAGGATGCAGAAGATGCTCTCCACCGCGCCCGCGCCGCCCAGCAGGTGGCCGATCGCCGACTTGGTCGACGACATCGACATGCTGCCCAGATGATCGCCGAACAGACGCTTGACCGCGCCCAGTTCCAGTTCGTCGCCCAGCGGGGTCGAGGTGCCATGCGCGTTCACATAGTCGATATCTTCCAGGCTGAGGCCCGAGCGCTTGAGCGCCATCTGCATCGAACGGAAACCGCCATTGCCTTCCGGGTGCGGCGCGGTGACATGATAGGCGTCGCCGGTCAGGCCATAGCCGATGACTTCGGCATAGATTTTCGCGCCGCGCGCCTTGGCCCGCTCATATTCTTCCAGCACGACCACGCCCGCGCCTTCGCCCATGACGAAGCCGTCACGGTTGACGTCATAGGGACGCGACGCCTTTTCCGGCGTGTCGTTGAAGCCGGTCGAGAGCGCACGCGCCTGGGCGAAGCCGGCAATGCCGATCGGGCAGATCGCGCTTTCCGCGCCACCCGCCAGCATCACGTCAGCATCGTCCATCGCGATCATGCGCGCAGCGTCGCCGATCGAGTGGGCGCCGGTCGAACAGGCGGTGACGACGGCATGGTTCGGACCCATCAGGCCGTACTTGATCGAGACCTGGCCCGAGATCAGGTTGATCAGGCGGCCATGGACGAAGTGCGGCGAAACCCGGTTGGGGCCCTTGTTGGCCAGCACCAGCGATTCGCTTTCGATGCCCGGCAGGCCGCCGATGCCCGAACCGATCGAGCAGCCGGCGCGCAGGCGCTCTTCTTCCGACATATTGTCCAGGCCCGCGTCGCGCAGCGCCTGGCTGGCGGCGGAAATGCCATAGACGATGAACGGATCGACCTGGCGCTGGATCTTGTGGTCGACGTCCAGCGAGGCGTCATAGCCATATTCATGATCCGCCGGCTTCACTTCGCAGGCGATGCGGCACTTGTAATCGGTGGCGTCGAAGCGGGTGATCGTCGCCGCGCCGGATTTCGACGCGATGATGTTCTTCCAGGTGGTTTCGACATCCCCGCCAAGCGGGCTTACCATGCCAAGGCCGGTTACGACGACGCGACGCATATGCTTGCTCCGAAATTCCAATTTTTGGTTCCGTGCCGCTCATCTAGGCGTTCCACACGCACTTGTGAACGGCAGGCCAGATACGAAAAGGCTCCCCAAGCTCCGGGATCACCGGACAGGAGGAGCCAATCCTTGTGCAAGGAGGGCGGCCCGCCACTGAGGGCAGGCCGCGAAGCCCTTAGGCCTTGCTGTCGATATAGTCGATCGCGTCCTTGACGGTGGCGATCTTCTCAGCCGCATCGTCCGGGATTTCGACGCCGAATTCTTCTTCGAACGCCATCACCAGTTCAACGATGTCCAGGCTGTCTGCGCCCAGATCGTCGATGAAGCTGGCGTCCTCGGTCACCTTCTCGGCTTCGACGCCCAGATGCTCGACGACGATTTTCTTTACGCGATCCGCGGTCTCACTCATGAGTGGTCCTTCTTACTGGGTATCGTTGGTGGTTCTGAATAACCGTTAAGGCATTGCCCTAGTGCCAAGCCCCGATAGAGGCAAGAGGGAAGCCCGCCAAGCCCCTAGATGGAGGAACAGGTGCGTTTCGGCAATAAAAAGCCGGAAAAAACCCGGAAACAACGGGTTGTTTACCAAAATTTCAGCCGCTTGTGCCAGTCAACAGCGATGATCGACCGCCTGTGCCCCGACCAGTTCATCACCCCCGAACGGGTCCGAATGACCGCCTGGCTGATGCTGGCTGCGACGCTGATCGGCCTCACCTACCTGTTCGCGACGGCGCATGGCACGGTAGATTCGCTCGGCCGGCCGCTTGGCACGGACTTCTCCAACGTCTGGACGGCGGGATGGATGGCCGACCATGGCCAGGCCGCCCAGGCATGGAACTGGCCCGCCCATCATGAAGTGCAGAAGGCGATCCATCATGATCCCGCCATCCCTTTCTATGGCTGGCACTATCCCCCGCCCTTCCTGATCCTGGCCACGTTGCTGGCGCAAATCCCCTACACCCCTGCCCTGCTGCTGTGGCAGGGACTGACGCTGGCCGGCGCGCTGATGGTCGTCCGCCATGTCCTGCTGGGTCAGCGCGACGCGCTGCTCATCGCGCTCGGTGCGCCGGTGGTGATGGTGTGCCTGGGCCATGGCCAGAATGCGTTCATGACCGCCGGCCTGCTGGGCGGCGGCATGGCCCTGCTCGACCGACGTCCCTGGATCGCCGGCATGCTGCTGGGCGCATTGGTCTACAAACCGCAATTTGCGGTGCTGATCCCTGTGCTGATCATCGCACGCGGCAATGCCCGCGCCTTCCTGGCCGCCGGTCTGACCTCGGCCGGCCTGTGCCTGCTGACATTGCTGATCTGGGGCTGGCCGGTGTGGCAGGCGTTCATCGATTCTCTGCCCCTGACGCAGCATATCATCATCGAAAATGGTGCCACCGGCTGGGAAAAGATCCAAAGCCCCTTTGCCGCCATTCGCCAATGGGGCGGCAGCATTCCAGCCGCCTATGTGGTGCAGGGCCTGGTGACAGCCATCGCCATCGGCATCGCCGCGCTGGTCGCCCGCCGTGGGACGATGGAAGTGCGGGGCGCCGCTGCGCTCAGCGCCGCCCTGCTCTGCACACCCTATGTGCTCGATTATGACTATGTGCTGCTGGGGATGGCGATCGCCTTCGTCGCCGCCGACATGGGCAAGCGCGGCGCGCTAAGCTGGGAACGAAGCTGGCTGGCCTATGCCTGGATGGCGCCGCTATTCGGCCGGGCCGTGTCGGAATGGACCCATGTGCCGGTCAACCTGATCGCCGCGATCGCGGTGCTGGCGCTGGCGATGCGGCGCGCCATCCTGCTGGACGGCGCGCTCGCTTATAATCTGCCCGGCCGGACAAAGATCGCCTGACCGGGACTTCAGTCAGATCATCGCCATGCCGCCGTTGACGTGCAGGGTCTGGCCGTTGACATAGCCCGCCTCCTTGCTCGCCAGATAGGCGACTGCTGCGCCGATATCGTCGCCATCGCCCAGATCGCCGGCCGGGATCTTGGCCAGGATCGTGCCCTTCTGGGCATCGTTCAGCGCATCGGTCATGGCCGACCGGATGAAGCCGGGCGCCACGCAGTTCACCGTGATACCGCGGCTCGCCAGTTCCTGGCCCAGCGACTTCGACATGCCGATGATGCCGGCCTTCGACGCGCAATAGTTGGACTGGCCCGGATTGCCGGTGACGCCCACGACCGAGGTGATCGAGATGATGCGGCCAAAGCGCGCCTTCATCATCGGCTTGGCGGCGGCGCGGCACAGGCGGAAGGCGGCTTCCAGATTGACCGCGATAACCTGCGACCATTCCTCGTCCTTCATGCGCAGGATCAGGTTGTCGCGGGTGATGCCGGCATTGTTGACCAGGATGTCGATCTTGCCGCCCAGCGCTTCCACCGCCTGCGGCACCAACGCGTCGACGGCGGCCGGATCGGACAGGTTGCAGACCAAGGTCTTGTGATCGCCGCCCAGTTCGGCGGCGAAGGCCTTGAGCTTCTCCTCATTGCTGCCCGACAGCGCCAGCGTGGCGCCCTGCGCGGCCAGCGCCTTGGCGATGGAGGAACCAATGCCCCCCGAAGCGCCCGTCACCAGCGCGGTCATTCCCGTCAGATCGAACATTCTAGTCTCCCTTGAAGTGTGGCGGCCGGCGGTCGAAGAAGGCGTCGATCGCCTCGTCATGATCCGCGGTCGCGTGGGCCAGCGCCTGCATGGCGCCCGCCATTTCCAGTGTCTGTGATAGTTCAGCCGTCTGCGCCGCGCGCAGCAGCCGCTTGGTCATCCGTGTCGCATGCGGCGGGTTGGCGGCGATCGCATCGGCCTGCGCCCGCGCCACCTTCATAAGGTCCGCGTCGGGCACCACATCGCCGACCAGCCCGATCCGCAGTGCCTCGCCCGCGTCGATCGTTTCGCCGGTCAGCGAGAGTTGCGACGCCTTGGAAAAGCCGATGATGCGCGGCAGCAACCAGGCCCCGCCATCGCCCGACACCAGGCCTAGCTTCACGAAGCTTTCGGCAAAGCGCGCGCTTTGCCCCGCGATGCGCAGGTCGCACATGCAGGCCAGGTCCAGCCCCGCGCCGATCGCCGGGCCATTGACCGCCGCGATCACTGGCAGCTCGATCGCCTGGAACAGCAGAGGCAGGCGCTGGATGCCCGCACGATAATTGCGCCGCGTCTGCGCCGGCAGGCTGGCGCGCAGCCCGCCGGCATCCGGCCGCATCGCGTTGAGATCGCCACCCGAGGAGAAGGCACTGCCCGCCCCGGTCAGGATCGCAACATGGATGCCCGCGTCCCGGTCCGCCGCCTCGAACACGTCGCACAGCGCATCCACCATCGCCGGATCGGAGATCGGGTTGCGCCGGTCGGGCAGGTTCAGCGTGACCGTCAGGACGGCCCCGTCACGGTGGGTAAGGACCGGGCTCTCGCTCACAGCGCGCCCAGCACCGCCTCGATATCGTCCATCGTCACCACGCTGCGCACGGTGGCGTCCGGCGCGATGCGCTTGACCATCGGGCCGAGCACCTTGCCGCCCAGTTCGACGAAATCGGTGACGCCCGCGTCCCACATCGCGCCGATCGACTCGCGCCAGCGGACGCGACCGGTGACCTGCTCGACCAGACGCTCGCGAATGTCGGTCGGGTCGCTGATCGGCGCGGCCAGCACATTGGCATAGACCGGCAGCAGCGGCGCGTTGATCGTCGCCTTGGCGAGCGCTTCCGCCATCGCATCGGCAGCCGGCTGCATCAGCGGGCAGTGGAAGGGCGCCGACACCGGCAGCAGCACGCCGCGCTTGATGCCATAATCCTTAACCAGCGCGACGGCGCGCTCGATCGCGCCCTTGTGGCCGGAAATGACGACCTGGCTGGGATCATTGTCGTTGGCGACGGTGCAGACTTCGCCCTCGGCAGCGGCATCGGCCAGCGCCTGTGCCTTTTCGATGTCGGCGCCCAGCAGCGCGGCCATCGCACCCTCGCCCACCGGCACGGCGGCCTGCATCGCCTGACCGCGCAGCTTGAGCAGGCGGGCGGTGGTGCCAAGATCGAACGCCTCGACCGCGCAGAGCGCACTATATTCACCCAGCGAGTGGCCTGCGACATAATCACCCTTGTCAGCCAGGCTGAAGCCGCCTTCCTTCTGCATCACGCGCAGCGTGGCGAGCGCATTGGCCATGATCGCCGGCTGGGCATTCTCGGTCAGGGTCAGGTCGCTCTCGGGGCCTTCCACCATGATGCGGAACAGATGCTGCGACAGGGCGTCATCGACTTCCTGGAACAGTTCCTTTGCCGCCGGGCTTGCCTCAGCCAGCGCCTTGCCCATGCCGACCGACTGGCTACCCTGGCCCGGGAAAAGAAATGCCCTCATCTTCCATCCTCTGATCTACTGGTGTCTTTCCGGAGAAAAACACGGGAATTCACGCACGTTACACTTTGAGACATATATGGCATTGAGGCGTACATTGCTTTTCGGCACGTAACGACCTGATACACCTGCCCCCTGTCTCTCCGGGGGAATATTGCTGGCCCCTTTAACGACGACGGAGTGCAAGGAAAAGGTGCGATATCGCATTGCATGGCTCACGGGATCGGTGCTTGCACTGTCCGCCTGCGCGGCGGGGCCGAACTATCACGCGCCGCAATCCGCCGCGCTGGGCGTGCCTGCCGGCTATAGCCAGGGCAGCGGCGCCGCGCTGGACGACGCCACCCTCGCCACCTGGTGGACGCGGCTCAACGATCCGACGCTGACCGGCCTGATCGATCAGGCGATCGCCGGCAACCTGGACATCGTCCAGGCGCAGGCACGGCTGCGGCAGGCGCGGGAATCCCTGCGCCAGGCCAATGCCGCCTTCCTGCCGCAGGTGAACGGATCGGCCAGCGGCGGCAAGAATTACCGCAGTCAGGCCGGCGGCACGCGTGTCGACGACAGCGGCAACGTCATCTCCACCGGCGCCAGCAACTGGTCCAGCAGCTATTCGGCCGGCGCCAATGCCAGCTGGCAGATCGACCTGTTCGGCGAATTGTCGCGCTCGGCCGAAGCGGCGCGGGCCGATCTTGCCGCGTCCGGCTATGACCTCGCCAATGTGCGGATGACCATCATTTCCGAACTGGTCACCAACTATGTTCAGGCGCGCGCATCGCAGGAGCAGCTGCGCATCGCCCGCGAGACGCAGAAGGTGCAGCAGGACAATTACGACATCGCCCGCTGGCGGTTGCAGGCCGGGCTGGTCTCCTCGCTCGACGAGCAGCAGGCCAGAGCCCAGCTCGCCCAGACCAACGCCACCATCCCCCAGCTCGAAGCCAGCCTGAAGGGCAGCCTCAACCGCATCGCCGTGCTGACCGGCCAGGCGCCGGGCGACGCGACCCGCGCGCTGGAAACGCCGACACCGATCCCCACCGCCGCCACCGACATCGCCACCGGCATTCCGGCCGATACGCTGCGCCAGCGACCCGATGTGCGGTCCGCCGAACGGGCGCTGGCCGCCGCCACCGCGCGGATCGGCGTCGCCCAGGCACAGCTCTATCCCTCGTTCGGCATCAGCGGCAACATCGGCACCACGTCGAACGCCTTCAAGGATCTGTTCGACCTCATCACCGGCGGCGTCTTTGCCAATGTCGCCCAGACCATCTTCGATGGTGGCCGCCTCGCCTCGCAGGTCCGCGCGCAGAAGGCGGCGACCGATGCCGCCTTCGCCGCCTACAAGCAGAGCGTCCTCGGCGCGCTGGAGGATGTCGAAAATGGCATGGCCTCGCTCGACAGTGCCCGCCGACGCAAGGTCGAGTTCGCCACCGCCTATGAAGCGTCGAACAATGCCGCGATCCTGGCGCGCAGCCAGTATCAGTCCGGCCTGATCGACTTCCAGACCCTGTCCAGCAGCGAAACCACGTTGCTGAACGCCCGCAACAGCCTTGCCAGCGCCCAATCGGACGAGATCCTGGCCATCGCCCAGCTCTATAATGCGCTGGGTGGCGGCTGGCAGAATATGGATGACCGCCCCCATGAGCAATGACGCCAGCCCCGACCAGGATCTCAACGACTTTCTGGGCGCCAAGCCGGAAAAGCCGTATCGCAAGTGGATGATGCGCGGAATTATCGGCGTCGTGCTGCTGATCCTGGTCCTGCTTGTCGCCCGCTGCTTTGCCGGCGATGACAAGCCCAATTATGCCACCCGCGAGGCGCGCCAGGGCGACCTGACGGTCAGCGTATCGGCGACCGGCAATTTGAAGCCGATCAACCAGGTCGATGTGGGGTCCGAACAGTCGGGCAAGATCACCGCCGTCTATGTCGACGTCAATGATCGCGTGACCAAGGGGCAGAAGCTCGCCGAACTGGACACCCGCCGCCTGGTCGACACGATCAACCAGACGCAGGCTCAGGTCGCCTCCTCCCAGGCTGGCGTCGCCCAGGCGCAGGCGCAGGTCGCGCTGGCCAAGGCGACGCTCGATCGTCAGCTCAACGTCTATCAGCGTTCGGGTGGCAAGGTGCCGGCCAAGACCGAACTGGATTCGGCCCGCGCCGACTATAATGGCGCGCTCGCCAATCTTCGTTCGGCGCAGGCGCAGGTGAATGTCTCGCGCGCCCAGCTGTCGACCGCCCAGACCAACCTGTCGATCGCCCAGATCGTCTCGCCCGTCACCGGCGTGGTCCTGTCGCGCGACATCGAACCGGGCCAGACCGTCGCCGCCTCGCTCAATGCGCCGGTGCTGTTCACCATCGCCGAGGATCTCACCAAGATGGAGGTCGAGGTATCGGTGGACGAAGCCGATGTCGGCCAGGTCAAGGAAGGCCAGACCGCCAATTTCGCCGTCGACGCCTTCCCCGGCAGCACCTTCCCGGCAAAGGTCACGCGGGTGAATGTCGGATCGAACAGCTCCAGCAGCAGCTCGTCCTCCTCGTCCTCGACTAGCACGACCAGCAGCTCGACCGGCACGGTCGTCGCCTATACCGCCGTGCTGTCGGTCGATAATGCGGACGAAACCCTGCGTCCGGGCATGACCGCGACCGCCGACATCGTGACCCAGGAACTGCATGATGTGCTGCTCGTCCCCAACAGCGCGCTCCGCTTCAAGCCCAGCAGCGGCGCCGGATCGGGCGGCGGCATCACCAGCGTCCTGCCCGGCCCCGGCCGCATGCGCCGCAGCGGTGCCAACCGACAGGTCAATTTCGGCGCGGGTAGCAGCCAGACCCTCTATGTCCTCGACGAAAAGGGCGATCCCAAGGCGATCCAGGTGACCGTCGGCGCCAGCGACGGATCGCGCACCGTCATCACCGGCGGCGACCTGAAGCCCGGCATGAAGGTCATCACCGGCCAGCTTGCCGCCGGCGCGCAGCAGCCCGCCGAGGACCAGAAGGCAGACCCCGCCGCTGGCGACACGAAGGATCGCCCGCGCAATCCCGCCGCCGACGGCAGCCCCGCCAGCGTCAAGTCGCTTGGCAATTCGGGCGATGCCGCGCCCCAGACCGCCCCGGTCGCCCCGACGCCCGCCGCCCCCCAGGGCAGCGGCGGCGCGGAGAGCCGGGGCACCGGCCGGCAGAGCGGAACCTGACCCCATGGCCGCCGATCCCATCATCTCGCTGCGGGGGATCACCAAGATCTTCGGCAGCGGCCCCACCGCCTTTCAGGCACTCAAGGGCATCGACCTCGATATCGAGCAGGGTGATTTCGTCGCCGTCATGGGGCCTTCGGGCTCGGGCAAGTCGACGACGATGAACATACTGGGCTGCCTCGACGTGCCATCGGGCGGGCAGTTCCTGTTCAAGGGCCGCCATGTCGAGACGCTGGACCGCGATCAGCGCGCGCTGCTGCGCCGCCGCTATCTCGGCTTCGTCTTCCAGGGCTTCAACCTGCTCGCCCGCACCAGCGCGCTCGAAAATGTCGAGCTGCCCCTGCTTTATCGCGGCGAGGACAAGAAGACCCGCTATGACATGGGCATGGCCGCGCTCGACAAGGTGGGCCTGAAGGACTGGTGGGACCATACGCCGGCCGAACTGTCCGGCGGCCAGCAACAGCGCGTCGCGATCGCCCGTGCCATCGTCACCCAGCCCGACGTGCTGCTGGCGGACGAACCGACCGGCAATCTCGATTCCGAACGGTCGGTGGAGATCATGCAATTGCTGACCGACCTCAACCAGAATAGCGGCATCACCGTGCTGATGGTGACGCACGAACCCGACATGGCCGAATTTGCCCGCACCATCGTCCATTTCAAGGATGGGCTGGTGGAGCGGGTCGACAAGGGCCAGGGCGGACCGCAGAAGGGAGCCGTGGGCTGATGCTGGGCACCACTGTCATCCTCGCCTTCCGGGCGATCAACCGGCACAAGATGCGCAGCTTCCTCACGACGCTCGGCATCATCATCGGCGTTGCCGCCGTCGTCACCATGGTGACGCTGGGCAATGGCGCGACCGCCGCCGTGCGCGAACAGATCAGCTCGCTGGGCGCCAATGTGCTGCAACTGCGCCCCGGCCAGGGCTTCGGCCGTGGCGGCGGCGGGCCGCGCCCGCCCAATTTCAAGGAAGCGGACCTGACCGCGATCGAGAACCAGCTGACCGGCGTGCGCGCCGTGGCGCCGGTGGTCCAGTCGAGCGGCACCGCCATCTATGAAGGCAATAACTGGTCGACCACTGTCTATGGCACGACCTCCGCCTATTCGCAGGTCCAGTCCTGGAATGTGTCGGAAGGCCGGCTGTTCATGCCGGACGAGGAAGAGGCCGGCAAATCGGTCTGCATCATCGGCAATACGGTGCGCACCAACCTGTTCCAGGGCAATGACCCGATCGGCAAGCGGATGCGCATCAAGGGCGTGAGCTGTCAGGTGGTGGGCGTACTGGCGACCCGCGGCCAGGGCGGCTTTGGCGACCAGGACGATGTCGTCGTCATGCCGATCAAGTTCGTCCAGCGCCGCTTCACCGGCGATCGCGACATCAGCCAGATCATGGTCGCGGTCGACGACGCCTATGACAGCGCGACCGTGCAGGACAGCCTGGAGCAGCTGATGCGCGAGCGGCGCAAGATCAAGGCGGGCGCGGAGGATAATTTCAACGTCTTCGACACCAAGCAGATCAGCGACACGCTGACCGGCACCACCACCATCCTGACCCAGATCGTCGCGGCGGTCGCCGCCATCTCGCTGCTGGTCGGCGGCATCGGCATCATGAACATCATGTTGGTGTCGGTGACGGAACGCACCCGCGAGATCGGCATCCGCCTCGCCATCGGCGCGGTCGCGCGCGAAGTGCTGATGCAGTTTCTGGTGGAGGCGATCGTGCTGTCGTGCATGGGCGGCCTGATCGGCCTGGTCATCGCCCTGATCGCATCGGTCGGCATCGCGCCGCTGATGAAGGTGCCCTTCACCTTCGATCCGCAGGTCAATCTGATCGCCTTCCTCTTTTCGGCGGCGATCGGCGTGGTGTTCGGCTATTTCCCCGCCCGCCGGGCGGCCAGCCTCAACCCGATCGACGCGCTGCGGCACGAATAGGCTGATACATTTTCCGACAAAAGGGCGGTTATCCGGGATAATGCTGCGACATCTTCTGCCTAATCCCTCCCTCCATGGCGCCGCTCCGGCGCCGTGGAAGGAATGCCTCCATGAAGATGATCGCCGCCAGCCTCATCAGCAGTGCGCTGCTGTTCGGGGTCAGCCTCACCCCCTTTGCCGACGCGCAGGCACCGCAAACGGCGCAATTGCTGGAGGGCAAGGATCATCCCATCCTGCTCGCCCGCATGACCGTCACCGCCACGCCCCTGCCCGCCGTCTCTCTGCCCGCCTCCACCGACTGAGCCGCCGCCGCGCGCCGGAGCGGCGCGCATGAACGGCGTCATCGGCCTGCTCGGCACGCTGGCGCTGCTGCTGGCCGCGGGCGGTGCGATCGGCCTGATCGATCGGCGCGGCTTTCGGCCTGGCTGGCTGCTGGTTGCCGTCGCCCTGGTCGCTGCCAATGACGCGCTGCTGACCCGCGCCTATCGCCATATCCCCGACCTCATCCCTGCTGCCGACTGGAACTGGCAGGGCAAGCTGCTAGCCCTTGCCCTCACGCTGCTGGTGGCCGCCCTGCCGGTATTTGGCTGGAAGCGGGTCGGCCTCACCCTCCGGCAAGCACGCGGCAGCCTGACCGCTGCCCTGCCCGTGGCTCTCCTCTATTGCGCCTTCTTCACCGCGCTCGCGCTCTATTTCCCCGACGATCCCAGCAGCGCGGAGGAAATCGCCTTCCAGCTCACCATGCCGGGGCTGGAGGAAGAACCCTTTTATCGCGGCATTCTGCTTTTCGCGCTCGATCGCGCCTTTACCCGGCGGGTTCGCTTTCTCGGCGTCGACTGGGGCTGGGGCGCCCTGCTTTCCTGCGGCCTGTTCGGCCTTGCCCATGCGTTCGGCTATTCGGGCGGCCATTTCAGCTTTGACCCGATGGTGATGGCGCTTACCGCCATCCCCTCGCTACTCACCGTCTGGCTGCGCCTGCGTACCGGCAGCCTGCTGCTGCCGATCCTGCTGCACAATTTCGGCAATGCCATCTCGCTGATGTTGTGAGTCGAACAAGGCATTGAAAAATCGCCATTTCTGAACCGATATTCAGCTTAAATCGGGTTTTGATACAATTTCCGACAAAACTGCCCCACCCTTGGGACAGGCTTGCGACAAGCGCGGCCTATCTCTGTCTTCGACGCCGGAAGCGGCGCCCTCGATTGAAACAAGAGGAATGAAGACATGTTCAAGAAGATCATCCTGGCCCTGACCGCCACCGCCGTTGCCGCCAGCCCGATCGTCACCGCCCAGGCCCAGGCCGCGCCCCATCGCGAGACCGTCCGGGTCGTGAAGGAAGGTCCGCACCGCACCGTCGTCCAGAAGAAGACGGTGGTGCGCAACGATCGCCACTGGGCCAAGGGCCAGCGCTTCGATCGCCGCTACGCGACCAATTACCGGGTCGTCGACAATTATCGCGGCTATCGCCTGTCGGCCCCGCCGCGCGGTTATCACTGGGTCCGCTCGGGCAATGACGCGGTGCTGGTCGCGATCACCAGCGGGATCATCGGCGCGGTCGTCGCCGGCGCCATCCGCTAAGCGCCCCACTTCCTGAAAAGCGCCCTGGAGCCACCGCTCCGGGGCGCTTTCGCGTTCACACCAGCCCGGTCAGATAATAGACGGCGATCACGACGAAGACGGTCATCGTCTTGATGAGCGTCAGCGCGAATATGTCCTTATAGGCCTGACGATGGGTGAGGCCCGTCACCGCCAGCAAGGTGATGACCGCGCCATTGTGCGGCAGGCTGTCCATGCCCCCCGATGCCATCGACGCAACCCGATGCAGCACCTCTCTTGGGATGCCCGCCGCGTCGCCCGCCGCCACGAACTGGTCCGCCATCGCCGCCAGCGCGATCGACAGGCCGCCCGACGCCGATCCGGTGATGCCCGCCAGGGTCGTCACCGTAATGGCTTCGTTGATCAGCGGGTTCGGCACCGCCTTCAGCGCGTCCTTGACGACCAGGAAGCCGGGCAGCGCCGCGATCACCCCGCCAAAGCCATATTCGACCGCCGTGTTCATCCCCGCCAGCAAGGCGCCACCGACCGCCGCCTTCGCCCCTTCCGCAAAGCGCCGTGCCACGACCGGGAAGGCAAAGATCAGGATGGTGGCGATGCCCATCAGCAGCGCCCCCTCCACCGCCCACAGTGCCGCTTGCTGTGTCACCTTCGCTGTCACCGGATCGGGCAGACCCGCCAGCCGAATACTCACCTCTTCCGACCCGCCGGTGATGCGCGGGATCAGCAGGGTCAGCGCCAGATTGCCCAGCCCCACCACCAGCAGCGGCAGCAGGGCGACCAACGGATGAACGGTGATCGCCTCTTCCTGCCGATCGGGTTCGTTGACCAGCGTTTCGGGTGCGCCATAGCCCTCCCCCGCGGCCGCCATCGCCCGGCGCCGCCAGTTGAGATAGGCAAGGCCCGCCGCCGCGATCACCATTGACCCGATCACGCCCAGCACCGGCGCCGCCCAGGCGGTGGTGCCAAAGAAGCTTGCCGGAATGACATTCTGGATCTGCGGCGTACCCGGCAGCGCATCCATGGTGAAGGTCAGCGCGCCAAGGCCGATGGTGGCCGGCACCAGCCGCTTGGGAATATCGGCGCGGCGAAACATCTCGGCGGCGAAGGGATAGACGGCGAACACCGCCACGAAGACCGAGACCCCGCCATAGGTCAGCAGCGCCGTCACGATCATGATCGCCGGGATCGCCCTTCCCGCGCCCACGAAACCGATCACCGCCGTCACGATCGCGCGGGAAAAGCCCGATATCTCGACCAGCTTGCCGAACAGCGCGCCGAGCAGGAAGACGGGAAAATAGAGTTTCAGGAAGGTAGCGACCTTGTCCATGAACAGGCCGGAAAAGGCGGTGGGCACCGCCGCCGGATCGGTCAGGAACACCGCCAGCATGGCGAGCAAGGGCGCCATCAATATGACGCTCATGCCGCGATAGGCCGCCAGCATCAGCAAGATCAGCGCCAGTGCCGCGATCGCGACCGCCATCCGTCTCTCCTTCTCTTTTTCTGGCAGGCAGGATAGAGACAGGTGAAGCCTGACTGCAAGCAGGGCCGCTGCCGCCCATGGCTGCACCGATGCCGCTTGCCTTTCCCCCGCTTTTCCGTCATAGGCGCGCCTTCGCTCGGCCCCGGATTCGGACGTCGAACGATTTCGAATGCTTGAGACGACAGCCGGAGGGGCGTTCCACATGGGGTGGGCGTCAGCGATCGGCCAACAGATGAGGCAATAACCATGGCTCTTTACGAGCATGTGTTCCTTGCGCGCCAGGATCTGGCACAGGCGCAGGTGGACGCTCTGGCGGAAACCGCCACCAAGATCGTCGAGGAAAATGAAGGCAAGGTGACCAAGGTCGAGACCTGGGGCCTGCGTTCGCTCGCGTACAAGATCGCCAAGAACCGCAAGGCGCACTACGTCATGCTGAACATCGACGCACCGGGCAACGTGATTGCCGAGCTGGAGCGTCAGACCCAGATCAACGAAGACATCATCCGCTACATGACCATCAAGGTCGAAGAGCTGGAAGCCGGTCCGTCGGTGATGATGCGCAAGCAGGAACGCGCCGAACGCGGCGACCGTGCCCCCCGTGGTGACCGTGGCCCGCGCCGTGAGCGCGAAGAAGCCCCGGCTGCCGAATAAGGAGATCTGAAACATGGCACGCCCGTTTTTCCGCCGCCGCAAGAGCTGCCCCTTCGCCGCCAAGGATGCGCCGAAGATCGATTACAAGGACGTCCGTCTGCTGCAGGGCTTCGTGTCCGAGCGCGGCAAGATCGTCCCCAGCCGCATCACCGCGGTGTCCGCCAAGAAGCAGCGTGAGCTGGCCCAGGCCATCAAGCGCGCCCGTCACCTGGGCCTGCTGCCCTACATCGTGAAGTAAGGGAGAAAGACCCATGGAAATCATTCTCCTTGAGCGCATCGAAAAGCTGGGCGCGATCGGCGACGTCGTCACCGTGAAGGACGGTTACGCTCGTAACTTCCTGCTGCCCAACAAGAAGGCTCTTCGTTCGAACGCCGCCAACAAGGCCGTGTTCGAAGCCAACCGCGCGAAGATCGAAGCCGACAACGCCGCTCGTCGTTCGGACGCCGAAAAGGCTGCCGAAGGCGTCAACGGCAAGCAGATCGTCCTGATCCGCCAGTCGTCGAACGCCGGCCACCTGTACGGCTCGGTCGCCGTCCGTGACGTCGTCGACGCGCTGCACGCCGATGGCGTGACCAACGTCTCCAAGGCGATGGTCGTGCTGGAGCGTCCGATCAAGACCCTGGGCGTCTTCGACGTCAAGGTCGCGCTGCACCCGGAAGTGGCCGTCACCATCACGGTGAACGTTGCCCGCTCGCCGGAAGAAGCCGAACTGCAGGCGCAGGGCGTCGACGTGATGGCCGACCTGTTCGAGAAGGACGAAGCCGGCTTCACCGAGGATTACGATCCGAACGCCGAGCCGGGCGAAATCGCCGTCGAGGCGGAAGAAGCCCCGGCCGAAGAAGCCTGAGCCTCTTCGCTCTGACAAACGAGAAAGCCGTCCGTCACCGGGCGGCTTTTTTGTTGCCTTGGGCGGCTGATCGAACGCTCACCGAGCTTGGCCTGTCGGTCTATGAGCAGTGCCGCACCGCCGTCACCGCCCCATTGCCCGATTTCCTGACGCTCTATCCCAAGGGCCACGTCCAGATCGTCACGGTCGGGCGCCCTGCGCTACCCTTTCCCGGAATGGCAGGCGCAGGAGGGGATCGTCCACCTCGTCTTCACCACCCGCACCGGGCTACCGCCGCTGGTGCGCGCCTGGATCGATCATCTCGCCGCCCATTTCAGCAACGGCGATATCTTCTCACCCTGATGTCAGCCCTGCGCCCGGCGACGGCGCGTTTCCCAACCCTTCTTCGCTGCGGCCGACCGATCGGCCGCCTTGCGCCGGTCGGCGGCATGGCTGTCGGGCTTGCCCCGCCCCGATCCCGACAGATTTCCGCCGCCCGAATCCTTGTTCACCGTGGCCCAAGCCCGCGCCTCCGCTTCGTCATGCGACACGCCACGCTCTTCATAGCTTTGCGCGATATGCGCGGCCTTGCGCTTCTGCTTGCCAGTGTAACGATCCTTGTCGCCTCTGGGCATGTCTGCCTCCTTTTTTCGTCCCATATCGGTTCAAATACCGAGGGGCGTTTCCCGAGGATTGCCATTAAGTTGCATGGCGAGAAAATGAGGAACGGAGAGTCGCCATGAACGTTCCGGACATCATGGAGCAACGCACCCTGCTTGAGCGCCTCGCCCGGCACCTCGCCGCCGGGGCAACGCATAACTGGCCCTATTGGGTCGAGGACGCCGCCAGCATATTGGCGATGCTCAAGGAGCCCGACCCCGCCATGCGCGAGACGGGCGACGTGACCGCCTGGCAGGCGATGATCGATACCGCCCTGCAACAGCGCTGGACCATCTTTCCGCCCGGCATGACCGGCGCCGACGAGGATCATGCCGGCAGCGCGGACGAAGAGGGCGAAATTCGCCTCTCGCCCGAGGCTATCGACCAGGACGCCGCCAAGTGGGTCCATCTCCACAGTGCGTCGAAGGAGACACCATGAAGGGATTGTTGAAGCTGGCCTTTCTGACCGGCCTTGGCGCCGTTGCCTGGAAGAGCCTGAAGGAACGCGCCGGCAAGGATGATGGTGCCACCGCCGATGATCCGGACGATCGCGGCCCGGTCGGCTCGTCCGGCATCGTCCGCGACGCCGGGCCGCAGGCGGACGACAGCGATTGGGACATGGTCGATGAACAGTCCGACGAATCCTTTCCCGCCAGCGATCCGCCCGGCAATTACTGATATCGCCGACACCCGGTCACGAACCGGCAATCATCGCTCCATTGCCCCCACCCTGCCCGCGCATTAAGAAGCGCGCACGGATGATATCCATCCGTTTCAACAGGGGAATTATTTAACCATGCCTTCGGGTCTGATCGCGCTGCTCGACGATGTTGCCGGTATCGCCAAGATGGCGGCCACGTCGCTGGACGATGTCGCCGCTGCTGCCGGCAAGGCCGGCACAAAGGCCGCCGGCGTCGTCATCGACGATACTGCCGTGACACCCAATTATGTCATGGGCCTGTCGCCCGACCGCGAACTGCCGATCATCTGGAAGATCGCGCGCGGATCGCTGCGCAACAAATTGCTGTTCCTGCTGCCGGCGGCACTGGCGCTCAGCGCCTTTGCCCCCTGGCTGCTGCCGCCGCTGCTGATGCTCGGCGGCGCCTTCCTGTGCTTCGAGGCGGCGGAGAAGCTGCTGGAGGCGATCCAGGGCGGCCATGACGAGGTGGCGGATGCCGCCGCAACCCTCACCTCCAAGGAACTGGAGGACCAGAAGGTCTCCAGCGCTATCCGCACCGACTTCATCCTGTCGGGCGAGATCATGGCGATTGCGCTCGGCACTGTCGCCAGCGAGCCGATCTGGGAACAGGCGATCATCCTGGTCGTCGTCGCCATCGCGATCACCGCCGGCGTCTATGGCGTGGTCGGCTTCATCGTGAAGATGGACGATATCGGCCTGCACCTCGCCCAACGCAGTGGCGCGGCGACGCGCGCCATCGGGCGCGGCCTGGTAAAGGCGATGCCGGTCGTGATGAGCGTGCTGGGCGTCGTCGGTACGGCGGCGATGTTGTGGGTGGGCGGTGGCCTGATCGTCCATGGCCTGCACGAATTTCACTGGGATCTGATCCCCGGCACGATCCATCATCTGGCGCAAGGCGCCGCCCAAGCCGTGCCCGCGATCGGTCCGGTGATCGACTGGCTGGTGAATGCGATCGGCGCGGGCATTGTCGGGCTGGTGATCGGCGGCATCATCGTTGCCGTGCTGCATCTGTTCAAGAAGCACTGAGGCGATTAAGGGGAGCGCCCGCGCCTTTGCCGGCGCTTCCCTCGCTCCGGACTTTCCAAGTGACCCAATCTTCCCCCTGGCGCATCGAGGCGCGCGCGCTAATCACGCTCGCCATTCCCATGATCGCGGGCAATGTCGCCTGGTCGGGGATCGCCGCGACCGATCTGCTGCTCGTCGGTCGACTGGGCGCGGAAGCGGTCGCCGCCGGGGCGCTGGCGATCAACCTGTTCAACGCGCTGCTGATCTTCGGCCTCGGCCTCGTCACCGCCGCCGCGCCGCTGATCGCCAGCGAGCGGGGCCGTCGCCGCCATTCGGTGCGCGACGTGCGCCGCACCGTCCACCAGACGCTGCGCGCCGCCGCCTTCTTCGTGCTGCCGGCCTGGCTGATCCTGTGGCATTGCGAGGCGATCCTGCGCGCCATGGGGCAGGAACCCGATCTGGCGCGCGAAGCCGGCCATCTGATGCGCGGCATGCAATGGGCGCTGCTGCCCTTCCTCTGCTTCACCACGCTGCGCAACTTCATCTCGGCACTGGAGCGCCCGCTCTGGGGCCTCATCATCATGCTGCTCGCCATCCCGTTCAACGTGCTGGTCGGCTGGGCGCTGATCTTCGGCCATCTCGGCCTGCCCGCGCTCGGCCTGCTGGGCGCCGGCATCGCCAGCACCCTCTCCTCCACCTTCCTGTTTCTGGGCCTGCTGACCGTCATCCTGGTCGATCGCCGCTTCCGCCGCTATCGGCTGATGGGCCGCTTCTGGACGCGTGACCGCGACCGGCAGCGGGCAGTGTGGACGCTGGGCCTACCGATCGCGATCACGCTGGGGCTGGAAGTCACCGTGTTCAATGCCTCGGCCTTCCTGATGGGGCTGATCGACCGGGAATCGCTCGCCGCCCACGCCGTGGCGATCCAGATCGCCTCGCTGGTCTTCATGGTGCCGATGGGCATTGGCCAGGCCGCGACCGTACGCGTCGGCGTCGCCTATGGCCGGGCCGATCCTGCCGCGATCGGCCGAGCCGGCTGGCTGGCGCTGATCGTCGGCACCGGCTTCGCCATGGCCGCCGCGCTGATGCTGGTCCTGATCCCGCGACCGCTGGTGTCGATCTTCCTCGACGTCCATGATCCGGCCAATCTCGCCACCGCCAATCTGGCGGTCAGCTTCCTGGCGGTCGCCGCGCTGTTCCAGCTGGTCGACGCGGCCCAGGCCGTCGGCGCCGGCGTGCTGCGCGGTATCCAGGATACCAAGGTGCCGATGATCTTCGCCCTTTTCGGCTACTGGATCATCGGTATCGGCGTCGGCGCCCTGCTCGCTTTCCCGATGGGGCTGCATGGCGTGGGCATCTGGTTCGGCCTGGCTGCGGGCCTCGGCACGGTGGCGATCCTGCTGATCGCGCGCTGGTCGCTGCGCGACCGGCTGGGGCTGGTTCTGCGCTAGGAAAACGGCCGCACAATTCGTCGTGAAAATCCGGCCGGTTGCACGGCAGGCACATGGTGCGACGCACAAAGCAATTGAAACGGGGCCGTGTTTCTTGATATGGGCGGCCCATCATGGACTCTCCGACCCCTATCTTCGAAGCGATCGCGCTTCAGAAGTGCCTCAAGGCGACCTATAACAAGATGGTCGTCACGCTGGCCCCGCACATCCTCTACACGCGCCATGACGAGATGTTCATGGACGCCGTGACCACGGACCGCGACGGCCGCCCGCCGCGCGAGCTGAAGCTGGGCACGTTCAAGCTGGCGGGCCTGAGCGATGTCGAGATTCTGGACGAGACGTTCGAGGCGATGCACGGCCTCTATGACCAGGGCGACGACAAATATAAGGGCGTGACCCTGTTCGCGGTCGATCCGCAAAGCGCCGCGGCCTGACCGGCACTGGCATCGCATCGACCGGAATGAAGAAGGGCGGCCATTGGCCGCCCTTTTCTTTTATCGTTACTTCTTGAGTCGATAGCCGGTGCGGAACACCCAGGCGATGATGCCGAGGCATACCGCCAGCATGCCGCCCACGAACAACAGGCTGAACTCGATCCCGACATCGCCCTTGCCGAAGAAGGTCCAGCGGAAGCCCGAGATCAGATAGACGATCGGGTTGAACAGGGTGATCGTGCGCCACGGCTCGGCCAGCATGTGGATCGAGTAGAAGGCGCCACCCAGGAAGGTCATCGGCGTGATGATCAGCAGCGGGATCACCTGCAACTGCTCGAACCCCTGCGCCCAGATGCCCAGGATGAAGCCGAACAGGCAGAAGCTCACCGCAATCAGCAGCATGAAGCCGACCATGGCGAAGGGATGGGCCACCGGCAAATCGACGAACAGATGGGCCGTGGCAAAGATGATGAAGCCGACGATCAGCGCCTTGGTCGCCGCCGCCCCGACATAGGCGATCACCGTCTCCATCGCCGACACCGGCGCCGATAGCAGCTCATAGATGGTGCCGGTGAACTTGGGCATGTAGATGCCGAAGCTGGCGTTGAAAATGCTCTCCGTGAACATCGACATCATGATGAGGCCCGGCACGATGAAGGCGGCATAGGGAATGCCGTCAATCTCGGTCATGCGCGAGCCGATCGCCCCACCAAACACGATGAAATAGAGCGAGGTGGTGATGACCGGCACCAGCAGGCCGGTCAGCCAGGTGCGTCGGAACCGGTGCAGCTCGAACTTGTAGATGGCGGCGACCGCGCGCAGATTCGGGCCGTTCATGCCGCTTTCTCCTGATGGACCAGGCTCACGAAAATATCCTCCAGGCTGCTCTGCCGCGTGTTGAGATCCTTGTATCCGATGCCGAGATCGCCCAGCTTGCGCAGCAGCGAGGAGACGCCGGTGCGTTCGGCGCGGGTGTCGAACAGATATTCGATCTCCTGCCCCTGCGCCTTGAGCACCACATCCCAGTCGGCCAGTTCGGGCGGCAGCGCCTCGATCGGCTCGGCCAGCATGATCGACAGCGTCTTCTTGCCCAGCTTCTCCATCAGGGCGGTCTTGTCCTCGACCAGCATCAACTGGCCATGGTTGATGACGCCCACCCGGTCGGCCATTTCCTCGGCCTCCTCGATATAATGGGTGGTGAGGATGATGGTGACGCCGGTCTGGCGCAGTTCGCCGATCAGCTTCCACATGTCACGGCGCAATTCGACGTCGACGCCGGCGGTCGGCTCGTCCAGGAACAGCACGCGCGGCTCATGGCTCAGCGCCTTGGCGATCATAACCCGGCGCTTCATGCCGCCGGACAGTTCGCGGATCTTGTTGTGGCGCTTGTCCCATAGCGACAGGTCGCGCAGCACCTTTTCGACATAGGCGTCGTTGCGCGGCTTGCCGAAGAGGCCACGACTGAAGGTGACGGTATCGATGACCCGCTCGAACTGGTCGGTATTGAGCTCCTGCGGCACCAGTCCGATTGCGGCGCGCGCGCCGCGATAGTCACGGATGATGTCATGGCCGGCGACCGTCACGGTGCCGCCAGAGGGGCGGACATTGGCGCAGATGATCGAGATCATTGTCGTCTTGCCCGCGCCATTGGGGCCGAGCAGCGCGAAAATCTCGCCCTCCTCGATATTCAGGTCTACGCCCTTGAGCGCCTGAAAGCCCGACGCATAGCTTTTCGTCAGGCCCTTGATTTCGATGATGGATGCCATGCGGCAGCGCCCCCTTTCCTTGTGTCGGCAAGATAGGAGGCGGACCGCGCCATGCAACCGGCAACGCGGCAAATAGCGAAGCCGGGCAACATATTGGAAAAAGATTGAAGCCGGTGAAGCGCGGGCATAGGCTTGACGCGCCACCATGTGGAGAAGGCTATGAAAAAGG
This sequence comes from Sphingobium yanoikuyae, assembly GCF_013001025.1. NCBI lineage: Bacteria > Pseudomonadati > Pseudomonadota > Alphaproteobacteria > Sphingomonadales > Sphingobiaceae > Sphingobium > Sphingobium yanoikuyae. The sequence continues at coordinate 1,018,784 of NZ_CP053021.1, read as the reverse complement.
CAGTTCTCTATCTGTCGATCGCGTTGATCGTCGTTCCCGATATCGCCATCGCCCAGCAGGGCGGCCGACCACCATCCGGCGGCAGCGCTCGACCATCTCCGTCCACGCGCCCTGCCCCCGCTCCCTCACGCCCCGGCGGTTCTGCTCAACCATCGCGTCCGTCCGGTCCCTCGACGCAACCCTCGCGCCCGGGCGGGTCCAACAACCAGCCCTCCCGCCCCGATACGTCCCAGCCGAGCCGGCCGGGCGGTTCGCCGAACCAGCCCAATCGCCCGGGTGGTCCTTCGCCCCAGCCTTCGCGTCCGGGCGGCCCCTCCGTCCAACCGCCACGGCCCGGAAACCCCGGTCAGCCGCATCGTCCGGGCGCCGGACGCCCGCCCAATTTCCGGCCCATCCACGGGCCCGCGTTCCGCTATCCGCGCGGCTACAGCTATCGGCGCTGGACGGTCGGCCTGTTCCTGCCGGCGATCTTCTTCTCGACCGCTTATTATTATGACGATTACTGGCGCATGGGTCTGGGCGCCCCGCCTTATGGCTATCGCTGGATCCGCTATGGCCCCGACATGTTGCTGGTCGACGTGCGGTCGCGCCGCGTGGTCGATGTGGTCTATGGCGCCTTCTACTGAGGCAGAAACAGGAAGGGCCGCATCATGCGATGCGGCCCCTTTTTCTTGCCCCGATCATTCGCCCCGTCGGGTGAAGCGGAAGACCGTCGCTGGCGGGAAATTGCGCACCGTATGGCCGGCGCGGACAACCTCCAGACCAAGCTGGTCCAGCACCGCACGGCTGACCGGCGGTCGCGTCGAATAGGTGAACTGCACCAGGCTGCCGCCCGGCTTCAGCATGCGGAAGGCTTCGGACAATATGTCGATATGCATCGCCCGGTCCATCGCCAGCAGCGGCAGGCCGCTGACCACGGTCTGATAGTCGCCAGGGCCACCAGCGGCCGCGACCGAGACGATCTGCGCCGGCGTCTCCAGGATCGATACATGGGGAAAATGACGCCGCAGCCCACGCGCGAAGGCGGGATTGATCTCCACCACCTCCAGCTGGTCGGCGGCAAGCCCGGTTTCCAGGATGGCGCGGGTGAAGACGCCCGTGCCCCCGCCCAGTTCCAGCACGCGGCCGTCCTGCGGATCGATGTCGGCCACCATCAGCCGCGCCAGATAGCGACTGCTGGGCACGACCGAGGCGGTCTGCCGGGGCTTCTTCACCCAGGCGGCGAGGAAATCGAGATATTCGGTGGCGCGGGCGCGAAACTCGCTGTTCGGCAGGGCGATTGCCCGGCTGCGCTTCGGCTTGTGCTGCATGGGCGAAATGCGACCGCTCCTTTCTGGTGCCGACTCCCCTTAGCGGGCCGGAACGCCCCCGTCGATTGGCTTAACAAGATTTCATGCCGGACCAGCAACGGCTGGTCCGGCACAAGTCCTTATTTCTGCTTGCCCGCTTCGGCCGCGGCCAGCACGCGCAGCACATTGCCGGACCAGATTTTCTGTACGTCAGCCTCGCTATAGCCGGCCTTCAGCAGCGCGTCGGTGATCTTGGGCAGATCGACCACATCCTCCATGCCGACAACGCCGCCGCCACCGTCCCAATCCAGGCCGATGCCGACATGATCGGGGCCGACGACCTTCAGCGCATGCAGCATATGCGCCATGAAATCGTCGAAGGTCGGCCGGTCGGTGTCGGGATAGAGCCGGTCGATCTCCTGCCGCTTGGCGAGCATCGCGGCCCGCGCCTCGGGCGAAACCTTGGCGTCCTCGCGCATCTGGCCATAAAGCGCCATCAGCGCCTTCTGCCGCTCGGGATTGGGCTTGGACGCGCGCAGATAGGCGCCATAGGCGTTCATCTGGATGACCCCGCCCTTGGCCGCCAGGGCTTTCAGATGTTCGTCATCGATGTTGCGCGGATGGTCATAGACCGCCTTGCAGCCCGAATGGGTCAGCAGCACCGGCGTGGTCGACAGCGCCAGCAGATCGTCCAGCACCTGGTCGCTACTGTGCGAGGCATCGGGCACGATGCCGAGGCGGTTCATTTCCTTCAGCAATTCCTTGCCGAGCGGGCTGAGGCCGCCATAGCGCGGCTTCTTCGACGGATCGGTCGAGCTGTCGGCAAACTGGTTATGCGCGAAATGGGCAAAACCCGACACGCGCACGCCCATGTCGTAGAATGTCTTGATCAGCGAGACATCCTCGCCCAGCGGATAGGCATTTTCGATCGACATATAGACGATACGCTTGCCCGCCGCGGCGATTGGCGCCGCGTCCTTCGCCTCCAGCGCCAACGTGAAATTGTCGGGGTCGGCCGCCACCATCGATCGGATCGACATTCCACGCAACAACGCGAAATCGCGCGCCTTGCGGAAGCCCTCGATCGTCAGCGGTCCCTGGCCGGTGTAGATCGCCCAGAAGCCGCCATCGAGGCCGCCCTTCTTCATCCGTGGCAGGTCGACCTGGGTATAGTCGCTATGGACGCCATGCTCCTCGTCGATCGACCAGTCGGGCAGGTCGAGCGATGCCGGCGTATCGAGATGGCTGTCGAGCGTAATCAGCTTCTGGTGCAACTGATAGACCTGTTTCGACACGGATTTTGGCTGGGCCTGCGCCGCAATCGGGAGCAGCGCGACCAGCGCTGCCCCCATCAGATAAGCATTCCGCATCAGATCTCGCCCGAAATGGTGAACTGGAAGGTGCGTGGCGACAGCGGACGGAAGGAACCGTCACCCGTGACCGAGGAGGAGATGTAGGACAGCGTGTCCTTGTCGAAGATATTGTCGACGTTGAAGCGCGCCTTGATGCTCTTCACCGGGCCGAAGCTCCAGCCGTCGCCAATATCCACATAGCCGCTGAACACGGTGTAGGCCGGCACGCTGGAGCCTGCCGTGTTGGTGAAGGTCGACCAGCGCTTCGACGTATATTTGCCGCTGATGTTGGCAACCAGCCAGCTTGCCGGCTCGATCGTGACGCCACCGCTGACGATCCACTTGGCGCTATCGGGGATATATTTGCCGGAGGTCGCATAGGTGACCGACGCGACGATATCGTCCTGGAACTTGGCGTTGTTATAGGTGACGTTGGCGTTGGCATAGGCCAAGCCGTTGAGGAAAGCCGGCTTGTAGGTGCCGCTGGCTTCCACGCCGTAGGATTCGACCCGGCCGACATTCTGGTAGAAGGTTTCGGTGGTGCTGCCGCCGCCTTCCTGGAAAGTGGTGATCGACTGGATGCGGTTCTTGAACTTGGTGTAGTAGCCCGCGATCGAGGCGTAGAGTTGCCCCTGGTTGGTGCGGAAGCCGATTTCCATATTCTGCGCGCGTTCCGCCTTGGGCTGGGGCACCAGCGCCGACGTGCCGGTGCGCGTCACGGCATAGATATCATCCATGCCCTTGGGCAGCGCCATCGTCTCGGCATAGGAGGCGAAGATCTGGCTGCGCTCGTTGATCTTGAACAGCAGGCCCGCCATCGGCAGGAACATGTCGCGATAATGGGCCGTGTTATACTGTGGCCCCCAGCCTGCGACCGCCGTGCCACCCACGACGCGATAATAGTCGTCGAAGTCGCGATAGCCGCCAAGGCTGTAGTCCAGCATCAGCCCCTTGAAGCCGGCATCCAGAACCAGCCGGTCATCCATCAGCTTGAGCGTATCCTTCAGGAAGATCTGAAGCGTGTCGCGCTTGGACCGATAGTCGCGGCGCAGATAGACCAACTCGTCCAGATTGGGCTCGCCATCGGGGGCGCCGTCCATCGTGTTGTAGCGCGCCTGGGTGCGGTGATATTTGTCGACTTCGGCCCAGATGCCGCCTTCGACGACATTATTGCCGCTTTCCCAGTGCAGCTTGGTGGTCACGCCATAGCGATCGCCGCCGACGCCCGACCGACCATATTGCACACCCTTGGGCGCGGTCACGTCCAGCCCCGCGGCCGCCTGCGCCGTGTAGCGGCTCAGCGAGTTGGAATAGCTGTCGGGCGAGACGCCATAGCCATTCTTGTCTTCATAATAGAGGGTCGATTCCGCCCACACGCCATCGGCAATACCCAGGTGGAAGGTGCCGCCATAAAGCTTGTCCTTCCGCACGTTGATCGCGAGGTTGTAGACATTGGTGTAGTTGGAATTGGAATAATAGACGCCCGCCGCCGTCGGCGCGAAGCCGGTCGTGGTATTGGGCACATTCTCGATATAGGCGAAGTCGCGGCCGCAGGCGCCGACCACGCTGGTGGCGGTGCAATTATACTGGGCGCGGGTGATCGTCGGCGAGTCATAATCGAAGAAGTCGTTCGACACGAACTTGAAGCGCGCCCAGCTGTCACCGCCCAGATCGGCATGGATCTGGCCTTCCCAATGTTCGCGATCGACCGAACCGGGGCCGCGCCACAGGTCGCTGTCCAGCTTGGTGCGGCTGACATAGGCCTTGAACGGCCCCACCCGGCCCGTGCTGGCGCGGATGAAGGTGCGCTTCATATTATTGTCGCCAAAGCTCTGCGACACGAACAGGCCCATCTCCTCTTGCGGCGCGATGCTGTTATACTGCACCACCGGGCCGAGGCTGGAATAGCTGGGCAGGCCGACATCGGCGGCGCCGACGGAGGCTTCCACCACGCCCAGATTTTCATTGTCGACATAGCGGAAGACAGGGCTGCCACCGAAGGCGTCGCTGCGGCCGGTCGGAATGCCATCGACCACGAAGCCGATCTGGTCGAGGTTGAAGGCGCGGGTCTGGACGCTGTTGCCAAATTCATAAAGGCCCAGTGCACCGTCGGTCTGGACGTTGAATCCGGGCAGTTGCTCCAGCATCTTCAGGCCCGAAATACCCGACGGCGCCGACAGCAGCGCCTCGCGCGTGACGGCGACGACATTGTTGATCTTGTCTTCGCCGATCGCTTCCGACGATTGCGAGATACGACGACCGGTCACGGTGATGCTGTCATTTTCGTCCGTTGGAGCGGCCTCCTGCGCCCAAGCAGCAGAGGATAAGGCACCCGCGCAGCAGGCAAGCAGCAGCGCAGCGCGAGACACACGACGGACGGACGAAATCGAAGGCATAGAGGCTCCCTGTAGGCCCTGCAAAAGGGCAGTTCGCGCCAATCAGGAGCGCCCGCCCCTTCGGGCTATCGCGCCGTTCCTCTCCGGACCCTGGCCTGTCGATCATCCCTTCGGGCGAGCGCAGCCATGTCATCCATTTGTCATCTGAAACGAGCCCTTCGGGAAAATCCACCACGCGCTTATGATGATTTCTCAAGCGGAACGAGGCGCTTCAAAGCGTTGAGATTTCGCAATCAATGCCCGCTTCCTCGCACGCGCGCACAAAAAATCCTCCCCAGGCCTGGCCTGGGGAGGATCAAAAATTGCATGCCCTCTTCTTTCGAAGAAGGATCCCTCAGCGCCCCTTCCAGACGCCCGGACGCTTCTCGACAAAGGCGGTCATGCCCTCCTTCTTGTCTTCGGTTGCAGTCAGGATCTGGAACAGGCGGCGCTCGGTCAAAATGCCCTGGGCCAGGTTGGTCTCGAACGCGATATTGACCATTTCCTTGTTTACCATTGCCGCCATCGGCGGCATCGCGGCGATCGCGGCGGCGGTCTTGAGCGCGTCGTCCAGCAATTCGGCGACGGGCACGATCCGCGCGACCAGGCCAGCGCGCTCGGCCTCCTCAGCGCCCATCATCCGGCCGGTCAGGCACATTTCCATCGCCTTGGCCTTGCCGACCGCGCGGGTCAGGCGCTGCGACCCGCCCATGCCCGGCGCCACGCCCAGCTTCACCTCGGGCTGGCCGAACTTGGCGGTGTCGGCCGCCAGGATGAAGTCGGCCATCATCGCCAGTTCGCAGCCGCCACCCAGCGCAAAGCCGGCAACCGCCGCGATCCACGGCTTGCGGGTGGCAACGACCTTGGTCTGCCAGTCGGAGAAGAAATCCTGCAGAAAGAAGTCGGCCGCTTCCTTGTCCACCATTTCCTTGATGTCGGCGCCGGCGGCAAAGGCCTTTTCGCTGCCGGTCAGCACCGCGCAATGCTGGGTCGGGTCGGCATCATAGGCGGCAAAGGCCGCGCCCAGATCCGCGAGCACCTGGCTGTTGAGCGCGTTGAGCGCCTGCGGCCGGTTGAGCGTGATGAGCGTCACCGCGCCCTGCTGTTCCACCAGGATCGTTTCATATGCCATTGCCGTCTCCCTAAGCTGTCAGCGCCGATCTATGTCGGCCAAAAACGGATCGCCAGCCTTTGCAAAGCGGCGATTTTGCCGATCCTATCGGCAAAGATGCATGAAATCCTGATCATAGCTGCGCATATGCGCGCCGCCATCGACATAGAGGGTCTGGCCCGTCACCGCCGTCGCGCCGGCCAGATAGAGAACGGCCTGCGCGATCTGCTCCGCCTGCGGCAGCCGCCCAAGCGGCATCAACTGCTCCAGCCGCGCCATCTGTTCCGCATCATAGTCGGGCGTGGCGATGGTGAGGCCGGGCGCCACCGCATTGACCCGCACCTGCGGCGCCAGGCTGCTGGCCGCCGTCTTCGTCAGACCGGCGAGCGCCAGCTTGGACAGCGTATAGGCCAGCTGATCGCCATGGGGATGGTCGATCCGCTGATCGAGGATATTGACGATGCAGCGATCGCCCGTCCCGGCCGGAACGGTCGCGAACGCCTTGGTCAGCATCGCGGGCGCGGCGCAATTGACCGCATAATGGCGCATCAGATCATCGGCGGTGACGCTGTCGATCCGGTCCTGGCCGAAGATTGCAGCACTGTTGACCAGCAGGTCGGGCGGCCGGCCGAAGCGTTCGGCAACCTGCGCGACCAGTTCCTCGGCCGCTTCGGGATCGGCAAAGTCGACGACGAAACCTTCCCATTCGGCGCCATTTTCCTCCAGCGCGATCGCCAGATGAGAGTCCAGCCGCGTGTCATGGCTGCCATGGATGGCGAGCGAATAGCCGGCCTGCGCCAGCGTCGCCGAAATGATGCCGCCCAGCCGGCGATGGCCACCGGTCACGAGCGCCAGCCGGCGCGAGGCCAGCGGCAAGGGGCCGGTCGGCCCGGCATCCTTCTTCGCGCCGCCGATCGGGCGATAGGCGGGCTCGGCGCCCTCCCCCTGCTCGGTCACATCATTCACGAGGCGATGAGCTTCAGCACTTCCTCGCGCGACTTTTCATCGTCGCGGAAGACGCCGAGCATGCGGCTGGTCTTCATGATGACGTTGGGGGTGCGCACGCCACGGCCGGTCATGCAGCCATGGGTCGCCTCTATCACCACGGCGACGCCCTGGGGCTTGAGATTTTCCCAGATGCAGTTGGCGACTTCGGAGGTCAGCCGTTCCTGCACCTGCAGCCGGTTGGCATAGGCGTGCAGCACGCGGGCCAGCTTGGAAATGCCGACCACATAGTCGCCCGGCAGATAGGCGATGTGCGCGCGCCCGACGATCGGCGCCATATGATGTTCGCAATGCGACTGGAACGGAATGTCCTTCAGCAGCACGACATCGTCATAGCCGCCCACCTCATGGAAGATGCGCGAGAGATGATAGGCCGGATCATCATTATAGCCGCGGCAATATTCGCGCCAGGCGCGGGCCACCCGCTCGGGCGTTTCCATCAGCCCCTCGCGTTCGGGCATGTCGCCCGACCAGCGGATGAGGGTGCGGATTGCCTCCGACACTTCGGCCGGGACCGGCTCCTTCGAGCCCTCGCCTACGGTTTCCGCATCGGGATCATATGCCATGAACTGGGCCACTCCATAATTGTTGGCCCCGGCATATGGCGACTGCGTGCCCGTCTGACCAGCCCTTTTGCCCCGGCTGGACACAACATCGCTGTGGTGGCAAATCACAGTCTAACGGGAACGCACCACAGAAAAATGTCATTACAATCGCAAGATCATGCGCACTGAACGCATCGCCGCCGTCCTTCTGGCAGCCGGCATGTCGACCCGCTTTGGCGAGGAAGACAAGCTGATGGCCGACCTGCGCGGCAAGCCGGTTGCCGCGCACACGCTGGAAACCATCGCCTCCATGGCCTTTGCCGAGCTGGTCGCTGTCGTGCGACCGGTCGAATTTGCGCCAATATTGCATCGCAAGCTTGACCGACGCGGCTTCGATATCATCGTCAACGAACGGCCCGAGGAAGGCCTGTCGAGCAGCATCCGGCTCGCAGTCGAGCATGTGATGGACAAGCGCAAGGTGCGCGGCATCCTGATCTGCCTGGCCGACATGCCCGACGTGCCGCAGACCCATTATAACCATATCTGCATGGCGGCCGAGGACATAAGATCGGTCGTCGCCAGCACCGACGGCTTCTCTTCCTCGCCGCCCGCCTTCATCGGCCGCAAGCATTTCCCCGAATTGCTGGCACTTAAAGGGGATCAGGGTGCCCGCGCGCTGCTGAGCCACGGCATCCAGATCGAGACGATCGGCAATGTGCTGCACGACATCGATACGCCGGAGGATCTTGGCCGCCCCCCGGTGACGCCGACCTGAGGCCCAAAAGGGGCAGGCGAAGCCGCTTTGCCTTGCCCCGCTTCAGGTCGATCGCGTCGGATCGGTCAGACCGTCGCCCATTTCCCGCGGATCAGGGGCACGACTGAGCGGCAGCGAGCCGGTCTGGCGTTCCAGCATGCGATGCACCACCGGCGGCTTACCGCCACTGTGCAGCGCGTGGATCGTGTCGCTGTTGGTGATGTCGGCGATGGTGCGCCGCTGGTTATGGCGGACATAGTCGAGCCAGGTCGACACATGATAGCGTTCGACCCAGAGTTCCGGATCGCCCAGGTCGCGCATCAGCGACCAGCCATGCGCGCCATCGCGCTTGCGAATGCGGCGGCGCTCGCTCATCGCGCTGAGGAAAGGGACGACCGATCCCACCGGAATGCGATATTCGATGGTGATGACGACCGGGCCGCTGCGCGGTTCGACCGGCACCGCTGTCTCCGGCTCGCGCCAGCGATTCTGGAGATCGAGATTGTCATCGCCGATCTGCGGCAGCGGACGGACGAAGCCGATCAGCGCGGCGACCAGTTGCACCGCGGCGGAGGCATAGAGGGCGTCCACCACCCCATGATCCTCGGCCAGATTGCCGAACAGCCAGGCGCCAATCGCCATGCCACCGAACGCCGTCATCTGATAGATGGCGACGGCGCGGGCGACGACCCAGCGCGGCGCCGACATCTGGACCGACACGTTGAAGGTCGACAGCGCCATGACCCAGCCCGCCCCGGCGAGCAGATAGCCGAGCAGCGCCAGCGCCAGATAGCCCGACATGGCCGTGATCGCCGTTCCCGCCGCAAGCGACAGGGCGGCGGACCGCACGATCGCCTCGATCGAGAAGCGCGCGCGCAACCGCCGGGTGGAGAGCGCCCCGGCTACCGCGCCGACGCCAAAGGCGCCACTGGTAAGGCCGAAGGTCAGCGCGCCGCCGCCCAGCACATCGCGCGCCACCAGCGGCATCAGCGCCGACACCGCGCTGGCACCAATGCCAAAGGCACCGCCGCGCAGCAGCACGAGCTGGATCTTGGGCGACATCGAGACATAGCTGACACCGGCCCACATCGCGACGCCCAGCCGCTCGCGCGGCAGCAGTTTGGGCGGCAATTCCGGTCGCCACCGCGCCAGCACCGCGACCAGGCCGATATAGCTGACCGCATTGGCCAGGAACGCGGCTGCCGCGCCCGCCGCCGCGACGATCACGCCGCCCAACGCCGGGCCGGTACTACGGGCAAGATTGAACCCCATGCTGTTCATCGCGACGGCACTGGGCAGCACGCTGCGCGGCACCATGTCGCCGACCGACGCCTGCCAGGCCGGGCCGTTCACCGCCGTCGCGCAGCCAATGAGGAAGGTAAAGCCCAGCAGCGTCCAGGGCGTCAGCGCACCAAGCCAGGCGACCAGCGCAAGGGCAGTCGACACCAGCAGCATGAAAAGCTGGCAGGCCATCATCACCTTGCGCCGATCCAGATTGTCGGCGACCGCGCCGGCCCAGAGCGAGAACAGCATGATCGGCAGCGTCGTCGACGCCGGCACCAGCGCCACCAGCACCGGCGAAGCGGACAGCGAGGTCATCATCCAGGCCGCACCGACCGACTGGATCAGCCCGCCGAAATTGGACGCCAGGCTCGCGATCCAGATCGCGCGGAAGATGGGAATGGCAAAGGGCGAGGACGGCTGGGGGGACTCGGTGTCAGGCACGAAAACCATCAAGCGGATTTAGGAACGTCGGTCAAACCCGCGACTCGACCTTTGGTTCACATCCGTCCGGTACGCAGTGTCCGTGCCCAGTCGGGCCGGCTGCGAGCATCGGCCGTGGCGGCCGCGCGTTCGACATCATAGGCGACCAGGACGATGTCCGCGTGCCAGCCGTCGGCCGTCCGCTCGACCAATGCATAACGGGCCTCGGGCGATCCGGTCTCCACCATGTGCGGCCAGGGGCGATCATCGTCATAGGCCGGCAGGCCGACGCTGCCCGGATTGACGATCAGCCCGCCATCGGCGCGACGATGAATACGCGGCACATGGGTATGGCCGCACAGGATCAGCGGCGCGACAACGCCCCCTGCCCGCGCTTCGACCTCCGCCTCGGTCGCCGCGCGCAGCCCGGTCGGCTCGACCGTTTCCAGCCAATAATCGATGTCGCTGCCCGGCGTGCCATGGACCATGAGCACCTCATCCGTCAGCCACAGCGTCTCGGGCAAGCCGGCGATCCAGTCGCGATGGCGCGGCGCCAGCAGATCATGGGTCGCCCGGTCTGACGCGCCCATCCGGTCGGGCGCCAGCGTCAGCAATTGTCGCTCATGGTTGCCCCGGATCGTCGGCAAATCCATCGCCATCAGCCGTTCGGCGGTCTCGCAGGGGAACAGCGGCCCCGACAAGATGTCACCGAGATTGACACATAGATCGACATTGCGCGCAGCCACATCCGCCAGCACGGCGTCGAGCGCATCGATATTGCCATGGATGTCGGAAAGAACCGCAATCTTCACCTGATGCTTGTCCCGCTGCGATCGCGCCCCACATCAGGCCCGCACCTGACCTTACGGCAAGGCCATGTCGGCGGAAACCGACCATTTCAGGCTTGCACTTTACGTAAACGTAAATACATTCAGGGCCACTTCCGGTGCGCCAAAAGCCGCCAACGGAGAGGGAAAAGGAACCATGGAAGCCTATATCTACGACGCCGTCCGCACGCCCCGTGGCCGGGGCAAGAGCGACGGTTCGCTCCACGACATCACCCCCATCCAGCTTGCGACGCAGATGCTCGAAGCGGTGCGCGACCGCACCCAGATCGACACTGCCGACGTCGATGACGTGATCCTGGGCTGCGTCAGCCCCGTGGGCGAACAGGGCGCGGACATCGCGCGCGTCGCCGTGCTCAACGCCGATTATGCCCAGACCGTGCCGGGCGTGCAGATCAACCGTTTCTGTGCATCCGGCCTGGAAGCGGTCAACATGGCCGCGGCCAAGGTCTATTCGGGCGAAGCGATGTTCGCGATCGGCGGCGGCGTCGAATCGATGAGCCGCGTGCCGATGGCGTCGGACGGCGGCGCCTGGGCGATGGACCCGGCGGTCGCCTACAAGACCTATTTCGCGCCCCAGGGCATCGGCGCCGACGTGATCGCCACCAAATTCGGCATCAGCCGCGACGATGTCGACGCCTATGCCGTCGAAAGCCAGCGCCGCGCCAAGGCTGCCTGGGACGAAGGCCGTTTCAAGAAGTCGATCGTGCCGGTCCGCGACGTGATCGGCGGCATCGCACTCGATCATGACGAACATATGCGCCCCGACGCGACGATGCAGTCGCTCGGCAGCCTGAAGCCCAGCTTCCAGGCGCTAGGTGAGGACATGCCCGGCTTCGATACCGTCGCCCTGCTGCGCTATCCCGAGCTGGAAAAGGTCAACCATGTCCATCACGCCGGCAACAGCAGCGGCATCGTCGACGGCGCCGCCGCCGTGCTGGTCGGCAACAAGGAAATTGGCGAGAAATACGGCCTAAAGCCGCGCGCGAAGATCAAGGCGATGGCCTCGATCGGGTCCGAACCGCTGATCATGCTGACCGGCCCGGAATTTGTCGCGGGCAAGTTGCTGGCCCGCGCCGGCATGACCACCGCCGACATCGACCTGTGGGAACTGAACGAAGCCTTCGCCTCGGTCGTGCTGCGCTACATGCAGGCGATGAAGCTCGACCACAGCAAGATCAACGTCAATGGCGGCGCGATCGCCATGGGCCATCCGCTGGGCGCCACCGGCGCCATGGTGCTGGGCACCGCGCTGGACGAGCTGGAACGCTCGGGCAAGGGCACCGCGCTCATCAACCTGTGCGTCGGCGCGGGCATGGGCACCGGCATCATCATCGAGCGCGTGTAAGCGGCGGACGCAAGGAGAGACACACATGGAAACCATCCGCTTCGACATCGATGCCGACGGCATCGCCACCCTGACGATCGACGTGCCCGGCCAGTCGATGAACGTCATCGGCCCCGACTTCCTGGCTGACCTCGACACCGCCATCACCCGCATCGCGTCGGAAGAGGGCATCAAGGGCGCGGTCATCGCATCGGGCAAGGACAGCGGCTTCATGGCCGGCATGGACCTGAAATATTTCGGGTCGATGCTGGCCAGCGCCGATGGACAGCGCCCCGCCCCCACCGCGATCTTCGACAATGTGTTCGTGCTGAACCAGCTGTTCCGTCGCCTTGAAACCGCCGGCAAGCCGGTCGCCTGTGCGATCGAGGGCACCTGCGTCGGCGGCGGCTTCGAGCTGGCGCTGGCCTGCCATCGCCGCTTCGTCGGCGACAGCCCCAAGACCCAGCTCGGCCTGCCCGAAATCCTGATCGGCCTGTTCCCCGGCGGCGGCGGCTCGCAGCGCCTGCCGCGCATCATGGGCGTCCAGGCGTCGCTGATGTACATGCTGCAGGGCAAGCTGTTCCGCCCGGCCGAAGCCGCGATGCTGAAGGTCGTCGACGGCGTGGTGCCGCAGGGCACGTCGCTCGCCGCCGCCAAGGACTGGGTCAAGGCGAACCCGACCGCCAATACCCAGCCCTGGGACGTCAAGGGCTTCAAGGTGCCCGGTGGCGCCGGCGGCTTCAACCCCGCCTTCGTCCAGACCATGGCCGGCGCCCTGCCGATGACGCTCAAGCAGACCCAGCGCAACATGAACGCGCCGATCGCCCTGCTGTCGGCGGTCTATGAGGGCATCACCCTGCCGATGGACCGGGCAATCCGGATCGAGAGCAAATATTTCGCCAAGGTCGCCGCCGATCCGCAGGCGTCGAACATGATCCGCACCCTGTTCGTCAACAAGCAGGCGGCTGAGCGCGGCGCACGTCGTCCCAAGGACGAGCCCAAGGCGCCGACCATCAAGCTCGCCATGCTGGGTGCCGGCATGATGGGCGCGGGCATCGCCACCGTCGCGGCGCAGGCCGGCATGGACGTGGTGCTGTTCGACCGCGACCAGGCCTATGCCGAGAAGGGCAAGGCCCATGTCGAGGCGGTGCTGGCCAAGCGCCTGGGCCGTGGCATGACGCCCGAGAAGATGGCCGCCACCCTGGCCCGCGTCACCCCGACCACCGACTATGCCGCGCTCGCCGGCGCCGACTTCGTGATCGAAGCGGTGTTCGAGGATGTCGCGATCAAGGCGGAAGTGACCAAGCAGGTCGAAGCCGTGCTGGGCGCCGACACCATCTTCGGTTCCAACACCTCGACCCTGCCGATCACCAAGCTCGCCAATGCCTGGTCCAGGCCCGAGAATTTCATCGGCGTCCACTTCTTCTCGCCGGTCGAGAAGATGCCGCTGGTCGAAATCATCCTGGGCGAGAAGACCGGCCCGGCCGCGATCGCCAAGGCGCTCGACTTCGTTGCCCAGATCAAGAAGACCCCGATCGTCGTGCATGACAGCCGCGGCTTCTACACCTCGCGCAGCTTCGGCACCTATGTGCAGGAAGGCGCGGAACTGGTCGGCGAAGGCATCAATCCGGCACTGATCGAAAATGCCGGCAAGCAGCTCGGCATGCCGACCGGCCCGCTGGCCGTCAGCGACGAAGTGTCGATCGAACTGGGCGTCAAGATCATGACCGCCGCCAAGAAGGAGCTGGGCGACGCCTATGTTCCCCAGGGGTCGGACGACATCATGCTCAAGATGGTCGAGGCCGATCGCCTGGGCCGCAAGAACGGCAAGGGCTGGTACGACTATCCCGAAGGCGGCAAGAAGCATCTCTCGCCGGTGCTGGGCGAGTTGTTCCCGCGCGCCGACGCCCAGCCGGATGTCGAGGAAGTCAAGGAACGGCTCCTCTATCGCCAGTTGATCGAATGCGCCCGCTGCTTCGAGGAAGGCGTGCTGGAAACGCCGGAAGATGGCGATATCGGCGCGATCTTCGGCTGGGGCTTCGCGCCCTATACCGGCGGTCCGTTCAGCCATATGGACACGGTCGGCATCGCCCATGTCGTGGCCGTGCTGGACCGGCTGGCCGCCGCCCATGGCCCGCGCTTCGCCCCCACGGCGCAGCTGCGGGAAATGGCCGCCAACGGCGCGACCTTCTATCGCCCCGTTCCGTCTCGCGCTGCAGCATGAGCGATTTGTAAATCGTAACGCTTCTGTATTAGGTCTCCCCGGACATATTCGGGGAGACCTTTTCTTTATGAGCAAGCCAACGGTTCTGGTCACGGGCGGCGCCGGCTATATCGGCAGCCATGCGGTGCTGGCGCTGAAGGATGCCGGCTATGGCGTGGTGGTGATCGACAATCTGGTCACCGGCTTCCGCTGGGCCGTGCCGCAGGACGTCCCCTTCGTGCAGGGCGACATTGCCGACCAGGCGCTGGTACAGGCGACGCTGCGCGAACATGGCGTCCAGGCGATCATGCATTTCGCCGGATCGGTGGTGGTGCCGGAATCGGTCGAGAACCCGCTCAAATATTACAATAATAACAGCGCCAAGACCCGCGACCTGCTGGAAAGCGCGGTCGCCGTCGGCGTGCCCCATTTCATCTTCTCCTCGACCGCCGCCACCTATGGCATTCCGGAGGAAAGCCCGGTCAGGGAAACGACGCCGCAGCGGCCGATCAATCCCTATGGCATGTCGAAGCTGATGACCGAATATATGCTGCGCGACGTCGCCGCCGCCCACGCCATGAACTTCTGCGCGCTGCGCTATTTCAACGTCGCCGGCGCCGATCCGCAGGGCCGCACCGGCCAGTCGACGGCGGGCGCCACCCACCTGATCAAGGTCGCGGTCGAGGCGGCGCTGGGCAAACGCAGCCATGTCAGTGTCTTCGGCACCGATTTCGCGACGCCCGACGGCACCGGCGTGCGCGACTATATTCATGTCAGCGATCTGGCCGCCGCCCATGTGCTGGCGCTCGAAGCATTGATCGCCCATCCTGACCGCAATTACATGCTCAATTGCGGCTATGGCCGGGGCTTCTCCGTACTCGAAGTGCTGGATGCGGTCGACCGGGTCACCAACATGACGATCGAGCGCCGGCTGGAAGGACGCCGTGCGGGCGATCCCGACGCGCTGATTTCCGACAATAGCGCGCTCATGGCCGAATTTCCCTGGCAGCCGCGTTATGCCGATCTCACGCAGATCGTCAATCATGCGCTCGCCTGGGAACGCAAACTCAGCGACATCCAGAAGGCATGAGCGAAGCCAGCGTCCGCGCCTTCTTTGCCGCGCAGGCGCCCGATGTCGTCATCATCGACCAGGGCGTCAGCACTGCGACGGTGATCGAGGCGGCGGCTGCGCTGGGTGTCGAACCCGCGCGCATCGCCAAGACGCTGTCGCTGCGCGTCGGCGACAGCGTCGTGCTGGTCTGCGCGCGGGGCGACGCGCGTTTGTCCAATGGCAAGGCGAAGGCGGTGCTGGGCGCCAAGCCGCGCATGCTGGGCGCGCATGAGGTGGAGGAGATTACCGGCCATCCGGTCGGCGGCGTCTGCCCCTTCGGTCTCGCCAGTGCCCTGCCCGTCTATTGCGATGTCTCCTTGCAGGCGTTCGACACCGTGTTTCCGGCGGCGGGATCACGCACCGCCTCGGTCGAACTGACGCCCGACCGGCTTGCCGCCTTGACCGGGGCGCAATGGATCGACATCTGCACCCTTCCTGAAATCGTCGAGTGAGAGCCATGCCGACCGAACATCTTTTTGCCACCGGCGCACAGGCTGCCACCGACATCGCCGCCCGCATCGCCACCCTGTTGTCGGATGCGATCGCCCAGCGCGGCGTCGCGACGCTGGCCGTGTCGGGCGGCCGCTCGCCGCGCCCGGTGCTGGAAGCCCTGTCGAAAGTGCCGCTCGACTGGACGAAGCTGATCGTCACCCTGGTCGATGAACGCTGGGTCGATCCGGTCAGCGCCGACAGCAATGAACGGCTGGTGCGCGAAACCCTGCTCCAGGGCCCGGCCACCGCCGCTCGCTTCGTGCCGATGAAGAATGGCGCCGTCGACGCCTATGCCGGCCAGAGCGCGGTAGAGGCGGACTTTGCCGCTTTGCCCTGGCCGTTCGACATCATCCTGCTCGGCATGGGCGATGACGGCCACACCGCCTCGCTCTTCCCGGAAGGCAAGGAACTGGCCGAGGGGCTTTCCAGTGACGCTTACACCATTGCCGCCACCCCGCCGGTCGCGCCGCACCAGCGGCTGTCGCTGACCGCCCACGCGATCCTGCAAAGCCGTCACATCTTCCTGCAGATCGGCGGCGCGGGCAAGAAGGCGGTCTATGACCAGGCGCTGGCCGGCGGTCCGATCGAAGAACTGCCGATCCGCCTTGCCCTGCTGCAGGACAAGGTGCCGGTCGAGGTGTGGATCGCTGAAGCCTGATGCTTCCGCCCGTTGGTTCAATTTCTCGGCTCATGTTTCGAGATCAGATAGCGCCACACGCCGACCGCGTTGATCGCCAATAGCGCGACATTCTGCCAGCCGATGCCCTCGCTGTCCTTGTCCAGGAAACCCCAGCCGATCAGCGCGATCGAACTGGTGACGAACAGCACGAACGCCCAGCCGGTGATCCGCCGCCCCAGGTTCAGCGACACGACCAGCGCCGCCAGCGTGGCGGCGCCGGCACCATAATATTGCAGGGCGGTGAGCAACGCCTGGTTCATGCCAGACAGAACGTAGCGGCCATGGACATGGTTGCCCGCACAGAATAGGCACCCGGCATGATTGCCCAGATCGATCCCTTCCACGCCATCGCCATCAGCCGCGAGGCCCATGCCCTCAAGGCTGCGGGCCGCTCCATCCTGCACATGGAGTTCGGCCAGCCCTCGACCGGAGCACCCGCCGCCGCCATCGCGCTGGCGCATGAAGTGCTCGACACCGACCCGATGGGCTATTGGGAAAGCCCGGCGCTCAAGGAACGGATCGCCCGCCTCTATGCCAATCGGCACGGCGTGACCGTCGATTCCGAACAGGTGCTGCTGACCTGCGGCGCTTCGCCCGGCTTGGTGCTGGCGCTCACCAGCCTGTTCGCGCCCGGCGCCCGCGTCGCCACCGCGCGGCCGGGCTATGTCGCCTATCGCAATACGTTGAAGGCCCTCTATCTGGAGCCGGTCGAGATCGCCTGCGGCCCGGCCGAACGCTATCAGATCAACGCCGACGCGCTGGCCGCAATCGAGCCAGCGCCAGACGGCCTGATCCTCGCCAGCCCGGCCAACCCGACCGGCACGATCATCCCGGCCGACGAACTGGCGGCGATCGCCAAAGTGTGTGCGACACGCGGCATCCGCATCATCTCCGACGAAATCTATCATGGCCTCAGCTTCGGCGAACCGGCGCGGTCGATGCTGGAATTTGCCCCCGATGCGGTGATCGTGAACAGCTTCTCCAAATATTTCAGCATGGCCGGCTGGCGGCTGGGCTGGATCGTCGTGCCCGCCGACCTGATCGGCGCGGCGCGGGCGCGGATGGGCAATCTGTTCCTGACGCCGCCGGTGCTGGCGCAGCAGGCGGGGCTGGCCGCCTTCGACTGCACCGACGAGCTTGAGGGGCATGTCGACACCTATCGCCGCAACCGGAAATTGCTGCTCGACGCCCTGCCCGCGCTCGGCCTCGCCAGCATCGCGCCGCCCGATGGCGCTTTCTATATCTATGCCGATATCAGCCATCTCACCAATGACAGCCTGGCGTTCTGCCAGAAGCTGCTGCGCGAGACCGGCGTTGCCACCGCACCGGGGATCGATTTCGATCCGGTCGACGGCCATCGTTTCATCCGCTTCAGCTTCGCCGTCTCGACCGATCGGGTCGAGGATGCGATCGCGCGGATGATCCCATGGTTCCAGGCGCAGCCGGGGCGCTGAATTTCAGTAGAAGACCTAGAACCAACGGCCCAAAAGGGTCCGCAAGGCCAAAGTCCGTCCGAGCTTATGCGAGGAAAAGCCAAGGCGGCGGATGCAGCCGACGACGCCTGAGTCCTAATAAGTGGTGCGGGCGGTCGGAATCGAACCGACACTCCTTGCGGAACCGGATTTTGAGTCCGGCGCGTCTACCAGTTTCACCACGCCCGCATTGGAAATCCGTGGGTTGTGGCGCACTAGCAGGTCACGCGGCGGCTGCAAAGCCCTCTTTTCTCCTCAAATGAAGGAAAGGCAACGAACACTTAAGCCACTGTAAAAATTATAGTTTAGAATGTTCCGTCGCATAGAATTTCCCACTTTTCGAGGACGAACACATTGACGTCCGCATCGACCAGAAAGGTAGCGCAGGTGTACCGACAGGCATGGAAGACAAAATCAGAGGCATCCGTGAGGTCCAGATAACTCCTTACCCACTTCCACCATGTCCGGAAGCCTCACCGGGTGGGCGCAGTTCCCGTTTGCAGGAGGTCAATGGGCGTATCGCGGACGCGAGGAATCAGCGGGAACGTGCGGGCGCATCAGTTTTAATCGCCCAGAATGGCGCATTCGCGATGCCTTTCCGACAACTGACTAGGGAAAGCATCAATGACCTTCAACAAGATTTGCATTGTGGAAATCATCGGCGCGGCAGCTGGCTGCTCTCTTGATGGCGATCGGTGCCCGCCACTTCTTCCTCTTCTGAAAGCCCACATAATTCCACGCGACAAACCCAAAGCGGCCATCGTTGAGGCACGGGGCTAGCGCAGCAATCTCGCGAAGATGCTGGCATAGAGAACCAAGATAGAGCTTAAGGCACCCGCGGGGAAACTTGCCTGCCCTTTTACGCATGCTCTACCGCAGGCCCTTCCAAATTCTTCATTACGCTATCGACCGTGGCGCGATACGATGCAGCGTCCTCCAAGCTAACCTCCGCCCGTCCGTGAACCACGTCATTTCGGATCCGACGCAACTTCTGTATGACAGCGAAGGTGGTAAGATCTATCGCCCCCTGTTCGGCAGCTTCTTTCGCCGCTTTTTCCGGAAATGACTTCCAAGTAATTCCGCCCCTACTGCACACGAGCTTCAGCGCTTCTTCGAGCTTAAGCCAAGATGCAACGATGGATCCGGACGCGGACGTGGTAGAAAGAGCTTGCGGAATTTTACTGAGGTAACTCTCTCGAAACACATGCTGCGCCTCTACCGCCCCGTGGTTTGCAGACATTGGCCGCTCAACTTCGAGAGGAATATAGTCCGCCCTCCCTCTCTCCTGAATGGTTTCTCGGGCCTCTTCAATATCTTCCGAAACGTCCATGCGGACCTTCGCGCCAAATGCCTCCGCCGATTTGATGCGGTCGATGAATTTGCCGATAGGTACACGTTGGCAATAGGCGATTGACCCTATCGCTACCGGCCACGCAGCAGACGCAATCAACGCGGCCACGAATTGCATCCAGTCCATCAATCCCCCCTGCCGTCCCTTGCCCCTCTTACCGACCTCATCAGTGATCCCGGGGACCGCCAAGACCCAAGCGCTATTATAGGAAATCGGGCGACACCTTCATAGGCCCCCTAAGACCCTGAAGTGCTCCGAGCTAATATATCTGACCGTCGAAAGCGCTTTGCAGGTCGCGATCCCCCTGCAAAGCCCCCAAAATCACTCCCGCAACAAAGCCGCCAGGCAGGCGAAACAAGGGCCTAGCGGCGAGCCCGCAACCGAGCGCGCAAGGCGAGGCCATAGCCGATCGTCACGGCCATCCCCGCCGCCACCGCGATGCAGCCGCCGACGACCGCCACCGGTATCGGCGCGAACGCCCAGAAGCCGGCATAGATAATGCCGCTGAGCGCCATCGACCAGCCGCCGACGCGTGCCACCTGCCGCGCGCAGGCGTCAGGCAGGAAGGCCTTGGGCATGCGATTGCCATACCAGGCGATCATCAACCCGTTGGCGCCGATCACCAGCCGCGTGACCATGTCACTGTCCAGCCAGTCGAGCTTGCGTCCCTGGCTGGCAGCCAGCGCCAGCAGCAGGATGCCGCCGCCCCAGAGCAGGCCCGCCTTCAATTCCCTGTCCATCCTGCCTTCTCCCGATGCTGATCCGGCGCCTCCACGCCGATGCCGAACGACTGGGCAAAGCCCAGCAGCGCCTCTTCCAGCACCGACAGCTTGAGATGATAGATGACCGACTTGCCGGCCTTTTCCGTATGGACCAGGTCGGCCTCATTCAGCACCGCGAAATGCGCCGACATGGTCGGTTTGGAGACATCGAACTGGTCGCTCAGTTCGCCCGCGCTCATCGGTCCCTGGCGCAGCAATTGCAGCACCCGGCGACGGGTCGGATCGGACAAGGCGCGGAAGACCTGGCTCATGATGAGATAATTAGCTAAATATCGAAATGAGTCAAGCAGCCATGACGATCCCCGTGGCGCTGCCGCGCCGGCTGCGATAGGGAGCCGCCAAAGTTTCCTTCAATCCAGGCAGAGACATGGCCCGCAAATATTCCAAACATGGCCCCTATGAAGATGTGCATCGCGAGGAAGCGGAAGCGCCGCCCCCGCCGCCCTGCTGGCTATGCGGGCGTCCAACGGGCACGACCATCGTGTGGCACCATCCCGTTCCCAAGAGCCGGGGCGGCCGCGATGTTGTGCCGATGCACGGCATCTGCCAGCAGACGCTGATCGCCAATTTCACCAATTCCGAATTGCAGCGCCACGGCATGGACGTGGAGGGCCTGCTGCTCCATCCGCCGATCCGCAAGTTCGTCGATTGGGTGGCGAACAAGGATCCCGATTTCACCGCAACCATCACCAAGAAGCAGCGCTGATCACAGTCAGCGCTGCCACCTGATCGATTGACCGGTCAGAACAGACCCGGCACCTCGCGCTGGGCCGGATTGGGCCGCTGCGGCGCCAGCAATTCGCGCGGGGCGGACACCGGAGACGTCACCGCCTTGCGGCTGAGCGTCGCCACCGCGCCGCCGATCGGCGTGCAGCTGCGCCCGGCGATGAAGTCCAGCGCCTGTCGGACCGACGCTTCGCGCGGGTCGCCCAGCGGATAGCTGATATCGTCCCAGGCCTGGCAACTGGCCTTCACGCTGGTCGCCAGCCCGTCATAATAATCGGCATTGCCCGCGCTGTTCTGGGTGGCGAAGGCCACCACGCGCAACCGGTCGTCACAGGCTTCGCGATCGATCGCGATCTGCCCGACCGGCTTGCCATAGGTGTTGGCGCCGATCAGCCCGGCCTGCGGCCCCAGAAAGGGGATGAAGGCGTTGATCACCAGTTCGCTCGCCGATGCCGTCCCACCGCTGCCGATGAAGGCGATGCGCGTGGGCGCCACCGATTGCGCCAGCGGCTCGAAATTATAGGTCTCGTTCTCCGCGCTCTTTTCCGGGCGGAAGGTCATGCGGGTGAATACGTCGGTCGACGCCCGGTTCGCGCCCATCAGATCGCCCAGCACCTTGGCGGTCGAGACAAGGCCGCCGCCATTATAGCGCAGGTCGAGGATGATGTCGGTCACGCCCTGCGCCTTGAAACCAGCGAAGGCGTCGCGCAGCGGTTGCTCCGCCGACAGGATGAAGGTGCGCAGATTGACATAGCCGACGCGGCGGCCGCCATCGTCGATCACCCGCGCGCCATAGCGGTTCGATACCGGCATCAGGTCGAAGTCGCGTTTGGTCACCGATACGGTCCGCGTGCTGGTCGCGTCGGCAATGCGCAGCAGCCGGGTCGTGCCGGCACTGTCCGGCCCCATCGCATCGGCCACGGCATCGGCACCGCCCGACGCGAACAGCGACGATATGCTGCGCATGTTGGTGATGCTGGTGCCGATCTCCAATATCTCCGCGCCGCGATCGATGCCGGCGGCGAGCGCCGGGCCGTTCTCGAACGATTCGATGACGAACAGGCGGGTGCCCCCGCTGTCGGTTGCGAAGCGCAGGCCGAAGCCGGCGCTCGACCCCGACTGATAATAGGCATTCTCCGCCTTGATGGAGGTAAGATAGGTGAAATAGCGATCCCGCCGCTGCGATCGCGCCCCCTGTGTCAGCGCGTCAATATAGCTGTCGACGCTGGCATAGCCGGCCGGGCTGAGCGCGGACGGCAAGGTTTCGGGGAAAAGATACCACTCCTTGAGCGTCGCCGCCGCCCAATCCTGCCGTTCGCGCAGCGAACAGGTGGCGGTCGGCGTGGGCGTTGGCGTCGCCGTCGGCGGCGCAGTGCCCGCGCTATCGGACCCGCCACCACCACAAGCCGCCAACATCGCCAGCCCACCCGCCAGCAACGCCAGGCGCGCAACCCCATGCTTCATCACTATTCCCCCCAAAGACGGCAGACGGGATAGGCCGCGCTCCGCAGCACGGCAAGATAGCGTTGAAACAAGAGAGCTTTCCGCGCCGTCAACCAACCGCCCCGGCAACGCCTTCCGTCCCCCTGCCCTTGACTTCCCATGCCCCCATATCGATATGGCCGGAGAAAATGTAACATTATATCATTTAGGAAAAATCATGCCCCATTGCGAAGCGCCGGAACGCGATCCGGCCGGCCGCCCCCGCTCCTGGCTGGACGGCTTCGCCATCTGCGCCTCCACGCTCTGCACCGTCCATTGCCTGGGCCTGCCGCTGCTCTTCGCCTTGCTGCCGACCATCGCCGCCCGGATCGATCCGGGCGAATCCTTCCACCTGCTGATGCTCGCCATCGCCGTGCCGACCAGCCTGTTCGCGCTGTTGCAGGGCTGGCGCCGCCACCGCGCCGCGCCGCCGCTGGGCATCGGCCTGGCCGGCCTGTCCCTGATGGCCGTGGGCGCGCTGCTGGCCCGCACCCCATTGAGCGAAGCGATCTGGACCGTCGGCGGCAGTGCCCTGCTGGCCGGGGCGCATATCCTCAACTGGCGTCGGGGCCTGCGCACCGCCTGCTGACCGATACCATAGACCGCCCCGCCTTCCCGCGAGTCGTTCGCAGTTGCAGCATCATTTTCCTGCCTATAGCCTGCTTGCGTAACGAAGCACGGCCGGTATAAGAGCCGCATCGTGCAGACATAGATAACTAACGGAGAAGGACTGTCCTTTGACCGAACCGTCTGCCACGTTCCTGTTGTTCGGTGCCACCGGCGATCTTGCCCGGCGCATGATTTTCCCATCGCTCTACAATCTTCTGTCGGACGGACTGCTGCCCGACGATTTCCTGATCATCGCTTCGGCCCGCACCGAAATGGATGACGAGGCCTTTCGCGAGGAAGTCTGCGCGGCGCTCAAGCAGTTCCTGCCGGCCGACCGCTATGATGCCGACATCGCCGCGCGTTTCCGCGCGATGATCCTCTATCAGCCGGTCGATTCCAGCAACGGCGCGCATTTCGCCGAGCTGGCCGAGCGTGTCGACGGGCGCCTGGAACGCGGCATTTCCGTCTATCTCTCCACCCCGCCCTCGCTGTTCGGCCCGACCGCCCAGGGGCTGGCCGACGCCGGACTGCTGACGCCCAGGACGCGGATCGCGATGGAAAAGCCGATCGGCAAGGATCTCGCCTCCTCCAAGGTCGTGAACGACAGCATCGGCCACCTGTTCGCTGAAGAGCAGATTTTCCGCGTCGACCATTATCTGGGCAAGGAAACCGTTCAGAACCTGCTGGCGCTCCGCTTCGGCAATGTCATGTTCGAACCGCTGTGGAACGCCACCGCGATCGACCATGTCCAGATCACCGTCGCCGAAACCGTGGGCCTCGAAGGCCGCGTCTCCTATTATGACGGCGTCGGCGCGCTGCGCGACATGGTGCAGAACCATATCCTCCAGATCCTTTCCATCCTGACGATGGAGCCACCCGCGCGGATGGACCCCACGGCCGTGCGCGACGAGAAGGTGAAGGCGCTGCGTTCGCTGCGTCCGATGACCGCGGAAACGGTCAAGACCCACAGCGTGCGCGGCCAATATACGCCCGGCGCCGTCGGCGGCCAGATCGTCACCGGCTATGCCGATGAACTGGGCCAGCCGTCCGACACCGAAACCTTCGTCGCGCTGAAGGCGCATATCGACAATTGGCGCTGGCAGGGCGTCCCCTTTTACCTGCGCACCGGCAAGCGGCTGCCCGCGCGCCAGTCGGAAATCATGATCCAGTTCAAGCCGGTGCGCCATTCGATCTTCGGCCGTGACGGGCATGGGTCCGGGCTGGAACCGAACACGCTGGTGATCCGCCTGCAGCCGGAAGAATATATCCGCCTGACCATCATGTCGAAGCGGCCGGGACTGGAGCGGCAGGTGCAGTTGGAGGAAGTGACGCTCGACGTGTCGCTAACCGCCGCCTTTGCCGGCCAGCGTCGCCGCATCGCCTATGAACGACTGATCCTGGACCTGCTCGCCGGCGACCAGACCCTGTTCGTCCGCCGCGACGAAGTGGAAGCCCAATGGGCCTGGATCGATTCCATCATCGACGGGTGGAAGGAGGCGCACATGAAGGTGTCGACCTATTCCTCCGGGAACTGGGGGCCGTCCTCGGCCATTGCCCTAATCGAACGCGACGGAGCCAGCTGGCATGACTGATCTTCACCCCGTGATCGCCAAGGTCACAGAACGCATCACCGAACGCAGTGCGGCGACGCGCCTCAAATATCTCGACCTGATCGAGCGGGGTCGTGACGCCGGCACCAACCGCGCCCAGCTGTCCTGCGGCAACCTCGCCCATGGCTTTGCCGCCAGCGGCGAGGACAAGGCTGTCATTCGCACCGGCCGGGCGATGAACATCGGCATCATCACCGCCTATAATGACATGCTCTCGGCCCATCAGCCCTATGGCCGCTACCCCGAGCAGATCAAGATCGCCGCGCGCGAGATCGGCGCCACGGCGCAGGTGGCGGGCGGCGTGCCCGCCATGTGCGACGGCGTGACCCAGGGTCAGGCCGGCATGGACCTCTCCCTGTTCAGCCGCGATACCATCGCCCTGTCGACCGCCGTGTCGCTCAGCCACGCGATGTTCGAGGGCAATCTGATGCTCGGCATTTGCGACAAGATCGTGCCCGGCCTGCTGATCGGCGCACTGCGTTTCGGTCATCTGCCGACCATCCTGATCCCCGCCGGGCCGATGCCCTCGGGCCTCGCCAACAAGGAAAAGGTCCGCATCCGCCAGCTCTATGCCGAGGGCAAGGTGGGCCGCGAGGAACTGCTGGAAAGCGAAAGCGCCTCCTATCATGGCGCGGGCACCTGCACCTTCTATGGCACCGCCAATAGCAACCAGATGATGATGGAAGTGATGGGCCTGCACATGCCCGGCGCCGCCTTCGTCAATCCGGGCACCAAGCTGCGCAGCGAGCTGACCCGCGCGGCCACCCATCGCATCGCCGACATCGGCTGGGACGGCAACGACTATCGCCCGCTCGGTCACTGCATCGATGAAAAGGCGATCGTCAACGCGATCATCGGCCTGATGGCCACCGGCGGTTCGACCAACCATGCGATCCACCTGCCCGCAATCGCGCGCGCGGCCGGCATCCATATCGACTGGACCGACTTTGCCGAACTGTCGGACGTGGTGCCGCTGCTGGCGCGCGTCTATCCCAATGGATCGGGCGACGTGAACCATTTCCACGCGGCGGGCGGCATGGCCGTCATCATCCGCGAACTGCTCGACGCCGGCCTGCTCCACCGCGACATCATGACCGTCGCGCGCCAGGATTTGACCGATTATGGCAAGGAACCGGTGCTGCAGGATGACGCGCTGGTCTGGCAGGACGTCCCCGCCAGCCGCGACGAGGCGATGCTGCGCCCGGCCTCCAACCCGTTCCAGGCCGATGGCGGCATGAAGCTGCTCCAGGGCAATCTTGGCCGCTGCGTGATGAAGGTCAGCGCGGTCGACAAGGAACGCTGGACGATCGAGGCGCCGGCCGCGATCTTCCACGATCAGGACGATGTGCTGCGGGCCTTCAAGGCGGGCGAACTGGAACGCGACGTCGTCGTCGTCGTCCGCTTCCAGGGGCCGCGCGCCAACGGCATGCCCGAACTGCACAAGCTGACCCCGGCGCTGGGCGTGCTGCAGGATCGCGGCTTCAAGGTCGCGCTGCTGACCGACGGCCGCATGTCGGGCGCATCGGGCAAGGTGCCCGCCGCCATCCATCTGTCGCCCGAGACGCTGGGTGGTGGCCCGATCGGCAAGCTGCGCGATGGCGATCTCGTCCGCGTCTGCGCGGAAAGCGGCCAGGTCGAGGCGCTGGTCGATGCCGCCACCTGGGACGCGCGCGACATTCCCGCCGCCCCGCCCCCGCCCTATGACACCGGCCGCGAACTGTTCGCGCTGTTCCGCCACAATAGCGACCTTGCCGAACAGGGCGCTTCCCCGATCCTCGCCGCGATGGACGCCGAACTCGCGATATAAGCACAGCCATTCGTGCCGGCGCACTCGGATGCGCTGGCGCGAATGTCCGGAGAGAGAGACAAATGACCGACATCATCGCCGCTGACATTGGCGGCACCAATGCGCGCTTCACCCGCGCCTCGCTGGACGACAAGGGCGTGCCGACACTCGGCACCGTCCGCAAATACAAGGTCGCCGACTATCCCAGCCTCCAGGCCTGCTGGGGCGCGTTCGTCGAAGACGAAAGCAAGGACAGCGACAGCCCGCTGCCCGACGCCGCGTCGATTGCCTTCGCCACCGCCATCGGCCGCGAGGTCATCAAGCTGACCAATAGCAACTGGGTCATCCGCGCCGACACGCTGGCGGAGGATCTGGGCCTGCGCACCGTGCGCCTGGTCAATGATTTCGAGGCGGTCGCCCATGCCGTCTCGCGCCTGCCCGACGAAAATCTGCCCCTGCTTTTCGGCGAGGACCGCCCCTTCCCGCGCGACGGCGGCGTCACCGTGGTCGGTCCCGGCACCGGCCTTGGCGTCGCGATGATCGCCTATGACGATGGCCATCCCCATGTCATCGCAACCGAGGGCGGCCATCTCGACTTCGCCCCGCTCGACCAGATCGAGGTGAAGATCCTCGACTATCTGCGCGACAAGTTCCTGCGCGTCTCGACCGAGCGGATCGTGTCGGGTCCGGGCCTCAACTATATCTACAAGGCGCTCGCCACCATCGGCCATGACCGGGTCATGCTGATGGAAGACCCCGAATTGTGGCAGGCCGCGCTCGACGGCAGCGACGAGTTCGCCCGCCGCGCGCTCGACCGCTTCTGCCTCTGCTACGGCTCGGTCGCAGGCGATCTGGCACTGGCGCATGGCCCCCATGCGGTGGTACTGGCCGGCGGCCTCACCCAGCGGATGAAGGATTTTCTCGAACAGAGCGGCTTCCACGCCCGCTTCAAGGCCAAGGGCCGGTTCGAGAGCCTGATGGCGACCGTGCCGATCCGCTGCGCGATCCATGAAGAAATCGGCCTGTTCGGCGCTGCCGCGGCCTTTAGGGAGAAGAATGCATGAGCTTGACCGTCGAACAGGTGATGGAACTGGCCCCGGTTATCCCGGTGCTGGTGGTCGATCGGGTCGAGGATGCGCTCCCCATTGCCCAGGCGCTGGTGAAGGGCGGCCTGCCCGCGCTTGAAGTCACGCTGCGCACCCCCGCCGCGCTCGACGTCATCCGCGAGATGGCAAAGGTCGAGGGCGCGGTCGTCGGCGCCGGCACGGTGCTGAACCCGGCCCAGCTCGACGCCGCGATGGAAGCGGGCGCCCGCTTCATCGTCAGCCCCGGCCTCACCGAACCGCTGGGCAAGGCCGCGATCGCCGCCAACATCCCGTTCCTGCCCGGCACCGCCACGGCGGGTGACATCATGCGCGGCATGGACATGGGCCTGTCCCACTTCAAATTCTTCCCGGCGGAAACCTCGGGTGGTCTTCCGGCGCTCAAGGCGCTGACCGCGCCGCTGCACACCGCCCGCTTCTGCCCGACCGGCGGCATCACCGCCCAGAGCGCGCCCGAATGGCTGGCCCAGCCCTTCATCAAATGCGTCGGCGGCAGCTGGGTCGTGCCCAAGGGGCCGATCGATCCCGCAGTGATCGAGGCACTGGCGCGCGAAGCCGCTGCCCTGCCGCGCTAAATCTATCGCGCGGGACCGGACAAACCCCCATTGCACGCCTTCCGGTCCCGCCCTAGATGCAGATCATGATCACGCGCCGCTTCCTTCCCAC
Source organism: Sphingobium yanoikuyae (assembly GCF_013001025.1). Taxonomy (NCBI): domain Bacteria; kingdom Pseudomonadati; phylum Pseudomonadota; class Alphaproteobacteria; order Sphingomonadales; family Sphingobiaceae; genus Sphingobium; species Sphingobium yanoikuyae. The sequence goes on along the minus strand of NZ_CP053021.1, from coordinate 990,405 downwards.
CATCGCCCTGATCCTGTCGGGCTGCGCCGGCGCGCATGAAAGCCATCCTTCGCTTGCCAAGCGCCCGGTCGAAAGCGCACCGATGGCCGAGGCGCCGGCCGCCCCGCTGCCCGTGCCGGCCGACGACAAGCTCAAGGCCCAGATCAGCCAGCTCACAAGCCAGGCGCAGAGCGGCGGCGCCAATTTCGACAAGGCCTATGCCAGCGCCGACCGCGCCGTGAACAGCGCCGGCCGCGCATCGGTATCGAGCGACGCCTGGGTCGCGGCGCAGGTCGCGATCAGCGCCGCCGAATCCGCCCGCAACGACAGCGTGTCCGCGCTTGCCAGCCTCGACACCCTGTTCATCGAACGGTCTAACGCGGTCGCCGATGGATCGGAAAAGGGCGGCGTCGCGGATATCGACGCGGCACGCGCCAGCGTCCTGTCGATGGTCGACAGCCAGAATGACCGCATCGACGCGCTGAAGAACCGCCTGCCCCAGCCCTGACCGGAGCATTGGGCATTAGCCCATCTGTCAGCCCGCCAGCCCCGGCAGGCAGGATTTCGCCGACACCGTCGTCGGTAGCGGCACGAGCTGGCTGATCGGCGAGCTGAACGGCTTGTTGATCTCGACCATGCTGGCCTGGCCGACACCGCGACACGCCACATTGGCCTGAATGCTGACATTGGCTGCGGCAATGACGATGCCGTTCGCCTTGGCCCGCGCCACGGCATAGCTGATCTGCTGCTGCGTGGTGCCGCACGCGCTGTCATTGACCATATGGCAACGTGCCGTGCTGTAGGCGGCCTCGCGCAGCGCCTGCTTGGTCCAGGCCAGCCGTCCCAGTTCGATCACGCCGAACAGGCAGGCGAAGAAGACCGGCGCCAGCAGCGCAAATTCGATCGCGACCGCGCCCGTCTGGTTCGATCGGATAGGGTTCAGCCATCGGGTCATTGCAGGCGCACCGTCGTCTTCTGGGTGATGACCGCCTTTTCCGCGAGCGAGGCCGGGACGAATTGCGGGTTGAACTTGTAGCTCGCGACGATGTCGAGATAATAGCCCGACCGGCTGTTCGCGCTCGCGCCGCTGCCACAGCTCTGGCCGCAACTGTTGGTCGGAATGAAGCTGCCCGTCTGGCTGAGGCAGGCGCAGACGCGGGAACTGTTCGTGCAATTGCCGGTCCCGCCATTGCAGCCGACGGTGACGTTGATCGGGCTTTGGCCCGGCGCCGCTGCCATTGCCTGTACATAGGCGGGAATGGACTGGAACTGCACTGCATCGCGCGTCTTGAAGGCCGACAGCGATGCGCCGCTCACCGCCTCGGCCAGTCGCCCGCGCTGGATGGTGAACTGGGCGATGTCGATCGCGACCAGGCTGATCGTGAAGAACAGGGTCAGCCACAGCGCGAACTCGACGGTCGCCACGCCCCGTTCCGAACGGCGCAGTTTCCGCAAGCCGCCGATCATGCCACCAACTCCACATCTGCGCCGCTACCGCCGACCAGATCGCTGATCGACTTGCAGGCGGTGCCGGCATTGGCGCCGCCGCTTGCCGTCACGCGATAGGCGATCAGGGTGAAGCATTGGCCCGCCGACAGGCTGTTGTTGCCGCCCGACATGGTCACGGCCGAATTGGGCAGATGGACGACCCCGGAAAAGATATTCTGCGATCCTGCGCCCCAGTTGGTCGCCTGCGATGTCAGGCTGTCGACCAATATGTCGGCGATGGCGGCCCCTTCGACGGTGCTGGTAGGGGCGATCAGCTTGGTCTTGGCGCCACCGGCCAGGTTGATCGTCCCGCCCAGGATGAAACTTACATTGACGCCGGCCATGTCATAGCCGGACACCGACACGCCCTCCAGCGTCTGGCCCCAGCTCTGGTTGGTGATCGGCGAGGTATAGGGCCAGGTCGTGCCGCCGGTACCGTTGGTCAGGCCGCCGCTCACCGTGTAGCGCCCGGCGCCGAACAGCACTGATCCGGCGATCGACAGATTGCCGTTGATCAGGTGATTGGCGGTCTTGCCGAAGACCAGGCGGCTGCCGCCGGCGGTCGTTATATTGCCATTGGCGCTGAACAGCCCATCCCCCATGAAGAAGCGGCCGCTGCCGCTCAGCGTGATGGCGTCGCCGCCGGCATTGGCCAGCGTGTAGTTGCCGGTGCCCGCGATCAGGGTGGAATCCCCATCGATCCTGATCTGGCCGGCGACGTCCAGATCGCCATCGCCCAGCGTCATCCAGCTGCCGCCGCCGACGCTGATCCCCTTGAAGCCATGACTGCCCGCACCCACCGCCAGGGACGTGCCGCCCGACAGCGTGATGTTGGCAGCGATCGAGACAGGGCCGGTGCCGATCCGGTTGGTGCCCGCAAAGCTGACCGTGCCGGCGCCGATCGACACTTCGCCATTGCCGAAGGTGACGCCGCTCGATCCACTGTTGAAGCCGCCATTGATCCGCCAGACATTGTCACCGAAATTGACAGTCGAACCGCCACCGATCGACACGCCATTGGCGACGGTGATGGTGGAGCCGGCCTGGAAGGTGACAGTGATGCCACCGTCGATCGTGATCCGCGACAGGCAGTAATTGCCGGCCGGCACGGTGAATTTGGCGCTGTTGCCCTGACGGAAGGGGGCAGCACCGGCCGAGGGCGAATTGCCGAAAGTCCATATGTCGGCGCAGGCCGGTGTCACCGGATTGGCGATGGTCCGCGGCGTGCGGAAGGTGCCGAGCAATTGCCGCGCGGTAGCGAGATCCATCGAATTGGCGAGCGGGTCGCTGATCGCGGTCGACTGGTTGATCCGCTTGTCAGCCGCCGGGACATTGCCGTTCCAGCTGGGATTGGAAAAGCTGCCGGCATAGCGGAGCAGATCGGCCGACAAGGTGCCATAATTGTTGATGATGTCGGCCGCGCCCGAGACGATTTCCTTGGCCGTGATGCCCGACCCGCCATTGTTGACTGATCCGGCGCCGACCACCGAACAGTCGGTCGCGTTGATCGTCGCGCCGCCCTGCGTCTCGACCGCACTGCCCGACGAGGCGAGGCCCAGGATGCAGGGCGTAGCCGACGCGCTGCTGGCCAGGCGCGCCATCGCGCTGACCTTCACCGGCATGGTCGCCGCAGCGCCCAATATGCGACTGAGGCTGAGCGGCAGCGGCGTCGTCAGTTCGACACGCACCGCCTTGGCCCCGGCTTCTGGCGTGTCGGCCAGCAGCGCCACGTCGATCGTCGCATCGGTGATGCCATGGGCGGTGACCAGATCGACCGCGGTGGGGCGCAATATCGCCTGCGATCCGTCTGCCTTATAGGCGACGGCTGCGGCCAGCGCCGCCATGTCCGCCACGCGCTGGGTCGCGATCCGCCGCTCATAGCCGCGATTGAGATCGACAGCGAGACCCGCCATGCCGATGACGCCGATCAGCGACAGGGCAGCGACGACACTGACACTACCGTCATGCCTCAGAAATAAATTGCGGAATTTCATGGATAATCCCGAATGAAATGTCGGGACTGCCATTCCGCGCAAAAACTTGATTAATTGCTAATTCACGCAATTTTCGCAAAATAATGTCGGACAATTGGTTGACGACGACGGATCGCCAGAAACCGGAAATGCGCCGGTTTTCAGCCCATCTGGCGCACCGCGCCCTTATGCGCCTTGCCATTATGGACATAATGGTCGACGCCCTCGCGCATGGTGATGATCGCCTCGTCGGTCAGGTCGCGCATATATTTGGCCGGACGCCCGGCCCAGAGCTGCCGATGCAGCACCGTCTTGCCGGGCGACAGCAGCGCGCCGGCCGCCAGCATCGCGTCGCTCTCCACCGTGCAGCCGCTCATCACGATCGCGCCCAGCCCCACGAACGCGCGGTCCTCCAGCACGCAGCCATGGACCATCGCCATATGGCCGATCAGCACATCCTCGCCGATGATGGTGGGATAGCCCTCCGCCGGATAGCCCGGACGGCCGTCGCCGGGGCTATCGCAATGGACAACCGTGCCGTCCTGGATATTGGTGCGCGCGCCGATGCGGATATGGTTCACATCGCCCCGGATCACGCAATTATACCAGATGCTGGCATCCGCGCCGATCTCGACATCGCCGATGATCCGGCATCCCGGCGCGATGAAGGCGCTGGGGTGGATCAGCGGCGTCTTGCCGTTCAGCGGGATGATCGAAACATCGGGATGATCAATCATCTGCGCCTCAACCGTTCAGCAGTCGCGCTGCATGCAGCGCATGATAGGTCAGCACGCCCGAACAGCCGGCCCGCTTGAACGCCATCAGCGTTTCCAGGATCAGCGCATCGCGGTCCCCCGAGCCGGCGGCGGCGCCATGTTCGATCATCGCATATTCGCCCGACACCTGATAGGCGAAGACCGGGACGGAGAAACGATCGCGCACCCGCGCGACGATATCCAGATAAGGCAGCCCCGGCTTCACCATCACGCTGTCCGCGCCCTCGGCCAGGTCGAGCGCGACCTCGCGCAGCGCTTCCTCGCCATTGGCCGGGTCCATCTGATAATTTTTCTTGTCGCCCTTCAGCAGCCCGCGCGACCCCACCGCGTCGCGGAACGGACCATAGAAGGCACTGGCATATTTGGCGGCATAGGCCATGATCTGGACATTGGCATGGCCGGTTTCCTCCAGCGCCTCGCGGATCGCGCCGATCCGGCCGTCCATCATGTCGCTGGGCGCGATGATGTCGGCGCCTGCCGCCGCCTGGTTGAGCGACTGGCCGATCAACATGTCGATCGTCGCGTCATTGATCACATAGCCGGTCTCGTCGAGCAGCCCGTCCTGGCCATGGGCGGTATAGGGATCGAGCGCCACGTCCGTCAGCACGCCGATATCGGGCACCGCATCCTTGATCGCGCGGATCGCCCGACACATCAGGTTATCCGGGTTCAGCGCCTCGGCGCCATCGTCGCTGCGGCGGTCGGCCTGGGTATTGGGGAACAGCGCCAGACAGGGAATGCCGGCGTCGCGCGCTTCCTTGGCCCGCGCCCCCATCAGGTCGACCGACCAGCGCGACACGCCGGGCAGCGCCGCGATTGGCTCCTCGACGCCGTCCCCTTCGGTCACGAAAAGGGGCCAGATGAAATCGCTGGGCGACAGGCGGTTTTCGGCATGCATCGCCCGGCTCCAGGCGGTGGCACGGGTGCGGCGCATGCGCAGCGCCGGATAGGAGGCAATAGTCATGCCGCGGGTGTAGGCCGCGACCGGAAGGGGATCAAGCCGGACCGATTGTCCTGCCCCTGGGGCGATGGGTGGAAACAAGGCATTCCTCCCCGGACCGGGGAGGGGGACCATTTGCGCAGCAAATGGTGGAGGGGCACAGGCCCAATAGCGCAGCGTTAATAGGCACCTTCCCCTCCGTCAGGCGCTACGCGCCTGCCACCTCCCCAAGACAAGCTTGGGGAGGAGTTGGAAACGTCTGCTTCTGGTCGTCAGCGGCTGTTCCGATTTAGTAACCGATCAAGCAGACTGCGCTTGCGGATGGTCTCGCCAGACCACCAGATAGGCGTTTTATGATCCCGATCGAGAAAACCTTGGACCTTAATAAAGATCGGGCCACCTCGCTGCCGCTTCCAATCGGCTTCCCATGTTACGGCCATATAACGGCCTTCAGCTTCCGGCCTGACGTCGGTCCTTCCAACCGGAATGCGATCCGCTAAATCGACCCAAGCGAAATCAGCGACTTCGTAGAGAACATCACTCACCATGAGTTCGAGTTCTTCACGTTCGGAATCGGTGGGGGCATCCATGATGGCAGCTTACTCCAGTCACACTATGTCGGCTATCTGAGAGCGGCCGCTGTCCGATTTATGGATATTTCTGGTCGCTACCCGACCTACCGCGCCTCAGCGTCCGTCATCATCCGCGCCAGCGCTGCCACCGATAACCGTTCGGGTATAATCGATGCGGATGCGGACCCAGGCGCCGACCTGGGGCTTGCCATCGACGCGGGGCGGCCGCACCAGGAATTGCCAGGCGGCCAGGCGCACGGCGCGGCCAAAGCCCGATCCGGTCGGATATTCGCTGATCATCTGGCAATTTTCGACATGATAATGGTCGATCGTCTTGCACGCCACCAGGCCATAGCCCTGCGCCGGCGCATTGGCGGGCAGATAGCTCGACAACTCGGCATGGGTCGGCCGGCGATACCATTCCGCCTCGAACAATTGCACACCGCCCGGCCCCTCGCCCGGCCCCACGATCGCCTTGGCATTGCCGGTGCCGCTGTCGCCGACGCCCGCCGTCTTCTTTTCCATCTTGCCGATGTCCGCCGCGGCCATCTGGCGGCTGTCGAGAGTGATGAAGGGGAAAGGCGATGGCGGCTGTACCGTCGGCGTCTCGACCGGCCGGGGCGGCGTCACCACCGGCTCGCTCTTCTGCTTGGGCGCGGCGGTATCCCGCTCGCGCTTTTCCGCCTTCTGCGCCTTGGACTTTTCCTTGTTCGCCTGCTTGGCCGGCTCGATATCGAAGCTCACCGGATTGCGATCCTCGACCTTCTTGGGGTCGATATGCGGCGCCATCGTCAGCAGCGCCAGCAGCAGGATCGCGTTCAGCACCAGCGCGAATGCCAGGCCGCCGGCCCGCTGCCGCAACTTGTCCCAGGGAATATGCGAAATTATCAAGCGTGCCGACCGGTCTCTATGCGTTGCGCGTCATGCCCAGACGGCACCGCACAGTCAACGCCGTGGCGGCTGACAAATCGGTAATATGGTGGGATTGGCCGCCCGACGCCCTATCCGTCAGCAGACATCCTCTTCGCGCACCACCGGCCGGCTCTCACGCGTGGCGCGCATCCGGCTGGCCTTGTCGTCGACATCGGAGGTCAGCACGACATGGTCGTCATGCACTTCCAGCAGCACCCCGGCAAAGGGAAAGCCCTCCAGACTGCCGGTGACGCGATAGCTGACCGAATCGCCGACCTTGAAGCTGGCCGGGTCCATGTTGAAGCTGAAGGGGCAACTGCCCTCGCCCATGTCCTGCATGTCACTCTCCTCTTTGACGCCGATCCTATCGCGGCCTGCGCGTCCCGATCAAGCATCGCCACATCCATTCTTCAGGGCTTTTGCAGCCATCGCCGCCCCGCTAAAGGCGGGGCCATGGATATCTGCCTTGCCGCCCCCGCCGACCTGCCCCTGCTCCACCGCGTGATCGAGCGCGCCTATCGCGGCGACGAGGCGCGGGCCGGCTGGACATTCGAGTCCGACCTGCTGACCGGAGCCCGCACCGATATCGAGGAATTGCAGGCCATTCTCGCCAGCCCGACCGACCGGCTGCTGGTCGCAATCGACGACAAGGGCATGCCGATCGGCTGCGTCCAGATCACGAAGCGCGAGGAAGATGTCGCCTATCTCGGCCTGCTCTGCATCGATCCCCCGCTTCAGGCCGCCGGGCTTGGCCGCCGCATGATCGCCGCCGCGGAGGATCAGGCCGCCCGCGATTTCGGCGCGACCATGATCGAGATGACAGTGATCGACCGGCGGCCCGAGCTGATCGCCTATTATCAGCGGCGTGGCTATATGCTGACCGACGAGAAGCGCCCCTTCCCCATCCCGCTCGATCCGCCGCTGGAAATGGTCGTCCTGGCAAAAGCGCTGGCGGCACCCGTTCAACTCAGCTAGGCCCGCTCGCGATGCTCACCAAGCTCTATCAGTGGATGCTGGCCAAGGCCGCTCACCCGCACGCCGAACGTTGGCTTTTTGCCTTCAGTTTCATGGAATCCAGCTTCTTTCCGATCCCGCCGCATCCGCTGCTGGGTCTGATGTGCCTGGCGCGGCCGGAAAAGGCGATCCGCTATGGCCTCATCTGCACCATCGCATCGGTGCTGGGCGGCCTGCTCGGCTATGGCATCGGCCACTTCCTCTATCAGGCGGTCGGCGCACAGATCCTGCATCTCCTTGGCCTGTCGGCGAAATTCCCGGTCGCGGCATGTTACCTGCGCGACTATGGCGCGGAGATCATCCTGATCAAGGGCGCGACCCCGATCCCGTTCAAGCTGATCACCATCACCGCCGGCTTCATCGGCCTGTCGCTCTTCACCTTCCTGTGGGCCAGCATCCTGTCCCGCGCCTTCCAGTTCATGATCGTCGGCTTCCTGTTCTGGAAATTCGGCCGCCCGATCAAGGCGTTCATCGAGAAATATCTAGCACCGCTGTCGGCGCTGTTCCTGGTGCTGGTGGTCGGCGGTTTCGTCGCGGCATCGATGCTGTCGGGCGGCGGGCAGAAGAGCGATCGCTGCTCCAATGCCACCATGGCCACCATCTCCTGATCCGCCGCAAATGAACGCCCTGCTCGCGCGCCATCCCCGGCTTGCTGCCCTGCTCGCCGGTTTCGTCTCGGCGACCGGTTTCGAGCCGCTGAAACTCTGGCCGGTCACCATCGCCTGCTTCGCGCTGCTGATCCTGCTGATCGAGCGCGCGCCCGATCGCCGCGCAGCTTTCCTGCGCGGCTGGCTGTTCGGGGTCGGCCACTTCACCCTGGGCCTTAACTGGATCGCCCACGCCTTCACCTATCAGGACGCAATGCCGCACTGGTTCGGCTATGGCGCGGTGGTCCTGCTCTCGCTCTATCTCGCCGTCTATCCCGGTCTCGCGACCTTGGGCGCCTGGTGGGCCGGGCGCCGCTTCGCCTTCACCGGCCCGGCCTTCCTGCTGCTGTTCGCCGGCTGCTGGATCGCCAGCGAATATGCGCGCGCCACCGTCTTCACCGGCTTTGCCTGGAACCCGCTGGGTGTCACCCTGCTGCCGACCGGCGCCGCGATCGCCGCGACCTTGATCGGCACCTATGGCCTGGGCGCGCTGGTGCTGCTTGCCGCCGGCGCCTGCCTGCTCGCCGCGCGCCGCCAATATCGCCCCGCCGCCGCCATCGCCGTGCCGCTCGTCGCTCTCGCGCTCTGGGGCCAGTTCTCGCCCGCGCCGACGACGCCAGCCGGCGCCCCACTGATCCGCGTGGTCCAGCCCAATATCGGCCAGGACGAGAAATATTCGGCCGAGCTGGAACAGGCGCATTTCCGCACCCTAGCGACCCTGTCGGGCAAGCCCCGCCCCGCCCCGCGCCTGATCTTCTGGCCCGAAGCGGCGATCCCCGCCTATCTCGACATGGAACCCGAATGGCGCTGGCGCCTGGCGGACCTGATGGGGCCGGGCGACCTGCTGATGACCGGCGCGACCAAGGTCTATTTCAAGGACAAGGGGCCTTATGGCACGACCGAACTGGCCGGCGCCAACAACAGCCTGTTCGTCGTCACGCCCGATGCCCAGCTTGCCGCCCGCTATGACAAGGCGCACCTCGTCCCTTATGGCGAATATCTGCCGATGCGCAGCATCCTCCAGCCGATCGGCCTGTCGCGGCTGGTGCCGGGCGACGTCGATTTCTGGCCAGGCCCAGGCCCGCAGAGCCTGACCCTGCCCGCCACCCTTGGCCGTCCCGCGCTCAAGATGGGCGTGCAGATCTGTTACGAGATCATCTTTTCAGGCCAGGTGGTCGACCGCGCCCATCGCCCGGACTTCCTGTTCAACCCGTCCAACGATGCCTGGTTCGGCAGCTGGGGGCCGGTCCAGCATCTGGCCCAGGCCCGTCTGCGCGCGCTGGAGGAAGGGCTGCCGATCATCCGCGCCACGCCCACCGGCGTGTCCGCCATCGTCGATGCGCGCGGCCATGTGCTGCATTCACTGTCCAGCCATCGCGCCGGCTATCTCGACAGCCGCCTGCCGCCGCCGCTGCCTGCCACCCTGTTCGCGCGGCTGGGCAGCTGGGCGCCCTTCGCCTTCCTCCTGATCCTGCTCGGGACGGCCCTTGCCTTGCGCAGAGGCAAAAGCTAATAGCCACATAAAGTTTTCTTTATGTTCATTCGTCCGCAAGCACCTTACGGGAGTCTCATGCGTAACCAATTCCTCTTCACCTCGGAATCCGTTTCCGAAGGCCACCCCGACAAGGTCGCGGACCAGATTTCCGACTCGATCGTTGACCTGTTCCTGTCCAAGGATCCCGAAGCGCGCATCGCGTGCGAAACCCTGACCACGACCCAGCTCGTCGTCCTGGCCGGCGAAATCCGCTGCAAGGGCGTCTATGAAAATGGCGAATGGGCACCGGGCGCCAAGGAAGAAATCGAAGCGACCGTCCGCGCCACCGTGAAGCGCATCGGTTATGAGCAGGACGGCTTCCACTGGGAGACCTTCCGCTTCGAAAACAATCTGCACGGCCAGTCGGCTCACATCGCGCAGGGCGTCGATGAAAGCGGCAACAAGGACGAAGGCGCCGGCGACCAGGGCATCATGTTCGGCTATGCGTCGGATGAAACCCCCGACCTCATGCCCGCCACCCTCTATTATTCGCACAAGATCCTGGAACGCATGGCGGCCGACCGTCATGGCAAGGTCGTTCCCTTCCTGGAACCCGATGCCAAGAGCCAGGTGACGCTTGAATATATCGACGAAAAGCCGGTCCGCGCGACCGCGCTGGTCGTGTCGACCCAGCATGCCGCCGGCATGGACAATGACGACAGCCGCGCCGAGCTGCGCGCTTACGTCAAGGGCGTGATGGCCGATGTGCTGCCCGAAGGCTGGCTGCCCGGCGACGAAGCCATCTACGTCAATCCGACCGGCCTGTTCGAAATCGGCGGCCCTGACGGCGACGCCGGCCTCACCGGCCGCAAGATCATCGTCGACACCTATGGCGGCGCTTCGCCCCATGGCGGCGGCGCGTTCAGCGGCAAGGATCCGACCAAGGTCGACCGTTCGGCGGCCTACATCACCCGCTACCTCGCGAAGAACATCGTTGCCGCCGGCCTCGCTCGTCGCTGCACGATCCAGCTCAGCTACGCCATCGGCGTTGCCGAACCGCTCTCGCTCTATGTCGACCTGCACGGCACTGGCACCGTCGAAGCCTCGGCGATCGAAGCCGTGCTGCCGACCCTGGTGCGCCTGACGCCCAAGGGCATCCGCACCCATCTCGGCCTCAACAAGCCGATCTACCAGAAGACCGCCGCCTATGGCCATTTCGGCCGCACGCCCGACGGCGACTATTTCCCCTGGGAAAAGACCGATCTGGTTGACGCGCTCAAGGCGAAGCTCGCCTGAGGCCTGCGGTCTGACGACCAATAGCAAGGGGCGCGGATAGCTATGCTTTCCGCGCCCTTTTCGCATGTCCGTCACAAGTTGTTACCGGCCTGTCGAAATAAGGCGATTTTCCATCGCATTGTCATGACTCGGGGTTATGATGCAGTGCGGTCAGGAATGGGGGTCCGCCGCGACGTCTGAACGCGTTTCGGAAGGCCAGCCATGCCCAGGACGACCAGCGAACCCACAACATCCACCGCTTCCATCCCGCTTTGGCCGCCGCTCGACTGGTTCGGTCAGGCATTCGACTATGGCGTCGACGCGCTGCAACGCGCCGTCCTGTTCGCCGACGTCAAGCGCCAGCGCGGCGACCAGTATAAGGCGCATCTGGCCGAACGCGTGCCCCATGTGCTGAATTTCGATGGCGAGATCATCCTGTCCGGCGCCGATCTACCCCGGCCGGTCAATTATGGTCTGGTCCGCATCACCCCGCCGGAGGGCCTGCCGGTCGACCCCGCCAAGCGCCCGGTCATCGTCGTCGATCCGCGCGCCGGCCATGGCCCCGGCATTGGCGGCTTCAAGCCCGACAGCGAGATTGGCGCCGCCCTGCGCGAAGGCCATCCCTGTTATTTCATCGGCTTCACTCCCAATCCGGTCGCGGGGCAGACGGTGGAGGATGTGATGCGGGCGGAGGCCGCCTTCGTCGCCCATGTCGGCGAACTCCACCCCTCCGCCGATGGCAAGCCGGTGGTGATCGGCAATTGCCAGGCCGGCTGGCAGATATTGATGACCGCTGCGGTCTGGCCCGACCTGTTCGGCCCGATCATCATCGCCGGCGCCCCGCTCTCCTATTGGGCGGGCGACAATGTCATGCGCTATGGCGGCGGCCTGATGGGCGGCAGTTGGGCGACGGCGATGACCGGCGACATGGGCGCCGGCCGCTTCGACGGCGCCTGGCTGGTGCAGAATTTCGAAAATCTCGATCCCGCCAACACGCTCTGGAAAAAGGATTATACCCTCTATTCCCGGGTCGATACCGAAGCTCCCCGCTATCTCGGCTTCGAGAAATATTGGGGTGGCTATGTCTATCTCAACGATGTCGAGATGCAGTATATCGTCGACAATCTCTTCATCGGCAACCGGCTCGCCACCGCCCAGTTGCTGACATCGGACGGCATCCGCATCGACCTGCGCAACATCCGCTCGCCGATCCTGGTCTTCTGCTCGCATGGCGACAATATCACCCCGCCACCGCAGGCCCTGGGCTGGATCACCGATCTCTACCGCAACGATGCCGAAATCGTCAGCCATGACCAGACGATCATCTATGCCACCCATGACAGTATCGGCCATCTCGGCATCTTCGTCTCGGCCAGCGTCGGGCGCAAGGAGCATCGCGAATTCGTCAGCGCCATCGACCTGATCGACGTGCTGCCCGCCGGCCTCTATCAGGCGACGGTGCAACAGGATCCCGACGGTGCCCTGCCCGGCGCGGTCGATGATGACGGCCAATATCTCGCGATCCAGCGGCGCGGCATCGCCGATGTCCAGGCAATAGTGCAGCAGGATTTCGACAGCGAACGGCGCTTCGTTGCCGCCCGGCGTGCGTCGGAAGCCAATCTGGAACTGTATCGCCGCTTCGCCCAGCCGATGATGCAGGCGATGGCCAGCCCGCAACTGGCCGAATGGCTGGCGCAATGGCACCCGATGCGCCTGTCCTACAGCTGGTCGAGCGACCATCCCATGGCGCAACTGATCGAGGGCTGGGCCGGTGTCGTGCGCGACAATCGGCGCCCGGTCGCCCCGGACAATGGCTTCCTGGCCGGCCAGACCATGGTGTCGAACATGATGGTCGGCGCGCTCGACGCCTATCGGGATGCCCGCGACAAGCTCCAGGCACTCAGCTTCGATACGATCTATGGCGCGCCGCTGGTTCAGGCCGCCATGGGCGTCGCCCCGCAGGATGGCCGCCCGCCCCGCCATCACCCCGGCGACACGCCGGAACATCGCACCTTCGTTGCCGAGGAAATGGCCCATCTCAGCGCCGAACTGCACGAAGGCGGCCTGCTGGAGGCGCAGTTGCGGGCGATCTTCCATGTGCTGCGCACACGCGAACAGACCGACGCCCGCCGGTTCGAGGAGGCACGCCGGCTGCATATCGACATGCTCCCCGCGGGCATGACGCTGCCGCTGTTCCGGGCGCTGGTGCGCGAGCAGGCCAAGCTGCTGCGCCATGATCCCGATGGCGCGATTGCCGGCATTCCCGAACTGCTCGCCCGCGTCGATCCCGATGCGGTCCGCGCCGGCGGGCAAAAGCTTGCCGCCCTGTTCGACCGGGACGAAGGGCTGACGCAGGAGGAGGCTGCCCGGCTGGGTGCCATGCTCGACCTGTTCAATGCTGCGGCCGATACCGACCGTGGCTAAGCCATCCTGTCCGGAACATGACGAAAAGTTCATTGGCCTGCGCCCGCGGAACCGCGCATAGAGAGGGCGTCGGGCTCGCACCCCTGTCGAGCCCGACACCCTCCACCCAGGGCAATGCCATGACCCGTCCTCTTGCTACCGCCTTCATCAGCCTTGCTTTTCTGGCTGGCAGTGCCGCTCCTGCACTGGCAGCTCCCTGCAAGGATGCGAAGGGCAAGTTCGTCAAATGTCCGCCAAAGGCGGCCCCGAAAATGGGCCCCTGCAAGGACGCCAAGGGTCGCTTCGCCAAGTGCAAGTGACCTGACGAACTGGACAGACCGGTCGGGCCTTGCCTCCCGGCCAGCCTTCGGGTCGCACCACGGCTAGCCAGCTTCAAGGGCCATCCTGCCGCTCTCCCCTGTTCGGCATCCCATGGCCCTTGTGCTCTGCCCCCTTCCCGCTACCTTGCCTGCATGCATAGCGGGAGGGGGCAGATATTCATGTGGATGCGGATAGTTGGCGGCTTTGCGATGGCAACAGCCCTGCCCCTTGCCCCGTCCGTGCAGGCCCAGCCGAGCCCCATCGCCGTAAAGACCGACAAAAACTGGACGCACAAGCCGTCCGGTATTGCCTTCCCGTCGAAGATTGACGGTTTTGCTCGCAGTGCGGTCGAGGATCTGAGCAACGGCGCGCTCCTCGATACATCGATCGCCTATGACGATCCGATCAGTCGCACCCATGTGAATGTCTATGTCTATCATGCCGCCATGCCGGCCACCGCCATCTGGTTCGATGTCGCGGCCACCATGATCGCGACCAATGACAAGTTCGGGCGCCCCGCAGCCCTGGGCGATCCTGTGGCTTTTGCCCTTCCGGGCAGTTCAGTGCCAGCCGGCCTGCGCCAGAGCTTCGCCATCAGCCAGGTCGGCCGCAGCAGCGGCGTTGCCGTCATCGCGCTGGGAGAATGGGTGGTAAAGCTGCGCGTCACTTCGCCGGTCCATGACGCTTCCCAGCTCGACACCCTGATGGACCGAATGATCGCGCAGCTCGGCTGGCCCCGTGCCCTCCCGCCACTCGCGACGGCCGTTCCGCTCAAGCCCTGCGCCCAACCGCTTGTCTTCGGCGCGCCTGCGGACAAGGTGACAAAGGACAGCGCGTCCGTCATTGCCGGCGCGATGATGGGCAATATCGACCGCAGCGTCAGGGAAAAGACGGCGAAGAATGGAGAAGCCCCGGCCGCACCGGCCTATTGCGTCCACCCCGATCGGATACAGGGCCGCCTCCCCATCTATCAGGGCGAGGCGAATGAGGGCAGCTATGCCATCCCGCTCGGCGACTCGGGCACCATGCTGGTCATCGCCCGAGACACGCTGACCGCCTTGCTCGGCGGCAAGGATGAAAGCAGCGCGCCCTGGACGGTCACCGTCCGCAAGCTTGACCAATGGCTGCAATATCCCAGCTACGCCAGCGCGCCACCCCCAGCCCAGGCGATCGAGATCGTCCAGTCGGAAAAGCCGCTGTCGACCACCAGCGTCTATGGCAAGCAAAGCCAGATCAGCCTGTCTCCGGACGCCGTCGCCAACTGATAGGGCGCACGCCGCTTGCTCCCTCGGCCCGCCCCCGCTATCGGCCCACCCCATGACCGCGCATAAATCGGGCGACCCGACCACCCTCAACCGCCTTTATGGCCGCCAGTCCGGGCCCAAGCTTCGCAAGGGCCAGCAGGAACTGGTCGACACGCTGCTGCCCGCCGTATCGGTGCCGGCCGAAGGCGACGTCACCGCTGCCGACCTGTTCGGCTATGACCGCCCGCTCCATTTCGAGATCGGCTTCGGCGGCGGCGAGCATATGGCCTATCGCGCCGACATGCTGCCCGACCACGGCTTCATCGGCTGCGAGCCGTTCCTGAACGGCGTGGTCCAGGCGCTCGGCCATATCCGCGACGGCGCGCTCGGCAACGTCCGGCTGCACATGGGTGACGCGCTCGATGTACTGTCGCGCATCCCCGACGGATCGCTCAGCTTCGTCTATCTGCTCCATCCCGATCCCTGGCCCAAGGCCCGCCATGCCAAGCGCCGGATGATGAACCCCGGCCCGGTCGAGATGATCGCCAGGAAGCTCAAGCCCGGCGGCGAGTTCCGCTTCGGCACCGATCATCCGGTCTATCTGCGCTGGGCGCTGATGGTCATGAACGGCCATCCCGAATTCGACTGGCTGGCGAGCGATCCCAAGGATTTCCTGACCCGTCCGGGCGGCTGGCCCGAAACCCGCTATGAGGCCAAGGCCCGGCGCCTGGGCCATGAGGTCTGGTATTTCCGGTACCGGCGCATCTAGTGGTCCGATTCCGACATTCGATACCGTTTGCGGCGATGTCGCGCTCGAATGTCAGAATCTTTTCGGACCGCTAGAATTTTTGATTCTCGCGGATTTTACGATTTTGACATTTGCAGACCCATCCCCGCCGACGGGGGATGCACATGTCAAAATCAATCCACTAGGCAAAGACCCGAGAAAATTAGAGATATTCAAGATAGTTAAATCTACCACCGTGCGAAGCGATGGCCGGAATTTTCCGCAACGGTGATTATTTTCGTGGCGCCTGAAATCTTGCCATCGCCACCGGAAAGTCAGCAAGCGAATGCGAGGTCCACGCCTCTCTGGGCAGGTTGCCGCTTTCCAAGGGACGAGGGCCTGCAGGTTTTTGGTCGATAATCGCAGCCGGCGTACGAACACGGGAACCGCTCTGACGCGGCCCCATTTACCATCGCTGCAAGCGAACAAAGTCCACGAAAGCCCGCAAGGGCGCCGGCAAATAACGGCGCCCGGAATAATAGAGCCGGGGACCAGAGAAGGTCTGGCACCAGTCGTCGAGAACGGATTGGAGCGCCCCGCTCTCGATATGCGGCTTGAGCCAATCCTCGAACAGATGCACAATTCCAAGGCCAGCCACGGCAGCATCGATAAGCAATTCGCACGCCAGACCAGGCTGCACCACCAGCGGCCCGGTCGGATCGACAACGAGAATTTCTCCCTCTCTCTCGAATTCCCATCCCGGCATGGCTCCGCCGGAAAAACGGCCGCGCAGGCAATTATGGCCCAACAGTTGCTGTGGGTGCGAGGGGCGCCCATGATGATCGAAATAGGCTGAAGATCCAGCCGTAACCAACCGCTGCGTCGCTGGGCCGATGGGGATCGCGATCATGTCCTGTTCAAGCCGCTCCTCATAACGGATCCCGGCATCCGCACCGGATTTCAATATGTCGACAAACCCATCCTCCACCGTCACCTCCACTCGAATATCGGGATAGACCCGAAGGAATGATGGGAGGATCGATGGGAGCACGGTGCGGGCGACATTAGCTGGAACATTCAGGCGCAATGTTCCAGCGGGTCTGTCACGGAAGATGTTGACGACATCGAGCGCGTCGCGGATTTCCGAAAGGGCCGGCGACAGCCGCTCGAATAGCCGCGCGCCCGCTTCGGTCAGGGCCATGCTGCGCGTCGTGCGGTGGAGGAGACGAACGCCTAGCCGGGCTTCCAGCCGCCTGAGCGCGTCGCTCATCCCAGATGCCGAGGTGCCCGAAATACGGGCTGCATCTCGGAAGCCTCCTGCCCGCACTACTTCCACGAAGGTGGCAAGATCATCGAGTTCCGTCGCCATTGTTCGATTATCCGTACAGCCTGTTCTGATTACTACGACTTATCGTTCGCTGGCCACAAGCCCATATCGCGGTCTCCAAATGAGGAGACAGGACATGATGGATCTTCGCAAAGCCGGCACCTTCAAGCTGGGCGATCATCTCGTGAACCGCATGGGCTATGGCGCGATGCAACTGGCTGGGCCTGGCGTCTTTGGCCCGCCCAAAGATCGCGATGCCGCCGTCGCGGTTCTGCGCGCGGCAGTTGCGGCGGGCGTGAACCATATCGACACAAGCGATTTCTACGGCCCTCATGTGACCAACCAGATCATCCGCGATGCGCTTCATCCCTATAGCGACGATCTCCTGATCGTGACCAAGGTGGGCGCGATCCGCGGCAAGGACGCCTCATGGCTGCCGGCACAAAGTGCCGCCGAATTGCAGCAGGGCGTCGAAGACAATCTGCGAAACCTTGGCCGCGACACTCTCGACCTGGTCAACATGCGCATTATGGGCGACATCCACGCGCCGTCGGAAGGGTCGATCGAGGCGCAGATCGTCGCCCTTGCACAGCTGCGCGAGAAAGGACTGGTTCGACATATCGGCCTCAGCAACGTGACAGAGAGCCAGGTTGCGGAGGCCCAGCGCATCGTCCCGATCGCGTGCGTCCAGAACCAGTATAACCTGGCGCACCGCGCGGATGACGCGCTGATCGACAGCTTGACGAGCCAGGGCATCGCCTATGTCCCATTTTTTCCGCTCGGAGGCTTTTCGCCCATCCAATCGCAGGCATTGGCCCATTTGGCGGATCGCCTAGGCGCTACGTCGATGCAGCTGGCGCTTGCATGGCTGTTGGCGCGCGCACCGAACATGCTGCTGATCCCCGGCACGTCCAATGTCGCGCATCTGACCGAGAATTTGGCAGCAGTGGAGCTGGATCTGTCGCAGGAGGTCAAGGCCGCACTCGAAGCCATTGCGTTCGATCCGGCCCACTGAACCTCGATGATGGGCGCATTCCCGACTGCGGAATGCGCCCTCCGCCTCCCCCCCCTGTCTTTCGAAATCGGACAGCCTGCGGTTCGATGCGCCTGTTATGGGCGCGAACGGTTCGTCTGCCGCTATTCTCAAACGACATGGGGCTGACACTCAATCGGCGGAACGCAGCCATTCTCCTTGCGGCCAGTGCCGGGCATCCAGAGCAGCATAGCGAGTTGGCCGCGACCTGGACCGGAAAATCGGTGACTGAATGGCCGTAAAGGGGCGTTAAAAGATGACCGGAATTCCCCCACGCCTTCCCGCAGCGGAAAATAACATCGCTGTCTTTTCCAGATATCCGCATGCGATCAAGAACTTGTGACGCGACAGGATCTGCAAAATACATAATTTTTCGGGTCATTAACTTCGACTAAAGGCGCGCATGCCAGAGGGGTGTGGTTAAGGGATCCAGCTTCATGTTCGATATCTATTTCTGCATCCGAGACGATCACGATCTTCGCCTCGTCGCGGCTGCAGGGCTAATTTGCGCCATATCCGCGATAGCGATTGTCCTGTTTCTGCGGCGCGCCCGGGATACGAAAAATATCGATCATATACGCTGGGCAATCGCGTCGGGAGGCGTTGGCGGCTTCGGGGTATGGTCGACGCACTTCACCGCCATGATGGGATATGACCCGGGCGTAATACTCGGCTATGCGCTCGTTCCCACAATATTGTCGCTCCTGACGGTCGTGAGCGCGCTCACCCTGGCACATATGATTGCCTTGCGATCCTCCGCCCTCAAGGCCCGCATTCTGGCGGGTCTAGTGGTTGGACTGGGTATCGCCTCGATGCATTATCTGGGCATCTACGCCATCAGGATCGATGCCGATTTCCGGTGGTCGCAACCGATGGTCATCGCATCCATCCTGCTCATAACCGCTCCAGCACCGCTAGCCTTTCATTTCGCCCTCGACCGGCGCGGTTACGCGACCGGGGCGCTAGCGGCCTCGTCCATAGTCACAGGCATATTGTCGCTCCATTTTGCCGGCATGGCTGCGCTATCCCTGCGTCCCAACCGTCTTGAGGAAACCGGAGGGCTTCTTCTTTCCACTCCGCAAATGGGCTTGGCCGTCGCCATTGTTGCATTGGGCGTCCTGACCGTCAGCATCATGGCGGCACTGTCGAGCGCACGACTGCATGCTGCCATCGGGGCTAGCGAGCGCGAGTTCAAGGTTCTTGTCCAAGGCATCAGCGATTGCGCAATCTATATGCTGGACCGGGACGGTCGCGTCGCTTCATGGAATGCCGGCGCACAGCGCCTGAAGGGCTATAGCAGCACCGAAGCCATGGGGTTGGAACTGTCCTCCTTCTACTCCGAAGAGGATCGATCGGCGGGCCTGCCGAGACGCGGCATAGAAACAGCGCGGCAAGATGGTAAATTCAATGCGGAAGGCTGGCGCTATCGCAAAGACGGCAGCCGATTTTGGGCTCATGTGACGATCGAGTCCGTCTTTGACGAAACAGGACTCTTCCGTGGCTTCGCCAAGATCACGCGCGATATGACCCGAATGAGGGAAGATCAATTGCGGTTGGAGGAGACGCGGTCAAAACTCGACGTCGCCCTGTCCAACATGCATCAAGGCCTCTGCCTCTTCGACCAAAATGGGCACCTGACATTGGCAAATGACAGGGTGAGCACGCTGTTCGACGTCTCTCACGAGCAATGCCCGCCTGGAACCGCTTTCGAGGAACTTGTTCGGATTGCGGTAGCCAAGCGCACCGGAGGTGCGGTCGCCGCAGAGGCACTGGAAGAAACTCTGGCCCGACACCGGGCCTGTATCGAAAATCCGGATGGCGGCGTTCTGATTGCTGATTTTGCGGATGGCTCGACCTTTTCCATTGCCCATCATGCGCTGCCAGATGGTGGCTGGGTGTCCACCTTCGACGATATCACGGATCGTCGTCGGGCGGAGCAACGCATCGAACATATGGCACTGCATGACGAACTGACGGGTCTGCCGAACAGATCGAGCTATAATGATAGTCTCGATCTCGCGCTCAGCCAGGCAAGTCGAAATGGCGGAAAGATCGCCGTGATCGGCATCGACCTTGATCGCTTCAAGGAAGTGAACGATGTGCATGGCCATTCAACGGGCGATGCAGTCCTGCAGGAACTGGCTCGACGCATGCTAGGCCTATTGGGTCGAGGCGAGGTCGTCGCTCGCTTCGGCGGCGATGAGTTTGCCGCGTTCAAATCGTTTGAAAATGACGATGCGCTGGACAATTTCATCTCCCGCCTGGAGCGCTGCCTGGTCGAGAAGATCGAAATGGATGGCCTCTCCATCCATCCTGGCGCGAGCCTTGGCATCGCCATTTTCCCAACGGACGGCTCCCGCCGAGAGCCGTTGGTGAACAATGCCGATCTTGCCATGTACCGGGCAAAAGCGACTATTGGTCGTCAGGTCTGCTTCTACGAACAGGGCATGGACGAGGCCGCGCGCGCCCGCCGCACGCTCGCCAATGATCTGCGCGAGGCTGTCGCATGCGACGAGTTCAGTTTGGCATATCAGGTCCAGAAATTGGTCTCCACCGAGGCGGTGGTCGGATATGAGGCGCTATTGCGCTGGCAGCATCCACGCGATGGCTGGATCTCTCCGGCGGAATTCATCCCGATTGCCGAGGAAAGCGGGGAAATTCTGGCCATTGGCGAATGGGTTCTGCGCCAGGCGTGCCGTGATGCCGCCAACTGGCCTGAACCCTGGCGTGTGGCGGTCAACCTGTCGCCGGTACAACTCATGCATGTCGATCTCATCCAGATTGTCACATCGGCACTTCTGGAGAGCGGGTTGCCGGCGCATCGATTGGAACTGGAGATAACCGAAACCGCCCTTGTCAGTGACAAGGCCCGTGCCCTGCATATTCTGCGTCAAATCAAGGCGATTGGCGTTTCCATCGCGATGGACGATTTCGGCACAGGCTATTCGTCGCTCGATACGCTCAACTCCTTCCCCTTCGATAAGATCAAGATCGACCGTTCCTTCCTGCTGGATTCGGAAACCAGCCATCAGGCTCGGGCGATCATTCGTGCGGTCCTTGCGCTGGGACATAGCCTTGAAGTGCCAGTTTTGGCCGAAGGACTGGAAACCGAGGATCAGCTTCGGCTCCTTCGCACCGAAGGATGCGATGAAGCGCAAGGCTATCTATGGGGAAGGCCTACCACGAGCCCTAGCCTGGAACCCGAGCGCGCGCCCCTGAAAATCGAGGCTGCCTGACACCATCCACGACGCGCTGTCACGCCGCCTAATGAGCACAACCCGATTACCGCGCCGTTTTCCCACAACGAACCGATAGGATCGGATCTTATCCGACCTTTCACACAACCAGTGCAATAGCCGACGGTCGACTGATCGCAGGCGCAAACGAGCGTGGATCGGCAGCATCTGGTCGTTCCGTGACAGGATTCCAGGACAGGAACGATCGAGCGGCGGAAAATTCAAGATGAAATATACGCGCCACAATATTGCAATAACAACGGCCTAACCGCGCCCCGTCGGCCTTGGAGCCTTGGGGAGAACCACCACATGTCACGTTCATCGCGCATGCTTTGCGCGCCGCTTCCGCTCGCCATTTTTGCGCTGGTCCTGTCGTCGCCGGTCCAGGCGCAAAGCGTTGCACCGGCTGCCGATCAGGCTGTACCTGCCGATGGGCAGGACGATGGCGCAATCGTCGTCACCGGCACCTATGCCCGCAGCCTGGCGGCCGCGACCGAGACGAAGCGCAAGGCCGCCTATGGCGTCGATTCCATCGCATCCACCGACATCGGCAAGTTCCCGACCCAGAATGTCGCCGAAGCGTTGCAGCTTATCACCGGTGTCGCGATCACCCGTCCGCGCGGCGAAGGCCTGTATGTCAGCGTCCGTGGCCTTGGTCCGCAATTCCAGAGCACGCTGGTCAACGGTCGCACCGTCGCGATCAACGACCTCATCGAAAATGGCGGTGCAGCCGGGCGCCAGTTCCGTTTCGAGATGCTGCCGGCCGAATTCGTGTCGCAGATCGACGTCGTCAAGACGCCGACCGCCGACATGACCGAGGGCGCGCTGGGCGGCAATATCGACGTCAAGACCTTCCACCCGCTGGACGTGGGCAACAAGACCACGGTGAATCTGCGCGGCACCTATACCAGCATGACCGACAAGGTGCGGCCGAACGCCACCGTGCTGACCAGCTTCAAGACCAGGGACGATCAGTTCGGCTTCCTGGTCGGCGCCCAATATTGGGCCAAGTCGGTGCGCAACGACCGTTTCTACAATACCGGCTGGAACCTGAACAAATTCGTGCAGCCCGCCAATCCGGTTGCGGGCGCCGAATATCTGCCTGCCGGCTATTACACGCCGACCCGCACCCGTCCCACGATCGAAACCGAAGACCGCAAGCGTCTTTCGGGCCTGATCTCGGCGCAGTGGCGCCCTTCGGACGAACTGGAAACGACGCTGGACGTGTCGCTGACGCGGCTGGACGTCGAATATGACGAGTTCGGTCTCGACATCTATCCCGACGATCCGGGCACCTATCTGGTGCCGGGGTCGGTGACGCTGGACGGTAATACGGTCACCAAGGCGACGATCAACAATGTCCGCTTCATGGCCTCGCGCGAATATAGCCTCAACCGCCACGACCTGATCAATGTCGGCCTGAAGCAGGTGTGGAATCCGGGCGACTGGCATGTTTCGGCCAATGCCAACTGGTCCTATGCCCATAGCTTCCACCCCAGCTATGCCGAAGGCACGGTGCGCAGCCGCATGCAGATCATCGCGCCGCTGACCTATGACGCGTCGGGCGGGTACAAGGTCGCGCCGACGCTCAGCACGCCGGTCGACGTCAGCAATCCGGCCAATTACATCTATTATCCGTTCAACATCGCCCCCAAGAACAGCAAGGACTGGGACACTTATGCCCGCCTTGACGTGGGCCGCGACCTCAACGGCTTCATCACCAAGATCCAGGCCGGTGGCGAATATCATTGGCGCAAGCGCGACTATTGGCGCCGCGACTTCACCGTGAACATCACCGGCAACCCGCCAATCTCGCAGGTCGTGCCGGGCGGCTATGAAGCACTGCCCTTCGATGATGCCTTCTCGAACATTCCGGGCAATTTCCCGCGCAACTGGGCAACGCCCATCACCAGCGCCTTCTATGACACGCTGTTCACCGACGCGATCGCCAACGCGCCGCTGACGGCGGGCGACATGCGCGCTTCCTATGTCGTCACGGAAAAGATCCTTGGTGGCTATGTCCGCGCGGATTATGGCTTCGATCTGGGCAGCGTGGGCATCACCGGCAATGTCGGCCTGCGCTATGTCCACACCGACCAGGTGGCGAGCGGCACGCTGACGCTGGGCACCACGCCGACCCCGGCAAGCTTCCCCAAGACGTTCAACAACTGGCTGCCCAGCTTCAACCTGCGCGCCGAACTGACGCCCAGCCTGATCGGCCGCCTGGCGGCCAGCCGGGTGCTGACCCGCCCAAACATGACCCAGACCGCGCCGCAGATCAGCGTGTCGACCGATGCCCCGACCGCGAGCGGCGGCAACCCGGACCTCAAGCCGTTCCTGGCGACGCAGTTCGACGGTTCGCTGGAATGGTATTTCCGTCCCAATGCGTCGCTGACCGGCGCGCTCTTCTACAAGAAGATGGACGATTATATCACCGCGCAGAACGTCAACACCGAGATTCCGGGGCGTGGCACGGTGCTGCTGAGCACCCAGGTCAATGGCGGTACGGCCAAGGTCTATGGCATCGAGGCGGCCTATAACCAGGTTTTCGATTTCCTGCCGGCCCCGTTCGATGGCCTGGGGTTCCAGGCGTCCTACACCCATACCGAAGTGGAATCGAACTATACCGCCGGTGCGCGGCCGATCGTCGATCAGTTGATCGGCCTGTCGAAGGACAGCTACAATCTTGTCGGCTTCTACGACAAGGGACCGATTTCGGCACGCCTGTCCTATGTATGGCGCGGCGAATATCTGTCCGGCAATGGCAGCACGACCCAGACCGAATCCTATGTGGCGCCGTTCGGATCGCTCGACGGCAACCTGTCCATCCGGGTGCTGCCCAAGACGCTGGTCAGCCTGGAGGCGATCAACCTCGCCGGGGCCAGGGCCTATTCCTACAATGGCATCAAGGAGCGGTTCAACGAGATCCAATATTATGGCCGCACCTTCCTGTTCGGCATCCGGACCGAATTCTGATGCGCGGGATCGGACCAGCCATCGCCCCTGCCATCGCTCTCGCCACCGCCGCGCTGACCCTGGTCGGCGCGGCGGCCCCCCGGGCCATGAACGATATCCAGGTGGTGGGATCGCATAACAGCTTCAAGGCACGGATACCCGCGGCGGTCATGGCCAGGATCAGAGCGATCGAGCCGCGGCTCGCCGATGGGCTGGACTATTATCATCTGCCGCTCACCCAGCAGCTGGATGCCGGCGTTCGCCAGCTTGAACTCGACATCTTCGCCGACCCGCAGGGCGGCCGCTATGCCGATCCCAAGGGCGAGCAATGGGCGCGGGAGGCCGGCGAACAGACCGGGTTCGACCGTCAGGCGATGCTGAAGCCGGGCTTCAAGACGTTCCACATTCCCGATGTCGACTATCTCAGCACCTGCCCGGCGCTGATCCAATGCCTGGCCGAGGTCGATCGCTGGTCACGCGCGCACCCTGATCACCTGCCGATCATGATCACCATCAATGCGGCCGACACATCGTCGAACCGACCGGGGATCAGCAATCCGATCGGACTGGACGACAAGGGGCTGCTGGATGCGCTCGATGCCGAAATCCGATCCGTCCTGCCGGGCAGGCGGCTCATCACTCCCGATGAGGTGCGCGGCAAGGCCAGGACGCTGCGCGATGCGGTGCGCACCCATGGATGGCCCAGCCTGGATGCCGCGCGAGGCCGCATCTACATCATGCTCGACGTGCGCGATGCGGTCTCCAACGTCTATCGCGATGGCCATGCTTCGCTGGCGGGGCGGGCGATGTTCGGCTGGTATCCCGACGATCAGCCCGAATCCGCGATCCAGATCGTGCAGGATCCGCTGGTCGATGGTGCCAAGATCAGCGCATGGGTGAAGCAGGGCGTCATCGTGCGCACGCGGACCGATGCCAATACGGTGGAGGCACGCGCCGGCGATCATCGCAAGGCACGGGCGGCCATGGCCAGCGGCGCCCAGGCGGTCAGCACGGACTATTATCCCGGTGCGCCCGATCCGTTGCGCCGAAGCTTTTCGGTGACGCTGCCGGAAGGCGTAATGGCGCGGTGCAATCCGGTCCGCATTGCGGCGGGGTGCGCGGCCCTACCTTGCGTTTGCGCTGACTGATTTATCACCTTCGGTGTCGCGCATAGACTCATGATGCCCGGCGTCCTGGACAAATTTGAGCCAGTATCTGGCGGTGGCGCAGTTGATCTTGCGGTGGCCGCGCATGCGCTCGATGCGGCTGCGTTGCTTGTAGAGCACCCCGTTCATGCTCGACTTTCACTGGCAAACAGCGCGTCGGATTTGAGGATTTCTTCGAGATGAGCCGTTTGGCTTCCTCTTTATCCTTAGCCCACAGGAACAGCATGATTTCATGCTTACCGAGGGTGGCGCGCTTTTTATCGGGCACAATCCGCCGAAAATAAGAAACTGCGCCGCCATTAGCGAAATAGGACTGGATACTTCGATAACTGTTACAGATGTAACAGACGTCCGCAAAAAGTCCTTATCTTTCAACGTTTTCCAAGCCTTTCAACAGCTTAGAGACGATGGTGGGCCCGGCAGGACTCGAACCCGCAACCTAGCCGTTATGAGCGGCCAGCTCTAACCATTGAGCTACAGGCCCCACCTTGAACGCGGCGATAAGGAGCATCAGGCGGCTTGGCAAGCCTTCCCGCGCGCCGGAATGGCATCCAGCAACTGATCCAGGCTGACCGCCGCCACGCCGCGCCGCGCCAGATGGCTCAGCACCCTATCCCACCAGCCGTAAAAGGCGGTGCGATCGGACTCGTCACGGACATAGGGCGTGTGGCCCGGCTCCAGCGTGGGCGAATGGAAACTGAAATTAAGGACGCGCACGCCTTCCTCGATCAGCGCGTCGATCGCCGCCGTCGCTTCGGCTGCGGTGATGCCTTCGGGCGTCAGCGGCACGCGCGAAAGCATCCGCGCCCGCGCCAGCGCACCGGCCAGCGGCCCCATCGCCTGGGTCGCGCGATAAAGCCCCTCGCCCCCGCCCCGCAACAGGCCGGTGATCGCCGTCGACAAGGGCAATTCGACCAGGCTGCGGGTCGGCCCCGCCCAATAGGGATTTTGCGGCAGGCCATGGAAATCGGGGCCATGCTGATGGCTGTAATCGAACCGGCTGCGCACCGATGTATCGAGGCGAAAGCCTGCCGCCTCCAGCAGCCGCGCACTGTTGGGGCCGACGCCATAGCGCCCCGCCCGATAGGCGATCGGCCGCTGACCGAAGCGATCCTCGATCCGCCGGCACAGCGCCTCCAGCTTGGCTGCCTCCACCGCCTCGGGCAGCGAACCGACATAGGAATTGGCGGCATTCACATCCTCGACATGGGGCGGATTGACCCAGGGGTGGAGATGCGCGCCGACATCGGCCTCGCCCGCAGCCACCCACGCCCCCATCATCCCGGCGGCCGCATCGCTGTCCACCACCGGATAGTCGGTCACATAGACGGGCTTCACCCCGGCCGCCGCAAAATAGGCCTGACCGCGCGCCATGCCGGCCAGCGCCGTCACCCCATGGCCTTCCCGGCGGAAGGGGGCGTTCCAGTCGAACTCCTCCTCGGTATCGACGAACAGCATGAAACGGGTGCCGAACGCGGCAGGAAGCGCAATCATGTCCTCGGGCAGCGGCGCCCGAAGCAGATTGCCGTCATGATGATGAGCTGATTGCATCGCCCTTCCCTATCCCGCAATGGTTGCGATAGGGTTTCGTTCCGGTCAAGCCCGCGCCCGACCAGCCCGAAAATCAGCCATTGCCAACGACATCCTCTTCCATCCCGTCGACCGGGATGCGCAGCAGGAAACGGTCCGGGCCGACATCCAGGCTGCCGCCGCAACCGGCCGCCAGGCTGCGGATCAGACGCAGCGAGAAGCCCAGCCCCAGCAACGGTCCGTCGGCCCAGTCGCCCTCCGGCGTATAGCCCGGATCGAGCAGATGCGCCTCGTCCATGCCGCTCAGCGTCGACGGGCGATCAATCGCCAGCACCACCTTGCCCGACGCGCCATCAGGCTGGAACCAGCAGGCGCCCGTTACCGCCTCGCCCTCGGGCGCGACCGAAATCAGCGTGCGCAGCAGATGCTGCACCATGCGCTCGCCCTGCACCGGATCGATGCTGATCTGCGGCAGATCCTGCGACACGGCGATGTCGATCGGCGTCACCGCCCGGCCATCCTGGTCGCGGAAACGGGCCGCGACCTGCATCACCAACAATGCCGGATCGATCGTCTGCGGCGCACCGATACCATCGCCGCGCGACACCTTCGCCGCCAGATCCAGATCGTCAAACGCCGCCAGCAAATGGCGCGCATCAACCGCGATATTGCCGGCCATCTCGCGATATTCGACGCCGGCCGGGCCGAACAATTCCTGTTCGATAATCTCGGCAAAGCCCAGGATCGCGTTCAGCGGCGTGCGCAGTTCATGCACCAGCTGGCGCAGCGAATCCGCCGACAGGCCGGCGATCGTCACCGGTCCCGACGGCGTCGTCGCCACTTCGTGCAGATAGGGGCGCCGTGCCTGGCCGCGATAGCCCTGGAACCGGCCGGACCGCGGATCGAAGAAGGGGGTTGCCGACAGGCGCCATTCGCCTGCCATCATCCCGCCGATGATGGTGAAGCGGCCATTCTGGAAGCCGCTGCGGCGCTGGAAGGCGCCGGCGACATGGCCATCGGGACCGCTCGCCCCTTCCAGCGCGATTTCGCCGAGCGACAGGCCGACCAGCGCGGCACGCGGTCCCTGGTCCACCCAGACCAGCACGCCGGTCGAATCCGTCTCGAACGCGAAGAAATGCGGCTGTTCGGCGCGCAGCGCGGGCTGCGTCACCGGCGCGACGATGATGTCCTGCGGCGGCGTCTCTTCGGGCGGGCGCCGGGTGCTGGTGAAGCGCGCGATGCGGTCGACCAGGTTGCGGATCTGGTCGGGGCCAGGTTCGGCCACCGGCTGCGGCGCAACTTCCGGCTCGACCACGGGCTCGGCCGCGAGCGCCATGTCCGCGGTCAACAGCATGTCGGCTTCGCGGACGCTCGTGCCGCTGGTCAGCACCAGGTCGGTCGGGCCAAACGCTTCGAGCCCCTGCCGCGTTTCGGGGCCGATGTCGCGACGGCCGCGCAGCACACCGCGCGCCGTGGGGCTGAGATGCGGCAGCAGTGCAGCCCACAGCGGATCGGACAGGCGGGCGCGTGCCATCGCCGCGCCGGCGATCGCCGGACGGTCACCGGCAAAGAAGCGGATCAGGCTGGCCGAACGCAGCCGGCCACCCAGTTCGACGACGGTCGCGATTCGCTGCATTTCAGACAGTTGCGGCCGCAACTGGGCCAATCGGCCGAGCAGAGCCTCGCGATCGGGTGCGTCCATGGGGGGACGATCATAGCGATCATGCTGCGCCAGCAGGTCGACGCATTGCCGCCACAGCGTCACCGCGCCCACGCCGCTGCGATCGTCAGCAGCCAGCACGGTTTGCATGATGTCGTTGAAGCGCAACCAAAGTCCCCATATTCAAGCGGTAACAGGCGGCATGCCCGCATCGCTGTTCGTTACATCCTAACCGATAAGCAGTCCTTACCCAAAGCGAAAGCGTGATTTCGACGCACAATATGAGCGTCGCATAGTGGGACAATTGCATTGCGCTGAAATATTATTATGATGCGCCCGCAGTAACAGGTAAGGAAATAATCAATCTGATGGCGGGGCCCAATATCGACGACATCGACCTGCAGATCCTGGGCGAATTGCAGGACAATGGCAGGATGACCAATGTGGATCTGGCGCGGAAGGTCGGGCTGACGGCACCGCCGTGCCTGCGCCGCGTCCGCGCGCTGGAGGAAGCCGGCGCCATCACCGCCTATCATGCCGTGGTCGATCCGGCGATGCTGGGCTACACCATCACCGTGTTCGCGATGGTCAGCCTCAAGAGCCAGGCCGAGGCCGATCTCAAGGCGTTCCAGGACCATGTCGACGCCCTGCCCGAAGTGCGCGAATGCCATATGCTGAACGGCGAGATCGACTTCATCCTGAAGGTGGTCGCGCGCGATCTGCAGAGCTTCCAGCAATTCCTGACGTCGAAGCTGACGCCGGCGCCCAATGTGGTGAGCGTCAAGACGTCGCTGACGATCCGCACGTCGAAGAATCTGCCCGGCGTCCCGTTGCCGGTCTGATCCGGCAAGCCCGCGACAGCCGGCACGCAGGCACAACGAAAAAGGGCCGGCCCCGCAGGGGGACCGGCCCTTTTTCTGTCATGTCGCACAGCGATCAGCTGGCCGTCTGGGCCGTGCCCTGCTGCGCCGACTTGCGGTTCTGCAGATCGACCCAGACCGACCAGAAGCCGGCGACATTGCTCCAGTTGCCACTGGTCACCTGGGCCAGCGTGGTCTTGCCACCGGCCAGATCGCCCGAACGGGCCAGCGCGATGCCCAGGCGCGCATTGGCATGGCCCTGATCGACTCCGCCCTTGCTCAGCGCCAGCCGATACTGTTCCACCGCCTGCGGATATTGACCGAGCGAGAAATAGCCGTCGGCCGCATTCAGCGCCGCCTTGCCATCGCTCGCCGCCGCGGCCTTCTTCGCCAGCGCGGGCATGGCGGCGATATCCTTGGTCGCCTTGGGCGTCACCGCCTTCAGCAGCTGTGCCGTGGTCGCCTGGCTGGTCGTCAGCTTGCCGGCCGAACGGCCCGCCTCGATGATCGCCTTGGCTTCGGCAAAATTGCCGGTCTTCTCGGCCAGCTGGGCATAGGTCTGGTAATCGCGCTCGCTCGCCATGGCGCCATTGGCGGCCTGCAGGCGATAGAGGTCCAGCTGGACCTGCGGGTCGCTTTCCTGGCCGGCCAGATAGTTGGTCAGCGCCGAACGCCATTCCGGGGTCGACGGATAGACTTCCAGCCGCTCGCGATAGAGGCTGCTCACCTCATCCCAGTCATTGGCCTGATAGGCCATGGAGATAGCGCGGTCATACCAGGCGGCCGGGATCGGCTGGCCCGATGCCTTCTGCTGCGCCAGCGCCTCCTGCACATAGGCGCGGGCTTCCTTGGACTTGTTCTTGCGCATCGCAATGTCGGCGCGCAGCATGGTGGCGTCGATGCCCGAATAGCCCAGCGTCTTGGCATAATCGAGCTGCGCCACCGCATCGGTATAGTTCGCGACCATATAGGACAGATAGCCGGCGATGAAGCGCAGGCGCGGCGCGTCCGCCTTGGGCACCGAACTGGTCTTGAACATGTCGGTCAGCGCGATCCGCTGGGCCTGGATGTCCCGGCGCAGCACCGCCACCTCGAAGCGCAGGCCGGCCGCGGCATAAGCTTCCATGTCGGTGGTCGGATTGAGCGCGGCGATGCGCAGATTGGCGGTCGACGCGTCACGCGCCTTGATCGCGGTTTCGGCGGCCTGCACATCGGCGCGAAAGGCGTCGGACATCTCGATCGGCGGCCCTGCCACCACGATCTTCTTCTTGGCCGCAGCCGGCGTCGCCAGCATGGCGCCGGCCAGCACGACCGGCAGTCCGATAGTCAGAAAAACAGGATTCCGCTTGGCCATGACAGGCCTCCCCCACTGCAATATCCCGGCCCCCGGCCGGTCATTCAAAAAAATGAAGGCGCACCGACCGCCGAACCAGCGACGATCTGCGCGCCTTATACTAGATTCAGGCCTTGGTGCCCAGATAGGTCAGCCACAGATCGGCGATCTGCTTGCGCGCACCGCCCTGGACTGCCTCGAACGCCGACTTGGCGCCGGCATTGTCGCCACCCATGGTCTTGGCAATGCCCAGGCGGGTGTTGATCTCGTCGGCGTCGACGCCGCCCTTCTGCTTGGCCAGTTCGAACATCGCCGCCGCCTTGGCATAGTCGCCATAGCCCAGATAGGCGTCGCCGGTCGCAGCCGCGACCTTGCCATTGGCGGCCTTGCCGGCATCCGCTTCGGCGGCACCCAGCGACGACTTGTCGCCCGGAATGCGGCCCACGGCGGCCTGATAGATGTCGCCCGCCTGGCTGGCGTTCAGCACGCCCTTGGCGCGGCCGGCGTCGATCGTCGACTTGACCTCGCCATAGATACCCGTCTTCGACGCCATTTCGGCCAGTTCGGTGAAGTCGGCAGCGACCACCAGACCCTTGGCCGCCGACATCAGGCGCAGCACGTCCAGATTTTCGCGGTTGGTGATGTTCGGGTTCGCCTGCTGGAACAGGCGGATCAGCGTGCGCAGATTTTCACCGCTCGGATTGGCGGCATAGACCCACTTGGCCCAATCGGTGACTTCCGGCAGGCGCGCGGCAGCCGCACGGCTGACGCCGATCTGATACCATTGCGCCGGCACGGGCTGGCCCGACGCCTTGGTCGCGTCCGCCGCCGCCTTCAGCGCAGCGAGGCCCTGCTGGTTGAAGCCACGCGCCGGCTCGGCCGAGGCATTGCCGGTGCCGGCCTTGCCGAAATAGGCCTGGGCGATGGTCGGGTTGACCTGTTCCGCCTTGTAGCCGGCAGCCAGCGCCGCCTGGCCACGCGAAATCGCGACGTCGTAATTCTTCTGGGCGAGAGCCGCATCGGCCGCCACCATGTTGAACTGGCCGGTCTGCTCGGGCGGGGTCAGGCCGCTGTCGAGCATCTGGTTGAGGCCTTCCATCTTCAGCGCATCATCCTTGCTCTGGATGCCGGTGTTCAGCTTGATCGCGCCGATCTGATACTTGTCGTCGTTCGACGCCGCCTTGCCGTCAGCCTCGGTCAGCGCCGTCTTGGCACCGGCGAAATCCTGGGCATCGGACGCCTTCTGGGCCGCCTGGAGCGACTTGAGCACTTCTGGCGACACGTTCAGCTTGCGGCCGGCCGGCTTTTCTTCCTTCTTCGCGGCGGAGGCGGGAGCCGAAACGGCGCCGCCGGTCAGCGCCAGAGCCAGCGCGAGCGACAGCGGGGTAACAAAACGCATGATCCTCATCTCCTTTTCGCGCCTGACAGGGGGACCACAGGCGACATCCGGGTTGAACGCCGATTAGGGGTCGGCGCGTGAACGGGCTTTGAACAAGCCTATATCCGCGCATTTTGCAACTGTCATGCTGCCGCTTCGTTCCGCTTTTCTTCGCGCCCGCCAATCACCGCCTTGGCTGCACATGCGGGCGCGCGGGCGCGCGCGAGGGGTGACAGATTTGTTTCGCTCGGCTAGTGGTCGGACAACGCATCACACCCATCCAAAAAGAGAATCGCCTTGACCGACGAGACCGTCCTCGCCGACCCTTCGGACATCAGCCCCATCAGCATCGTTGATGAGATGAAGTCGAGCTATCTCGACTATGCCATGTCCGTGATCGTCTCCCGCGCCCTGCCGGACGTGCGCGACGGCCTGAAGCCGGTGCATCGCCGCATTCTCTTCTCGGCCCAGGAATCGGGCTTCGTCTACAACCGCCCCTATCGCAAGTCGGCCCGTCTGGTCGGTGAAGTCATGGGTAAATATCACCCCCATGGCGACAGCTCGATCTACGACGCATTGGCCCGCATGACCCAGGACTGGTCGATGCGCGTGCCGCTGATCGACGGTCAGGGGAACTTCGGTTCGATGGATCCCGATCCGCCAGCCGCCATGCGTTACACCGAAGCGCGCCTGGCCAAGGTCGCGACCGCGCTGCTGGAAGATCTCGACAAGGACACCGTCGATTTCACGCCCAACTATGACGCGTCGGAAAGCGAGCCGCAGGTGCTGCCCGCCCGCTTCCCGAACCTGCTGGTCAACGGCGCGGGCGGCATCGCCGTCGGCATGGCGACCAACATTCCGCCGCATAATCTGGGCGAAGTGCTGCGCGCCTGCCTTGCCTATATCGAGAACCCGGCAATCTCGACCGACGAGCTGATCCAGATCGTCCCCGGCCCCGATTTCCCGACCGCGCCGCTGATCCTGGGCCAGTCGGGCGCCCGCAACGCCTATCATACCGGTCGCGGCTCGATCCTGATGCGCGCCCGGCACGAGGTGGAGGAAGGCCGCGGCGATCGCCGCTCGATCGTCCTCACCTCCATCCCCTATCAGGTCGGCAAGAGCGGCCTGGTCGAAAAGATCGCCGAAGCCGCCAAGGACAAGCGGATCGAGGGCATCAGCGACATTCGTGACGAATCGAGCCGCGAAGGCGTGCGCATCGTCATGGACCTGAAGCGCGACGCCACCCCGGACGTCGTCCTCAACCAGCTGTGGCGCAACACCCCGGCCCAGTCGAGCTTTCCCGCCAACATGCTGGCGATCCGTGGCGGCCGCCCGGAACTGCTCGGCCTGCGCGACATCATCGAAGCCTTCGTCAAGTTCCGCGAAGAGGTCATCACCCGCCGCACCAAGTTCGAGCTGAACAAGGCGCGCGACCGCGCCCATATCTTGCTGGGCCTGGTCGTCGCGGTCACCAATCTCGACGAGGTGGTGAAGATCATCCGCGGTTCGGCCAGCCCGGCCGCTGCCCGCGAATCGCTGCTGGCGCGCGAATGGCCGATCGGCGAGATCGCGCCCTATCTCGCCCTGGTCGAGGCGATCGAGACCGAAGTCAGCGGAGAGAGCTACAAGCTCAGCGACGTGCAGGTCCGCGCCATCCTCGACCTGCGCCTGCATCGCCTGACCGCGCTCGGCCGTGACGAAATCGGCAAGGAACTGGCCGAACTGGCCGAAGCCATCGCCGAATATCTCGCCATCCTGGGTGACCGGGTGAAGCTCTACGCCGTGATGCGCGAAGAGTTTGAGGCGATCGAGAGCGAATTTGCCACGCCGCGCGTGTCGGTCATCGCCCCTGCCGCCGACGGCATCGATGACGAGGATCTGATCGAGCGCGAGGAGATGGTCGTCACCGTCACCGTGCAGGGCTATATCAAGCGTACCCCGCTGGAGAGCTTCCGCGCCCAGGGCCGTGGCGGCAAGGGCCGTTCGGGCATGGCGACCAAGGATGAGGATGCCGTCACTGAACTGTTCGTCACCTCGACGCACACGCCGGTGCTGTTCTTCTCGACCGCGGGCAAGGTCTATCGCCTCAAGGTCTGGCGCCTGCCCGAGGGCGGCCCCGCCACCCGCGGCCGGCCGATGATCAACCTGCTGCCGCTGGCACCGGGCGAAACCATCCAGACCGTGCTGCCTCTGCCCGAGGACGAGGAAAGCTGGAAGGAACTGCACGTCATGTTCGCCACCGCGAACGGCACCGTGCGCCGCAACAGCATGGACGCCTTCGCCAATGTGCCCAGCAACGGCAAGCTCGCGATGCGCTTCGATGAAGGCAGCGACGATCGCCTGATCGGCGTCGCCCTGCTGACCGAAGAGGATGACGTGCTGCTCGCCACCCGCCAGGGCCGCGCGATCCGATTCGCCGCCACCGACGTGCGCGAATTCCAGAGCCGCACCTCGACCGGCGTGCGCGGCATGACGCTCAAGGACGGCGACGAGGTCATCTCGCTCTCGATCCTCAAGGGCTTCGACGCGACGACCGAGGAACGCGACGACTATCTGCGCGCCGCCCCCTGGAAGGAAAATGAAGCGACCCCGGCGATCAACAACGCCGAACGCATGGCCGCCTTTGCCCAGGCGGAACAGTTCATCCTGACTGTCTGCGCCAATGGCTATGGCAAGATCAGTTCGGCCTATGATTATCGCCGCACCGGTCGCGGTGGCCAGGGCATCACCAATATCGACAATATCGCCCGCAACGGCCTGGTCGTCGGCAGCTTCCCGGTCGCGCATGAGGATCATCTGATGCTCGTGACCGATCAGGCCAAGCTGATCCGCATGGGCCTGTCGTCGATGCGCGTCATCGGCCGCAACTCGGCCGGCGTGCGCCTGTTCAACGTCGCCAAGGACGAGCATGTCGTGTCCACCGCCCGGATCGAGGACGGCGAAGATGACAATGCCGAGGCAGCGGTAGAAGGCTCCGTCGAGGGCGCGCCCGAAGCGGCCCCGGAAACTGGCAGCGAGGGTGGCGAAGCGTGAGCGAGCTGTTCGCCTACAAGATCCTGACCGCCGAGCAATATGACCAGTTCAAGGCCGACGGCGTGTTCAAGGGCGCGCCGATCGACCTGCAGGACGGCTATATCCACATGTCCACGCGCGATCAGGCGGCCGAAACGGCGGCCAAGCATTTCGCGGGACAGGATCGGCTGGTGATGCTGATGATCGACCTCGCCCCCTTTGGCGAGGCGATCAAATGGGAAGTGTCGCGCGGCGGCGCCCTCTTCCCCCATCTCTATGGCGACCTGCCGATCAGCGCCGTCGCCGGCAAGGTGATCCTGCGCCTCGACGACGCCGGCAACCACCTGTTCCCGGCCGGGTTCTGATCCATTCCCCTTCCTTCCCGAGCCAGCCTCGGGGAGGAATGGAGCTACCCCCGCCCCATCTCCACCACCCGGCCACGCACGACGCGATAGGTCCAGCCACCCCAGTGGATGCGATTGGATGTGGCAGCCTGTAGCTGCACCGCCAGATGCGCCCAGCAGACGGCAAAGGGCGTCACCATGTCCCACCAGAGCGATCGTCGCGCCCGCGCCGCCTGCGCCGGCTCCAGCACGGCCGCCAATATCCGCCGCCGCGCCGTCGCTCGGCCCCAGGCCGCGCCATAGCCGATCGCGATCGCCGGCCAGCCGCCCCAGCCCAGCGCCCAGAGCCAGAAACCCGATTGCAGCGCGACCGCGCCGGTCGCCACCGCCCACATGCGCGGGCTGTTGGTGAGGATATGGCGATATTGACGCACGCCAAAACTCCAGAGCGCACCAAGCCCCCCATCCAGCGGGCTTGCCACCAGCAGGTCGCGCACCGGCCGCATCCGCAGCTTCGCGCGCCAGCCAGCCAGCCCGATCGCCATGTCGTCGGACAGGCGCCCGGCCAGCGCCGCGTCGATATCGATCCGCTCGGCCGCTGCCCGCGTCATCGCCATCGCGCCGCCCCAGGGCATGGTGGAACTGGCCGCGCGCGGCAGCGTCGCCAGTTGCAGTTCGACCGCGCCGACCAGTGCCGGCATGCCCTGCCCGGCCGGCAGCAGCAGCCGATAGCCCGTCACGATATCCGCCTTGCCTCGCACCAGCGGAAACAGCAGCCGCCCGGCCAGCCGCGCCGGCGGCTCGATATCCGCATCGATGAAGAACAGGTAACGATCCGCGTCGCGCAGCGCCTTGAGCGCCGCCCGCAGCTTGTGGACCTTCTGCCCCTCGTCGCGCGCCACGCCGGCGCGCACGATCTGCACCCAATCCGGCTCGGCGGCAGCCAGCGCCTCCGCCGCTGCACAGGCGCCGGAGGTCGCGAGCAGCAGTCGGAACGACGCACTCTGCGCCTTCAACCGGGTGACAAGTTCGCTGCCACCTTCCCAGTCATCGCGCACCGACATGATCATGACCGCGCCGTCGGGCGCCTCCTCCTGCCGGTCCGCCGGCAGATGACGCCAATAATTGACCACGCCCATCAGGCTCAGCGCCTGGAGCAGCAGCCACAGCGCCAGCATCATCGTCACCACCAGCCCCCTTCGCGGCTCTTTACCGCCTCAACGGCTCCTGTATGACGGGCAGGACCATGCTCTCCAACCCCTTTCTCTTCACCCTGCTCCGTCTGCTTCCCGCCAGCCTCGCCTCCTGGCTGGGCGGCTGGCTGTCGGCGCATGTCGCCCGGCCCCGAATGAAGCTGCGCGACGCCCGCGCCCGCGCCAATCTGGCGCTGCTGCGGCCCGACCTGCCGCAGGCGGAACGCGAAGCGATCCTGACCCGGCGGTGGGTGAATGTCGGCCGCACGCTGGCGGAACTCGCCAATATCGACCGGCTGGTGAATGCCGACCATGTGACCGTCATCGACCAGCCAGCCTATCAGGCGGTGCTGGACGGTCCCGGCCCGATGATCGCCTTCACCTGCCATATCGGCAATTGGGATCTGCTCGCCGCCCATATCAAATGGTCGACCGACCGACCTGGCCTTGGCGTCTATGAAGATCCCGAAGATCCCCGGATCGCCGCCCAGCTCAAGAAGGCGCGATCCAGCTATATGGGCGAGGCGATCGGCGGCGATGGCGCGGCACGCGGCGTGCTCAAGCATCTGACCCAGAAGGACCGGGCCACCCTCTATATCCTGGCTGACGAACGACGCGACCGACAGGTCTGGTTCCCAACCTTCGGCCGCGCGCTCGAACCATCGGGCAATCTCTCGATCGCGCTGCGCCTCGCGCGCAAGGTCGGGGCGCAATTCCTGCCCTTCTATCTGGTCCGCACCAGCGGCCCGCATTTCGCGCTGCACTGGCATCCGCCGCTCGATCCCCGGACGATGAGCGATGCGGAGATCGTCGCTGTCCTGGATCGCTTCCTGGGTCGGGCCTGCATCGACCATGCCGACCAGTGGCTGGCGCTGCACGACATGGACCTGACCCAGCCTGTCTGAATGTGACTTCCCTTCCCTTACGGTCTAAAGGCCCGCCCATGTCCCGAATCGCGATCAAGATCTGCGGCCTGTCGACGCCGGAGACGGTGGGTGCCGCCGTGCAGGCGGGGGCGAGCCATGTCGGCTTCGTCCATTTCCCCAAAAGCCCGCGCCATGTCGAACCCGACCAGATGCGCGCGCTCGCTGCGGCCGTCCCGACCCATGTCGATCGCGTCGCCGTGGTCGTCGATGCCGATGACGAACAGCTTGCCCGCCTGACCGGCACCGGCGCACTCAGCGCCCTGCAACTCCATGGCAAGGAAAGCCCGGAGCGGGTCGCCGCCATCCGCCAGCGTTTCGGCCTGCCGGTGTGGAAGGCGATTTCGGTCAAGACCCGCGCCGATATCGACGCGGCCCAGGCCTATGCCGGCACGGTCGACCGGCTGCTGTTCGACGCGAAGACACCCGATGGCGCGGCGCTGCCCGGCGGCATGGGCCTGCGCTTCGACTGGACCTTGCTGCGCGGCGTCGCCATGCCCGCACCCTGGGGGCTTTCGGGTGGCCTTGGCATCGACAATGTGTGCGATGCGAGCCGCCTGACCGACACGCCGCTGATCGACGTTTCTTCGGGCGTCGAGGATGCACCGGGCATCAAGAGTGTGGACAAGATCATGGCCTTCTGCAAAGCGGTGTCGGCATGTTGACGCTGAACGCCCCTGCCATGCGCATCGAAGGACGATGGCGCTGATCGCTTCCTGACCACAAGCGAACGCCCATCATTTGTCCCCGGAAAGATATTCATGACCGACACCATCACCCTGCCCAACAGCCTCCCCAATAGCCTGAGGACTCAGCCGGACGATAATGGCCATTTCGGCGCCTTTGGCGGCCGCTATGTCGCCGAAACGCTGATGCCACTGATCCTGGAGCTGGAAAAGGTCTACAAGGCGGCCAAGGCCGATCCCGAATTTCACGCCGAATATGCCGAGCTGCTGCGCTCCTATGTCGGCCGCCCCAACCCGCTTTATTATGCCGAGCGGCTGACCGAAGCGCTGCGCGCCAAGGCCGAGCCGGGCAAGGGTGCCAAGATCTACCTCAAGCGCGAGGAACTCAATCACACCGGCGCGCACAAGATCAACAATTGCATCGGCCAGGCGCTGCTCGCCCGCCGCATGGGCAAGAAGAAGGTCATCGCCGAAACCGGCGCGGGCCAGCATGGCGTCGCCACCGCGACCGTCGCCGCCCTGTTCGGCATGGAATGCAAGATCTTCATGGGCGCCAAGGATGTCGAGCGGCAGAAGCCGAACGTCTTCCGCATGAAGCTGCTCGGCGCAGAGGTGATCCCGGTCCATTCCGGCTCCTCGACGCTCAAGGATTCGATGAACGACGCCCTGCGCTATTGGGTGTCGAACGTCCATGACACTTTCTACATCATCGGCACCGCCGCCGGCCCGCACCCCTATCCCGAGCTGGTGCGCGATTTCCAGTCCATCATCGGCAAGGAAATCCGCTCGCAGATCATGGAGGCTGAAGGTCGCCTGCCCGACATGCTGATCGCCCCGGTGGGTGGCGGTTCCAACGCCATCGGCATGTTCCATCCCTTCCTCGACGATCCCGAAGTCGCGATGATCGGCGTGGAAGCGGCCGGCGAAGGCCTTGACAAGAAGCATGCCGCGTCGCTGGCTGGCGGCGCATCGGGCATATTGCACGGCAACCGCACCTATCTGCTCCAGGACGAGGATGGCCAGATCACCGAAGCGCACAGCATTTCCGCTGGCCTGGACTATCCCGGCATCGGCCCGGAACATAGCTGGCTGCACGAGATCGGCCGGGTGAAATATCTGCCGATCAAGGATGATGAGGCGCTGGAAAGCTTCCAGACCCTCTCCCGCCTCGAAGGCATCATCCCCGCGCTCGAATCCGCCCATGCCGTGGCCGCCGCCGAACAGGTCGCGCCGACGCTGGACGCGGACAAGGTCATCGTCGTCAATCTGTCAGGCCGGGGGGACAAGGATATCTTCACCGTCGCCGACGCGCTGGGAGTGGAGATGTGAGCATGACCGACCGTCTCGCCACCCGCTTCGCCGCCTGCAAGGCACAGGGCCGCGCGGCCCTCATCACCTTCGTGACCGCCGGTGACCCGGACGTTGCCGCGACCCCTGCCATCCTCGATGCGCTGGTCGCGGGCGGCGCCGACATCATCGAACTGGGCATGCCCTTCACCGATCCGATGGCTGATGGCCCGGCGATCGAACTGGCGAACCTGCGCAGCCTCGGCTCGGGAACCAACACCAGGGACGTGTTCGCGCTGGCCGCCGATTTCCGCGCGCGGCACCCGGAAACGCCGCTGATCCTGATGGGCTATGCCAATCCGATGCTGGCGCGCGGGTCCGACTGGTTCGCCGACCAGTGCCAGGCCGCCGGTGTCGATGGCGTGATCTGCGTCGATATCCCGCCAGAGGAAGATGCCGAACTCGGCCCCGCCCTGCGCGCCGTCGGCGTCCACCTCGTCCGCCTGGCCACCCCGACCACGGACGCCGCCCGCCTGCCCGCCGTGCTGAACGGCGCCAGCGGCTTCCTTTATCATGTCGCCGTCGCCGGCATCACCGGCAAGCAACAGGCGGCACAGGCCAATATCGAAATGGCGGTCGATCGGCTGAAGGCCGCCACCGACCTGCCGATCGCGGTCGGTTTCGGCGTCCGCACGCCCGAACAGGCGGCCGCCATCGGCCGCGTCGCCGATGGCGTGGTGGTCGGCTCGGCGATCGTCGACATCGTCGGCTCGCACGGCGATGCCGCCGGCCCCTTCGTCCAGGAATTCGTCGCGTCGCTCAGCGGCGCCCTCACCACTTCTATCCGGGAGACCGCAGCATGAGCTGGATCAACCGCGTTCGTAACGCCCTGCCCTTCACCAAGAAGGAAACCACCGCCGAAACGCTCTGGCATCAGTGCCCGTCGTGCAAGGAAATGGTCTTCATCAAGGAATGGGAGGAAAATCTCTCGGTCTGCCCGCGCTGCGACCATCATGGCCGCATCGGTCCGTCGGAACGGTTCGAGCAGATCCTCGACGCCGGCTTCATCCTGCTGCCGACCCCCGGCGTGCCGGAAGATCCGCTCAAGTTCCGCGATAGCAAGCGCTATCCGGACCGGATCAAGGCCGCCCGCGCCTCCACCGGCGACCAGGATGCGCTCATCAACGCGCGTGGCGCGATCGACGATGTGCCGCTGGTCATGGGCGTGCAGAATTTCGCCTTCATGGGCGGCTCCATGGGCATGGGCGTGGGCGCCGCCTTCATCCAGGGCATCAACGACGCGATCGCGCATAAATGCCCCTATGTGATCTTCACCGCTGCCGGCGGCGCGCGCATGCAGGAAGGCATCCTCTCGCTGATGCAGATGCCGCGCTCCACCGTGGCGATCCAGAAGCTGCACGCGGCGGGCCTGCCCTATATCGTCGTGCTGACCGATCCGACCACCGGCGGCGTCACCGCCAGCTACGCGATGCTGGGCGATATCCAGATTTCGGAGCCCAATGCCCTGATCGGCTTCGCCGGCCAGCGCGTCATCGAAAGCACGATCCGCGAAAAGCTGCCCGAAGGCTTCCAGCGCGCCGAATATCTGCTCGACCATGGCATGCTCGACATGGTGGTCCATCGCAGCGAACTGCGCGACACGCTGGCCCGCGTGATCGGCTATCTGACGCCGCGCGCCGCCGCCTGAGCCTCAAAAGCGCGATAGGGGGATCAGCGCGCCATGGCCGACCATGCCGTTTCGGACGACCCGCAGGTCCAGGCCCAACTTGACCGGCTCTGGTCGCTGTCCCCCGGCGCCGATATATTGGGACTGGAGCGGATCACCCGGCTGCTGGAGCGGCTGGACGATCCGCACCATCGCCTGCCGCCGGTCTTCCATGTCGCCGGCACCAATGGCAAGGGGTCGACCTGCGCCTTCCTGCGCGCCGCGCTGGAGGCAGACGGCAAGACCGTCCATGTCTTCACCTCGCCCCATCTGGTCCGCTTCAACGAACGCATCCGCATCGCCGGCAAGCTGATCGACGATGCCATGCTCGCCGCCTATCTCGCCCGCGTGCTCGACGTGGCCGAAGGGATCGGTGCCAGCTTCTTCGAGGTGACGACCGCCGCTGCCTTCCTCGCCTTTGCCGAACATGATGCCGAAGCCTGCATCATAGAGGTCGGCCTTGGCGGGCGGCTCGACGCCACCAACGTCATCGTCGATCCGGTCGTCTGCGGCATCGCTCAGCTCGGCATCGATCATCAGGCCTTCCTGGGCGACACGCTGCCCGTCATCGCCGCGGAAAAGGCCGGCATCGCCAAGCCCGGCGCGGCGCTAGTGACGCAGCGTTATGATGCCACCCTCGCCCCGGTGATGCAGGATGCTGCGGATCGCGCCGGCACCCTATGGCTCGCCATGGGCACCGCCTGGGACGCCGCCGTCTATCGCGACCGGGTCCATTATCGCGACGAACAGGGCCATGTCGACGTGCCGATGCCGCGCCTGCCCGGCGCGCATCAGGTCCAGAATGTCGCCCTCGCCATCGC
This sequence comes from Sphingobium yanoikuyae, assembly GCF_013001025.1. Taxonomy (NCBI): domain Bacteria; kingdom Pseudomonadati; phylum Pseudomonadota; class Alphaproteobacteria; order Sphingomonadales; family Sphingobiaceae; genus Sphingobium; species Sphingobium yanoikuyae. The sequence goes on along the minus strand of NZ_CP053021.1, from coordinate 948,190 downwards.
CATGCTGCGCCATCAGCAGGCCGTGCCGGTCAGCGAGGCGGCGCTGAAGGCCGCGCCGCTCTGGGCGCACTGGCCCGCCCGGCTGCAACGGCTGGAGCGCGGCCCGCTGCTCGCGGCCCTGCCCGATGCGGCGGAAGCCTGGCTCGACGGCGGCCATAATGAAGCCGCCGGCCAGGCGATCAGCGCCTTCTTCACCGCCGACCGGTTGCACAGCCGCCAGATCCAGCTCGTCATCGGCATGCTCGCCAACAAGGATATGGATGCCTATCTCGCGCCGTTCGGCGGCCGGATCGCCCATATCCATGCGCTGCCGGTGCCGGGGCATGATCATCATCCGCCCGAACGCTTCGCCGCCATCGCCGCCCGCTGGGGCATAGGCTGCACCGCCCATGACGGTCCGGAAGCGGCGATCGCCGCCATCGCGCAGGATGCCGCCCAGGCCCAGGATGCGGCGCCGATCATCCTGATCGCCGGCTCGCTCTATATGGCCGGAGAGATTTTGCGGTTGAACGGACAATTGCCCGACTGATTTAGACTTGCGAATGCCTCGCAATAGCGTAGCTTGTGTGTCCCCGAGTCACACAAAGGCGCACCCGCATGGCATATGGAGAAAGCTACCCCGTCGAACTGCCCCGGCCCATTCCGGGCGGCTATGGCAATCGGCTGTTCCTGTTCGTCATGCGCCGCATGGCGACGGCCGGGGTCAATGATGCCCATGCCGCCAATGCGATGCTGGGCGCCTTCGGCAAAAGCTATCGCCGGCCCCTGGTACTGATGCGCGCGATGATGCTGGAACTGGCGCGCGCCGCCAGCCGCAAGATATTGGTCGCGCCCTGTTGCTGCGCGCGGATGACCGCGGACGAGGCGGCGATCATGCAGGCGGTGGGCGATGCGCTGCGCGATCCGCATACCGCCTTCGACAATGTCTCGGGGCTGCTGGGCAATGACGATGCGCTGGGCGCGCTCACCTGTCTGCAGGCGGTGGCGCAGGCGCATAGCGACCTTGGCCGGCCGCTGGACCTCTACGCCGCCTCTTAAGCCGCCGCCTTCCGCAACTCCGCCAGCCGCTCGCCGGCCCAGCGATACATGTCGGCCTGGGCGGCGCGCTGGGTGCGGTCGAGCCGCCTGGCCCGCTGCTCGACCTCCTCCAATATCTGCCGCGCGCGCAGCCGGTCACCCTGCTCCAGCAGGAAGGCGGCATAATGGCAGCGCGCCTCCTCACTGGCATAGCGGCTCATCACATCCTCGAACAGCAGGCGCGCCTGAGCATCCTCGCCGATATCGGCCAGCATCCGCGCCCGCAGCAGCGCGCGCCGATCCCATTCGCTGCCCCGGCCGACGTCGGGCACATCGTCCAGCTCCGCCAGCCCCTCGCGGCTGCGCCCCAGTTCGAACAGGGTCTGCGCCAGCTTGACCTGCGTCATCGCATCCTGCCCCGGCCCCAGCGCCAGCCCCTTGCGATAGGCCGCCTCCGCCTCGGCAAAGCGGCCAAGGTCCAGCAGCGCATCGGCCAACGCGATCCGGTTGGCCGCGGTCTCGGCCAAGTCCAGATCAGCGCGCGCCTTGCGCAGGCCGCGTTCGGGATCGACCTTGCCGACTACCTGGCTGCGCGCGGTACGCAGATGGCGATTGCCCCAATAGGCCGGCAGCACCTCCAGCATCAGATAGGCAAAGCAGCCCGCCAGCGAGAAGAGGAAGATGAACAGCATCCAGATCTGGTTGCGGCCGCTGCGCACGACATCGACCGCACAGATGATCTGGATACAGATGGACGCGACGAGGAAGATCATGCGGCGCTTCCGCTCGCCTTGTCGCCATCAGCAGTCGCTGCCGTGCCGATACTCGCATCGATCAGCCCGGCCCGCATCATCAGCCAGAACAGCAGGATGCCCGGCACTGCCAGCGCCGTCGTCAGCAGGTAGAAATCGACATAGCCGAACCGCTCGATCAACACGCCGGCAGTCGTCCCGGTCAGGAAACGGCCGACGATGCTCGCCGCCGCCGAGATCAGCGCATATTGGGCCGCCGTGAAGCGCAGGTCGCACAGCGCAGAGAAATAGGCGACGACGGTGACCCCGCCGATGCCGCTCGCGAAATTCTCGAAACCGATCGCCCCGGCCATGCCCCAGTTGCTCTTGCCCAGCGCCGCCAGCGCCGCAAAGCTGAAATTGGACACGCACATCAGCACCAGGCTGATCAGCACAGACCGCTTCATGCCCAGCCGTGCATAGAGGATGCCGCCGACGAAGATGCCGATCAGATAGGCCCAGAAGCCGATGCCGACGTCATAGATGGCAATCTCGTCATTGCTGTATCCCATATCGTCGAACAGCAGGCGGAAGGTCAGATTGGCGAGCGTGTCGCCGATCTTGTGCAGCAGAATGAAGCACAGGACCAGTACCGCGCCCCGGCGGCGGAAAAACTCCACCAGCGGACCGGCGATCGACTGCCACACTTCGCTCATGCCGCGTCGCGCCGCCGCCTCGCGGTGCCGTTCGGGCTCGCCCAGCACCAGCCCGGTCAGCATCGCCGGCAGGGCGAAGACCGCGCAGGCCAGATAGGCGCCATGCCAGCCGATCCGCGCCGCCAGCACCAGCGCCAGCGCGCCGGCCGCCACCGACCCGATCCGCCAGCCATATTGCGACATGCCAGAACCAACGCCCAGTTGTTCGGGCTTCAGCGTCTCGATCCGATAGGCATCGATCACGATGTCGAAGGTCGCACCGGCAGCCCCGACCAGGATCGCGGCATAGGCCGTCTGCAACAGGCCGGTGGTCGGATCGACCAGCGCCAGATTGGCGACCGCGGCCATCACCAGCAGCCCCGTCAGCAACAGCCAGGATACACGCTGCCCCAGCCGGCCGATGATCGGCAGGCGCACGCCATCGACCATCCAGGCCCATAGCCATTTGAGGTTGTAGACGAGGAAGGCGAGCGTGAAGGCGGTCACCGCCTTCTTGTCGATGCCGTCCTGCGCCAGCCGCGTCGTCAGTGTGGCACCGATCATCGCATAGGGAAAGCCTGACGAAACGCCCAGGAAGAAGGCCGCCAGTGGCTCCTTCTGCACATAGGGCTTTACCGCGTCGCTCCAGCTGCGCGTGCCGCCGGCCAATTCCGTCATGATCTGTGATGCCCCCGATGATGCGATCCGGGCGCCACCATATGGGCAAATGCGGCAGAGGCAAGCGGCACGGCCGCCTGCCTGCCCCGGATCAGCCCGGCGTCAGGCGATCTCGGCGAACAGCTTCATGCCGCGCGGCTTGCGTGGTGGCGCGCGACCGGCCAGCACCGCATCGACCACCGCGATCGCCGCCAGCAGGTCGCGCGGGGCGAAGGGCTTGGCGAGACAGCCGACCGCCAGCGATCGCGCATCGGCGGGACAGGCACCGGTGACGAACAGCACCGGCAATTGGCGCGCATGGGCATGACGCGCGACCTCTATGCCGCAGCGGCCACCGCGCAGATTAATGTCGGTGACGACCAGATCGACCGATCCGGCATCGATCACGCGGGCAGCATGGGTGTGGCTGTCGACGGTGGCGGCGATGCGATAGCCTGCCTGCGACAGGATATGCTCATGGTCGAAGGCGACGAGCGGTTCATCCTCCACCACCAGCACGCTGCGAATGACGTTGCGCGGCGCACCTGCCCCGTCTCTCGCCCCGACCCTGGCCGCGTCGTCCCCTCTGATTCGCCCGAAAAACATTTGCTGTCCTGCCCCGTTTCCGCCATGCAACCGACCAACGCCGCGTCCCGGCGCCGGGTTGCGCCCGGCCGGGGCTTTGCCGTTCACATGGACGGCGCTATGGCACCGTTCATCATATTGCACATGCCGCCCTGATATGGGGATGGCCCCCCGTCACGAAAAGGAATGCATCAAGTGGAACCGCCAAAAAAATCTGGTCCGCCGCGCCGGTCAGGTCCGGGCGGTCCCAAGCGTCCCTCCGGCCCCGGATCGCGTGGCGGCGCCGATCGCGGCACGGGCCGTGGCCCCGCCCGATCAGACGCCCGACCGGATAGCCGCAACGAAGGTCGTTTTGACAGCCGGAGCGAAGGCCGTTCGAACCGCCCGGCCCCGCGTGGCGAGCGCCCTGCGCGTGGCGAGCGCCCCGATCGCAATGGCCCCGGCGAGGCCCGTGGCAATCGCTTCGGCGAAGGCCGCAGCGAAAGTCGCGGCGCTCGCCCCGATCGCAGCGCTTCGGGCGAAGGCCGTGGCGGTCGCTTTGCCGGAAACCGCGAAGAAGGCCGTGGCGACCGCCCGGCCCGTGGCGCGCGTCCCGATCGCAATGGCGCTGGCGAGGGCCGTGGCCGCTTCGATGAAGCACGCGCTGAACGCAGCGAACGCCCGGCCCGTGGTCGCCCCGACCGCGTCGCCCAGCCGGATCGTGCCGAACGCCCCGCCCGCAGCGGTCGCCCGACCGAAGGCAAGCGCCCCGAGCGCGCGGCCACTGGAGATCGTCCCGCGCGCGCGCCCTTTGGCGAGCGCGCCGCCCGCCCCGCGTTTGGTGACCGCCCGGCCCGCCCGCGCCCGGAAGGTCGCACTGAAGGTCGTATGGGCGGCACATCCTATCCGCCGCGCCGCCCCGGCAGCAAGAAGCCGGCTGCCCCCCATGTCGCCAACCCGCACCCGGCCCGTGCCGCCGCGGAAACCAGCGGCAAGGGCGAACCCCAGCGCATCGCCAAGCTGCTCGCCCGCGCCGGCATCGCCTCGCGCCGCGAGATCGAGCGGATGATCGAGGAAGGCCGTATCGCCAGGGACGGCGTCACGATCGACACCCCCGCGACGCTGCTGACCTCGCTCCATGGCGTCACCGTCGACGGCGATCCGGTCGCCGCGCCCGCGCCCGCGCGCCTGTTCCTGTTCCACAAGCCGACCGGCTTCCTCACCACCGAGCGCGACCCCGCCGGTCGCCCGACCATCTACGATATTCTGCCCGACGACCTGCCGCGGCTGATGCCGATCGGCCGCCTCGACATGAATACCGAGGGACTGTTGCTGCTCACCACCGATGGCGAGTTCAAGCGCGAGATGGAATTGCCCTCGACCGGCGTGCCGCGCACCTATCGCGCCCGCGCCTTTGGCGAGGTCAGCCAGCAGCAGCTGGAGGATCTGTTCGACGGCATCGAGATTGACGGCATCCAATATGGTCCGATCGAGGCCAATCTGGAACGGCGCACCGGCCGCAACCAGTGGATCGAAATGACCCTGACCGAAGGCAAGAACCGCGAAGTGCGCCGCGTGCTCGAACATTTCGAGCTCAAGGTCAATCGCCTGATCCGCACCAGCTACGGCCCGTTCGAGCTGGGCGAACTGGCCGGTGGCGCGGTCGAGGAAGTGCGCCAGCATGACCTGGTCGCCTTCCGCAGCAGCCTGAAGAAAGCACAGAAATGAGGATCATATCGGGCCAATGGCGCGGCCGTCCGCTGGTCGCGCCCAAGGGCGACGCCACCCGTCCCACCGGCGACCGCACCCGCGAAACGCTCTTTTCGATGCTGGCGAGCCGGCTGGGATCGTTCGAGGGCCTCGCCGTGGGTGATTTCTTCGCCGGCTCGGGCGCGCTCGGCTTTGAAGCCCTGTCGCGCGGCGCCGGCTCCTGCCTGTTCGTCGAGCAGGACAAGGCGGCGATCGACGCGATCCGCGCCAATGGCGACAAGCTCGGCCTGCGCCCCGACATCCGCCAGACCAGCGTGCTGTCGCTCGGCCCGACGAAGACGCCGCTCGACCTCATCTTCATGGACCCGCCCTATGACACCGGCGCGGGCCAGGTCGCACTCGACAAGCTGGCGCGCCTGGGCTGGACCAGCCCGGCCACCTGGATCAGCATCGAAACCGACCGACGCGAAGACGTGGCGGTCAAGGGCTTCATCGTCGACGCCGTGCGCGACGTCGGCAAGGCGCGCCTCACCCTGCTCCGCGCAGAGGACAGCGCGCCCGCCGCGTAACGATCACGCGAGATATCAGGCGGCCTCGGCGTAGGCCGCCTGTTCCTTGCCGATCAGGATATCGGCCAGGAAGCCATAGGCCTCCGCCCAGGCGGCCAGCACCTCATCGGTCGCCACCGCTTCGCCCAGCACCTCGCGGATCGCCGGCAGCAGCGCGGCCGCCACCTTGGGATAATGGTCCGGCTGCACGCCCGTATCGACATGGCGCTGCACCATGCGCGCGATCGCGCCGTCCAGCGCCTGCAACTTATCGACATTCTCGGCAAAACCCAGGATCGCCGCCGCCAGCCGGCGCGGCTGCTCGCCGCTGGCCTGCGCCGCCTGATCGAACATGTCCTTGATCGACGCATCCTCGAACAGCCGTGCATACATGCGGGTGGTGATCTCGACGCCATGACGCCGCAGCGCCGGGCCGGTCGCCTTCACGATGGCGATGGTTTCGGGGGACAGATTTTCGCGCATGACAGGCTCCTTATCGGGGACTCGATAAGGTTCATTTAATATGCATCTTTTAAGATGTAAATTGATTATATGTTTATGACGCTCTGCCCGCAGGATAGGAGGGCGCGATGCAATTGACCCGCCACACCGATTATGCGCTGCGCGTGCTGATCCACCTCGCCGCCGTGCCGGGCGGACGGGCGACGATCCCGGAAATTGCCGACGCCTATGGCCTGTCGCGCAATCATCTGATGAAGGTGGTGCATGGCCTGGCCCAGGGTGGCTTCATCCGCACCCAGCGCGGTCGCGGCGGCGGCTTCAGCCTTTCCGCCGACCCTGCCGATATCCGCATCGGCGCGGTCGTGCGCCATAGCGAACCGGACATGGCGATGGCCGATTGCGCATCCTGTGCGATCCGCCCGGCCTGCGGCTTGTCAGGCATATTAGCCCAGGCGGTCGGCGCCTTCCTGACGGTGCTCGACGGTTACAGCCTGGCCGACGCGGCGCGTGACAGAACAGGCCTCGCGGCGCTCATCGCCGCCCTGCCCGGCCCGGCATCGACCAACCCCAAACCGGATTTCAGCCCGGCCTGCGCATCCTCTTCTTCGCCTCGCCCCGATTGACGCAGCTATCCTGCACACCCTTGCCGCAGACCGGATAGGCCTTCGCCTCGGTCGGCGGCGGCGTCATGTTGCCGCCTACCGTCACAGGATTGACCGCCGTGCCCACAGGCGCGGCGGGATCGCGCGGCACGTCCGCAGGCGCCGGCACCATGCCCGTCTCGGCCGGCACCGCGCCGGTCGGCTGGGCGGCATTGGGATCCTGGTTCTGGGCCGCCGGCGACATCGCCTGCGCCCCGGCCTGACCGGGCAGCGCCGCCATCGACAAAGCGGCAAAGCCGGCGATCATGATGATCTTCATCGGGTTGGTCCTTCTACTCCTTGCCCCGAGCAAGGGAGAAACCGGCCGCCCCACCTCCCTGTTCCGCGTCAGCGACGAACCGTGTCGCCGCTGACGTCGGCCGCACGCTCAGTCTGCCGGATAGCGATCGAACCGGGGCAGGTCATGCGCCGCCGCCATCCACGGCGCCGCCTCGGCATATTGGACATGCACCGCCGGCGGAAAGGCCGCCTGATCGTCCAGCGTCGCGCTCTGGATGTCGATCATACCGGGAAACACCGTCGGGTTGGTGTAGAACAGGCCCGTGCCGCAAGTGCCGCAGAAATGGCGGGTCGCATTGTCCGACGACTGATAGGTGACCGGATCGCCCTCTATCGTCACCTTGTCATGCGGGAACAGCGCCCAGCCGACCATCGGCGCGCCCGCGCTCATCCGGCAATCGCTGCAATGGCACAGCGCGCTGTAAACCGGCTCGCCCTCCGCCGCATAATGGATCGCCCCGCACTGGCACCGCCCCGTCACCATCATCTTGCTCCATTCGCATCTTGCGTGATTCCCTTTTTGTTCTCATAGATTGCGTCCCGCTGCAAGGCCATCCGCCCTTGCCCCCGCAACCGCCCATCCCTAGTTGATCGCCCATGACCGTGCCTGCCCCCTCTCCCAATGACCCGCCCTATCTCAAGGGCCTCAACGAACCGCAGCGCGAAGCTGTGCTGACCACGGAGGGGCCGGTGCTGGTGCTGGCCGGCGCGGGCACCGGCAAGACCGCGGCGCTCACCGCCCGCCTCGCCCATCTGGTCGCGACCCAGCGCGCCTGGCCCTCGGAAATCCTGGCCGTGACCTTCACCAACAAGGCGGCACGGGAAATGCGCGAGCGCGTCGGCCGGATGATCGGCCCGGCGGTCGAGGGCATGCCCTGGCTCGGCACCTTCCACGCGATCGCCGCCAAGATGCTGCGCCGCCATGCCGAACTGGTGGGCCTTCAGTCCAATTTCACCATCCTCGACACCGATGACCAGTTGCGCCTGATGAAGCAGCTGATCCAGGCGGAGGGAATTGACGAGAAGCGCTGGCCCGCGCGCCAGCTCGCCGGCCTGATCGACCAGTGGAAGAACAAGGGCCTCACCCCGGAGGAAGTCGGTGCCGGCGAGGCGGAGGGCTATGCCCATGGCAAGGGACAGAAGCTCTATGCCGCCTATCAGGCCCGTCTTCGCGAGGTTAATGCCTGCGATTTCGGTGACTTGCTGCTTCACTCTCTCACCATCTTGAAGCGTCACCGCTACGTGCTGAAGCAATATCAGCAGCGCTTCAAATATATCATGGTGGACGAGTATCAGGACACCAACTCCAGCCAGTATCTCTGGCTGCGGCTGCTCGCCCAGACCCGCAAGAATATCTGCTGCGTCGGCGACGACGACCAGTCCATCTATTCATGGCGTGGCGCAGAAGTCGCCAATATCCTGCGGTTTGAAAAGGATTTTCCGGGCGCCGTGATCGTCCGGCTGGAACAGAATTACCGCTCCACCCCGCACATATTGGGCGCCGCCTCCGGGGTGATCGCGGAAAATGGCAATCGCCTGGGCAAGACATTGTGGACCGACATCGACGTCGGCGAAAAGGTGCGTGTGCTCGGCGTGTGGGACGGGCCAGAGGAAGCCCGCCGCGTCGGCGACGAGATCGAGGCGATCGTCCGCGCCGGCGGCTCGCTGGACGAGGTGGCGATCCTCGTCCGCGCCCAGCACCAGACCCGCGAGTTCGAAGACCGTTTCATCCAGATCGGCCTGCCCTATCGCATCGTCGGCGGCTTCCGCTTCTATGAGCGCGCCGAAATCCGCGACGCGCTCGCCTATCTGCGCCTCGTCAACCAGCCGGCAGACGACCTGGCCTTCGAACGCATCGTCAACGTGCCGAAGCGCGGCCTGGGCGACAAGGCGGTCGAGAAGCTGCACCGGCTGGCGCGCGCGGAGGGCATTCCGCTCGCCCTCGCCGCCGCGCGCATCCTCGACACCGACGAACTGACGCCCCAGGCGCGCCGTTCGCTCGGCGCCTTCATCGGCGACCTCGCCCGCTGGCGCGATCGCGCCGCACAACTGCCCCATGCCGAACTGGCCCGCCAGATCCTGGACGAAAGCGGCTATACCGCCACGCTCCAGGCCGAACGCTCGACCGAGAGCGCCGGGCGCCTCGAAAATCTGAGCGAACTCACCCGCGCGATGGAGGAATATGAGACGCTGGGCGCCTTCCTCGAACATGTCAGCCTGGTCATGGACAATGAGGCGCAGCAGGATGAGCAGAAGCTCACCATCATGACCATCCACGCCGCCAAGGGCCTGGAATTCGACAATGTCTTCCTCGCCGGCTGGGAGGAAGGCATCTTCCCCTCGCAGCGCGCACTCGACGAAGGCGGGCTCAACAGCCTGGAGGAGGAACGGCGCCTCGCCTATGTGGCGATCACCCGTGCGCGCAAACGCTGTACCATCCTTCATGCCGCCAACCGCCGCATCTATGGCCAGTGGACCAGTAGCATCCCCTCCCGCTTCGTCGGAGAATTGCCACCCGAACATGTGGATGAGGAAAGCAGCATGTCCGGCGGCGCCTCGCTCTGGCGCGCCAACTGGTCGGAACGGGACGATCCCTTCGCCAATGTCGCGCGCGGCTCGTCGCGCGGCCCCGGCTGGCAGCGCGCCCAGACCAGCGGCCAGTTCAGCCGCGAACCCGTGCGAATCGTCGAAGCCCGCACCTCCGCCGTGTCGCTCGGCAACAAGGGCCGCGACGATGTGTCCGTCGGCCAGCGCGTCTTCCACCAGAAATTCGGCTATGGCACGATTGCCGCGATCGAGGGCAACAAGCTGGAAATCGACTTCGAAACCGCCGGCCGCAAGCGGGTGATGGACAGCTTCATCACGCTGGCCTGAACGGCGTTGCCCCGTCCTCATTCGCGAAGGCAGGAATGGCCCAAAGGGGTGGGAAGCTGGCCACCTGTTTCACAACGTCATCCCCGCGCAGGCGGGGATCCATCTCACCAGCTTCGGACCAGATGCGAGGTCAGGAGATGGATTCCCGCCTGCGCGGGAATGACGAAAAGGGTGGTTAGGGGACTGTCAGCTTTCTTGGTCAAAAACCGGCTTGAGGAAGGTCCATACTACGAGCCCGAAACCGATAGTCGTGAAGCATACTGCTGAATGCAAAGCCCATGTCCAGATGGCATCCGGTATCGAAAAAGACCAGCAGGCTGCCGAGGTAAGCAGCGGCAGCAGCATCCATGGGATGAGTTGGAAATTCATCTCATTTACCCACGCCAATCCGCGTAGCGGTATTGCCTTGCTCGAAAGAAAGGCGCGGTATCTGATAAATGCCCTGTGCATCAACCTCGTATCCCATGAGCGATCGGTGACGGCAATTGGTCGGTGTGAGACAGGCAGCTTTCGTAACCAAGGATCGATCTACGGGATAATCCAAGCTTGGGGTAACTTAGCGAAATAGCCCCATTCGCTCCATGGCACATCGATTTTTCCGGCGCTTCGTGAAGCCAATCGCCATTCTGGAGGATCAGGAAAGCCGTGCCATGCAAGCTGCATGAGCAATAGCTGCTCACCGGCATGTTCCGCATAATATTCAACGTCGCGAGAAATGAACCACTGCCTGTCCAGTCCAAACAATTCTGCGGACGATTCTCGAACAGAGGTCCAAAAAATCGGCCATTCGGACCGCTGCTGGAACCCTTTCAACTGACTGTCGGCAATCTCATCACTGGCATCCCAAGGTGCCGCTTCCCAAGCATTGTTCGCGCAGTCCATTCGTTCCTTTTAGCCCATACGACGCCCCCCAGACTCAATTGGTCAAGCTGAACGAATGGCCAGTTGCGGGCAATCCAATTTTCCGAACGGACGGCAAGCAATGGTCGCTTCCAGACCATCCTCCCCTGCAAGGGGAGGTGGCTGGCCGTAGGCCAGACGGAGGGGTGCCCCCTCTCGATACGACACCGCAGCCGGCCCGACCGAATCCGAAGGCCATCAACGCAATCCCATGGGGCGCGTGTGCAGGATTCTATGCGAAGAAAAATGGTGGAGCCTAGCGGGATCGAACCGCTGACCTCCTGCATGCCATGCAGGCGCTCTCCCAGCTGAGCTAAGGCCCCATCCTGATACGGCGCGAACCGCGTCCCGATGGATCAGACCATGTCCGGCACAAGCCGTCGGCCGAAAAAATTGGTGGAGCCTAGCGGGATCGAACCGCTGACCTCCTGCATGCCATGCAGGCGCTCTCCCAGCTGAGCTAAGGCCCCATCCTGATACGGCGCGAACCGCGTCCCGAATGGATCAAACCATGTCCGGCACAACCCGTCGGCCGAAAAAATTGGTGGAGCCTAGCGGGATCGAACCGCTGACCTCCTGCATGCCATGCAGGCGCTCTCCCAGCTGAGCTAAGGCCCCGTACCATCTTGAGGCGCCGTTGGGTCCGGCGCCTCGGAGGTCGCTGCCTCTAGGATCAGGCGATCCCGTTGGCAAGCAGAATTTTCACTTAATTGTCGTCGTCGCCGTCATCGTTGCCGGCATCGACGCCCAGGTCGTCATCGCCGCCCAGATCGACGTCATTATCCGGCGAATCGCCGTCATCATCGACGTCCAGATCAATGTCCAGATCATCGTCCGCCGTCTCCAGCTCGCCATCGGCCGTTTCCACGACCTTCTTGGGCGCGGCCTCTTCATAGGGCAGCGGCTGCTTCGACTTCAGCACCGGTTCGGGCTCCCAGGCGGCGCCGCAGTTGATGCAGGTCACCGGGTCGTCCTTGCCCAGGTCATAGAAGCGAGTCGCGCATTTCGGGCAGGTCCGCTTCGTGCCCCATTCAGCCTTCACCATGTCCGGCCTGTTCCTTCTTCGATGCTCAAACAGAAATCACGCGGCACAACGGAAGTCGGCCACGAAACGTCGGGCGCCTTGCCATAGCGAAACCGCGCTGTCAAAAGCCGGGCGCATTTTTTCGGTTCCAAGATGATGGATACCCCGTGACCAGCCATAATGACCAACCCAGCCCGATGACCTTCACCGCCGCCCCTGCCCTGTCCGGCAGCGTCGCGGTTCCGGGCGACAAGAGCATTTCCCACCGTTCGCTGATGCTGTCCGCCCTGGCCGTGGGCGAAAGCCGGGTCGAAGGCCTGCTGGAGGGCGAGGATGTGCTGGCCACCGCGGCCGCGATGCGCGCGATGGGCGCCGACATCCAGCGCGACGATGACGGCATCTGGCATATTCATGGCGTCGGCGTCGGCGGCCTGCTCCAGCCGCAGGAAGCGCTCGACATGGGCAATAGCGGCACCTCGACCCGCCTGCTGATGGGCCTGGTCGCCAGCCATGGCATCACCGCCACCTTCGTCGGCGACGCATCCCTCAGCAAGCGCCCGATGGCGCGCGTCACCGAACCGCTCTCCCGCGTCGGCGCCAGCTTCACCGCCAGCCCCGGTGATCGCCTGCCGCTGACCATGACCGGCGCCTGCCCGGCCGTGCCGCTCGACTACACCCTGCCAGTCGCCTCAGCCCAGGTGAAGTCGGCGATCCTGCTCGCCGGCCTCAACACGCCCGGCATCACCCGCGTGGTCGAGCCGATCCCGACCCGCGACCATAGCGAACGCATGCTCAGGGGCTTCGGAGCCGACCTTGAGGTCGAGGTCCAGGCCGACGGCACCCGCATCATCACGCTCAAGGGCGAGGCCGAACTCAAGCCGCAGAATATCGTCGTGCCCGGCGACCCCTCGTCGGCCGCCTTCCCGATGGTCGCGGCACTGCTGGTGCCGGGATCGCAGGTGACGATCGCCAATGTCGGCCTCAATGCCACCCGCGCCGGCCTGATCGACCTGCTGCGCGAAATGGGCGGGTCGATCGAGATCATCAACGCCCGCGAAGTCGGCGGCGAGCCGGTCGGCGACCTGGTCGTCACCGCCTCCGCCCTGAACGGCGTCGAGCCCGACCCCGCCCGCGCGCCCAGCATGATCGACGAATATCCCGTCGCCTTCGTCGCGGCCGCGTTCGCGCATGGCCGCAGCATCTTCCGTGGCCTCGATGAACTGCGCGTCAAGGAATCGGACCGCATCGCCACCATGGCCACCGGCCTGCGCGCGATCGGCGTCACGGTCGAGGAACTGGAGGACGGCCTCATCATCGAAGGCAGCGGCGGCCAGCCCCTGCCCGGCGGCGGCCCGATCGCCACCAGGCTCGATCACCGCATCGCCATGAGCTTCGCGGTCGCCGGCCTGGTCTCGCGCGATGGCGTCACCATCGACGACATGCGCCCGGTCGCGACCAGCTTCCCGACCTTCACCACCCTGCTCCAGACGCTGGGAGCCATCGCATGATCATCGCCGTCGATGGGCCCGCCGCATCGGGCAAGGGCACGATCGCCAAGGCGCTGGGGCGCCATTATGGCCTGCCGGTGCTCGACACCGGCCTGCTCTATCGCGCCGTGGGCCTGTCCGTGCTGAAGAATGGCGGCGACCCGGATCATCAGGCCGACGCGCTGGCCGCCTGCGGCTTTGACGACGCCATCCTGGCCGATCCGGCGCTGCGCAGCGAAGCGGTTGGCAGCCTCGCCTCGCGCGTATCGGTGCATCAGAGCGTGCGCGACGCACTGGTCCAGCGCCAGCGCGACTTCGCCACCCAGCCGGGCGGCGCCATCCTCGACGGGCGCGACATCGGCACCGTGATCGCGCCGGATGCCGACGCCAAGATCTTCGTCACCGCCAGCGTCCATGTCCGCGCCGAACGCCGCTTCAAGGATGCTGAGGCCCATGGCGGCGCGCCCGACATGGACAGCCTGATCGCCGATATCCAGGCGCGTGACACCCGCGACATGAGCCGCGACCATGCCCCGCTCAAGGTGGCCGATGGCGCCGACTTGCTAGATACCAGCAATTTGACTATAGACGCCGCCGTCCAGAGGGCCATCGCGCTTGTGGACGCCCAGCTTGAAGGTCGCCCGTAGGCGTGTGACCCGATAAGGCGCGCGGAAATTCCGGGCGCCCTTTTCGCTTTTCCAGGCTTGGCGTTCCAACGCCCAACCCCTTGGATACGCAGGCGGTATTCGGCCGCATGCGTGGTTTGGCCAAAGACCATCGGACACAACCGATTGGCCAGCAATGATGAGTGAAGGACCAACCATGGCCTCTACGGCATTCCCCTCGCGCGACGATTTCGCCGCGCTTCTCAATGATTCTCTCGGTGGCGAAGACGGCGGCTTTGAAGGCCGCGTCGTAAAGGGCACCGTCACCGGCATCGAAAACGACATGGCGCTGATCGACGTCGGCCTGAAGTCGGAAGGCCGCGTGCCGCTGCGCGAATTCGCCGCTCCCGGCCAGAAGGCTGACCTCAAGGTCGGCGACGAAGTCGAAGTCTATGTCGACCGCGTCGAAAACGCCCATGGCGAAGCCATGCTGTCGCGCGACCGCGCTCGCCGCGAAGCCGCCTGGGACAAGCTCGAAGCCGAGTTCACCGAAAGCGCCCGCGTCGAAGGCGTCATCTTCGGCCGCGTCAAGGGTGGCTTCACCGTCGACCTCGACGGCGCCGTCGCCTTCCTGCCCGGCTCGCAGGTCGACATCCGCCCGGTTCGCGACGTCACCCCGCTCATGGACATCCCGCAGCCCTTCCAGATCCTCAAGATGGATCGCCGTCGTGGCAACATCGTCGTGTCGCGTCGCGCCATCCTGGAAGAAACCCGCGCCGAACAGCGCTCGGGCCTGATCCAGACCCTGGCCGAAGGCCAGATCATCGAAGGCGTCGTCAAGAACATCACCGACTATGGTGCGTTCGTTGACCTGGGCGGCATCGATGGCCTGCTGCACGTCACCGACCTGTCGTACAAGCGCATCAACCACCCGAACGAGATGATCAACATCGGCGACACCGTCCGTGTCCAGATCATCCGCATCAACCGCGAAACCCAGCGCATCAGCCTCGGCATGAAGCAGCTGGAAAATGATCCGTGGGAAGGCGCCGCCGCCAAGTACCCGGTCGGTGCGAAGCTGTCGGGCCGCGTCACGAACATCACCGAATATGGTGCGTTCGTCGAACTGGAGCCGGGCATCGAAGGCCTGGTCCATGTTTCGGAAATGTCCTGGACCAAGAAGAACGTCCACCCCGGCAAGATCGTTTCGACGAGCCAGGAAGTGGAAGTCATCGTTCTCGAAGTCGATCCCGAGAAGCGCCGCATCTCGCTCGGCCTCAAGCAGGCCCAGTCGAACCCGTGGGATTCGTTCGCAGAACGTCACCCGATCGGTTCGACCGTCGAAGGCGAAGTCAAGAACGCGACCGAATTCGGCCTGTTCATCGGCCTGGACGGCGACGTCGACGGCATGGTCCACATGTCGGACATCGCCTGGGGCATTTCGGGCGAAGACGCGCTGGCGCTGCACCGCAAGGGCGAGACGGTTCAGGCCGTCGTTCTCGACATCGACGTCGAGAAGGAGCGCATCAGCCTCGGCATGAAGCAGCTTGAGCGTGGCGGTCCGGCCGCCGGCGGCACCACCGCCGCTGCTGCTGGCCTGAACAAGAACGCGATCGTCACCGTGACCGTTCTGGAAGTCCGCGACGGCGGCCTGGAAGTCCAGGCTGGCGAAGATGGCGCCACCGGCTTCATCAAGCGCAGCGACCTGGGCCGCGACCGCGACGAACAGCGTTCGGAACGCTTCCAGATCGGTCAGAAGTTCGACGCCATGGTGACCGGTTTCGACCGCGCCAAGAAGCCGACCTTCTCGGTCAAGGCGATGCAGATTGCCGAAGAAAAGCAGGCTGTTGCACAGTATGGCTCGTCGGACAGCGGCGCGTCGCTGGGCGACATCCTGGGCGAAGCGCTCAAGGCCAAGAACGAAGGCTAATCCCTTCCTTCCTGCCAACAAGCAAAGAAAAGCCCGCCGGAACCCATGTTCCGGCGGGCTTTTTCATGCCCTTCCACCACTTCCTTGCCCTATCGAAACGATTTCGTTGCTCCCCGATTGTCAACAGCTTTCCAATTGTTTATAAATGTCGGCAGGGGAAATTAGGGGTGCTGGAGGAACTATGATCCGTTCTGAACTGATCCAGAAACTCGGCGAAGAAAATCCGGGCCTCAGCCTGCAGGAAGTGGAAAGGATCGTCGATCTTTTCTTCCGCGAGATTGTCGATCGCCTGTCGAGTGGCGGCCGGGTCGAACTGCGCGGCTTCGGCGCCTTCACCACCCGCGCCCGCGATGCCCGCACCGGCCGCAATCCCCGCACCGGCGAACAGGTGCCGGTCTCGGCCAAGCGCGTGCCCTATTTCAAGCCGGGCAAGGAAATGCGCGAACGGCTGAACGGCAAGGCCGCCGACTGATCAGCCCCTTGACCTGCCGCGCCTGAGCCTTCAGGGGAAGGCGCAGCGCGGACGTGGCGAAATCGGTAGACGCAGCGGACTTAAAATCCGCCTCCCCCTGGGAATATGGGTTCAAGTCCCATCGTCCGCACCAGGCGGCTTTTTCTCGACAATCAGAAATCGGCGCTGATCAGCGCCAGGCGATCGAGCGCCAGCATTTCCCGGCGGGTCGGATGTTCGGGATCGTCGGCGCCCAGCCACAGCCTGACCAGTTGCCCCTCCTCCATCCGCGCCAGTTCGGACGCAATCTCGACATCGGCGGTGGGGTTCATGCTGCGGCCGCATGTGCGGGCATTGATCTGCGCCGCAAGCGCGGCATTCTTGCCGGCCAGGGCCTGCTCGACCCTTGCCCAGATCAGGATATCCCCGGCACTGATCGGCGCATCTTGAAGCGGCGCAGCCATCATTCCCATCACCATTCGTCCATAGCAAAACCGACCGCCCTTCTAGCGCCGCCGATTTTGCACCGGGATGTCCGGAAAATTACAGGCCGGTAACGCAAATGTCACATCGCCCTGCGCCCGCCTGTGCCGGCGATTTGCCCGGAATTCTTTTGGCAAAAGGCTGGCATTTCCGTGCGTCACCCGCAATGATGCCTCATGACCGATGCAATCAATCCGCAAAGCTTCAGCGACTCCCTCGTCATCCTGGGTGCAGCGGGCCTGGTCATTCCCGGTTTCGCCCGCTTCCGCATCAGTCCCGTCATCGGTTTCATCCTGGTGGGACTTGCCGTCGGTCCGGCAGGACTTGGCTCGCTGGTCGGCCAATATCCCTGGCTCTATCATGTCACCATCTCCAATCGGGCGGCGATTGAGCCATTTGGCGAATTGGGCGTCATATTATTGCTCTTCTCCATCGGGCTGGAACTGAGCTTCCGGCGATTGTGGAGCATGCGCGCGCAGGTGTTCGGCGTCGGCGCGACCGAATTGCTGGGCAGCGCCGCGCTCATTGCCATGGGCCTCTATCTATTGGGGCAGCCGACCGCCGGCGCGATCGGCCTCGGCCTTGCCCTCGCCCTGTCCTCCACCGCCGTGGTGCTGCCGATGGTCGGCACCCAGAGCGCCGTAGGCCGCTCCGCCTTCTCGATGCTGCTGTTCGAGGATCTGGCGCTGGTGCCGATCATCTTCATGCTCGGCGCCTTGGCGCCATCGGTCGCGACGAGTCCCGACGCCGCCTGGAACGAACTGGCGACCACCCTGCTCAAGGGCGGCCTCACCATCGCGGTGATGCTGGTCTTCGGCCGCATCTTCCTGCCCCATATCTTCCGTCAGGCCGCGCGCACCAAGAGCCCGGAAGTCTTCCTCGCCGCCAGCCTGCTGGTCGTCATCCTCTCCAGCCTCGCCACCTCCATCGCCGGCCTGTCGCCGATCGTCGGCGCGCTGCTCGCCGGCCTGCTGATCGCCGAAACCGACTATCATGGCGAGGTCGAGGTGATGACCGCGCCGTTCAAGGGCCTCGCGCTCGGCGTCTTCCTCATCACCGTGGGCATGAGCCTGGACCTGCGCGTCATCCTGGCCAACTGGCCCAGCCTGCTGCTGGCCGTGCTGGGCGTCGTCGTTGCCAAGACGCTAGTGACCGGCCTGCTTCTCTATTTCTCGGGCGTGCGCAAGGGCGTCGCGCTGGAAGTCGGCGTGCTGATGTCCAGCCCGTCGGAAACCACGCTGATCGTGCTGTCGGCGGCGGCGGCGGCGAAGCTGATCCTGCCCTCCACCGCCGCCTTCTGGCAGATCGTCACCGCCATCGGCCTCACCATCACGCCGCTGCTCGCGCGCTTTGGCCATGACATCGCCCAGCGGCTGGAAAATGCCATTGGCGAGGAACGGGTCGAGACCGAACCGGACCAGACCGAGGCGGCGGCCGTCGTCATCGGCTTCGGCCGCGTCGGCCAGATGGTCTGCGACCTGCTCAAGACCCATGGCCAGCGCTTCATCGTCGTCGAATCCGATCCCGATGTCGTCGCCGAGGCCCGCCGCCTGGGCTATCCGATCCTCTTCGGTGACGTCGCGCGCGCGGAAATGCTCGACCGCCTGCGCCTCGGCCATGCCCGCGCGCTCATCCTGACGATGGACGATCCGGTCCTGTCGGTGCGCGTCACCAAGCGGGTGCGTGGCTGGGTGCCTGACCTGCCGATCATCGCCCGCGCCCGCGACGCCGATCATGCCGCGCAACTCTACAAGGCCGGGGCCAGCGACGCCGTGCCCGAAACGCTCGAAAGCTCGCTGCAACTGGCCGAAACCGCGCTGGTCGACCTCGGCGTCGCCATGGGGCCGGTGATCGCCTCGATCCACCAGGCGCGCGAGGATCTGCGCGTCGGCATCAAGGAAGCCGCCCAGCTACAATCCGCCCCCCGCCTGCGCCGCCTGCGTCAGGACGAAGTGCCCTGAGGGCATCAGCCTTTCCTATTGCGCTGATCTCTGTTCTATCCTCCGCGATGAAGCGCGCGCACGACATCGCCCCATATCGACCGCAACTGCTGCGTCGCTGTCGCCTGGCTGTCGCTTCACTGTCGCGTCGAAGGCGCGTGGCCGTGACCCGATTGTTACGTCACTGTCGCGTCGGTGGCGCGTGGCAGGCGCGTTTCCGGTGCAAATGGCCCAAATCCATGCTGACGACACTGTGAACTTCGACTGTCGCGTCGCCGCGTCAGCCCTGATGCACTTCGGGCGGGCTGAACACCGACCAGCCGGTCCGCCGCGCCAGCATCTCCAGCCCCTTTGTGCCCAGCGCGCTGTTGCCACTGGCGTTAAGACCGGGCGACCAGACCGCGATCGCCGCGCGGCCGGGCACGATCGCCAATATGCCACCGCCCACGCCCGACTTGCCGGGAATGCCGACCCGGAACGCAAAATCGCCCGACGCATCATAATGGCCGCAGGTCAGCATCAGCGCATTGATGCGCCGTGCCCGGCTGGGCGACACGACCCGTCCGCCCTCGGGATGGCGTCCGTCGAGCATCAGGTAACGGCCCGCCAGCGCCAGTTGCCGGCAGCTCATCTCGATCGCGCATTGATGGAAATAGCTGCCCAGCACCAGATCGACCGGGTGGCGGACATTGTTGAAGGCGCGCATGTAATTGGCCAGCGCCATGTTGCGATAGCCGGTCGCCGTTTCCGACGCGGCAACCTCCTCATTGATGCGGATCGCGTCGTCGCCGGCCAGATAGCGGACGAAGCGCAGCATCTCGCCGATCGCCACGCGCGGCTGATGCCCGCCCAGATTGACGTCGGCGACCACGATCGCCCCGGCATTGATGAAGGGATTGCGCGGGATGCCATGTTCCTGCTCCAGCTGAACAATGGAGTTGAAGGCATTGCCCGACGGCTCACGCCCGACCCGATCCCACAACTGGTCGCCGACCTTGCCCAGCGCCAGCGTCAGCGCGAACACCTTGGAAATGGACTGGATCGAAAAGCCGATGTCAGCGTCGCCGCCGGTCAACAGCCGCCCGTCGGCGGTGGCGATGGCGATCCCGAACTGGCCGGCATCCACCTTCGCCAGTTCGGGGATATAGCTGGCGACCGTGCCCCGCTCCGTCTCTTTGGCCATGGCGGCCACGATATCGTCGATCAACGCTGTCAGATCCATGGCAGCCTCTTAGGCCCGGCTCAGCCAAACAGCCAGTGGCCCAGCATCCGATCGAACGGGAAGGTGAAGAAGCCGGCGATCAGCAGCGCGCCCGTCACCATGCCGCGCACCGACCGGCGATGGCGCTTGAGGTCATGGCGCCGCGCAGACAGCACGATGATCGGCACCTGGATCAGGGTGAAGATCGACAGGATATGGATGATGCTGAACCGGCTGCCCGGCCCGTGCAGCAGGAAACTGTCGAGCGCGGTCAGGAACAGCGCGCCGCTCCACACCCAGCCCAGCCAGCGATGCCGCCCGTCGCCGCGCCGCCGCAACAGCATCACCGGCGTCAGCGCCAGCGCGATCAGGATCGTCAGCAGATGGAACCAGACGAGGCCCGGCACCTGCCCCCACTGCCCATGCCCCCGCCCGATCGCGGTCAGCACCACGGCGAGCAGGATGATCGCGGCGACCGCCAGAAACCGCTCGAAACGATCTGGCGCGATACCCTTGGGCTGCGACGATGTGTTTGCAATGCTGGCCATATATCCCCCTGAACCGCACCCTGTCAGGCGCGCAGGGGCGGGTCAATCGGCTGCGGACAGCGCCGTGTTGACCGCGCCGATGCGCCGACGGACCACGGCCGTCAGTTCCTCGATCGTCGACACTTGCTCCACGCCATAGCGGGCGGCAGTGATGTCGACATTGCCCTTGCGCCAGAAGCCGTCGGGACACAGCACGATGAGCTTCCCGCCGCGCGCATGCAGGCCCATTTCCAGCAGGCTTACCGGGCTCTGCGTGCCCGGCGCCAGATAGAGGATGATGATGTCGGCGCTGTCGAGCGCCGCCAGTTCCCACTCCACCTGCTGGCGGAAATGGGGATCGCTGGCTTCGGGCTTCCAGGCCGGGTTCCAGTCGGCCCGGCGCGGGTTCAGGATCGTCACCTTCTCGTCGGCCAGCGCCGCGATCATGTCGCGCTGCCAGTCGGTCGCCTTGCCCATGTCGATGCTGCCGCCCAGGAACAGGCGCGCGCGATCATGCGCGGCCGGCAACGGCACGGGCGAGGTGATGGTCACCGCCTCGCCCGCCCGCGCCGTCATCGGCAGGGCGAGCAGACAGGATGCAAGGATCAGGCGCAGCATAGGGACGAAAGGCGCACCGGCGGCGCGCCTCCCCATCTTGTCAGGCCGGAACGCTGGCGAGTGCGGCCTTGACCGCGTCGATCGCGGCCTGCGCCTTGTCGCCATCGGGGCCGCCGCCCTGGGCCATGTCGGCACGGCCACCGCCGCCCTTGCCGCCCAGCGCCTCGACGCCCGCACGGACCAGATCGACCGCGCTGAAGCTGCCGGTCAGGTCGTCGGTCACGCCCACGGCAATAGTCGCGCGGCCATCGACCACGGCCAGTACGGCCGACACGCCGCTGCCGAGCGTCTTCTTGTTGCCGTCTACAATGCCGCGCAGTTCCTTGGGGTCGAGGCCGTCGATCACCTGGCCCAGGAAGTCGACGCTGCCGACCTTCTCGGGACCGGCCGGCTTGGCCGAACCGCCACCGCCCAGCGCAAGCGCCTTCTTGGCTTCGGCCAGTTCCCGTTCCAGCTTGCGGCTCTGCTCGACCAGCGCGGCGATGCGCGCGGGCACCTCTTCCGGCGTGGTCTTGAGCGCGACTGCGGTCTGGCGCAGCTTCTCGTCACGCTCGACCAGCCACAGGCGCGCCGCCTCGCCGGTCAGCGCCTCGATCCGGCGCACGCCCGAAGACACGGCGCTTTCCGACACGATCTTGAACAGAGCAATGTCGCCCAGCGCGCGAACATGGGTGCCGCCGCACAGTTCGACCGAATAGCTATGGTCGTCGCCCTTGCCCATCGAGAGAACACGGACCTCATCGCCATATTTCTCGCCAAACAGCGCCATCGCGCCGGCGGCGATCGCGTCGTCCGGGGTCATCAGCCGGGTCATCACCTCGTCATTATGACGGATCTGTGCGTTCACATCGGCCTCAACCTTGGCGATCTGCGCCTGGGTCAGCGCCTCGGGATGCGAGAAGTCGAAGCGCAGGCGGTCGGCCGCGACCATGCTGCCCTTCTGGGTGACATGGCCACCCAGTTCCTTGCGCAGCGCAGCATGAAGCAGGTGGGTGGCGCTGTGATTGGCGCGAATGCGATCGCGGCGTTCGACATCCACCGTCAGGTTGACGGTGTCGCCGACCTTGACGCTGCCCGCGCTGATCACGGCCTGATGCGCATGCAGGCGGCCAAGCGGCTTGGATGTGTCGGCAACTTCGGCCACCAGGCCGCCCAGCGTGGTGATCGTGCCGGCATCGCCATTCTGGCCGCCGCTCTCGCCATAGAAGGGCGTCTGGTTGGTGATGATTGTCACCTTGTCGCCGGCCGACGCCGTATCGACCCGCGCGCCATCCTTGAGGAGGGCCAGCACTTCGCCCTCGCCCTTGGTCGAGGCATAGCCGATGAACTCGGTGCTGCCGAGCGTTTCGGCGATGTCGTACCAGATCTCGTCCGACGCCTTCTCGCCCGATCCCTTCCAGGCGGCGCGCGCCGCGGCCTTCTGCTCGGCCATGGCGGCGTCGAAGCCGGCTCGGTCGACAGACAGACCCTGGGTGCGCAGCGCATCCTCGGTCAGGTCATAGGGGAAGCCATAGGTGTCATAGAGCTTGAACGCGGTCTCGCCCGGCAGGGTCGCCCCCTCGGCCAGATCGGCGGTCGCCTCATCCAGCAGCTTGAGGCCGTTTTCCAGCGTCTTGCGGAAGCGGGTTTCCTCGCGCAGCAGCGTTTCCTCAATCAGCGGCTGGGCGCGGACCAGTTCGGGATACGCGCCGCCCATTTCCGACACCAGGCTCGACACCAGGCGATACATCAGCGGATCCTTGGCACCGATGATGTGCGCATGGCGCATCGCGCGGCGCATGATCCGGCGCAGCACATAGCCACGACCTTCGTTCGCCGGCAGCACGCCGTCGGCGATCAGGAAGCTGGTCGAGCGCAGATGGTCGGCGATGACGCGGTGGCTGGCCTGGAACTCGCCATCGGTCGCGGTGCGGGTCAGCGCCCCGCTCTCGGCGATCAGCGCCTTGAACGTGTCGATGTCATAATTATTATGGACGCCCTGCATCACCGCGGCGATGCGCTCCAGCCCCATGCCGGTGTCGATCGAGGGCTTGGGCAGTTCCGAAACGATCTCGTTGGCTTCCTGCTCATATTGCATGAAGACGAGATTCCAGATCTCGACGAAACGGTCGCCATCTTCTTCCGGCGATCCCGGAGGGCCACCCCAGATATGGTCGCCATGGTCGTAGAAGATTTCCGAGCAGGGACCGCACGGGCCGCTGTCGCCCATCGCCCAGAAATTATCCTTGGTCGGGATGCGGATGATCTTGTGATCGGGCAGGCCCGCGATCTTCTTCCACAGGTCGAACGCCTCGTCGTCCGTGTGATAGACGGTCGTCGTCAGCTTTTCCGCGGGCAGGCCCCATTCCTTGGTCAGCAGGGTCCAGGCATGATGGATCGCCTGCTCCTTGAAATAGTCGCCGAAGCTGAAATTGCCCAGCATTTCAAAGAAGGTGTGGTGGCGCGCGGTATAGCCGACATTGTCCAGATCGTTATGCTTGCCGCCGGCGCGGACCGACTTCTGGCTCGACGTCGCGGTCTTGTAGGGGCGCGTTTCCAGACCGGTGAAGACATTCTTGAACGGCACCATGCCGGCGTTCACGAACATCAGCGTCGGGTCGTTGTGCGGCACCAGCGGCGCGGACGGAACGATGGTGTGGCCATTGGCCCCGAAATAATCGAGGAAGCTGCGGCGAATGTCGTTGGTCGAGGTCATGCGCGCGATTTAGTGGGAAGCGGCCCGCCGCACAAGCGGGGGATTTGGTCTATTCCTCCCCGGCACGGGGAGGTGGCGGCGCGAAGCGCCGACGGAGGGGCACCGGCGGGCAGTCGGAGACTTTCAGTCACGCGAAGCGCTCATGGCGCCTGCCCCTCCACCACGCCCTTCCGGGCGCGGCCCCCCTCCCCGTTCCGGGGAGGAATTACCCCATCGGCTCTTCGATCGACATCGGCGGTCTGGAGAACCATTGCGGCCCCTGCGCGGTCATGTGGAAGCAGTCCTCCATGCGCACGCCCATCGCGCCGGGCAGGTAGAGGCCCGGTTCGTTGGAAAAGCACATGCCGACGTCCAGCTTCGTCGTTTCGCCATGGACGAGGTTGACCGGCTCATGCCCCTCCATGCCGATGCCATGGCCGGTGCGGTGAGACAGGCCGGGCAGCTTGTAGCCGGGGCCATAGCCCAGTTTCTCATAATAAGCGCGGACCGCATCGTCGACCGTACCGGCCGCCACGCCTAGCTTCGCCGCCCGGATCGCGACCTGCTGCCCCTGCGCCATCTCGTCCCACACCTTGCGCTGCTGCGCGGTGGGCGCAGCGCCATAGACGAAGGTGCGGCTGATGTCGGACTGATAATCCTCGACCGTGCAGCCGCAATCCATCAGCACCACCTCGCCCGCGCGCACCGACTGCGGCTTGCCCGAGCCATGCGGATAGGCGGCCGCTTCGCCCAGCAGGATCAGGTTGAACTCGCCCTTGCCGCCCAGCGCACTGGTCGCGGCCGTCATCAGCGCGCCGATATCGGCCGGGGTCATGCCCGCCTTCACCTGCGGATGGGTCCAGCGATAGGCGCCCATGGTGACGTCCGCTGCCTTCTGCATCAGCGCGATCTCGGCCGCCGTCTTGCGCATGCGGATGGCCCGCGTCACCGGGTCTTTCACCAGGGTCGCGGCGGGCAGCGCGGCCTTCAGCCCGTCGACCGCGAAATAGCGGACCGTCTCCTCGATGCCGATCCGCCCCTTGTCCAGGCCCCGTGCCTTCAGATAGTCGGCGATCGGCGCATAGGGGCTTTCATGTTCCTGCCAGACGCGGACCTCGGCCGGGATGGCGAGCGATTCGTCGATCGAGGGCTTCTCGAAAAATGGGCAGACGACCAGAGGCGTGCCGCTGGCCGGAATGACCAGCGCGGTCAGCCGCTCGGAGCGCCACCAGCGAATGCCGCTATAATAGATGAGGCTCGCGCCCGGCTCGACCAGCAGCGCGTCGATGCCCTGTGCCTGCATCATCTTCTGCGCCCGCGCCAGCCGGTCGGCGCGCTCGGCCTTGCCGATCGGGGTGACGTCGCGCGTGATCGACTGGAGCGCCTCGATTGCCTTTTCCTGCGCGAATAGGCGCGGACTGACCAGCGCGGTGGCGACCCCGGCAGCGGCATAGCGAAGCAAGGTGCGGCGATCAGGCGTAAGCATAATGTCCCCCGGTGCGCAGCGCGGCCTGATAGGCGGGCCGCGCCTGTATTCTCTCCAGCCACCCGATCAGATGCGGACGCGATTCGTCAAGCCCGCCGCGTGCCCGCGACGCCTCGATCGGAAAGCTCATCATCATGTCGGCGGCGGAGAAGTCCGGCCCGGCGAAATAGGGCCGGCTTGCCAGTTCGCTTTCCAGCCAGTCGAGATGATCGTCCAGCATCCCCTGAACCGTCGGCCGTGCCGGTCGGCCAAGCAGGCCCAGCTTGCCGACCACCAGCAGGGCCAGCAGCGGCGGCATCATCGATCCTTCGGCATAATGGAGAAACTGGCGCCAGCGGATCGCGCCCTCTGCATCGGTCGGCGCGCCGAAGCGACCACCGGCCCGCGCGACCAGATATTCCATGATCGCCCCGGTCTCGATCAGCCGATGACCATCCACCTCCACCACCGGCGACCGGCCGAGCGGATGGACGGCGCGCAGGGCAGCGGGCGCCCGCATCGTCTTGCGGTCCCGCTCATAGCGGCGCACGTCATAAGCCTCGCCCAGTTCCTCCAGCAGCCACAAGATGCGCTGCGAACGACTATTGTTCAGATGATGGACGATGATGGTCATGGCGCCTCTCCCATGCTGCGACCCGATCAGGGCTAACGCAGCATGGGAAAGAGTGACAGCGAAGTTTACGCTATCTCGAGGACTTCCTCCGCCTTGGCACGGGCGCGATAGGCGTGCAGCAACGGCTCGGTATAGCCATTGGGCTGCTCTACACCCTCGAACACCAGGGCGCGCGCCGCCTGGAAGGCCAGGCTCTCGCCCTCGCGCCCGCTCATCGGCTGATAGAGCGGATCGGCTTCATTCTGCGCATCGACCTTGGCCGCCATGCGGGTCAGCGCAGCATCAACCTGTTCCGCGGTGCAGACGCCGTGCAGCAGCCAGTTGGCCATATGCTGCGAGGAAATGCGCAAGGTCGCGCGATCCTCCATCAGGCCGACATCATGGATATCGGGCACCTTGGAACAGCCGACGCCCTGGTCGATCCAGCGGACGACATAGCCCAATATGCCCTGCGCATTATTGTCCAGTTCCTGCGCGATCTCTTCTTCGGAGAAATTGCGGCCGACCGCGACGGGAATGGTCAGCAACTTGTCGAGCGACGCAATGCCCTCGGCCTTGCGTTCTTCCTGACGGGCGAAGACGTCGATGCGATGATAATGGGTCGCGTGCAGCGTCGCCGCCGTCGGGGACGGAACCCAGGCGGTGTTGGCGCCACTCTTGGGATGGCCGATCTTCTGCTCCAGCATGTCGGCCATGCGATCGGGCGCCGCCCACATGCCTTTGCCGATCTGCGCCCGGCCCGACAGGCCGCAGGCGAGGCCGATCTGGACATTGCGATCCTCATAGGCCGTGATCCAGTCGCTCGCCTTCATCTCGCCCTTGCGGATCATCGGCCCGGCCTGCATCGACGTGTGCATCTCGTCCCCGGTGCGGTCGAGGAAGCCGGTATTGATGAAGACGATCCGGTCGCGGACGGCGTGGATGCAGGCCGCCAGATTGGCCGATGTGCGCCGCTCCTCATCCATGACACCGACCTTGATCGTGTGGCGCGCCATGCCGAGCATATCCTCGATCGCGTCGAACAGGCGGTTGGTGAAGGCCGCTTCCTGCGGCCCGTGCATCTTGGGCTTGACGATATAGACGCTGCCCGCGCGGCTGTTCCCATCCGCCTTCGCCAGATCATGCAGCGCGATCAGGCTGGTGACGATGCCGTCGATGATCCCCTCGGGCGCGTCCTGCCCATCGGGCAGCGCGATCGCCGGCGTCGTCATCAGATGACCGACATTGCGGACGAACAACAGGCTGCGCCCCGGCAGCGTGAAGCTGCTGCCATCGGGCGCGCTATAGCTGCGATCGGGATTGAGCGCGCGGGTCATCGACTTCCCACCCTTCTCGAACGTCTCGGTCAGGTCGCCCTGCATCAGCCCCAGCCAGTTGGCATAGGCGGTAACCTTGTCCGCCGCGTCAACCGCCGCGACCGAATCCTCCAGGTCGCAGATGGTGGTCAGCGCGGATTCCAGGATGACGTCGGATATGCCGGCGGGATCGGTCGCGCCGATCGGGTGGACCGGGTCGAAGACGACCTCGATATGCAGGCCATTATGACGGAACAACCTGCCCTTCTCGCTGGTGCCGACAAACTGCGCCGGATCGGCCAGGACGATTTCTCCGCCCGCCAGATCGGCCCAGCTTCCTGTCGCCAGCGGAACCGCATCGTCCAGAAACGCCTTGGCCCAGGCGATGACCTGCGCCCCGCGCGCCGCATCATAGCCCTTGCCCGAAGCCGCGCCCGCAATGGCATCGGTGCCATAGAGCGCGTCATACAGGCTGCCCCAGCGCGCATTGGCGGCGTTGAGCAGGAAACGGGCGTTGAGGATCGGGACGACCAGCTGCGGCCCGGCCATGCGGGCGACTTCGGCATCGACATTCCCGCTGCCGATCTCGAACGGCGCGGGTTCCTCGACCAGATAGCCGATCTCGCGCAGGAAGGCCTGATAGGCGGCGGCATTATGCGCCTGTCCCCGGCGCACCTGATGCCAGGCATCGATCTGCGTCTGCAGGTCAT
Source organism: Sphingobium yanoikuyae (assembly GCF_013001025.1). Lineage (NCBI taxonomy): Bacteria > Pseudomonadati > Pseudomonadota > Alphaproteobacteria > Sphingomonadales > Sphingobiaceae > Sphingobium > Sphingobium yanoikuyae. The sequence continues at coordinate 920,047 of NZ_CP053021.1, read as the reverse complement.
CGCGCGTGCGCAGCAGCGCCGCATTGTCGGGGGTGAAGCGCGCCAATATGTCGGCAGTGCCCGCCCAGAAGGCGTCGGCATCAATGCCCGTGCCCGGCAGCGCGCGCTGCTCGATGAAGTCGGCCAGCGTTGCGGCAACCTTCAGGCCGGCGCGGTCCGTCATACGGTCGGTCATGCAATCCACTCCTTGCTATGCCGTCCTTTTACGCCTTTCCAATTATGCCGTGTAGACGCTATTATTCGAATAGAGACTTTCCTGTGGTGAACGAATATGATGGACCCGGACCATGAATTGTTCGTGAGCATCGTCGATGAAGGCGGGCTGGCGGCCGCCGGACGGCGGCTCCACATTTCCCCCGCGATGATGTCCAAGCGGCTGGCCCGGCTGGAGGACAGGCTGGGCGCCCGGCTGATCCACCGCACCACCCGCCGGCTCGCGCTGACCCCGGCGGGCGAGCGGCTCCATGGCGACCTGCGCGCGGTCCTCGCCTCTCTCGACGAAGCCGAACGTCGCGTGTCGGGCGTGTCGGCGATTGCGTCCGGCCCGCTGCGAATCACCGCCCCGACCTCCTTTGGCCGCATGCATCTTGCCCCCTATCTTCAGCCTTTCCTGGACGACCATCCCCGCATCGACCTGCGGCTCGACCTGTCCGACGACTATGTCGACCTGATCGAAAGCCGGGCGGACCTGGCCATCCGTATCGCCGCCGATCCGGGTGCCGGCCTCACCGCCCGGCGGCTGGCGCCCAATCGCCGCATCCTGTGCGCCGCGCCCGCCTATCTCGACCGCTTCGGCACGCCGCGCCGCATCGCCGACCTCAAGCAGCACCGCCTGCTCGCCGCCGACGGCCAGTTGCCCTGGCGGCTGATCGGCCCCAAGGGGCCGGTCGCGATCGATGGCCACAGCCATATCCGCACCAACAGCAGCGAAGTCGTGCGCGAACTGGCGTTGTCGGGCAGCGGCATCGCGCTGCGTTCGCTGTGGGACATCAGCGACGCGCTGGCGCAGGGCGACGTGCGCCAGATCCTGCCCGATCATGAAGGGTCGAGCGACGTCGCCCTCTATGCCGTGCAACTGCCACAGGCCAATCCGCCGCTGGCCATAACCGCCTTCGTCGACTTTCTTGCTGCGCAATATGCCCTTGCGCCGCCGTGGGAGTCGCGGACGGACCGCACTGGCTTGCCCTAGCGGAACACAGTCTCTAAGGCGCATCGCATGGACGATAACACCCGCCGCGCCGCCCTAGACTATCACCGCCTTCCCCAGCCCGGTAAGCTCGCGATCGAGCCGACCAAGCGCATGGTGAACCAGCGCGATCTGGCGCTGGCCTATTCGCCGGGGGTGGCCGCCCCTTGCGAGGAGATCGCTGCCGATCCCGCCAAGGCGCTGGACTATACCGCGCGCGGCAATCTGGTCGCGGTCATCTCCAACGGCACCGCCGTCCTCGGCCTCGGCGCGATCGGCGCGCTGGCGTCGAAGCCGGTGATGGAAGGCAAGGCCGTCCTCTTCAAGAAGTTCGCCGACATCGACGTGTTCGACATCGAAGTCGACACCACCGACACGGACAAGTTCGTCGAAGCCGTCGCCCTGCTGGAGCCGACCTTTGGCGGCATCAATCTGGAAGACATCAAGGCGCCCGAATGTTTCGAGATCGAACGGCGCCTGAAGGAACGGATGAACATTCCGGTCTTCCATGACGATCAGCATGGCACCGCCATCGTCGTCGCCGCCGCCGTGCGCAACGCGCTGGTGCTGCAGGGCAAGACCCTGGCCGATGCAAAGCTCGTCACCTCGGGCGCGGGCGCTGCCGCGCTCGCCTGCGTCGACCTGCTCGTTTCGATGGGCCTGCCGATCGACAATGTGACGATGACCGACAAGGACGGCGTCATCCATTCGGGCCGCGAAGGCATGCTGCCCAACATGGCGCGCTATGCCCGTGACACCAACGCGCGCACCCTGCCCGACGTGCTGCCGGGCGCCAACCTGTTCCTGGGCCTGTCGGCGCCGGGCGTGCTGAAGCCGGAATGGCTGCCGCTGATGGCGCCCAATCCACTGATCTTCGCGCTCGCCAATCCGGAGCCGGAAATCCGCCCCGAAGCCGCGCGCGAAGTGCGCCCGGACGCGATCATCGCCACCGGCCGGTCGGACTATCCGAACCAGGTCAACAACGTCCTGTGCTTCCCCTATATCTTCCGCGGCGCGCTGGATTGCGGCGCGACCCAGATCAACGAAGCGATGAAGGTCGCCGCCGCCGACGCGATCGCCGCCCTCGCCCGCATGCCCGCGCATGACAGCGTGGCGCAGGCCTATGGCGGTCGCAAGCTGGTGTTCGGCGCCGATTACATCATCCCGACCCCGTTCGATCCGCGCCTGATCGGCGAGATTGCCGGTGCTGTGGCCAAGGCGGCGATGGACAGCGGCGTCGCCACCAAGACGCTGGATCTGGAAGAATATAAGCGCGCCCTGTCGCACCAGAACACCCGCTCGGGTCAGCTGATGCTGCCGGTCTTCCATGCCGCGCGCGGCAGCCAGTGCCGCATCGTCTATGGCGAGGGCGAAGATGAGCGCGTGCTGCGTGCGATCCAGGACGGTCTGGACGAAGGCATCGTCAAGCCGACCATCGTCGCACGCCGCCGCCTGCTGGAACAAAAGCTGGCCGACATGGGCCTCAGCTTCCAGCTCGACCGCGATGTCGAGGTGATCGATCCCGAGACGGATCATGACATCATGCGCGAACTGGTCGAGGCCTATCGCGCCATCGCCGCGCGCAAGGGCGTGCCGCCAGACGAAATCCTGCGCCATGTCTATCGCCGCCCGACCGTCACCGCCGCCATGCTGCTGCGCACCGGCCGGGTCGACGCCGCGCTGGTCGGCGGCCGCTCCGAATATTGGGGCCAGGTCGAACATGTGCTGCGCATCATCGATCGCGCGCCCAACCACAGCCGCATCTATGCGCTGTCGGGCCTGATCCTCGACGCCGGCGCGCTGTTCATCACCGACACCCATATGGTGCCGGACCCGACGCCCGACCAGATTGCAGAAATGACACTGCTGGCCTCGACCGAGTTGCAGCATTTCGGCCTGAAGCCGCGCGTGGCGCTGCTGTCGCACTCCAATTTCGGTGCGTCGAACAGCCCCAGCGCCCGCAAGATGCGCGCCGCGCTCGACCTGGTGCGCCAGGCCGCGCCGGAGCTGGCGGTCGATGGCGAAATGCACGCCGACGCCGCGCTCAGCCAGGCGCTGCGCGAACGGCTGATCCCCGACTCCCGGTTCGAGGGGCCGGCCAACCTGCTGGTGATGCCGAACCTCGACGCCGCCAATATCACGCTGACGGCGCTCGGCGCCTCGTCCAGCTCGCCCACGGTCGGGCCGATGCTGATCGGCACCGCCCAGCCGATCCATGTGCTGACGCCCGGCGTCACCGCGCGCGGCATCCTCAACCTGACCGCCATCGCCGCCGCCGAAGTGGCGCGCGAAGGCTGACCTTAACCTTTGCCGGTTAGGCTATTAGCTTGACCGGCAAAGGATGAAGCGAGGAAGATCATGGCAGGCGTCATCGGCACATTGGCTCGCAGCCTTGGCCCGAAACTGCTGATCGGCGCCGTCTTGGGCGGCGGCGCGTTGCTGCTGACCGACAAGATTGATCGCAACGGCGGCAACGCGACCCAGGCCAAACCGGCCGAGGCCGCCGCCGCGCCCAAGCCGCTGCCGCTGGTCGAGCGGCGCAGCGACCAGGGCATGAAGGTTGATCCCCACGCCCTGGCGGTCAAGCGCGTGCTCAAGATCGAGGGGCCTTTCGAACATGGCGACTATGCCTGGGACGAGGAAGGCGCACCGGCCAAGGGGCCGGTCATCATCACCGTCGACCTGAAAGCCCAGACCCTTTCCGTCTTCCGCGACGGCTATGAAATCGGCGCCGCCGTCATCCTCTATGGCGCGACCGACAAGCAGAGCCCCTTGGGCGCCTTCCCGATCATGCAGAAGGACGCCGACCATTATTCCAGCACCTACAACAACGCGCCCATGCCCTATATGCAGCGGCTGACCAGCGACGGCGTCGCCATCCATGGCAGCGACGTCAAATGGGGCTATGCCACCCATGGCTGCATCGGCGTGCCCAAGGAATTTGCGCAGAAGCTGTTCGGCGTCACCAAGGTCGGCGACATGGTCATCATCACCAACGGCAAGATGCTGGATACCAGCAAGGCCGTCGTCAGCGGCTGACCGGCCCTAGAGCATCGTGCGCAAAAGTGGGAACCGGTTTTGCGCTTAAAACGATGCGACAACAAAAACTTAGAGCGCGCGACCTGCGTCGGATTTAACGCAGCGCGCTCTATTGCGGCGCATCCTCGATCGCCGGCGCATGACGCACCGTCAGCGCGCTGCCGCCTGATGCCGCGATGATGCAGAATATCGCCACGCCCTGCAGCGCCGTCAGCCGCTCACCCAGCACGACGAAGCCCGCCAGTGCGCCGATCGCCGGCGCCGCGCTCAGCAACAGGCCGAACACCGGCGCGGGCAGGCGCCGCATCGCCTCCATCTCCAGCGAATAGGGCAAGGCGCTCGACAACAGAGCGATCGCCAGCCCGACCATCAGCACCCAGGGCGAAAAGAGCGACGCGCCGGCATGGGTCAGCCCGACCGGCAGCACCAGGACCGCCGCCGCCAGCATGCCCCAGGCGACCGCATCGCCGCGCAGCGCGCCCGACACCCGCTTGCCGGTCAGGATATAAAGCGCCCAGCAGGCCGCCGCCCCGACAGCGAAGATGACACCCAAAGGATCAAGCACGGCGTCGCTGCGCAGTGGCAAGAGCAGCAGCAGGCCGATCACCGCCGCCCCCAGCCACAGGAAATCGCGCGGCCGGCGCGACCCGAACAGCACGATCGCCAGCGGCCCCGTCACCTCGATGGCCATGGCAATGCCCAGCGGAATGCGGGCGAACGCCTGATAGATGAGCAGGTTCATCAGCGCGAGGGTCGCGCCATAGATCAGCAGCGGCCAGCGCACATCGGCCGGAATCGGTCGGCGCCATGGCCGCCGGAACAGCATCAGCAGGATCGCCGCCAGGAAGATGCGCAGCGCCGCAATGCCATAGGCACCGACGATCGGGAACAGCGTCTTGGCAAAGGCCGCGCCCATATTCATCGACAGCAGCGAGGCCAGCACGGCACCCGCCCCCGCCAGCACGGCACCCTGCCCATTCATCTCATTCCTGCCCATGCCTGTCGAATACCATATACGATAAAATGAAAAAGCGTCATTCGATGCCGCGTTGCACCAGATGCGTTGCCAGTTGCAAGAATCTCATACGTATGCAGCCTTGACCATCGCTGTCACTCGGCCCATCTGGCGGACTTCCGTCATTTTGCATTGCAGCATGGAGCTTGTCATGGGCAGCCAGTCCCACAAGGCGCACCCCGCGCTCGTCCTTTTCGCGCTGTCCGTGGGCGCCTTTGCGATCGGCACGACCGAATTCGCCTCCATGAGCCTGCTGCCCTTCTTCGCGCGCGACCTCCACATCGACCTGCCGACCGCCGGCCATGCGATCAGCGCCTATGCGTTGGGCGTGGTGGTCGGCGCACCGCTGATCGCCGCCTTTGCCGCGCGCCTGCCGCGCCGCACATTGCTGATCGCGCTGATGGCGATGTTCGCTGTCGGCAATGGTCTGTCGGCGCTGTCGCCCAGCTATCACTGGATGCTGCTTTTCCGTTTCCTTTCGGGCCTGCCCCATGGCGCCTATTTCGGTGTCGCCGCCCTGGTCGCGGCCAGCCTGGTGCCGATCGAGAAGCGCACGCTGGCGATCGCCAAGGTGATGTCGGGCCTGACCATCGCCACGGTGCTGGGCGTGCCGGTCGCCAACTGGATGGGCCAGATACTGGGCTGGCGCTCGGGCTTCTTCGTGGTCTGCGCGCTCGCCGTGCTGACCATGAGCCTGGTCGCCCTCTACGCTCCGCGTGACGCCGGCGATCCGAAGGCCAGCCCGATGCGTGAACTGAGCGCGCTCGGCAAGTCGCAAGTCTGGCTGACCCTGCTGACCGGCGCGATCGGCTTTGGCGGCCTGTTCGCGGTCTACACCTATGTCGCCTCGACCATGATCGAGGTGACCCATGTGTCCGAAACCCTGGTGCCGCTGATCCTGATCGTCTTTGGCCTGGGCATGACGGTCGGCAATCTGGCCGTCGCCTGGCTCGCCGACCGCGCGCTCAACCGCACCGTCATCGGCATCCTCGTGTGGAGCGCGGTTGCGCTGGCTCTCTTCCCCTTCATGGCCGGCAATATCTGGAGCCTCAGCCTCATCGTCTTCCTGATCGGCATTGGCGGCGGCATGGGCACGCCGTTGCAGGCGCGACTGATGGATGTTGCGGGCGACGCCCAGACGCTGGCCGCCGCGCTGCACCATAGCGCCTTCAACATCGCCAATGCGCTCGGCCCCTGGCTGGGCGGCCTGTCGATCGCGGCGGGCTATGGCCTGGTGTCGACCGGCTGGATCGGCTGCGCCTTGTCGCTGGGCGGCCTGGCCATCTATCTGGTCGCGATCGCCACCGCACGGCGCAGCGCCCAGCCCGCGCTGGTGCCCTGCGAATAAGCCGCTTCCTTCCATCCGTTCCGCTGGCTAAGGCGGGCGGATGACGGATCGGGCACGCGAACAGACCTTACAGGACGCGGCAATCGCCGCATTGCGCCGCGGCGACGCGGCCGTGGCGCGCGCCACCCTCTCCGAAATGGCCGATCCCCCGGCCATGCTGCTGGCCCAGGCCTGCAATCGGCTGGGTGACCTGGACGGCGAACAGGCAGCGCTCAACCGCATCCTGCAACAGGATATGCGCAACCTGCCCGCCATGCTGGCAATGGGCCAGAACCTGATCCGGCGCGGCGACGAGCGCGGTGCATCGATCTGGTTCCGCGGTGCCCTGGCGCAGGCGGCGGCCACCGGCGCGCCCCCCGCGCTGCAACCGCTGCTGCAACAGGCGCAGGCCAGCATTGCCCAGTCCGGCCGCAAGTTCGAGGATCATCTGAGCGCCGCCATCGCCGATCTTCCTGCCCTGCCCCGGATTGCGCAGGCGACCGATCTGCTGCTGGGGAAAAGCGAACTCTATCTGCAACAACCCAGCATGTTCTATTTCCCCGGCCTGCCGCAGCGCGCTTTTTACGAGCGCAACGAATTTGCCTGGGTGCCAGCAATAGAGGCGGCAACCGACGCCATCATCGCCGAACTCAACGACGTCCGTGCCGGCGCCCCCGATTTCGCGCCCTATGTCCAGACGCCGACCGATCGCCCGGCGCCCAACAACCCGCTGCGCGACGATCCCTCCTGGGGCGCCTATTATTTCTGGCAACAGGGCGAGATCGTGGCGGACCATGCCGCCCGCTGCCCCGCCGTCATGGCCGCGCTCGACCATGCCGATCGCCCGATGATTGCCGGCCGTTCGCCCATGGCGCTCTGGTCGCTGCTCAAGCCCGGCACCCATATCCAGCCGCATCATGGCCTGCTCAACACCCGCCTGATCTGTCATCTGCCGCTGATCGTGGCCGACAATTGCGCGCTGCGGGTCGGCGCCGAAACCCGCGCCTGGGCGCCGGGCGAGATGCTGATCTTTGACGACAGCATCGAACATGAGGCCTGGAACCGGGGCAATGACACCCGCGTCGTCCTGCTGTTCGAAGTCTGGCGCCCGGAAATCCACGCGGAGGAACGGATCGCGCTCACACGCCTGTTCGAAGCGATCGACCAGTTCGGCCCGAAACAGGTCGACGCCGGTTAACGCCCCTTTTCAGAATGCCCGTCTGCGACTATGGGCGCGGACAAAGACGACAAGAGAGGATGGCACGGGGCGCTCACGCTTTTCGGACATGCCATGACCTCGATCGACCCGACGCCCCCGGCGCCGTCTCCTGCCCTGCCCGTTCCGCCCGCCCATGTCGCGCGGCCGCATAGTCCTGCCGAGGATTTCTATGCGATCGCCATCGGCTGCGCTTTCATCGCCATGGGGCTGATGCTGCTGAAACAGGCAAAGCTGGTGACCGGCGGCATGGCCGGGATCGCGCTGCTGCTGTCCTATCTGATCCATCTTTCGCCCGCGACGCTGTTCCTGCTGATCAACATTCCCTTCTTCCTGTTCGCCGGGCGGGCGATGGGCATGGCCTTCGGCCTCAAGACCCTGTTCGCCAATATCGCGATCATGGGGGTCGGCCTTGCCATGCCCTATGCGATGGAAATCGCCCGGATCAGCCCCTTCTTCGCCGCGCTGTTCGGCGGCTCGATCATCGGCTTCGGCATCCTGGCCATCGCCCGCCATGGCGCGGGCGTGGGCGGTGTCGGCGTGGTCGCGCTGATCCTGCAGAAATCGCGCGGCTGGAATGCCGGCCGCACCCAGATGGCCTGCGACGTGCTGATCCTGCTCGCCTCGCTGCCGATCCTCAATGCCGAGCGTTTTGGCCTGTCCGTCCTGTCGGCCGCCGCGATCAACGCCGTGCTGTTCGTCAACCACCGCCCCGGCCGCTATATCGGCCATTGATGCGCGCCGGCCTCCCCGGCTAGACGGACCCCGGCGCCCATGCCGGTGCGCCCATCATAAAAGGGGTCCAGAATGAAGCGGTTCGCGCTCTGTATAATATTGGCCAGCACGGCCCTGTCGGTTCCGGTCCGTGCCGCCACGCCCACCAGCGCGACCGCACCGGCCGATGCCCGCGCCATTGCCGCGATCCGCGCGCGTCCCGCGGTCAAGGCCGCCTTCGCCGCGCTGGAGGCCGAACATGACCAGTGGGTCGACAATATCGTCACCCTGACCCAGATTCCGGCGCCCCCCTTCAAGGAAGAGGCGCGGGCCAAGGCCTATGCCGACATGTTCCGCGCCGCCGGCCTTACCGATGTGGAGATTGACGAGGGCGGCAATGTGCTGGGCCTGCGCCGTGGCAGCGGCAAGCCCGGCGGCAAGCTGATCGTCGTGTCCGCCCATCTCGACACCGTTTTTCCCGAAGGCACGCCGGTCACGGTCCGGCGCGAGGGCAACAAGCTCCACGCGCCCGGCGTCGGGGACGATGTCGCCGGCCTCGCCACCCAGTTGAGCCTGATCAAGGCGATCGTCGGCGCCAATATCAGCGCGCCGATGGACATATTGTTCGTCGGCGATGTCGGCGAGGAAGGCCTGGGCGACCTGCGCGGCATGAAGCAGCTGTTCCACAAGGGCAAATATAAGGACCGCATCGCCAGCTTCTTCTCGATCGACGATGGCTCGGTCGATGGCCTGATCAATGGCGGCGTCGGATCAAAGCGCTATCGCCTGACCTTCACCGGCCCCGGCGGCCACAGCTTCGGCGCCTTCGGCCTGGTCAATCCGATGACGGCGATGAGCCAGGCGATCGTCGATCTCTACAAGATCCCGGTGCCCCAGTCGCCCAAGACGACCTACAGCGCCAGCGTCGTGGGCGGCGGCTCCTCGGTCAACGCCATCCCGCAGGAAGTCTGGCTGCAGGTCGACATGCGATCGGAAAGTGCTGCCGAACTGGCCAAGCTGGAACAGGCGTTCCTCGCCACGGTGGACAAGGCCGTCGCGACCGAAAATGGCGCCCGCTCGATCAAGGAAGGCCCGATCCGCGTCGACAAGAAGGTCGTGGGCGATCGTCCGGCCGGCAGCACTGCCGCCGATACGGCGCTGGTCCGCCAGACCGCCGCTGCCTATGCTGCCGAAGGCGTCACCGCGCGGATGAGCTTCAGTTCGACCGATGCCAATGTGCCGATGAGCCTGGGCATCCCGGCCATCACCATCCCGCGCGCGGCGACCGGCGGCCGGGGCCATTCGCCCGACGAATGGATCGACGTGGCGGCGCCGGAATCGCTCAAGGTCAAGCGCATGGACCTGGTCGCCCTGCTCGCCGCAGCCGGCTATCGCTGATCAACCTGATGGGGCTGGTAGATATGCCGGCCCCGTTCAGTCCGCCTCGCACAGCGGTTCATCCTCGCGATCGCGCGCACGCAGGGCCGCGCCCGCATCATTGGCGATGCGCGGGAAGGTCACCCCTTCCAGATTGCCGCGCCCGTCGCACAGCCGGTCACAGGCCATGTCGACCACGCCGGGCAGCGCCACCTGGTCGCCATCATATTGGGCGACGATGATGCACTTCTTGCCCCCGGAAAAGCTCAGGATCAGCTTGTCGCCGGCCCGCCGCGCCGTGCCTGCGCCATGGCAGCTCTGCTCGGTGCCGAAAATCGCCTCCAGCCCGAAACGATAGTCGCCCGACTTGGCGGGTAGGACGCAAAGCGAATCCCGCCCTGCCTCATGCCTCCGCTGATACAGCCCGACCGGCGCGACCTTCGACGCATCGGCAATGGCGCCGGTCGCGATCGCCGCGCGCTCCAGCCCCGAAGCCGCGGCCCCGGCGCGATCGGGCGCGGCTGCGCCCGGCGTCGCGGCCTGCTGGCACCCGGCCAGAAGACATGCGAGGAAAAGGCTAGTGCGCCGCATCGACACCCGGTTCATCGACCGCGCTCAGCCCATCGGGTCCGATCCGGCGGAAGAAGCAGGACCGCGCGCCGGTGTGGCAGGTCGGTCCCGCCGGCTCGGCCAGCACCCAGACGGCATCCTGGTCACAGTCGATCCGGATGTCGCGCACGCCAAGCATATGGCCGGAGCTTTCGCCCTTCTTCCACAGTGATTGGCGGCTGCGCGACCAGAAATGGGCCAGGCCGGTCTCGACCGTCAGCGCCAGCGCCTGCGCATTCATATGCGCCACCATCAGCACTTCCCCCGAGGTGACATGGGTCACCACCGCAGTGATAAGGCCATGATCGTCATATTTGGGGTTGAGGGTCAGCCCCCGGTCGCGTGCGTCATCCATCCGCGCGCTATAATCGCCAATGCAGCCCGTGCGAAGTCCCTTCGGCGCTTTGCATTGGGGCACGGCCTGACAGCGCCATCGGGTCGGACTGTCGCATTTTGGCAAATCTGTTGCACGGATGCTACAGAATGGCGACAGTCCTGCTTGCTCCCAGGCCCGCGCGCGCATAGCGTCGCGCGCGATCCGCAACAGCGGACACCAGCAGGGAAACGGATGCCAGGCCAATCAAGGGGGCCAAATATGACATCTTCGCATATCTTCACCAGCATTTCGCGCGGCGCGCTCGCCGTCGCTCTCACCGCTCTGGCGCCGATCGGCGCCGCCCATGCCCAGACCGAAGCGCCCGCCGCATCGGGCGAAGGCCTGGGTGAAATCGTCGTCACCGCCTCGCGCCGGGCTGAAAATGCCAAGGACGTGCCGGTCGCCGTGACCGCCATCGGCGGCGAAAAGCTCGACGCGCTCAACAGCAGCGGCCTCGACATTCGCTTCCTCGCCGCGCGCACGCCCAGCCTTCAGGTCGAAAGCTCGTTCGGCCGCACCTTCCCGCGCTTCTACATCCGCGGCCTTGGCAACACCGATTTCGATCCCAATGCCGCCCAGCCGGTCTCTGTCGTGCTCGACGATGTCGCGCTCGAAAATCCGATGCTCAAGAGCTTCCCGGTCTTCGACCTTGCCAGCGTTGAAGTGCTGCGCGGCCCGCAGGGCACGCTGTTCGGCCGCAACACCCCGGCGGGCGTCGTCAAGATGACCTCGGCCGCGCCGACCGATCATTTCACCGGCTATGCCAGCGCCTCCTGGGCCACCTACAACACGGTCAATGCCGAAGCCGCGATCGGCGGCCCGATCGCCGACGGCCTCAGCTTCCGCGTGTCGGGCCTGCTCCAGCGTCGCGACGACTGGGTCAAGAACGACAATGAAGGCGGCAACGCCGCCAGCGAGCTGGAAGGCTATCGCGACATGGCCGGCCGCGTGCAATTGGCCTATGAAGCCGGCGACTTTAAGGCGGTGCTGAGCGGTCATTATCGTGACCTGGACGGCAGCCCGCGCGTGTTCCGCGCCAACATCTTCAAGCAGGGCAGCAACCATTTCGTCGACGGCTTCGACAAGGATCATGTCAACCTGGACGGCTATACCAGCCAGTCGATGAAGCAGGGCGGCGGCAATCTGCGCATGCAGCTCCATGTCGACGGCCTGGGCACCTTCTTCTCGACCACCGGCTATGAGAAGGCCAGCGTCGAGAGCACCGGCGACATCGATGGCGGCGGCTGCTACCCCTATACCGGCTGCACCGCCGGCCAGCTCGGCGTCGGCTCGTTCGACTCCAACACCGGCGGCGTGACCAAGCCGGAGGAATTCAGCCAGGAATTCCGCTTCGCGACGGACGACATGAACGGCATCCGCCTGCAGGCGGGCACCTATTTCTTCCACCAGCGCCTGAAATATAACGAATATGCCTATGATCTCGCGGGCAACCGGGTGAGTGCGATCCTGCACAACAACACCAACGAGAATATCGGCCTGTTCGCCTCGGGCGAAGCCAAGGTGACGTCGGCCCTGACGCTGCGTGCCGGCGTGCGTTATTCGCACGACGACAAGCGCGACACGATCACGCTCGATCCGGCGCTCGCCGCCAGCAGCATCTCGTCGCAGCTGATCGGCGTCGACCTGCCGCTCAGCAACACCGCGCAGGGCAGCAACCTGTCCTGGGACGTCAGCGCCACCTATGCGCTCAGCCCCGACGTGAACCTCTATGGCCGCGTCGCCACCGGCTATCAGGGCCCGGCGATCCAGGACCGCGTGACCTTCTTCAGCGTCCCCTCGGTCGCCAAGAAGCAGACCACCATCTCCTATGAGGGCGGCATCAAGGGCGCGATCGCCAACATGGTCCGCTTCGACCTGTCGGCCTATTACTGGAACACCGACGATCTGCAGCTGACGGCTGTCGGCGGCGTCGGCAACTCGGCCCGCCTGATCAACGTGAACAAGGCGGTCGGCTATGGTCTGGAAGGCAATCTGGAGGCGCAGCCGCTCGATCACCTGAACCTGACCGTGGGCGGCAGCTACAACTTCACCGAAATCCGCGACAAGAACGCCTTCGTGGCGGTCTGCGGCTCGGGCATGTGTACCCCCACCGGCAACACCTTCGTCGATGGCGGCACCACCTACAGCTATCTGGACGGCAATGACCTGCCCCAGGCGCCGCGCTACATCGCCAATGCGACCCTGCGCTATGGCATTCCGGTCGGCGATGCGGGCGAAGTCTTCGCCTATACCGACTGGGCCTATCGTAGCAAAATCAACTACTTCCTCTACTCGGCAGCCGAATTCCGCGGCCGTTCGTCGCTGGAGGGTGGCCTCAAGGTCGGTTACAAGTCGAACCATGGTTATGAGATCGCGGCCTTCGCCCGCAACATCACCAACCAGATCCGCGCCGTCAGCGCGATCGACTTCAACAACCTGACCGGCATGATCAACGAGCCGCGCATCATCGGCGGCATGATCAAGGCCAGCTTCTAAACCCCAGTCTAAACGCCCCATAGGCGTTAGTCGGCAGAGGAAGGGCGTTCCGCAAGGGGCGCCCTTTCTTGTTGCGCCCAGGGCAGCGGAAAGCCGCCGCCACGCGCCAGGAAAATCACCGAAGCCAGAAACGCGAAAACCCCATCCTGCCGAGGCAGGACGGGGTTTCATTTCGCGCATTCCCGAAGGAAATGGGGCGATCGACGGGATCCGAACCCGCGACCTCCGGTACCACAAACCGGCGCTCTAACCAACTGAGCTACGATCGCCACAGGGGCTGTTGCCCCGCGAGAAGGGCCACATATGCGGCCGCCCCTCCCCCGTCAAGCAGCTTATGTCAAAGGATGAAAATTATCGCCCGGCATCGTTGCCGGACGCCGCCAGACGGGCGCGCAGCACGGCCAGTTCGTCCGCCCCGACGCGCGGCCGCCCCTCCGCCGGCTTGCCCTTGCGCAGCTTCTTGCGATCCTTTTCCGACGGATCGACCGCACGAACCCGGACCGCCGCATGGCCCTGGCCGCGAATCCCCAGTTCCTCTGCCGCGCCGCGCGACAGGTCGATGATCCGCCCGCGCGAAAAGGGACCACGGTCGTTGATCCGCACCAGGATCGTGCGCCCGGTATCGAGCGCCGTCACCTCGACATAGGCGGGCAAGGGCAGGCTGGTGTGCGCCGCCGTGATCCAGCCCGGCCGGAAGCGTTCGCCATTGGCGGTGCGATTGCCCGATTCCGACCCATACCAGCTGGCATAGCCGACCAGGTCATAGCCCGGCTGGTCGGCCGGCACATAGGTGGTGCCGCGCACCGTATAGGGCTTGCCGATGCGCACCGGCATATCGCTCACCGGACGGAAATTCCCGCCGCCACAGGCCGACAATGTCCCCAGCAGCGCCAAGGCCGCCCCCGAAGTCCCGATACCCCGTCTGATCGCTCTCATGCCCCCTCCTACCCCCGCAGGCGGAGCAGGTCGAGGGCAGCGGACCGGTCATCGCCGCGATCCGCCGCACAAGGCCATGAAAAAAGGGGCAGAGGCCCCCGGCCCCTACCCCTTCCTTTCGACATGCATGCGCCGGGCGGGTTTCCCCTGCCGCAGCGCCACTCTCCCGCAAACCTACTTCCGACCGCGACGCCGGCAGATCATCAGACGTAAACGCGCCCGAGCGGGCGCGCCTGCATCCTTAGTTGACCGAATCCTTCAGGCCCTTGCCGGCCTTGAACTTCGGCTGCGACGACGCCTTGATCGTCATCGTCTCGCCGGTGCGCGGGTTGCGACCGGTCGAAGCCTTGCGCTGCGACACGGAGAAAGTGCCAAAACCAACCAGGCGCACTTCGTCGCCCTTCTTCAGCGCGCCGGTGATGGCGTCGAACACGCCCTCGACCGCCTTGCTGGCGTCGCTCTTGCTGAGACCGCTGCTTTCAGCGACCGCGCTGATAAGATCCTGCTTGTTCATGCCTTGGGAACCCCCTTTATAGATGTTGGATAGTCAAGGAATCGCGGCGTAGGCGGGGCAATAAGGCCCAGCTTTCAAGCGGTGTCAAAGGGAAAGCGTCAAAAAAGCCGGCTCCGGCGCGTTTTTGCCCCCATGGGCATAAACGCGCCGAAAACCGGGCTTTTAGTGACGGATAGCGGGATCGCCGTCGCGACCCTGGCCGGCGCTGGGCTGCGCCGCCAGATCATCTTCCTCGGTCCAGGTGATCGCTTCGGGCTTGGACACCAGCGCGCGCGCCAGCACCTCGTCGACGTGGGACACCGGAACAATCTCCAGTCCCTCGCGGATGTTGGCCGGAATTTCCGCTAGGTCTTTCTCGTTTTCCTGCGGGATCAGCACCGTCTTGATGCCACCACGCAGCGCCGCCAGCAGCTTCTCCTTGAGGCCGCCGATCGGCAGCACCCGGCCGCGCAGCGTCACCTCGCCGGTCATCGCCACATCCTTGTGGACAGGAATGCCGGTCAGGGTCGACACGATGGTCGTGACCATGCCGATACCGGCCGACGGACCATCCTTGGGCACCGCGCCCTCGGGCAGGTGGATATGGATGTCCTTGCGGTTGAACAGGCTCGGCTTGATGCCATAGCCGGGCGAGCGCGCCTTCACATAGGAGAAGGCGGCCTGCACCGATTCGTTCATCACTTCGCCCAGCTTGCCGGTCGTCTTGATGAGGCCCTTGCCGGGCACGGTCACCGCCTCAATCGTCAGCAGTTCACCGCCGACCTCGGTCCAGGCCAGGCCGGTGACGGCGCCGATCTGATTCTCTTCCTCGCCCACGCCATGGCGGAATTTCCGCACGCCGGCATAGTCGGCCAGGTTTTCAGGCGTGATCTCGACCTTGTCGAACGCGCCTTCCAGGATCTTGCGCAGCGCCTTGCGGGCCAGACGCGCCACCTCCCGCTCCAGCGTGCGGACGCCGGCTTCACGGGTATAGTAACGGATCAGGTCGCGCACCGCGGCCTCGGTCACCTCGAACTCGCCATTCTTCAGGCCATGGGCGTCGATCTGCTTGGGCACCAGATGGCGCTGGGCGATCTCGACCTTCTCGTCCTCGGTATAGCCTTCGAGCCGGATGATCTCCATGCGGTCGAGCAGCGGCTGCGGCAGGTTCAGCGAGTTGGCCGTCGTCACGAACATCACGTCGGACAGGTCGACGTCGATCTCCAGATAATGGTCCTGGAACTTGCTGTTCTGTTCGGGGTCCAGCACTTCCAGCAGCGCCGATGCCGGATCGCCGCGGAAATCCTGGCCCAGCTTGTCGATCTCGTCGAGCAGGAACAGCGGGTTCATGGTGCCCGCCTTCTTCAGGTTCGACACGACCTTGCCCGGCAGCGACCCGATATAGGTGCGGCGATGGCCACGGATCTCGGCCTCGTCGCGCACGCCGCCCAGCGACTGGCGCACGAATTCGCGGCCGGTCGCCTTGGCGATCGAACGGCCCAGCGACGTCTTGCCGACGCCCGGCGGGCCGACGAGGCACAGGATCGGCCCCTTCAGCTTGTTGGTGCGCGCCTGCACCGCCAGATATTCGATGATCCGGTCCTTGACCTTCTCCAGCGCGAAATGATCCTCGTCCAGGATCGCCTGCGCCTTCTTGAGGTCGGTCTTGACCCGGCCCTTCTTGCCCCAGGGCAGGCCCAGCAGCACGTCGAGATAGTTGCGCACCACCGTCGCTTCGGCTGACATGGGCTGCATGCCCTTGAGCTTCTTGAGCTCGGCGGTCGCCTTGGCGCGCGCTTCCTTGCTCAGCTTCGCCTTGGCGATCTTGTCGGCCAGTTCGGCAAGCTCGTCGCCTTCCTCGCCCTCGCCATTGCCCAGCTCGCGCTGGATCGCCTTGAGCTGCTCGTTCAGATAATATTCGCGCTGGGTCTTTTCCATCTGGCGCTTCACGCGGCCACGGATCTTCTTCTCGACCTGCAGCACGCCCAGCTCGCCTTCCATGAAGGCGAACACCATCTCCAGCCGCTTGACCGGATCGGGTTCGACCAGCAGCGACTGCTTGTCGGCGACCTTGACGTTGATGTTGGCGGCGACGGAATCGGCGAGGCGACCGGCATCGTCGATCTCGCGCAGCTGCACCGGCGTTTCGGCCGGCAGCTTCTTGTTGAGCTTGGCGTAATTCTCGAACTGCTCGGCCACCGAGCGCATCAGCGCAGCGGCTTCCGGACCTTCGGCGACGATCTCCTCGACCGGCGCGACCTCGGCGACCAGATAGCCCGCCTCGGCCGGCGCCAGATCGGCCAGCTGGGCGCGATGCTTGCCCTCGACCAGCACGCGCACCGTGCCGTCGGGCAGCTTGAGCAGTTGCAGCACCACCGACACCACGCCGGTGTCATACAGCGCGTCCTTGCCCGGATCATCCTCGGCCGGGTCGAGCTGGGACACCAGGAAGATTTCCTTATTGCCCTCCATCGCCGCTTCCAGCGCGGCGACGCTCTTGTCGCGACCGACGAAGAGCGGGACGATCATCTGCGGGAAGACGACGATGTCGCGCAGCGGCAGAAGGGGATATTGCGTAGTCATTCACTCTCCAGGGCCGGACTTGCGGCCCGTCATGCGGTTCATCGCCTTTATGGGGATGCCCGTCGCGTCAATCAATCAGCGATCACCATATTGCTGCAACGATGAACAAGGGCTTATCCGCCAGCGGCAGCCCCGGAACGGCAATGCGCGCCGGCTCAGAAGGGCAGCTTGAAGCCCGGCGGCAGCGGCAGGCCGGCGGTCATCTTGCCCATTTCGGTGTTGCTGACCTCGTCCGCCTTCTTGCGCGCATCGTTGAACGCGGCGGTGATAAGGTCTTCCAGCATCTGCTTTTCCGACGGTGCCAGCAGGCTGTCGTCGATCGACACGCCCAGGATGCGGCCCTTGGCCGACGCCTTCACCTTGACTAGGCCGCCACCGGCCGCGCCCTCGACTTCCAGCTTGTCCAGATTGTCCTGCGCGCGCTGCAGCTCTTCCTGCACGCGGCTGGCCATCCCCAATATTTCGTTCAGATCCTTCATGCTTCGGCACTCCATTGTTCCGGCTCGTCCGAATGGACCAGCTCGGCATCGGGGAAGGCGTCCATTGCCGCCTTGACCACCGGGGTTTCTAAAATTGCGGCGCGACTGTCGGCCAGCTGGCGCTGTTCATTGGCCAGCAGGGTCGGCTTGGCCTCCCCCTCGCCCTGCGTCACCGTCCAGGCGACGCCGGTCACCTCGCGCAGCGCCGGGATGATCCGGGTGGCGAAGTCGGGCGACAGGCTGGCCGTGCCGCGATACTCCAGCATCGGCGGATCATAGCGGATGATCCCCACGCAATCATGCATTTCCTGCGCCAGATGCCCCTTGCTCTTCTGCCAGAAGGCTTCGATCAGATCCTCGAAGGTGGCGGGCAGGCTGGACGCGGGTTCCGGCGCGGGCGCGGCGGCGGCGGCCGGCGCCTGGCCCGGCATCGCCGGCGCGGCCATCGGCACCCCGCCCTGCAGCATCCGGGCAAGGTCGCTGGGATCGGGCATGGTCGCGGCATGCATCACGCGCAGCAACGCCATCTCGCACGCCTCGATCGGCAGGGCGGCGGTCGCCACCTCGTCATGGCCCTTCAGCATCAGCTGCCACAGCCGATGCAGCGGGCCAAAGCCGATCTGCGACGCCCAGTCGGCCAGCGCGCCGCGTTCCTCGTCGGACTGGCCCGGCGTCGCAATGTCGCGCCCGGCCTTCACCAGCGTGACCGCATGCACCAGCTCCAGCAGGCCGCGCATCAGCGACAGCGGCTCGACCCCCAGCGCATATTGATCGCGCACCCCGCCCAGCAGCGCGGCGGTATCGCCCTCCAGCAGCAGGCCGAGCAGCCGGCGCGTCGAGCCGCGATCCGACAGGCCCAGCATCTCGCGCACCTGCGCCGCCGTAACCATCGGCTCGCCCTCGCCCATTTCGGCATGGGCGATCGCCTGGTCCAGAATCGACAGGCCGTCACGGGCGGAGCCCTCGGCCGCCTGCGCGATCAGCGATAGCGCATCGGGCTCGGCCGCGACCTGTTCGGCCTCGACCACATGGGCGAAATGGCCGGCCAGCATCTCGGCCGGGATGCGACGCAGGTCAAACCGCTGGCAGCGCGACAGCACCGTCACCGGCACCTTGTTCACCTCGGTCGTGGCGAACAGGAATTTCACATGGGCCGGCGGCTCCTCCAAGGTCTTGAGAAGCGCGTTGAACGCGTTCTTCGAGAGCATATGGACTTCGTCGATGATGTAGATCTTGTAGCGCGCCGACACAGCGGCATAGCGCACCGCCTCGATGATCTCGCGCACGTCGTCGACGCCGGTATGGCTGGCGGCATCCATTTCGACCACGTCGATATGCCGCCCCTCGGCAATCGCCATGCAGGGTTCGCACACGCCGCACGGGTCGATCGTCGGCCCGCCCTGCCCACCCGGGCCGATGCAGTTCAGCGCCTTGGCGATCAGCCGCGCGGTCGACGTCTTGCCGACTCCGCGCACGCCGGTCATC
Organism: Sphingobium yanoikuyae; assembly: GCF_013001025.1. Classification (NCBI taxonomy): domain Bacteria; kingdom Pseudomonadati; phylum Pseudomonadota; class Alphaproteobacteria; order Sphingomonadales; family Sphingobiaceae; genus Sphingobium; species Sphingobium yanoikuyae. Next base: position 900,716 of record NZ_CP053021.1, on the reverse strand, counting down.
AGAAAGGCATGGGCGAGGCGGCCGCGCCGGATCGCATTGCCCAGCGTCTGGACCATGGCGTCCTGCCCGATCAGCTCGCGAAAGTTGCGCGGACGATATTTGCGCGCAAGCACGCGATAGGGCTGAGGGGAATCGGACATGCCTGTTTCCTAACCGTTCAGATGCGGCTTGTCGAAGCCCGTTCGGACCTTGCGAAGAGATGATGCTGTGCGGAAAGGTGGGAGCCGGAACGACCCGCAGAAAAATCGTTGTGGCTGCTTCCGTCAGGACCTGACCAGGTTGGCGACGACTACGTCCGCCCGACTCCCGGCCGGGCATATGGCGAACTCATGACAGGAAGGCAAGGGCTTCCATGCCCTTGCCATGCCATAAGCCTAGTTCAGCCCGCTCTTCTGCGCCTTGCTGACGAATTCCAGCGCCGAATGGGCGGCCTCGGCGATCGCTGCCTCGGCCTTCTTGTCGTCCACGGTCGGCCGGTCGAGATAGATGGCCAATATATATTCCTCGCCCGCGGGCGACTTCACCAGCGCGACGTCATTATAGGCGGTGCCGCAGCTGCCGGTCTTGCTGCCCGACGTCCAGCCTTCGGGCAGGCCCGCCTTGATCCTTTTGTCGCCGGTGGTGCTGGCATTCAGCCAGCCGCGCAGCCTGTCGGCATCGGCCGCAGCCATGTCGCGGAACAACAACCGTCCCATCAGCCCGGCCATCGCCGCCGGACTGGTCGTGTCGCGCGGATCGCCCGCAATATTCTCGTTCAACTCGGGTTCGATACGGTCGAGCCGCGTGATCTTGTCGCCATGGGCACGGATGAAAGAGGTCAGCCCCTCCGGCCCGCCCAGCATCGGCAGCAACAGGTTGGCGGCGCTGTTGTCGCTCACTTCGACTGCCGCCTCGGCCAGTTCGGCCATCGACATGCGGCCGCGCTTCTTGTTCTTCTTCACCACCGGCGCGTAATCGAGAATATCATCCTTGGTGAAGGGTATCTCCCCCTCCAGCCCGAACTTGCCGCCCTGCGCGCCGATCAGCACAGCAGCCGCCAGCGGTGCCTTGAAGGTCGAGCACATGGCAAAGCGATCATCGCGGTTGAAACCCAGGATCAGCGCGCCGTCGCGATCGACCAGCGCGATGCCCATGCGCCCGCCGGTCTCCTCCTCGATCTCCTTGGGATTGCGGACGGAGGTGAGCGCGGATTGCGGCACCAGATAGCGTGGTGCGGACGGCATCAATGTCGGCAGGGTCGGCACCTCTTCGGCCTTCTTGGCCGGCGCCTTCTTCTTGGGCGCGGCCGACAGCGGCAGGGCCACGACGAGACAGGCGGTCAGCGCCACGAGCGAGAGGGATTTGCGCAGCACCATGGCTCACATACCTTGCATATTGTTGAATTCGCCGGGAATACGGACGGTCAGTGCGTCCAGTTGCTCGGACAGGATGATCTGGCAGGCCAGGCGACTGGTGCGGGTCGCCGCAGCGGCCAGGTCCAGCATATCCTCCTCATCCTCGCTCGCGCGCGGCAGCCGGTCGAAATCGGCGGCATCGACGATGACATGACAGGTCGAACAGGCCATCTGCCCTTCGCATGTTCCTTCCAGCGGCTGACCCGCCGCCTGTGCAACCTCCAGCAGGACGGACCCGGCAGGCGCATCGACCTCCAGTCGATTTTCGCCGTCGGCGCTGATGAAGGTGACCATGGTCATGCTATGCGATGCTCCCTGCTCACGGCGCCGCTTGTGCGGTCGCCGCCCCGTTAATCACCTTCGCAGCCTCCTCCAGTTCGGCCGATGTCGTGTATCGGCCAAAGCCGATCCGCACCGATCCGCGCGCCTGACTGTCTGAAAGACCCAAGGCGCGCAGCACATGGCTAGGCCGCCCGGACCCGCTCGCGCAAGCGCTGCCGAGCGAAAAAGACATATTGCGGCAATCGGACAACAATCGCGCGCCGTCGATCCCGGCGCGACGAATGTTGAGATTGCCGGGATAGCGCGCGTCGACGCTGCCGTTCAGCGTCCAGTCGGCGAACAGTGCGCGCGCCTGCGCAGACAGCGCCGCCACATGCGCGCGGTCGGCCTCCGCCTGTTCCCGCATCAGGCGCGCCGCCACGCCAAAGCCGGCGCATAGGGCGGGCGACAGCGTGCCCGACCGCAGCCCGCCTTCCTGCCCGCCGCCATGGATCAGCGGGTCGATCTTCACCCCGTCGCGCAACCACAGCGCGCCGATCCCTTTTGGCCCATGGATCTTGTGTGCGCTGATCGCCACCATGTCGCACGGGTCGGGGATCGGCACCCGGCCATAGCCCTGCACCGCGTCGCACAGGAACAGCGCGCCCGCGCCATGGGCCAGTTCCGCCAGCGCACCGACCGGCTGGATCACGCCAATCTCGTTATTGACCAGCATCGCGACAACGAGAGCGATGCCCGGCACGATCGCCCGCGCCGCCGCTTCCATGTCGACCAGCCCGTCGCCATCCACCGGCAGGACCGTCACCGCCCGGCCCGTCCGCCGCATCGCCGCCACCGTATCCAGCACGGCGGCATGTTCGGTCGCGATGGTGACGATGTCGCCCGCCGGCGCGCCCTGGATCGCGATATTGAGCGCCTCGGTCGCGCCGGAGGTGAAGAGCAGCCTGCCGCCCGGCGGCAGCAACTGGCCTATGGCATCGCGCGCCAGTTCCACCTGCGCCGCGACCATGCGCCCGGCGCGGTGCGCGCTGTGCGGATTGGCGAACTGGTCGCGCAACAGCGGCACCATCGCCTCGAAGGCTTCGGGCGCCAGCGGCGTCGTCGCCTGATAGTCGAGATAGATCACCGGCCCGCCCGCTCCGCCATGGCGGTCCATGTGGCCAGGAAGCGATCGACATCGCCCGCGCTGGTCTGCGGGCCGAAACTCACCCGCACCACTTCGCCCGCCGCCGCCGCGTCCCAGCCCATCGCGCCCAGCACATGGCTGGTCTTGAGCGATCCGGATGAACAGGCGCTGCCCGCCGACACGGACATGCCGGCCAGGTCGAACTGGATCAGCTGCGCCCGCGCCGACAGGCCGGGCATGCGATAGCTGGCGATCGCCGGCAGGCGCGGCGCGTCACGCGCGACGATCTGCCCGCCCGCCGCCTCGATCCCGGCGTCCAGCCTTGCCCGCAGCGCGGCCGCCACCGGCATCCAGTCGCCCCGTGCCTCCAGCGCCGCCGCCATAGCCATGATCGCCGGCAGATTTTCGGTGCCGGCGCGATAGCCCTGCTCCTGCCCGCCGCTCGGCTCGACCAGCGCCAGATCGCGGATCAGCAGCGCGCCGATCCCCGGCGGCCCGCCGAACTTGTGCGCGCTGATCGCGATCATGTCGGCCTCGGGCAGCGCCAGCTTGCCCGCGCTCTGGGCGCAATCGGCAAACAGCAGCAGCCCCGCGCGCCGGAAATCCGCCAGTGGCTGGATCACGCCCGTCTCGTTGTTCACATGCTGGATCGCGACCAGACTGCCCGGCGCCAGTTCCGGCAACAGCACCCGGCCATCGCCATCCACCGCCAGCCGCTCGGCCTCCTTGGTCACGCGCAACACGGCGTCATGCTCGACCGGCGAGGTGATGATTCGCCCCGCCTTGGCGCGGGTCAGCGCGATGGCGATCGCCTCGCTCGCGCCGGAGGTGAAGAGGACATGGCCATCCCATCCCAGCGCCGCTGCGATCCGCCGCCGCGCATCCTCCAGCATCGCCCGCGCCGCGCGCCCGTCGCTGTGTGGGCTGGACGGGTTGGCCCAGCCGGCCATTGCGGCGACCATCGCGGCCTGCGCCTGCGGCAGCATCGGGGTGGTCGCGGCATGATCGAGATAAAGGCGGTCGGCGGCCAAGCGGAACTACTCATTGATTGCGGAAATGGCGGCGGCATCTATATAGGCGGATTGCCGCGCTGCGCCAGCGTGAAGGCCATATGGCCAAGCCCCGGCGCGCGCACGGACCCTTTCCCCGCTGCCCCGTGGCAGCCCAGACCATAACAGGTGCCATGCCCGACGTCATTTTCCCCGGACCCGAAGGTCGCCTCGAAGGCCGCTTCAGCCCCCCGCCCCGCCCGCGCGCGCCGGTCGCCATGATCCTGCACCCGCATCCGCAGGGCGGCGGCACGATGAACGACCGCATCACCCAGGCACTCTACAAGACCTTCGTGAAGCGCGGCTTTGCCGTGTTGCGCTTCAACTTCCGCGGCGTCGGCCGCAGCCAGGGCACGTTCGACAATGGCATTGGCGAACTCAGCGATGCCGCAGCGGCGCTCGACTGGGTGCAGAGCTTCCACCCCGAAGCGCAGACCACCTGGATCGCCGGCTTCTCCTTCGGCGCGTGGATCGGCATGCAGCTGCTGATGCGTCGCCCGGAAATCCGCGGCTTCATCTCGGTCGCGCCGCCGGCCAACATGTATGATTTCTCCTTCCTGGCACCCTGCCCCTCGTCGGGCATCATCGTCCAGGGCACGGCGGACGAAGTGGTGACCGCCAGCGCGGTGCAGAAGCTGGTCGACAAGCTGCGCACCCAGAAGGGCATCACCATCCATCATGACGAGATCAAGGGGGCCAACCACTTCTTCGAGCATGAGCTGGACCAGCTGATGAAGTCGGTCGACAATTATCTCGACATGCGCCTGTCGCCGGACTCGCCGATCCGCTGAGGACCGGCCCGATCGGGATCATGGAGGGGCTGCCGCCGCGCAGCCCCTTTTTCTTTGCCTGCACGAACCGCCTGGCCGCCAGGACCGGAAATCTGCCGAGCCGCATCCAGTACCGGCCCGCAACCGAATGTCGATCAGCCTGACCTTCGTGATCTCCAGCCCCCGCCTCTGGCCTTTTGCAGCGGGACGCCCACCGTCTCCCGCCATGAAGCCTTGATGGCTGCCCCCAGAAAGAGCGCCCTCCACTTACTCCACGGCTTCTCCCAAAAGCTGACCTTGGCATATCCGTCATCCCGGACTTGATCCGCGCCCCATTCAGCACTCCCTATCTGGCGTAGTGCAAAATGGATCCTGACCTCCGTCAGGATGACGCCCGTGACGATTGGCAGGTTTGCGACCAATTGAGGACGCCAAACACCATTCATCTGACACCCAATAGCAGACTTAACAGGCTAGCGTGTTGGCAACATGCTGATCCAGAGGTCGTTCTGCCAGTCCTCATATCTAAGCAACGCCCCAAATTGCCATTCGCGCTCATGCGTCCAATCTCCAGGCCTATCGAGAAGTTCGATCATCGCAACAACACGCCATTGCTCGCCCGGAAGCGTGTAGAAAATCCTATCTAGGAACCGATCTGCAAGTTGTGTGGGCCTTGTTTGAACTGTCTTTTCAAAGCGTCCAGTGGCAACATGACGATCAAACATCGCTAGGTAGCGGGCAACGCATTCTGGCTGATCTTCTTGGCCAAAAGACGCGAAATAGGAGAGCGGCTTGCTACCCCTCAGCATGAGACCCAATTCCCGATTTGTATGAACAAGATAAGGAAGGTTGCGGAGGCTTTCTGGCAGCATTGCCAATCTTACCTCTCAAATACAGCGTATCCAATGTCCTCTTTCCGCGAACTTCCATCCGTAAGCCGCCGTTCCGCTACCCACCCCAAATCCGTCATTCCCGCGCAGGCGGGAATCCATCTCCTGACCTCGCATCTGGTCCGAAGCTGGTGAGATGGATCCCCGCCTGCGCGGGGATGACGCTGTGAAACAGGTGGCCAGCTTCCCACCCAAATCCCACCCGGTGAAGGCTGTGATTTTCCTGTTCTTCGAGAGCAAGAGATGATGGAGGACGGTCGAGCGCCGCGCGGTTCATGCGCGCGGCGCCGTGAAGAAGGCGGAGGAAGGACAGGTCGCACGCCGCCGCCAGACCAGCAGCCAAGCCGCCATCCCGCCCGCGCCCTCCCCAGGGGCGCCGGCAGGATTAGATCGGATCAGTTGGCCTTGGACAGGTCCACCTTCTCGACCCATTCGGGGTAGAAGGTCGGCTCGCGGTTGGACCAGCCGACCGCCGTGGCCGCCGCCTCGCTGATCGACTGCAACAGCAGCCGGCGCTTTTCGGGATGAAGATGCGGCAGGCTCGCCGCCGCACAGAAGGCGCCCGGCAGCCAGGGCCGCGCCCCCGCCCCCAGCAGCCGCTCATAGAGGAAGCGATAGGCCGAGAAGCTCGCCAGCCGGTCCTGCCCCAGGTCGAAGGCGGACACCGTCACCAGCGGCGCCATGAACGGCTCCACCTGGTCCAGCCCGCTATCGTCGGGAACATGCGCCTTGATCTCGTCCAGCCGGCCATAGATGCGCGCCTGGGCGCGGATGCTGGCTTCCTCGACCATGTCGCGCGACCATAGCTTCATCGCGTCGCGGCGATGCAGCCCGATGTCCAGCGATCTGCGAATATATCTTTGCGTGGCCGACGGGAAACTGGCGAATTCCCGCAATTCCGCCAGGGTAATGGCCCCGTCCGCCGGTCTTGCACTCGTGCCCATTGCTCATGCCCTCCGACTTGAAGTCGATCAGCAGAACATGCGCCCCGCATGGTTAGCAAAGGCTTAACGGGCACCTGTCCCACCGATTGTCACAAGGGACCAGATTTCGTTTTGCAGTGCAACATGATATTTTTGTGAAATGCGACGGACGGAGGATTATGCCTCCGCTTCAACCGCTTCGGGTGCCAGCAGCCAGGCCAGCCCTGCCGTCGCATCATCGAAGATCCGCAGATAGGGCTGCGTCATTTCCCGCTTCACCTGCAACCGCGTGATCGCGCTGCCGGTGATGATGGCGATCCGCCGGGCCTTGGGAAAATCGCCCAGATTCGCGCGGAAGGACGCGACCGCCTCCTGCGGCTGGGCGCTGCTGGCGCTCATGTCCATGCGCAGCAGATAGCCCGGCTTGAACCCTTCTGCCAGGAAGCGGGCCTTGCATTCGCGGGCATAGGCCGCGACTTCCTGCGCCGTGAACAGCTTGGACCATTTGATGTCCAGCAGGTTCAGATCATGGCGAAATTCGATGTGGTACATGGCGCAGTCTCCTGCGCGCTCCCTGCCACGACCGGGTTAATATTTCGCCTCCGGGGCGCCCTGCTCAGGCCGGGCGCCGCTCCAGCACCGCGCCGATCATGCTGCGCCACACCGCCACGTCGCCGGCCCGCGCCATGTCGGCATCGGGTTCGCGCAGTGTGTGCAATATCGCATAGGCATCGTCGACATGGTCGGGCCAGGCCGCATCCACCGCGCCCGCCGCATGGGGATCCTTGCCGCCGCCATTCAGGCTGAGCTGGCGCCCGGCCAGCACGCGGGCAATGCGTTCGATCGCGGGGGTGGTGGAAGTCGGCATCGTCGTCTGCTCCTCTCGCGCGGGGAAGCCGGCCTGCCGCCTGATGGCGGTCGGGGCCGCGCTTGCCCGACTGGAATAACATGGATTTTCGCGGTCCGCTATCGGTCAGCGATCAGGCTTTTCCGGAAAACCCGAAGACGGCACCGGTTCGCCGTCATCGTCGGGCCGACTGGTCGCGGGCGGGTCCGACGCATCCATGCTGTCTTCCAGCGCCTCGTCCAGCTTCTTCTCGCTCTCGCGCCTGGTATCGCTCATCTGCGCGTCTCCTTTTCTCCTGCCGGATCAACCGACAGGGGCCAATACCGGTTCCCCGCGCCACCGCTTCGACCAACCGCCAAGCCGCTTCGACCAGCATCGCGCGCAGGGGGCGACAGCGTCGCCAAGCTCGCGTAGATATCATCCATGACATTTCCCACCGAAGAGGGGCCGCGCGGCGTTTCGCCGACCGCCGCCCTCTACTCCATCATCGGCTTCTGGTTCTTCTACGCGATCCTCATCAGCGTGCGGGCGCTGGTGGTGGGCTTCGACTATCAGGGCGAAATGGCCGCCCGCCGCGCCGTGGTGACGTTGATCGGCATCATCGTGACCTGGATTCTCTATCTGGCGATACGCCGGTTCGATGCCAAGCCGCTGGCGGTTCGCATCGTCGCCGCCTTCTCGCTCGCCGCGCCCTTCGCGCTCGCGATGGCGGTCGCCAACTATTATGTATTCAACATCTATGACCCGATGGGCATGTTTCCCGACATGGACCAGCAGAAATATGAGGCCCAGTCCCATGCGCTGATCTATATCGTCGATGACGCCGTCAGCCGCTATTTCTTCCTGTCCGCCTGGGCCGGCCTCTATCTCGGCCTCTCCTATGCCAGCGAGGCGCATCGCACCGAACGCCGCGCCGCCCGGCTGGAACGTGCCGCGCAGCAGGCCGAACTGCGCTCGCTGCGCTATCAGGTGAACCCGCATTTCCTGTTCAACACGCTGAACTCGCTTTCCTCCCTGGTGATGAAGGACCGGCGCGACGAGGCCGAACAGATGATCATGTCGCTCTCCAATTTCTACCGCACCAGCCTCACCGGCGATCCGCTCGATGACGTGCAACTGGAAGAGGAAGTCCATCTCCAGAAACTCTATCTGGATATCGAGGCGGTGCGCTTCCCCGACCGGCTGGCCACCCGGATCGACATTCCCGCCGACCTGCTGACCGCCTGCGTGCCGGGCCTGATCCTCCAGCCCTTGGTCGAAAATGCGATCAAATATGGCGTGTCGCGCACCTCCAGCCCGGTCGCCATAACCATCCGCGCGCGCGAGGAGCATGGCCTGCTGCACCTCACCGTCGCCGACAATGGCGACAAGCCGCCCAGCCCCGGCGATGGCGGCAGCGGCATTGGCCTCGCCAATGTGCGCGACCGCCTGTCCGCCCGCTTTGGCGATCAGGGCCGGATCGACTATGGTCCGCAGGCCGATGGCGGCTTTGCCGTCAATCTCTTCCTTCCGCTCAACCGCCGGGGGTGCTGACGCCCATGTCCATCCGCACCATGATCGTCGATGATGAGCCGCTCGCGGTCGAGCGATTGCAGATGCTGTGCGCACGCGAACCGCGCATCGCGCTGGTCGGCACCGCCAATGATGGCGAGGCGGCGTTGCGCCTGGTCGAGGCCCTCAAGCCCGACCTGCTGCTGCTCGACATCGCCATGCCGCTGCTCGACGGCATCGGCGTCGCCCGCGCGATCAGCCAGATGGGCATCCGCCCTGCGATCATCTTCGTCACCGCCTTCGAAAGCTTCGCGGTCGAGGCGTTCGATCTCGCCGCGGTCGATTATCTGCTGAAACCCGTTGCCCATGATCGCCTGACCCGCGCGGTTGACCGGGTCGAACAGGCGCTGCGCAGCCGCGATGGCGAGGATGGTGCTACGCCCGCCTCGGCCGAACCGGCGCCCGAATGGGCCGAGGAATTCTGGGTGCCGCACCGCTCCGAACTGGTCCGCATCGCCGCCGACCAGATCGACCGGATCGAGGCGGAGCGCGACTATATGCGCCTCCATGTCGGCGCCCACTCCTATCTGCTGCACCAGACCATCAGTTCGCTGGAGGAACGGCTCGATCCGCAGGCGTTCGTCCGCCTGCACCGCTCGCATATCGTCCGCCGCCCGCATATCGCGCGGCTGCGCCACGACGGCAGCGGCGTCTGGTTCGCGGCGCTGGCCGACGGCAACGAGATCCGCATCGGCCGCACCTATCTCGCCAACGCCAGAGCGATGACGGGACGCTGAGAATCCTTTTGGACATGCGTCTCCAGGCGCACCGGCACCGGCCCGCTACCCGCTCAGTAGATCCACTGGATGCGGGTCAGCACCGTGTCGCTCTCGCCGCGCTCGCCGAACCGGTCGAGCCAGGTATGGCCCCAGGTCGCGCCGAATTTCCAGCGCGTCGTCGCCCACCAGTTGAGGCCCAGCATCGTCTTCTTGAAACGGCCACCCTCGATGCCATTATCGTCCAGGTCCATTTCCGAATAGCGCGCCACCAGTTCCGGCGCGCCCCAGCGGCCCTTGGGGATGACGCGCCGGGCATAGCCGACATTGCGGTCATAGGGCCGGGTTTCGCCGGTCAATATCCAACTGCCGGTGACATACCAGCCATGGAAGACCGGATCGCGAAATTCGCGCGAATTGGTCCGGTTCAATATATATTCGCCCAGGAACGACACCGGCCCGACATTCAGCAGCGCCTCGCCGGCAAAGCCGTCGCTGCTCTGTGCTGCGAATTTCCCGGTGTCGATCGCGACGTCGCCGACATTGGTTTCCGCCCGGCCGCTGTAGCGGATCGTGCCGTCCGCCGCGGCATGGCGATAGGCCACGCCGACATGCAGGAATTCATTATGATCCGGCCGGTCCCAGATCAGCCCGGTCATGCGCGCCGAATAGTCCCAGCCACGATCGGTCGAGCTGCCGAAATCCCAGCTATCCTTGTAGGCACCCGCCGAAAAGGTCGCCGCCTTGTTCGCGCCCAGCACCTGGACGAAGCGGACGCCGAAATTGCGTGATGTGAAAAAGGGCGTCAGCACGCGCTCGCTATGCGGCAGGTTCGCCGAATCCCCGACCATTTCGTAGGAAAATGTCTCCTTGGTCTTGCCCAGCGTCATCTTGGTGCGGCTGCCCAGCGGAAAGGTCAGCGACGCATCGGTCAGCTTCCATTTCTGCTCGGGGTTGGTGTCGAACCCCTTATATTCGCCGCTGAGCTGATAGCTTACCCGATAGTCGCCGCCGACCGATCCGATCAGGCTGAGCCGCGCCGATCGCACCTGAAACTCGTTGTCCTGCCGGCCGATCTGGCTTTCATTGACCGCATCCTGGCTGAAATCGGTCCAGTCGCCGATCAGCGACAGGCCCAGCCGGATCTTGAAGAAGGGCAGTTCCTTGTTCGGGTCGGCGGCCTTGGCTGGCGCGAAATCGGGGACGACATAGCTCGGCGTCTCGTCCACCGCATGCACGTCGCCGCCGCTATGATGGCCGATCGGTTCGTAGAGCGATTCCGTGCTCTGCGCCCAGGCGTCCGGCGCATATAGCCCTCCGGCCATCAGCATTGCCATGATGACGAGCGAAGTGCCGGGAAGACGCGCGCGCATGACCATTATCCCCTTGAACCTGCCCCTTCTGATCGTCGCAAATCCGGAGGTCCGCCATCGGGGGAAATACCGAGAATGGCCGGGGCGGACGCGCCGGTTATCCCAACGCGAAAAGGGCCCGGCTCGCGCCAGGCCCTCTCCCTCCCTTGGCGGGATGCGGATGGTCAGTTGCCTACCACCGGCCGGGCATCCTTCGCATCGGCATAGCGCTCGTTGGTCTGGGCGCGGGCGATGGCGGTCGCGATCGGCGCCTCGACCTGGGCGATCGCGGCGGAACGGCATGCGCTCATGGTGTTGATGTCGGTGCTGAAGCAGACCCGGCTGGCCGCACGGGAGATGCGGGTGCGCAGTTCCTGCTGGTCGGCGTGGCGCGTGAGGTCCAGGTCACCGAAGCGGACCTCGGTGGTGCGGCCGTTGGACGTGAACTCCTCGGCCGAAGCGATGCCGGAACCGGCCAGCAGGGCGGCGGCGGCACTCACGGCAGTGATGATCTTGGCGGTGGCGAACATGGCGTGTCTCCTCAAAACTGTCATGGCATCCGGCCTGCGTCGTCAGGGGGCATCGACATGCCGGATGCGAACGGTTCGGCGGGGGTCTTGTGGGGGCGTTGCGCCATATCCCGTTCGCCCATCCCGTGTACGCGCCCGGCCCTCTCGCCGCTCGTCCGCTTCGACCGGCAACCCCCGGCATCGGCCAACGACCGATCCATCGACCAAGAGCGGATTTGCGGGGACGAACGACCGGACGAATGCCATTCGTCTGCGAAACGACAGGCTATTCCCTAAGGGAAATTACGGAGATTCAAGAAAAGAGGACATGAAAACGCCCCCGGCGCAAGGGAATGCCGGGGGCGTATCCGGATGCTGTCGGGCACTCCAGATCTTGTCTCAACTGTTACCGTCAACACGGCACCATCGGCCGTGAACCGTCGCTTAACGCGCTGCTCTCTGGCCTGTTTCGATGTCAGAATAACGACAAGTCGGCGGTCGCAGCGGCCCGTTCGATGATCGGCCCATGGCCTCCGCCCGATGGCATGGCCACTGGACCAACCGTCCACCACGGCCCACCAACGACATCCGCCCTGCGATCAGGCGTCCAGCGCGGGCAAACCCGCCCGTTCCAGTGCGCGAACCAGATAGGCGCCAAAGGCCGCATCGCGGGCGGGCAGACGATGGCGCATCCAGGCCAGGCCAACCAGCGCCCGCCAGGCGGCCAGCGCCTCGCCATCCATCGTCGCGGCCCGGCGGTAACAGCGGACATAATGGGCCGTGGCCAGATCGCGGACCGGCCCCTCCAGCCAGCCACTGGCTTGTCCCGGACCAAAGCGCATCAGCATCTCGCTGCGCACCACATCGGCGCCGGCATCGCCCGCGCCGCCTTCGACCAGTCGATCGCCACCAGCCCCTCGCCACTGACGATCAGATTGGCCGGATGCAGGTCGCCATGCGACAGCATGTCGCCCTCGCCCAGCTGGTCCAGCCGGTCGATCGCCGCCGCACGCAACCGCGCACCGATCGGCGCCATTTCGATATCCTCGGTCAATATCGCCTTGCGGCTGCGCAGCATCGGCACCGGCTGTCGATGGATATGCGCCTGCAACTGCGCCATCGCCCGCATCGCCCAGCCCACCCAATGCGGATGGCGCCAGATATAATGGAGCAGGTTGGGGCCCTCTATCTCGCTATAGATGATGCCTTGCCGCCCGCCGGCCTCGCACCGGCCGAACAGCCGCGCCGCCGGCAGGCCGGTCGCCTGGATCATCTCTGCCGTCACATATTCGCGGCGAATGATCGACGGGTCGACACCCTCGTGGCACAGCTTGAGCACCCGCCCCCCGTCCAGCCGATAGACCGCGGCGGAGGCGCCCTCGGCAATGAAGGTGGAAGGATCGGGCAACGTCATGCCCCTCGCCTGTGCCGCAGGCGGGCAGGATTGGCCAGCGATTTCGCGTCGACACCCCCAATGCCTCCGGCGCGACCGCCATGTCCGCTCCCATCGCCCGCAGCCCGAGGCCCCGTCCCGCCGCACTAGAAGCGGAAGGACAGATTCCCCCGCCACTGCCAGCTCGACAGGCCGCCCGATCCGATCCCATAATATTCGCCCGATCCGATCAGCGCGACATTGCCGCGCAACTGGATACGCGTGCCGAACCGGACCGATCCGGTCGCCGGCGTGGTCGCGATCAGGCGCAGGTCCGGCCCCAGGACACGACCGCCATTGGGGCGCAGATAGGCAAAATCGACGCCACCCTCGACATAGGGGGTGATGACCATGTCATCCGATCGGAACGGCCGGCTGATCTCCAGCGACGTCGCCACCGCACCATAATCATAGCGCGCATCGCCCTGCAGCACGCGCAGGTCGATATTGCCCACCTGCCCCTGCAGCACATAATTATCGTGCCAGATGCTGGCATAGCTCCACGACAGGCGGGGCCGCAGCAGGAAGCTGCCGATCGGGCGCTGCGCGCTCATCCCGATCGTGCCCGACAGGGTGAAGCTGTCATGCTTGCCCGACAGCATCAGCACATGCTGTTCATATTCGCCGAAGTTGAAGCCGATGCTGGCATCCAACACCACGTCCGAATTTGCCATCCGATGCACCATGTATGGCTTCACCGTGATGGAATCAGCCTGCTGGCGCATGCCGCCATTGAAGGATTTATAATCCGAATTGCCGAACTGGATGGCCAGGCCGGCAACGGTGCGCTTGTCGATCCAGCGATCCAGGCCAATATTATACTGGTTCGCGCTGCCCCTGGTCCGGGCGCCGGAACGGTCATCCTTCAGCGTCGAATAGCTCCATTCTCCCCAGGCGGTCCAGCGCCGGCGGGCATTGGCTGCAATCCGGCAGGCCTTCTCGACCAGTTGCGGATCACCCCGCAACCGGCCTTCGCGCCCGGCCCGGCAGACTTCATCGGCGGTCATCAGCATCGGGCGCCGCTCATCACGGCCCGGCGCGACACCGGTCGGCGCGATCGGCGGCAGCGTCTCGGGGCGCGGCCGCTGCAACGGCCGCACGGTCGGCCCGCCCACATCCGGATCGGGCCGCAGTCCTGGCGTCACCGTGTCGGGATCAGGACGCAGCCCCGGCGTCACCGTGTCCGGATCAGGACGCAGTCCCGGCGTCACCGTATCCGGATCGGGCCGCAAGCCCGGTGTCACCGTATCCGGATCGGGCCGCAAGCCCGGCGTCACCGTATCCGGATCAGGTCGCAGCCCCGGCGTCACCGTATCCGGATCAGGTCGCAGCCCCGGCGTCACCGTGTCCGGATCAGGACGCAAGCCCGGCGTCACCGTATCGGGATCAGGTCGCAAGCCCGGTGTCACCGTGTCCGGATCAGGCCGCAGTCCCGGCGTCACCGTGTCAGGATCAGGACGCAAACCCGGCGTCACCGTATCCGGATCAGGCCGCAAGCCCGGCGTCACCGTGTCCGGATCAGGCCGCAGGCCCGGCGTCACCGTGTCAGGATCAGGCCGTAAACCCGGCGTCACCGTATCCGGATCAGGACGCAGGCCCGGCGTCACCGTATCCGGATCAGGCCGCAGGCCCGGCGTCACCGTATCCGGATCGGGCCGCAAACCCGGCGTCACCGTATCCGGATCAGGCCGCAGGCCCGGCGTCACCGTGTCCGGATCAGGTCGCAAGCCCGGCGTCACCGTGTCCGGATCAGGCCGCAAACCCGGCGTCACCGTATCCGGATCGGGCCGCAAGCCCGGCGTGACCGTGTCCGGGTCAGGCCGCAGGCCCGGCGTCACCGTATCAGGATCAGGCCGCAGTCCCGGTGTCACCGTGTCAGGATCAGGACGCAAGCCCGGCGTCACCGTGTCCGGATCAGGCCGCAAGCCCGGCGTCACCGTATCCGGATCGGGTCGCAGGCCCGGCGTCACCGTATCCGGGTCAGGCCGCAGCCCCGGCGTCACCGTATCCGGGTCAGGCCGCAAGCCCGGCGTCACCGTATCGGGATCGGGCCGCAGACCCGGTGTCACCGTATCGGGATCGGGCCGCAGTCCCGGCGTCACCGTATCAGGATCAGGCCGCAGCCCCGGCGTCACCGTATCCGGGTCAGGCCGCAAGCCCGGCGTCACCGTATCCGGATCGGGCCGCAGACCCGGCGTCACCGTGTCGGGGCTCGGCCGCAGTTCCGGCGTCACGGTCTCGGGCAAGGGCCGCAATCCGGGCGTGATCAAATCCGGATTGGGGCGCAACCCCGGCGTTACCGTATCCGGCAGGGGGCGCAGCCCCGGCGTCACCGTGTCCGGGTTCGGCCGCAATTCCGGCGTGATCAGATCGGGCAGTTCCGGGTCGGGCCGGTTCCAGTGATCGGGGAAATTGATGCCGCCCGGATGCTGGTCGGCCGAATCGACGAAATTGTCATATTCCGCATATTCGGTGCGGATATGGGCGAACAGATTATGGGTGCCGCCATTTTCCCGCACGATGGGCGATACCGTCAGGTGCAGGCCGGTATCGGGCTGGGTCCAACTGTCCACCCGTTCCCCGGTCTCGGGAAAGACGACGAAAAACTCGCCCGGATCGACGCCGGACAGCCACACCGAATGGTCCTTGCCCTCGGTCCAGCCCAGGAAGATGATCCGCCCCGCGGGCGTCTCGCTCTGGGCCATGGCCCCCGTCGTCGCCAATGTCATGCCCGCGACGCTGCCCGCCACGCTCAGGACGCCCGCATGCCAATGGAGCCGCCAATAGGTCATGCCCCGTTTCTACGTGCGATCCCATAGCCGCGGCCATCCATGGAAACCCCGAGACAGGCCGAGACGCGCCCGCAGCCGAACCAGAAACGCCCTCCGGCCGGCGCAGCGCGCCATCGTCCACGCCCGGCCATCTTCCCCTGGCCGCTCCCCCTTCCTATCTTGCCTCCCGACCGGGCAACGCCCCTTGCCCCCACGGAACAAATCTGGAACAACGCCCCCATGAGTCTGACCCACATCTCCGTACGCGGCGCGCGCGAGCACAACCTCAAGGGCGTGGATGTCGATCTGCCCCGCGACAGCCTGATCGTCATCACCGGCCTCTCGGGCTCGGGCAAGTCCAGCCTCGCCTTCGACACCATCTATGCCGAGGGGCAGCGCCGCTATGTGGAGTCGCTCTCCGCCTATGCGCGCCAGTTCCTCGAGATGATGCAGAAGCCCGATGTCGAGCATATCGAGGGCCTCTCCCCCGCCATCTCGATCGAGCAGAAGACCACCAGCCGCAACCCGCGCTCCACGGTCGCGACCGTCACCGAGATATACGACTATATGCGCCTGCTCTGGGCGCGCGTCGGCATCCCCTATTCGCCCGCGACCGGCGAGCCAATCAGCGCCCAGACCGTCAGCCAGATGGTAGACCGGGTGATGCTCCTGCCCGAAGGCACCCGTTTCTACCTGCTCGCCCCGGTCGTGCGCGGCCGCAAGGGCGAATATCGCAAGGAACTGGCCGAGTGGCAGAAGGCGGGCTACACCCGCGTCCGCATCGACGGCGAACTCTACCTGATCGAGGATGCCCCCGCCCTCGACAAGAAATACAAGCATGACATCGAGGTCGTGGTCGATCGCCTGGCGGTCAATGCCGACATGGCCACCCGCCTCGCCGACAGTTTCGAGCAGGCGTTGAAGCTCGCCGACGGTCTCGCCTTTGTCGACCTGGCCGAGGGCGTGGTCCCCGGCCGCGAGGACGAAGCCCAGTCCGCGGGCAAGATGAAGAATGCCGGCATCCCCGCCAACCGCATCGTCTTTTCCGAGAAATTCGCCTGCCCGGTCAGCGGCTTCACCATTCCGGAGATCGAGCCGCGCCTCTTCTCCTTCAACGCGCCGATGGGCGCCTGCCCGGCCTGCGATGGCCTGGGCGAGCGGCAGGAGTTCGACCCCGAACTGGTCGTCCCCAACGAAGCCCTCTCCCTGAAGAAGGGCGCCGTCGTCCCCTGGGCCAAGTCCAACCCGCCCAGCCCCTACTACATGCAGGTGCTCGGCTCCCTCGCCAAGGAATTCGGCTTCTCCCTCGACACCCCCTGGGCCGATCTGCCGGGCGAAGTGAAGCTCATCATCCTCCACGGCACCGGCGGCAAGCCCGTCACCCTGCGCTTCGTCGACGGCAAGAAAAGCTATGAGGTCAAGAAGCCGTTCGAGGGCGTGATCGGCAACCTCAACCGCCGCCTGCTCCAGACCGAAAGCGCCTGGATGCGCGAGGAACTGAGCAAATATCAGACCGCCATGCCCTGCGAGACCTGCCACGGCGCCCGCCTCAAGCCCGAGGCGCTGGCGGTCAAGATCGCCGGCGAGGACATCTCCGTCTCCACCCGCCGCTCGGTGGTGGACGCGCTCGCCTTCTTCACCGCGATGCCCGATGCGCTCAATGAGCAGCAGAACCAGATCGCCCGCGCCATCCTCAAGGAAATTGTCGAGCGCCTCGGCTTCCTCAACAATGTCGGCCTCGACTATCTGAACCTCGACCGCACATCCGGCACCCTGTCGGGCGGCGAAAGCCAGCGCATCCGCCTCGCCAGCCAGATCGGCTCGGGCCTCTCGGGCGTCCTCTACGTCCTCGACGAACCCTCGATCGGCCTGCACCAGCGCGACAATGACCGGCTGCTCGTCACCCTGAAACGCCTGCGCGACCTCGGCAACAGCGTCGTCGTCGTCGAGCATGATGAGGATGCGATCCGCGCCGCCGACTATATTGTCGACATGGGGCCGGGCGCCGGCGTCCATGGCGGCACCATCGTCGCCCAGGGCACCCTGCCCGAACTGTTGGCGCACAAGGAAAGCCTGACCGCAGACTATCTCAACGGCACCCGCCGCATCGAGGTGCCCGCCAAGCGCCGCAAGGGCTCTGGCAAGAAGCTCACCGTCCACAATGCCCGCGCCAACAACCTCACCGGCGTCACCGCGTCGATACCCTTAAGCACCTTCACCTGCATCACCGGCGTGTCGGGATCGGGCAAGTCCAGCTTCACCATCGACACCCTCTACGCCGCCAGCGCCCGCACCCTCAACGGCGCTCGCATCGTCGCCGGCCCGCATGACAAGATCACGGGCCTGGAAAATTGCGACAAGGTGATCGACATCGACCAGTCGCCGATCGGCCGCACCCCGCGCTCCAACCCGGCCACCTATACCGGCGCCTTCACCAATATCCGCGACTGGTTCGCCGGCCTCCCCGAAGCGCAGGCGCGCGGCTACAAGCCGGGCCGTTTCAGCTTCAACGTCAAGGGCGGCCGCTGCGAAGCCTGCCAGGGCGACGGCGTGCTCAAGATCGAGATGCACTTCCTCCCCGACGTCTATGTCACCTGCGACGTCTGCCACGGCGCCCGCTACAACCGCGAGACGCTGGAGGTGAAGTTCAAGGGGATGAGCATCGCCGACGTGCTCGACATGACGGTCGAGGATGCGGTCGAATTCTTCAAGGCCGTGCCGCCGATCCGCGACAAGATGGCGATGCTCGCCGAAGTGGGCCTTGGCTATATCAAGGTCGGCCAGCAAGCCACCACCCTGTCGGGCGGCGAAGCCCAGCGCGTCAAGCTCGCCAAGGAATTGTCGCGCCGCGCCACCGGCAACACCCTCTATATCCTCGACGAACCCACCACCGGCCTGCATTTCGAGGATGTCCGCAAGCTGCTGGAAGTCCTCCACGCCCTGGTCGAACAGGGCAACAGCGTCGTGGTGATCGAACATAATCTCGATGTCATCAAGACGGCGGATTATATTATCGACATGGGACCGGAAGGCGGGGTCAAGGGCGGCGAGGTCGTCGCGCAAGGCACGCCGGAGCAGGTGGTGAAGGAGCCGAGGAGCTTTACCGGACGCTATCTGGCGCCGTTGCTGGGGCTGGAGGCTGTGGCGGCGGAATAGCTTTGAAATCCACTGTAGCCATGCAAATAGGAGTCGAACACAGATAGGGGCAGTCAATGAAGAGCGACGAGCGTGTTATCTACTTTTACGATCTTGCAGTGACTGCTCGAACTGAACATGCGAATCTGCCGCCAGTGAGATCGCTTCTTGAAGTAATCGCCGCCGAGCGTGCCGCCGGTCGCTTTCGGACGGCGGGAGACCGTGCGGGAAATTTGTGGCACTTCTTGGGTCCGATTGAATTTGACGAAGACAATCAGACTGCAACTATCTTAATAAGATCCTCCGACAAGCGTTCACCGGAATACGGCTATTCCAACGTAAATGACGGCACTCTGCGCCTGCTTGAAAAAGACAATCATGAAGGTGGTGATGCGGCTGCTCACCTCGTAGTGTCACTTCTTCCAGCCGACCCGGATACCTATATCGCTGTGCTAGAAGGCGTATCAGGACTTTCTCATCGAAATGTCATATCCCTTTTCAACAATCTTCTAACTGCATTCTATGCCAATAATCCGTCACACTTCACCTACCCAGACCCTGCCGGCGCGAAGACGAGGAACGGCGATATTAAGCGCCATGAAGTCAAGCCAAAATTTAAGTTAATTGGTCATATATCGGATCAGCTACATCAAGATATAGAGAACGGAACAATCGGAGATATCGAGCTTCGAAACGGTCGCGTCAATTCCACCATAGGGAATGATCCGTTTATTCGAAGCAAATCGTTTAGGCTTACATTATCGGTGCAGGCCGACATTCCGAAAGCCAATGTGCTGGAACGCCTTGTCACAGCTATCCAAAGCAAACACGCAACTTACGATCGCGCCAAAATTCACTTCGTAGATCAGACGGGGCATCCTAAGACAGTAGAGATTGATGTGACAACGGGCGCAGTAGAACAGTCATACGTTCAAGCTCGTAGGATATCCGCTGTCTTTCCGCCACTCAGAATGACTACAGACGTCATACTCTCTCGTGTATCCGACCCAATGAAAGAAATGTTGATCGAGTATAGAGGCTGATATGCTTCGTTATCAACTCACCCGGCCATTGGCTTTCGCCTGGATACGCGGCGGCGGTCTAAACCGGTTGCGTTATGGCTTTCCGCTTATCGCCACGCTGATAGGCTTCTTGCTATGGGGAAGCCTATGGAAGCTCGGGATAGTGCTTCCTCCAAGGAAGATCGCCGAAACAGTTTCGTCTGGATTGGTCACCCTACCTGGGTTTTATATCGCCGCACTAGCCGCTGTTTCTTCATTCCAATCAAACTATCTCGATCAGACGATTGAGGGAGAGGGCGCGCAAATTCAAGTACTCTCCAAAGGGATTATGCATAGCATAGATTTGACTTATAGGATGTATATAAGTTATCTTTTTTCTTATCTTTCCATTGCCTCTCTCATTCTCTTTATTTTTTTATCCTTGTCTGATGATATAACAGATTCAATGCATTTTATTTTTTCGACAAATGTCAAGATGGCACTAAATATTATTGGATCACTAATACTATCTTTTTGGATTTGGAATTTAATAACTACAACACTTCATGGCTTGTATTTTTTGGTAGAGCGAATGCATCGGCCATACGCTTAATGTTCCGCAGCAGCCATTTGCATCATCGAGTACACCTGATACATTCTCCCCATGACCAAGCTCACCCCCATCGAGTCCGAATTTGCGACGACCGAGGAGGCCGCCGCCTATGACGCTTGGTTCAAGGCGGAGGTCGAGGCGAGCCTGGCCGATCCCCGGCCGGGCGTGCCGCATGATCAGGTGATGGCCGAATTGCGCGCGATCATCGACGCCAAGAAGGCCCGGCAAGGCTGATGCCACACGTCATCTGGCGCGAGAGAGCGCGGGAGGACGTACGCACTATCATCGACTATATTGCTGATCGCAATCCGACGGCCGCGCTGCGCCTGACCGACCTGTTCGCCCATGTCGCAGAACAATTGGTCTATCATCCCCATATGCACCGCACCGGGTGTGTTCCCGACACGCGCGAAGCGATCGTCACGCCCAACTATATCCTCATCTATCGGGTCGGTGTCGAAGCGATCGAAATCCTGAACGTCAAGCACACTCGCCAGCAATATCCCTTAGCACCGGAACGCAGAAAGGCGCGCTTTGCAGGCCCGTATGGGCGCGCTGGTGGCCAATTCCTATTCCGCTGTCCTACACCCCGCCCTTCTGCCTACCCTTCCGGCAACGCGTCCTCTTTCCCTGAAAGGGCCTTGCCATGTCCTGCGCATTTCCGCCGATCACGCCGCCCCTGCCGGACACCATCCCCACGCCCGATCCGCAGCGGCGGGTCGATGGCTGGAGCCCGGCGCGCCAGCGGCGTTTCCTGGAGATACTCGCCGCCACCGGCGTCATCATGCTCGCCTGCGAAGGGGTGCGCATCACCGCGCGCTCGGCCTATACATTGCGCATCCGCCATGACGGCGCCGCCTTTCGCCTGGGCTGGGACGCCGCGATCCTGATCGCCCGCGCCCGCCTGGCCGACGATCTCCTGTCGCGCGCGATCATGGGCAGCGAGGAGACCATCCGCAAGGATCCCGACAATTACGAGGTCCGCCGCCACCGCCATGACAATCGCCTCGCCATGTCGATGCTCGCGCGGCTCGATCGCATGGCCGACAGCCCGCCCGAAGGGTCCGACGCCGCGCTCGCCCGCGTCGTGGCGCAGGATTTCACCGCCTATCTCGATCTGATCTGCCCGGCTGAAGAGGCCGACAAGGAGTCCGAACTGATCGGCCTGCCGCGCACGGGAATGGAACATATGGCCCGCCAGATGGCCGACGCCCGCCTGCTCAACGGCGACCAGCCCGAGACACCCGAACCCGTCGCGCCGGAAGCGGCACCCGCCCTCGCCCCCGCCGCCTCGGTCGCGCTGTTCATCGCCGCCCGGCTGCCGCTCCAGCCCGGTGCCAAGCGCCCGCCTGTGCAGCCCGGAATCTCGCCCTTTTCCGACCGGAATGGCCGGTGTGAACTTCGCCCCCATATCCACCGCGCCGACCTGCCGCCGGAGGAGGCCGCGACCCGTTTGCGCGGCGTCTGGTGGGATGAGGATCGCGAGCAATTGCGCACCGATTACCCCGCCCCGCCCGACTTCACCGGCGACCAGAGCGAGGATTATTACGATATCGACGAGTATGACCGTACCCTGACACAAGCCGAGGAGGCCGCCTATGCCGCGGAGCTGGAGGCGCAGGCCCGCCCCTATGAGGAAGCCGCCACCCGCGCCCGCGACGCCCGTTTCGGCTTCGCGCCGGGCAGTGACGAGGAAATCGCCGTCCTGGAAGCCGCCGGCTACGAGCTTCTGAGCGAGGATGAGGAAGACGAGGAGGAAGAGGAGGACGCGGCAGACCCCGCCGAAACGGCCAGTGATTTGCCAGGACGCCCGCAATGCCGTACAACGGCGCTGCTATAGTCGCAAATCGACGGTCTTCGGCGCTTTGCGGCACCTATCTCCCTCTTTCCCTGCCCCTCTAGCGACCCGGCGTGCCCGCCATGGGTCCGCCGCATTGAAAGAAGGAAATATCATGAGCAGCATCACCGGAACCGTGAAGTTCTTCAACGCCGACAAGGGCTATGGCTTCATCGAGCCCGACACCGGCGGCCAGGACGCGTTCGTCCACATCAGCGCGGTCGAGCGCGCCGGCCTCGCCACCCTGCGCGAGAAGGACCGCGTCACCTATGATCTGGAGCAGGACAAGCGCGGCAAGATGGCCGCGGTGAACATCGCCCACGCCGAATAATCGGCCAGTCGAGCCGGGCGCCACCTCACCGTGGCGCCTGGTCCCGATTTATCCGGCCCGCTCAGATATAATCCTCGGCAATGCTGGCGCCCAGCAGGATCAGGTTCGCCGCGATCAGCATCGCCATGTTCGCGCGCCGGCTCCGCACCCGCAGCAGCGCGACCAGCAGGGTCAGCAGCCCCACCAGCCCGCCCAGCAGGATCGGCGCGGCATAGGGGGCAAGCGGTCCGGCGGGGGCATCGGCTACCGGCCTCACCTCCTCCAGCACGCCCTGGCCGATCGTGACCGCGACATTGGCCAGCAGCAGCCCGCCGATCACCATCCGCTTCTGCCGGTCATACCAGTCGTCGAAATCGGGCCATTGTTCCGGCTCGTCGGGAAAGATCAGCGACGCGGCGAGATGATAGACGCCGACGATCGCCAGCACCACGACCAGCGTCAGATAGCTCGCATCCATCTGGTCCCGCATGATATAGGCGCTGCCCCAGAAGCTGGTGAGGTCCAGCAGCACGAACAGCCCCAGCAGCGGGGTCAGCCAGCCGATCCGCACCGGCTTGGCGGTCCGCTTGAGCTTCAGCGCGCGGGCAAAGCCGCCCAGCACCTCGGCGATCGCCAGCCCCAGCAGCAGCCCGAACACCGCGAACACCAGATCGAATGCCGACATTGCCACCCCCTTGTCACGGCGGCCCCCGCCACCGTCCGTCGCAAGACTAGCAAGGCCCGTCGCGGACGCAATCATGCTCGGAACCCTTGCCGCCGACGCCGGTTCTTTTCCCCGACTGGCAACCAAGGAGTTCCCCATGATCCGCACCCTGATTTTCGGCGCCATCGCCGGCTATGTCGGCAAGAAGCTCTATGACGACGGCAAGCTGACCGAGTTCAAGGACGACCTCGTCGCCCGTTACAACGACGCCAAGGCCAAGCTGGAGGACCAGCGCATCCAGGACAGCCCGGCCCCGGTCGTCACCCCGGCCACGGCCAGCGGCGCCTCGCCCCTGGCCCATTAAGCCCCATTCTCTCGGCGGCGCGCCACCTCGACGCGCCGTTGATGCCGTCCGCTCGCTGCCGCACTCCCCTCTCGATGGCAGCGGCGGGCGGTTTCGCGTTTCTGATCAGTATCTTGGCGCAACCTTCGCGCCGCTTGCGGGTTCTCCTCCCGACAGGGAAAAGAAGAGGAGACTATCCCGTGCGTACCCCCATAATGGCGCTTGCCGCCCTTGCCATGCTCCCGCTCGGCGCCTGCGCCTCGGACAATTATGGCGGCGGCTATGGCTATGACCGCCCCGGCGGCTACAACCGCCCGTCCGGCGGCCGCGACCGGGATCGCCGCCCGCCGCGCCGCCATCTCGGCGACAATGACCAGATCTACCGCGACCGCGACGGCCGCTATTATTGCAAGCGCGATGACGGCACCACCGGCACCATCGTCGGCGCCCTTGCCGGCGGCGTACTCGGCAATGTCATCGCTCCCGGCGGCTCCAAGACGCTCGGCACCATCCTGGGCGGCGCCGGCGGCGCCCTTGCCGGCCGGGCCATCGACAAGAACGACATCAACTGCGAATAAGCATTTCCAAGTCAGATGGTCACATCTGACGACCAGGGAAATGCGGCAAACAAGCAATCAAAAAAAGGGCGTGGGGATCGCTCCCCACGCCCTTTCCTACTCAAGCCAATTCGGCTTACAGCTTGCCGGTCAGTTCCGGCACCACCTTGAACAGGTCACCGACCAGGCCGATGTCGGCCACCTGGAAGATCGGCGCATCCTCGTCCTTGTTGATGGCGACGATGGTCTTGCTGTCCTTCATGCCGGCAAGGTGCTGGATCGCGCCGGAAATGCCGACCGCGATATAGACTTCCGGGGCGACGATCTTGCCGGTCTGGCCGACCTGATAGTCGTTGGGGACATAGCCCGCATCGACCGCCGCGCGCGAGGCACCGACGGCCGCGCCCAGCTTGTCGGCCAGCGGCATGATATATTCCTCGAAGGTCGGACCGTCCTTCAGCGCGCGGCCACCCGACACGATGATCTTGGCGCTGGTCAGCTCGGGGCGTTCCAGCTTGGCGATCTCGGCGCCGACGAAAGAGGAAATGCCCTTGTCGCCGGTCGAGGCCACGGCTTCCACCGCACCATTGCCGCCTTCTTTGGCCGCCTTTTCAAAGGCCGTTCCGCGAACGGTGATGACCTTCTTGGCGTCCTTCGACTTGACCGTGGCAATCGCGTTGCCGGCATAGATCGGGCGGGTGAAGGTATCTTCGCTTTCGACCGACAGAATGTCGCTGATCTGCATCACGTCCAGCAAGGCGGCGACGCGCGGCGCGATATTCTTGCCGTTGCTGGTGGCCGGCGCGACGAACGCGTCATGATGGCCCATCAGTTCGACGATCAGCGGCGCGACATTCTCTGCCAGCGCATGGCCAAAGGCCGCGTCGTCGGCGACATGGACCTTGCCCACGCCGGCGATCTTGGCGGCTTCGGCGGCAACGCCGTCGACGCCCTGGCCAGCGACCAACAGATGGACTTCGCCCAGCTTGGCTGCAGCGGTCACGGCGGAAAGGGTCGCGTCCTTGACGGCGCCGCCCTCATGTTCAACCCAAACGAGCGTCTTCGTCATGCTGCAACTCCCAGAGCCTTGAGCTTGGCCACCAGTTCATCGACATCGGCAACCTTGATGCCGGCCGAGCGCTTGGGCGGTTCGGAGACCTTGAGCGTCTCCAGACGGGCGGCGATGTCGACGCCGTAATCAGCCGGGGTCTTGTTCGCCAGCGGCTTGGACTTGGCCTTCATGATGTTCGGCAGCGACGCATAGCGCGGCTCGTTGAGGCGCAGGTCGGTGGTGATGATCGCCGGGGTGTTGAGCTTCACCGTCTCCAGGCCGCCATCGACTTCGCGGGTGACGTTGACCTTGTCGCCCTCGACCTCAACCTTGCTGGCAAAGGTGCCCTGCGGCAGGTTCAGCAGCGCGGCGAGCATCTGGCCGGTCTGGTTGCTGTCATCGTCGATCGCCTGCTTGCCCAGGATGATCAGGCCAGCGCCTTCCTCTTCCTGAACCTTGGCGAGCAGCTTGGCAACGCCCAGCGGTTCGACTTCGTCATCGGTCTGGATCAGGATGGCGCGGTCCGCGCCCATCGCCAACGCCGTGCGCAGCGTTTCCTGCGCCTTGGCGACGCCGATCGATACCGCCACGACCTCGGTCGCCGCGCCCTTTTCCTTCAGGCGAATGGCTTCCTCGACGGCGATTTCGTCGAACGGGTTCATGCTCATCTTGACGTTGGCCAGGTCCACGCCCGTGCCATCCGCCTTCACCCGCGGCTTCACATTGTAATCAATAACCCGCTTCACGGGCACAAGGATCTTCATTTCAACATCCTCCATTTTCACGCCATCGCCCGCCAACGCGAACACGGACGTGGGCGACCCGTTTCCAGGTCACCCACGCCCTATGGCGTATCTTCTCAGGTGATTAGGGGGCTCAGGCCGCCTTCCTCACTTCTGCCACGATCTTCTTGGCCGCATCGCCCAAGTCGTCCGCGGGGACGATCGGCAGACCCGAATTGGCCAGAATGTCCTTGCCCTGCTGGACGTTGGTGCCTTCCAGGCGAACAACCAGCGGAACCGACAGGTTCACTTCCTTGGCAGCCTCGACGATGCCATTGGCAATGATGTCGCACTTCATGATGCCGCCGAAGATGTTGACCAGAATGCCCTTAACGGCCGGGTCCTTCAGGATGATCTTGAACGCCGCGGTCACCTTTTCGGTGGTGGCGCCGCCACCCACGTCCAGGAAGTTGGCGGGGAATTCGCCGTTCAGCTTGATGATGTCCATGGTCGCCATGGCCAGGCCAGCGCCGTTCACCATGCAGCCGATGTTACCGTCCAGCTTGATGTAGGCGAGGTCGTACTTCGACGCTTCGACTTCGGCAGCATCTTCCTCGGTCAGGTCGCGCAGTTCGGCGATATCCTTGTGACGGAACATGGCGTTGCCGTCGAAACCGACCTTGGCGTCGAGGACGAGGAGGTTGCCCTGCTCGGTCAGCGCCAGCGGGTTGACTTCGATCTGCTCGGCGTCGGTGTCGAGGAACGCGGCGTAGAGCGACGAAGCGACCTTCGAAGCCTGCTTGGCGAGGTCGCCGGTCAGGCCCAGGGCAGCAGCAACGGCGCGGCCGTGGTGCGGCTGGAAGCCGGTGGCCGGATCGACCGAGAAGCTGTGGATCTTTTCGGGGGTCGAGTGGGCGACCTCTTCAATGTCCATGCCGCCTTCGGTCGACACGACGAACGCGATGCGGCTGGTGGCGCGGTCGACCAGCAGCGCCAGGTAGAATTCCTTGGCGATGTCGGCGCCGTCGGTGATGTACAGACGGTTGACCTGCTTGCCGGCTTCGCCGGTCTGGATGGTGACCAGCGTGTTGCCGAGCATGTCGGTGGCGTGGGCCTTCACCTCGTCCAGGTTGAAGGCCAGGCGGACGCCGCCCTTGGCTTCGGGGGCCAGTTCCTTGAACTTGCCCTTGCCGCGGCCACCAGCGTGGATCTGCGACTTCACGACATAGAGCGGTCCGGGCAGCTTCTTGGCAGCCTCGACGGCTTCCTCGACGGTGAAGGCAGCGTGACCGGCGGCGATCGGCGCGCCATACTTGGCGAGCAGTTCCTTCGCCTGATATTCGTGAATGTTCATGGGCTAGCCCGTCCTTTGTTCACAGGAAAACTGTTGAGGCGGGTTAAGCACAGGCGAAGTTGCAGGGCCAGAGCCATTTCGCAAAACGACTTTGCAAAATTGCAAAACCCCTGCGGAGCTCGACCCTGCTTTATTGTGAATTCGGCGTCAGAAGGAGCAGTGGATAGCGGCCTTGCTGGTCACCAGAAATATCTCCGGATCCTCCAGCGCACGGACCTTATAGAGGAGTTCGTCCATGCTCATCTTGCCCATGTGCGACTTGTGGAGCGATGCGATCGACTGAAGCCGTCGCAACTGCACTAGACTGAGCCGATCGACCATGCGTTCGGCCATGCAGCCGGCCATTCGCGGTGAAAGACCGGCGTCGATCAACCCGGCACGCACGCGTGATTCGGGAGAAACACTGGCGCAGGAGGCCAGCAGAAGGGAGCCGGCGAGCGCGCCGATCGTTGCACGAAAAGATATGATTGCCATGGGCATGGCCATGACAGCAGATGGCTGAACAGAGCCTAAATGCGCAGGACAGCCAAAGGAGTTTGCATGGATCGGATATTTTCCGCCCTGTCGGCACGGATCGCCAGTTGGACCGGCCAGCCGCTCGCCTTCATCCTGGCGGTCGGCGTGGTATTGATCTGGGGCGTGACCGGCCCTTTCTTTCATTATTCCGACACTTGGCAACTGGTGATCAATACCGGCACGACCATCGTCACCTTCCTGATGGTCTTCCTGATCCAGAATGCCCAGAACCGCGACGGCGCCGCGATCCAGGCCAAGCTCGACGAACTGATCCGTTCGATCGAGACCGCGCGCAACGACTTCATCGGCATCGAACATCTGACCGAAGCCGAACTAGAGAAGATCAAGAAGATACTGGAGCGCGAATGCGGTGCCGATGGCCCGCATCAGGACGTGATCGATCGCCTGATTTCCCGTCGATAGCGCGATGACGCAACGGCCGGAGGATCAATGCGCCGGAATGATCAGCCTCTCCTGCTGCTCATTGCGTCTGCGATAGGCTTCGACCTGATCGATATAACCGCGCGCCAGCCCTTCATAGGCAGCGCGCCCCTCGGGCGATGCTGTTGCCTGCGCGTTGATCAGCGACATCTGCTGGCGATGCAGCAGATAGTTGACGTCCGTCTCCATCGGTTCGCCCTCCTCCCGTATTTTTCGAAAGTGCGGTCGGCGCGCTGACGCGAAGCGAGTCGCGTCAGCGGCAGAGCGATAGTAGCATGAAGGTTAATGCTACGCGATTCCCCTCACCCTGCGCCCCGCTCGACCGAACGCGGCGCTGGTGCAAAACGCAGCACCGCATAACCGCACAGCGCGGACAGCAAGGATCCGCCAAGGATGCCGATCTTGGCCTCCTCGACCAGCAATGGCTGCCCCGGAAAGGCGAGCGCGCCAATGAACAGGCTCATGGTGAAACCGATCCCGCACAGCAGCGCCATGCCGTAAATCTGCACCCAGCTCGCCCCCGAAGGCCGCGCCGCGATACCCAGCTTCTGCGCCAGCCAGATACTGCCGAACACGCCCAGTTGCTTGCCGAGCAGCAGCCCCAGCGCCACGCCGATCGGCAAGGGGCTGAGCAGAGCGCCGATCGCTTCGCCATTGAGCGTGATGCCGGCATTGGCGAAGCCGAAGAGCGGCACGATCAGATAGGCGCTCCAGGGATGGATCAGATGTTCCAGGCGATGGAGCGGACTGTCCACCGCATCCGGCGCACCCGGCGTGCGATTGACCGGAATGGTGATGGCGGCGAGCACGCCCGCGATCGTGGCATGCACGCCCGACAGCAGCATCAGATACCAGAGCAGCAGGAAGCCGATGAGATAAGGTGCCAAGGCCCGCACACCGACACGATTCATCCCGAACATGACCAGCAGGACGACAAAGGCGCCGGCCAAAGCCATGACATCCAGCCCCTGGCTATAGGCCAGCGCAATGATCGCGACCGCACCCATGTCGTCGACGATCGCGACAGCCGTCAGGAACAGCTTGATCGATGCGGGAGCCCGCGATCCCAGCAGCGCCAGAACCCCAATCGCGAAGGCAATATCCGTGGCCGCCGGGATCGCCCAGCCGCGCGCCAGGGCCGGTTCCCCAACCGTAACGGCCAGATAGACCAGCGCTGGCGCGATCATGCCCGCCCCCGCCGCGATGAAAGGCAGGCGCCGCCTCTCCCAGGTGGACAGACCGCCATCGACGAACTCACGTTTGATCTCCAGCCCGACCAGCAGGAAGAAGATCGCCATCAGTCCGTCATTGACCCACAAATGGATCGTCATGGGACCGAGCGCAGGAGCAAGCACCGGCCCCGTCACCATATGGAAGATGTCATGATAGACATGGCCGGCAGCACCAGGAAGATTCGCCATGATCATTGCGATCGCGGCCGAAATCATCAGCAAGACGCCACTGCCTGCTTCTCCCTTCAGGAAATTCCTGAGGGCGGACACGGGCCGTTCGGTCACGCCTCTTCTCCATAAGTGCTTGCCGGTATTGCCATTCTTCCCCCTTAGGGAAATTTCCGCTCAGGTCCAACCCAGATCAGCCGGCCAATGTTGACAGACTTTCTCCAAAATACTTGGAAGACCGCTGTTCTCATGACATAAATTCGCCCTGCCGCATGGCGATCGGGACAGGGGGAATCCGGGATCGTGGGGGACATGCTCTTTGGCGCGCTACAGGCGCTGCATTATGAGATATTGTTGTTCGCGGTCATCGGCTTCGCCTTGGGCGGGCTGGATGATCTGGCGATCGACCTTCTGTTCCTGATCCGCCGAGCCTGGCGGGCGGTCCGGCACCCTCGCCGCCTCCGCATGACGATGGCGACATTGCCACCTTCATCGACGCCCGGCCGTATCGCCATCTTCATTCCTGCCTGGCAGGAAGCGGACGTCATCGGCGCGATGCTGCGCCATGCCGTACATTGCTGGGGCGATGCCGATTATCGCATATTCGTCGGCGCCTATCCCAATGATCCCGCAACGATCGACGCGATTGCGTCCATCGCCATCGATCAACCGCATATCATATTGTGCCTGAATGACCGCCCCGGCCCAACCACAAAGGCCGATTGCCTGAACATCAACTGGCGCAGCATGCTGGCGGAGGAAGGCCGAAGCGGCATCCGGTTCAAGGCCATCGTCATGCACGATGCCGAAGACGTCGTGCATCCCGATGAAATCCGGCTGTTCGATCATATGATCGACCGGTTCGCGCTCGTGCAATTGCCGGTACTCCCCCTACCCGGTCGCGGCACCTGGTTTTCCCGTGCCATCGCCAATCATTATTGCGATGAGTTTGCGGAAGCTCATGGGAAGTCCCTGACAGTGAGGGAATTTCTTGGTGCATCCATTCCCTCTGCTGGCGTCGCCTGCGCCTTTGAAAGAAATATATTGGCCGCTCTCGCCCCTCATGCTGGCGCGGGGCCATTCGATCCGGGGTCATTGACCGAAGACTATGAGGCGGGGTTGCGGATCGCCGACATGGGCGGCCGGGGCATCTTCCTGCGCATCCGTGACGCACAGGGCCGTCTTGTCGCGACACGCGAATATTTTCCCGACAGCGCCCCGGCCGCCATCCGCCAGAAGGCACGCTGGATCATCGGCATTTCGCTTGCCGGATGGGATCGGATGGGCTGGCAGGGTGGCCCGGCCGAATGGTGGATGCGGATCAGGGACCGGCGCGCCACCCTTGCGGCCCTGATCATCGTCGCCGCCTACGCCACGCTGCTGCTCTGGAGCATGTTGGAACTGGCGCGCCCATTCCTGGCGCCGCAAATGCGCCCGTCGACGCCGCTGATCGACAGCTTGCTGACGCTCAATCTCTGGCTCATGGCATGGCGCATCATGATGCGCGCGATCTTTGCCGGCCATGCCTATGGCTGGCGGCATGGACTGGCGGCCGTGCCGCGCATGTTCGTCGGCAATGCGATCGCTATCCTGGCCGCCCGGCGCGCCGTGATCCTCTATGTCCAGTCGCTGCTGGGCAAGCCGCTGGTGTGGGACAAGACGCAACATCACTTCCCCGACATGGAGGAGCAGGCATGATCGGATCATCGGCCGATGGACGGCCGGTGCGCTTCTTTTTCATGCTGTGCATCGGCTGGACTGGCATGCGCCTGTTCGGCACGATCGCGTCGACAGCGCCGCTACCAGCGACAGTACCAACCCCGGCAAAAGGCAGTCGGATCGGCTCCCCCACCCATCAGGAGCGCATGATCCCGATCATCCACAAAGCAGAAACAGCAATTTATTCTGGCAATAAGTGGCAACCCATCCGTGCGAGTTCGCCCTTCAAGCCAGTCCGGCCCTCTTATGCCATCGCGCCACTATCGAACGCATGGTCGTTGAACTCTGGCGCCTCCAGACAAAGACCTCCCCTAGGCCGGCCCAAAGCCATGGAACCGCTTGCCATTTCGGTATCGACCATATCGCCCGTCGGCTATGATCGCTGGCAAGGCAGCGTCTGGCTGCTCTGGCGCTCCGGCGGTGGTTCATCGGCAGACCTGGCCACGGTGGGGCGCCTCGGCGGGTCGCAGGCCGGAGCACGGATCGACTTCGACCTGACGCCCCGATCCTCGGGACGCCTCGCCGCTTATGGTCGGGCGACGACGGCCCTCCAGTCGCCCGAGGCGCCCGAAACCGCGATCGGCCTGTCCTATCAGCCAGTACGCCATATTGCCGTCAGCCTTGCCGCCGAACGACGGATCGCGCTCGATACCCAGGCGCGCGACTCCTTCGCGCTGTTGCTCGTCGGCGGTTTTGGCCCCAGACCCGTTGCCGGGCCGATCGAGGCCAGCCTTTACGCACAGACCGGCATGGTAGGACTGCACAAGCGCGACCTTTTCATCGACGGAAAATTCTCGCTTCTCGCGCCGATCAAGGGCAGCCCTCTGCGCGTTGGCCTCAGCCTGTCTGGTGGTGCGCAACCCGATGTCGAACGACTGGATATCGGCCCCGAAATCCAGTTTCGTCTGCCCCTTCCAGCGATCGCCGCACGCATCGGGATCGAATGGCGTGAACGTGTCGCCGGTCAAGCCAAACCGGCTTCCGGCCTGGCGGTCACACTCGCCGCCGATTTTTAGCCTACCGGCCATCTCCCGGCTTTCGCTCGGAGTCTTTTGTCTCTAACCCGATGGGGCATGGATCTATACCTGCCCATCGCCAATCTGTCGGTGAACGCCCTGATCATCATCGGACTGGGTGGCGTCGTCGGCCTGTTGTCGGGCATGTTCGGCGTGGGTGGCGGCTTCCTCACGACGCCGCTGCTCATCTTCTATGGCATCCCGCCCACGGTCGCAGCGGCCTCCGCTGCCAGCCAGGTGACCGGCGCCAGTGTTTCCGGCGTCGTGACCCACATGTCGCGCGGCACCGTCGATTTCCGCATGGGCGGCGTACTGATCGCCGGCGGCGTGGTCGGCGCGGGCCTTGGCGTCCTCATCTTTCGCTTGCTCCAGTCGCTGGGGCAGATCGATACGGTGATCGGCATTCTCTATGTGCTGATGCTGGGCGGCATCGGATCGCTGATGGCGAAGGAGTCGATCCAGGCACTGATCGCGCTCAAGACCGGCAAGCGCATGCAGGCGCGCAAGCGCCGCCACCATCCGCTGGTCGCAGCACTGCCGATGCGCTGGCGCTTCTATCGCTCGGGCCTCTATATCTCGCCGCTGGCGCCGCTGCTGCTGGGCATGGCAACCGGCATCCTGACCATGTTGCTGGGCGTGGGTGGCGGCTTCATCCTGGTGCCGGCGATGCTCTATCTGCTCGGCATGAACACCCAGTCGGTGGTCGGCACGTCGCTGTTTCAGATCCTGTTCGTCACCATGGCGACGACGATGATGCACGCGATGACGACCAAGGCGGTCGATCTGGTGCTGGCCATGCTGCTGCTGATCGGCAGCGTCACCGGCGCGCAGGTCGGCACCCGGCTGTCGATGACGATCCGCCCGGAATATCTGCGCATCCTGCTCGCCGCGATCGTGCTGCTGGTCGCCGCGCGCATGGCGCTGGGGCTGGGCTGGCGGCCCGACGAAATCTTCACGATCGACGTGAAATGAGGATATCCCGCCTCATCCTGCCGGCTCTGGCGCTGCTGCTGAGTGCCGCGGACGAACCGCAACTGGTGCCCGATGTGTCCCAGCGCGAGGTCGAGATCCAGTACAGCTTCACCGGCGCGGACCTGCTGCTGTTCGGCGCCATCGTCTATCCCGACGGTCGGAGTCCGGACAAGCCGGCGGACATCGTCGTCGTGCTGAAAGGCCCCGAACAGTCGATCACCATGCGCGAGAAGCAGAAGGTCGCCGGCATCTGGGTCAATGCCGACCGCGCCCGCTTTCGCTCTGCGCCCAGCTTCTACGCCATGGCCTCCTCCCGGCCGATCGCCCAGATCGTCGATGAACGCACGGCGGCGATCTACGAACTGGGCGTCGACAAGCTGCAACTCTCCCCCTCCTCGCTCAACGATAGCGCCGAGCTGGACCGGTTTCAGGCTGGCCTTGTCGATCTGCGCCAGCGCAACGGCCTGTTCGTCGAACGCCCCGGCACAGTGGAGATCAGCGACGACGTGCTCTATCGCGCCCGCCTGCCGCTCTCGGCCCGTGTGATCGTGGGCGACTATACCGCCGAAACCTTCCTGGTGCAGGACGGCCGCGTCGTAGCAGCGGCGGTGCGCGACATCCATGTTCGCAAATCGGGCTTCGAACAGTTCATGGCCGTCGCGGCCGAACGCTGGTCTTTCCTCTATGGCCTGACCGCCATCGCCCTGGCCGTCGGCATGGGCTGGGCCGCCGGCGCAGTCGCCCGTCGCATCTAATCGACCGCCTCTCCAAAAGTTCATCTTCCAGCCACGCTACCGCAGGCCGTCATAGACCATATCGGTCGTGCCACCTCCCCTCCCCCCTTGGGTGGCACGAAACAGGCCAGCTTGGACCAGCTGGCCGAACGGTCGGAACGCGTGGGTCTTGTTCCGACCGCTCACAGCCCGGCACGTCGGTCTCCTCCCGACGTGCCGGGCGCTCGGGTCGATCGCGGAGACGGCATGATGGCGCGCAGCGGCAAGAGCATCCGGTATATCCTGCCCGTCCTGATCCTCGCTCTGCTGGCAGCGACCTTCCAATGGCTCGGCTATCTGGGCGGCGATCCCTTTTCCCTCTCCCGCCCACAGGGCTATCGGCCGGGCCATGGCACGCCGATCGCCATCATCCTGTCGGGCGACATGGGCATGAAGGTCGGCATGGGGCCGGGCATCATGGCACGCCTGACGCGAGACGGCCTGCCGACCGTCGGCGTCAATTCGCTGACCTATTTTCGCAAGACCCGCAGCTCTGCCGAAGCCACTACCCTGATCAGCCAGGCCCTGGCTCAGGCCCACAGCATCGATCCCGCCGCGCCGGTCATCCTGATAGGCCAGTCCTTCGGCGCCGACATGGCGCATGTCGGCCTTGCAACGCTGCCCGCTGCCCAACACCATGCCATCGCCATGGTCGCGCTGGTGGTGCCAGGCGCCACGGTCGAATATCGCGCTTCGCCCGGTGAGATATTCACCTTTGCCATGGCGGAGGCGGACGCCCTGCCGACCGCGCGCAAGCTCGACTGGGCGCCTTTGCTCTGCGTCCATGGACAGGAGGAAGCGGCCAGCCTGTGCCCATTGCTGCACCAGCCCAATGGGCAGACCGTCGCGCTGCCGGGCGGGCATCCATTGCACCATGATGTCGATGCGCTCTACCATGTCCTGCACGCGGCCTTCGCCCGGCAGGGATTGATCCGGAAGACCTGACCCATGCCTCATGCCTTGCGCCTGTTCCTTGCCGGCATCAGCCTGATCGCCGCCGCTCCGGCGATGGCGGCCGATCCGGTGCTGGGTTCCTGGATCAATCCGCGCGGCAGCGTCACGGTCACGACCGGCGCCTGTCAGGACAGATTGTGCGGCTGGGTCAGTCACGCCAATGCCGAGGCGCTGGCCGATGCCAGCGATGCCGGCATCCCGCATCTGGTCGGCACCACCCTGTTGCAGGATTATCGCCCCAAGGGACCGGGCCATTGGGCCGGGCGGGTCTATGTGCCCGACATGGGCCGCACCTTCTATTCCACCATCGACCAGCAGGGGCCGGACCAGCTGAAGATTTCCGGCTGCATCCTGGGTGGGCTTTTCTGCCGCAGCCAGCTCTGGCACCGGGTCAAGACGGGGTAGCGACAGATGGGGGCCATGACATATTTGCGCCGTTACCAGACGCCCTTGTCGGTCGGGCTTGTGGTGCTGCTCGCCGCGCTCGGCTTCGTCGCGCTCTACCATCTGCTGCACGATGTGCATGTGCGCGACATCCGCGCGGCCTTTCATGCACTTGGCCCGACAGCCCTGATCCCCGCCCTGCTGCTGACCGCGATCAGCTATGTCACGCTCACCTTCTACGACGTGCTGGCGCTGCGCTCGATCGGCCGCCCCTTGCCCTATGGCACGGCGGCGCTCGCCTCCTTCATCAGCTATACGCTCAGCCATAATCTGGGCCTGTCGCTGCTGACCGGCGGATCGGCGCGCTACCGCATCTACAGCGCGGCGGGGCTGGGTGTTGCCGATGTAGCGCGGGTGGTCGCGATCGCTGGCGCCACCTTCTGGGGCGGCGTCCTGACGCTGGCGGCGGCCATGCTGGTCTGGCGGCCGGAGACGCTGTCGATAGGCGATGTCCGCCTGTCCGCGCCAGCATTGCGTGTGGCCGGAAGCCTGACCCTCACGGCCATCATCGGCCTGATCCTCTTTGCCGGCCGGCAGGGACGGATGCTGCATTTTGGCCGCATGTCCCTGCCGCTGCCGCCCGCCTCGCGCATATTCTGCCAGATCGGCATCGGTGTGATCGATCTCGCTGCGGCCAGCGCTGCGCTGTTCGTCCTGGTGCCCGGCGTTGGCCTCCATGTCTGGCCTGCCTTCTTCCTGGGCTATGCGCTCGCCATCGTCGCCGTGCTGCTGACCCATGTGCCCGGCGGCGTCGGCGTGTTCGAACTGGTGATGCTCGCCGCCCTGCCCGGCGTGGACCGGCCGCAACTGGTCGCCGCGCTGCTCGCCTATCGACTGGTCTATTATATCCTGCCGCTGCTGATCGCAGTCGGCATCATCGTTGCGCAGGAAGGCTGGCGCTGGCGACAGCCGTTGCGCCGCACCCTGCGCGGCCTGCAAGCCGTCACGACCGGCCTCGCACCGATCATGACGGCGGCGCTCGTCTTCCTGGGCGGTGCCATCCTGCTGGTATCGGGTTCGCTCCCGGCCATCCCGCACCGGGTCGCCACCCTTAACAGCGTCGTGCCGTTGCCCTTCCTCGAAGCCTCCCACATGGCCGGCAGCCTGGTCGGCGCGGCGCTGCTGATCCTGTCGGCCGGCCTCTACCGGCGGCTGGACGGGGCCTTCTGGCTGACCCGCATCCTGCTGCTGGCCGGCGCGATCTTCTCGCTGCTCAAGGGGCTGGATTATGAGGAAGCGGCGGCGATGCTGCTGATCGCCGCGCTGCTGCAATGGGCGCGCCCGGCCTTCTATCGTCGGACCCAGCTCATCGCCGACGCCTTCACCCCCGGCTGGCTGGCGACAGTCGCAGTGGTTCTGGGCCTCTGCGTCTGGATCGGCTTCTTCGCCTACAAGCATGTCGAATATCAGAACGACCTCTGGTGGCATTTTGCCGCCCGCGCCGATGCCTCGCGTTTCCTGCGCGCCAGCCTGGCCGTTGCCGTCCTGCTGATCGGCGTGGCGCTCTGGCGCCTGCTGCGCCCGGCCGCAACCATTCCCGCCTTGGCCAGCAATGCCGCCGTCCCGCCGGAGGCCGCGCTGGCGCTGGCCGAACGCACCGACGCCAATCTCGCCTATATCGGCGACAAGCGCTTCCTGGTGTCGGATGGCGGCACCTGTTGCCTGATGTACCAGATCAGGGGGCATAGCTGGATCGTCATGGGCGATCCCGTCGGCGCCCGCAGCGAATGGGCGGACCTGCTCTGGCGGCTGCGCGAACAAGCCGATGCCGCGCAGGGCCGCCTGCTGCTCTATCAGATCAGCCAGGACATGCTGCCGCTCGCAATCGAACTGGGGCTGCAGATCGTCAAATATGGCGAGGAGGCGCATGTCGATCTGGCCGGTTTCACGCTGGACGGCCCGGATGCCAAGCCGCTGCGCTATGCCGAGCGGCGCGCGGCGCGGGAGGGCGCCAGTTTCGAGATCATCCCTGCGGCGATGCTGGACAAGGAAATGGACCGGCTGGCCGAGATTTCCGCTCATTGGCTGCAGGCCAAGGGGCATAAGGAAAAATGCTTCAGCGTCGGCCGCTTCGATCGCGCCTATATGGCGCGGTTCGACTGCGCCGTGGTGCGACAGGAGGACAGGATCGTCGCCTTCGCCAATATCTGGGCCGCGGCCGACCGGTCCGAACTGTCGGTCGACCTGATGCGCCATGACGAGGACGCCCCCTATGGCACGATGGACTTTCTGTTCATCCACCTGATGCTGTGGGGCAAGGCACAGGGTTATCGCTGGTTCAACCTCGGCCTCGCCCCGCTTTCCGGGCTGGAGGCGCGCCGGCTGGCACCGCTCTGGTCGAAGCTGGGGGCGCTGCTCTACCAGCATGGCAATGCGCTCTACGGCTTTGAAGGACTGCGCGCCTACAAGGACAAGTTCGGGCCGGAATGGGAACCCCGCTTCGTCGCGGGGCCGCAAGGCCTGTCCTTCGGCCGGGCGCTGCTCGATCTTCAGGCACTGATCGCCGGATAGCCATTGCGCGACGGGCGCATCCCGCGATAGCGCTGGGCGATGCACGCCATCCATCATATCGCCATCATCGGGTCCGACTATGCCCGGTCCCGCCATTTCTATGTCGACATTCTCGGCTTTGCCGTGCTGAACGAGGTCTATCGCGCCGAACGCGACAGCTGGAAATGCGATCTGGCCGTCGGCGACGCGCAGATCGAGCTTTTCTCCTTCCCCAATCCGCCGCCGCGCCCCTCGCGCCCGGAAGCCTGTGGCCTGCGCCACCTTGCCTTTGCCGTCAGCGACCTGGATGCGGAGGTCGCCCGGCTCGAAAGCCATGGCGTGGTGTGCGAACCGGTGCGGGTGGACGAATATACCGACCGGCGCTTCACCTTCTTCGCCGACCCAGACGGACTGCCGCTGGAGCTTTACGAGGATCAGGTCCGCGCCATTTGACAGCATCAGGTCATGGCCCTTAGGTAACCGGTATCAATAATCGGGAGAGGGTCATGGCAGTCAGCCGACGGGACGCATTGCTGGCGACGGCTTCGGCGGCGCTGGCAGGTGGTTTGAGCGAGGCGCGGGCGGCACCCCCTGCTCCACCGGACACGCCTGCCCCCGCGCCCGACTGGCGGCGCGGCTTCGACAATCAGCGCATCGCCGATCTGGGCGACGGCCGCTTCCTCAATCCGCTGATCGCGGGCGATCATCCCGATCCCACCATCCTCAAGGATGGCGCGGATTATTACATGACCTTCTCGACCTTCGATTCCTATCCCGGACTCATCATCTGGCATTCGCGCGACCTGGTGAACTGGCGGCCGATCGGCCCGGCGCTGCACAAGAATATCGGATCGGTCTGGGCGCCTGAACTGTGCAGGCACAAGGGCCGCTATTATCTCTACATCCCGGTCAAGGCGTCTCCCAACACCAGCTATGTGATCTGGGCCGATCGGATCGAGGGGCCGTGGAGCGATCCGATCGACCTGCATCTGCCCAACCATATCGATCCCGGCCATGCGGTGGGCGAGGATGGATCGCGCTGGCTGTTCCTGTCGGGCGGCGACCGGGTGCGCCTGACCGACGATGGTCTGGCGACCGTCGGCCAGCCCGAACATGTCTATGACCCCTGGCACTATCCCGACGACTGGGATGTCGAGGGTTTCTCGCCCGAAGGCCCCAAGATTTTGCGCCATAAGGGCTATTTCTATCTGGTGACCGCCGTGGGCGGCACGGCCGGACCGCCGACCGGGCATATGGTGATCGCCGCCCGGTCGCGGTCGATCCATGGCCCCTGGGAAAATTGCCCGGCCAACCCGATCGTGCGCACCGTCGACCGCGCCGAAAAATGGTGGTCGCGCGGCCATGCCACCTTGGTCGAGGGACCGGATGGCAGTTGGTGGTCGGTCTATCATGGCTATGAAAATGGCTATTGGACATTGGGGCGGCAGACGTTGCTCGACCCGGTCGAATGGACGGCGGATGGCTGGTTCCGCATGACCGGCGGCGATCTGTCGCAACCGATCGCCAAGCCCAGGGGCGGCCAGGCCGGGCCGCATGGCCAGCCACTGTCGGATGATTTCAGTGCGCTGCACCTCGGTTCGCGCTGGAACTTCTTCAAGCCGGCGCCGCAGGAGGCGCAGCGCGCGCGGGTCGAGGGCGGATCGCTGGTCCTGAAGGCCAGCGGCACCGCCCCCTCCAGTTCGTCGCCCTTGCTGCTGGTGGCGGGCGATCAGGCCTATCAGTTCGAATGCACGATCGAGATCGCGCCGGGTGGCGTCGCCGGCCTTCTCCTCTTCTATGACGAACAGTTGTATTGCGGGCTGGGCTTCGACCAGGAGCGGTTCGTCACCCATCAATATGGGATCGAGCGCGGCCGCCCCGCCAATCCCCATGGCCGCCGGATGCGGATGCGCGTCACCAACGACCGGCACATCATCCGCTTTCACATCAGCGGCGACGACGGCAGGAGCTGGAAACGGTTCGACCGGGGCATGGAAGTGTCGGGCTATCACCATAATGTGCGCGGCGGCTTCCTGATGCTGCGCCCCGGCCTCTATTCCGCCGGTGCCGGCGAAGCGCGCTTCACCGACTTCCGTTTTCGCGCGCTCTAAGGCCGATTGGGCCGACACGGGACGCGACAGTCGAAGTTCACAGTGTCGTGCGGGCTATTTCGGGCCAATGCGCCTGTGATGCACCCACGACGCGCCGGTCATGCGCCTGTGACGCGACAGTGGCGGGGGAAACGGGTCACACCCGCGCGCTTTCGACGCGGCGCCGACGCGACAATGAAGCGACAGCCACGCAACAGGCGGGTGGTCTGGCGAGGAGATGGGGCGGCTCTTGCATCCCCAAGGGTAGATCAGAGAAGGGGCGAGTAGGAAAGCCGGGGCAGTTGCGCGAAAGCCCACCCCGCTGCGACTTGCGCGCTGTGCGCGCAAGTCTCGCTGCCCCTCCCGTTTACGGGAGGGGAATGGCAAGTTTCTGCCTTAGGCCTTGGCTGGCGCGCGGCTGCGCAGCAGGGCGAGCAGCAGACCGAGGCCACCGACAAGCAACAACAGGTCGACCAGCAGCCCCTGCCCGCCCGCCAGCAGCGGGGCGCCGTGCAGAAGCGCGACGATCAACAGGCCGGCGACCAGCGCCCATTGCAGGCCGCGCGACAGGCGCGGGCCGGGCAGCGCCTTCGCCATGCCGGCGGCCCGCACCGACAGGATGGTGAGGCCGATCCAGGCCAGCGGCAGCGGCGTTTGAGGCAAGGCGAAGGCCAGCGCGGCGGTCAGCACCAGGATCACCGGCTGACCCCAGCAGATCGCAGCCCAGATCCGTTCCCATTGCGGCGCGGGCCGGCCGCGATCGCGGCGGCGGGCCAGCCAGATGGTCACGCCGCTGGAGGTAACGATGCAGAGCGCAATGCCGAGCAGGCCATAGGCGATCCGCACGGGCAGCCCGCCGAACCAGCCGAAATGCAGCTGGCCGATGCCGCTCAGCATTCGGGTGCCGGCGACCAGATCCTGCGGCTGCTCCTGATGGAGCAGTTGCCCGCGCGCATCATATTGCACCTCGTCCTGCTGGGTCAGCAGCTTGGGCCGACCGCTATGGATCGAGATGCGCATATCGGCGCGGCCGGGCCGTTCGACCATGATATTGTCCGCAACGGCCGCCGGCGCGCGGGCGCGGGCATCGGCGATCAGCCTCGCAATATCGGGAATTGGCATGGCGCGCGCGTCAACCTTGGGCGGCGGATCGAGGAAGAGTTCATAGACCTTCCCCATGTCGCCGCGATAGAGCAGCATGGCCAGCATCGCGACGATGATGGTGCTGAGGCCGAGCAGCGCGCCGGTCAGCGCCAGGGTGAAATGAAAGGGCAAGGCCCAGATGCCGAGGCGATTGTGCAGATCCGCCTCCTGCAGCCGGCGCGAACCGCCCAACCGCAGATGGAAGGCATCGCGCAGTACGCGCGGATGTGCCAATATGCCCGACACCAGGGAGGAAAGCAGCGCCACGCCGGTTAGGCCGACGATGAACTGCCCCCAGCTGCGCGGCAGATGCAGGTTGATATGGAGGTGGATCAGGAATTCGGTCCAGACCGCTTCCAGATCGGACAGCGCGCCATCGGCCGCCACGCCCCATTTATGTTCATAGGTCGCGCTGAAGGCGGTCAGGCTGGCGCCATCCTGTTTCGCAGTGGGCAGCGACAGATAGAGGGTGGTGTCGGCCGGCGCGCGCCTGGCCGCTTCGGCGATGGCGCGGGCAGCCGAGGCATCCGACAGGCTGGTCACCACCGGCGTCGCCGGCACTTCCCATCGCTCCAGATCGGGCGCGAACACCGCGACCGTGCCGGTCAGGCACACGATGTAGATGATCGCGGCAAAGGCGAGGCCCAGCACCGAATGGCTGCTGAGCACCGATCGCACCGTTTCGGGCGACAAGGGCCAGCGCCATTTCTTCGCCCGGCTGTTGGTCTGGACGCTCTGGTCGTTCATGCGGCCCCTCCCAAGGCGGCAAGGCCGAAGCCGATGATGCTGGTGCCGACCAGCACGGCGGTCGCGCGGAGCAGGCGGCGGTCCGCCAGGGTCCAGGTCATGGCCAGCCCCCACAGGATCGGCAGCAACAGGCCGCCAAGCACGATCCGGGTGCGCGGATCACCGGGCAGATAGACCGTAACGCAAAAGGCGACACCCATCGCCGCCGTCATGCCGAGCGGCCCGGCGAGCAAGGCGCGGAGCACCCCGCGCCAGAAGCGGCCCGGTTCCTCCAGCGGCTCGGGCGCGACATCGCCATCGCGCACCCGTGCCGCCTTGCGCCGGACCCGGCCGAACCAGATGATGGCGAGCGCGCCGATCCCCTCCATCGCCAGTCCCAAGGCCAGCCCCTTGACCGGCCCGATCAGCAGGAAGGCAGCGACCAGCAGGCCGATCAATACGCCCCATCCCGCCAGCAGCAGGCCAAGCACGGAGCGGTCCCGCCGCACCCAGGAGCGGCGCAACAGGGCAGCGCCCAGGGCGCCGCCGGCGATGAGCAGCAGGCTGGCGAGCGTGATCACCAATGGACGCTCGCGCCGACGCCGACGGTCTGGGGTTCGCCCAGGATCGCCTGATGAATCGCGGCATATTGGTACTGCATATAATCCTCGTTGAGGATGTTGCGGGCGAAGACGAACAGCGACCAATGATCGGTTTCATAACCGATCTTGCCATTCACGACCGTGCGGCCGCCGACCTTGTACTGGCCCTGATCCTG
The DNA here is from genome assembly GCF_013001025.1 of Sphingobium yanoikuyae. Taxonomy (NCBI): domain Bacteria; kingdom Pseudomonadati; phylum Pseudomonadota; class Alphaproteobacteria; order Sphingomonadales; family Sphingobiaceae; genus Sphingobium; species Sphingobium yanoikuyae. The sequence continues at coordinate 858,055 of NZ_CP053021.1, read as the reverse complement.
ACCGACGCCGGTGAAGACCGACGAACGGTAATTGGCGTTGAGATTGGCGACGAAGCCCGGCCCGAACTGCGCATTGATGCCGCCCGACAGGGTCCAGCGCGGCGCATAGGGGAATTGGGTGTCGGTGAGGTCAACCGTGCTGGTCGCCCCTGCGGGCAGGACGAAATCGGTGAATTTGGTGCGGACATGGCCGACCGAGCCATAGAGATCGATGCCCCGCGCGATCGTGGCATTCGCTTCCACCTCGAACCCGTAAAGATGCGATCCGGCCGCGTTCACCGTGTTGTAATCATAGGCATTCTGTCCGAAATAGGCGGTGACCTGCTGGTCCTTCCACGTCATGTAGAAGGCATTGGCATTGAGCGTCAGGCGCCCGTCGAGCCATTTGGAGCGCAGCGAGCCTTCATAATTCCAGCTATATTCCGGATCATAGGCGACCAGCAGGGCGCGGGCCGGGTTCTGGCTGGAGCCGCCCGAGCGATAGGCGCGCTGGACGGTGAAGGCGGTGGTGAGGTCCGGCGTCCAGTCCATGCTGATCCCGGCCTTGGGCAGGAAGGCGTTGAAGCTGCGGCTGTTGGACGCCAGCGGCGAGGAGGCATCGTCGACCAGCCCCAGAACGCCCTGGTTGATCAGCGAAATGATCGGGGCATAGGCCGCGCCGAGGAAATTGGCATTGGGCAGCGTGCCGTTGAAGGTCGCCACGGTTTGCGCAGCATAGCGGTTGCGCTCATGATCGTAGCGGAAGCCGCCGATCAGGGTCAGCCGGTCGGTCAGCTTGAAACGAGCGTCGCCGAACAGCGCCATCGTCTCCACCTTTTCAGGCTGGTCGGCGGAATAGGCGACCGGGATGACCGGCAGTTGTGCCGCATAGGCATTGCTGAGGAAGGTCGCCTGCGCTGCGGTCGCGCCATTGGCGCGCAGCAGGGCGGCGATGGTGGCGGTCGGCGTATCGATGTTCACCCGGCTATTCTGGTCGATGCTGCCGGTGCGGCGATAATACCAGGCGCCCAGCAGGCCGCTCAGCCGTTCGCCATCATAGTTGAGGCGCATTTCCTGGGTCAGGGTACGGTAATTATAGCGATTGTCGATCGCCTGGATATCCTGCGGCGTGCCGTCGGTATCGATCACCGAATGGACGCGCGAGCGGTTCCAGGAGGTGACGCTCGACAGTTTCAGCCCCTGGGCCAGCGGATAGCTGACGTTGAAGACGGCAAGGTCGCTGTCGATCTTGCCCCGGCTGGGCTGATCGCCGGTGGCGATACGGTGATTGAAATAATTGGGCACGTCGGTGCGGGCATATTCGTAGAGATAGCCGCCGTCTCGCCGCACGCGATTATAGCTGGCGACTGCCTCCAATCCCGGAATGGCCTGGGGCGTCCACTTGATCTTGCCGCGCAGATTGAGCGATTCCAGCGCATCGCTATATTCGTCGCGGGTGACATTGTAGATGAGGCCGCGATCGTTGCGGCGCTCGGCCGACAGGCGGATGCCCAGTTCATCCTTGATGATCGGTCCGCCGATCGCGGCGGAGAAGGTGCGATCATCATATTCGCTCCACAGCACGCGCGCGTCGCCGCCCCAACGGGTCAGCGAGGGATCCTTGCTGGTGATGACGATGCCGCCGGCCAGCGCGTTGAGGCCCTGGATGGTCGATTGCGGGCCACGCAGCACTTCCACCTGCTGCACATCCCACAGGTCGGTCGGGCCGCCATAAAGCGCCCATTTGGGCACCGGCGCGCCATCGACATAGACGCTGGCGGCGTCTGCTTGCCCGCCCGCGCCGACGCCGCTGTTGCTGATGCCGCGGATGGTGAAGCCGGACGAGCCATAGGTTTCGGACAGGTTGGCGGTGCGGTTATAGACGTCCTGGATGGTGATCAGCGCCTCGCGCTCGATCGTCTCGGGCGTGACGACGGCGATGCTGGTCGGCGTCTGCTGCAGGGTGCGGGCGCTCTTTTCGCCGGTGACGATGATGTCGGCGCGAGCCTGGTCCATATCGGCATCCGGCGCCTGCCCCGCCAGCGCCGGGCTGGCCAGGGCAGAACCGGCCAGTGCGACGATCGCCGCCCCGGAAAAAAAGAAAGACGACCGCACCATATAATCCCCCAAATATTCTTGGCGGCGCCATATTTGAGAACGCTAACGCGAGTCAATGTCATTGCGTGAATGGACTATTGCTGTTGCCTGCCCGGCACCGCCCCTGCCCCACCGCCGACCCAAGAAAAAGGGCCAGCCACCTCGTGCAGAAGGCGGCTGGCCCGTGACGGCGCGACCCGAGGGGACAGGCTACATCTTCACGCGCGCGCCGAACTGGAAGGTGCGGCCGAAATGATTGTACTCATAGTTGCGATTGGCATCGAGGTCGGTGTAGCGGCCGCGATATTCATCGGTCAGGTTGATGCCGTCGAGGGTGAATTCCAGCCAGTCGGTTGCCTTGTAACGGACCGAGGCGTCGACATTGACGGTTGAATTATAGCCTTCGAAAACGTTGCCGGTCCCGCTGTTCTGGTCGCTGTAAGGCCCGCGATAGCTGGCCGAGACGCGCGCGCTGAAGCGGTTGTCGTCATAATAGAGGGTGCCGTTATAGGCCCGCTTCGACACGCCGAACAACGTATTCTCCCGCGCGACATTGACCAGGCCGCCACCCGGCACGACCGCCGGCCCCGACACATTATAGGTGGCGTTGGAGTCGATGAAAGTCGCGTTGGCCAGGATGCCGAAATGCTTGAAGATGCCCGGCAGGAAGGTGAAGGGCAGTTGCAGCGCGATTTCCGCCCCCTTGAGCGAGGCGCCGGTGCCGTTGACCGTGGTCGCGATGGTCCAGATCGGTTCGGCCTGCAGCGCGGGATTGAGCGCGGCGGGCGAGGAACTGACCAGCACCGAAGCCGGCAGGCCGGTTTCCGCGAAGGTCGCGTTGGAAATGGTCGCGGCGACCGGGAAGCTCTGCACATCCTTCTTGAACAGGGCGACCGAGAAGAGCGACTGGGGCGCGAAATACCATTCGACAGCCAGGTCATAGGCGGTCGCGCGATAGGGGTTTAGATAGGGGTTACCGTAGCTGACGCGATACTGGAAGCCGTCGGCCGAACCGCCCGGCGTCAGGCTGCCCAGCGTCGGGCGGGTCATCACATCGGCCACCGCCGCGCGAATGACCAGCTTGTCGGTCGGGAACAGGGCCAGGTTGGCGGCCGGCAGCCAATCCTCATAGCTGCGCTTGATCGTCACCGGGATGCCGCCATTGAGGCCGGTCGAGCGCTGGTCGGTCTTGGCATAGCGCATGCCCGCGTTCAGCGCATATTCGAGGCCGAACAGGTCGCCCTTGGCATCGAACTGGAAATAGCCGCCGGTCACTTCCTCGCGCACCGACCGGTTGTTGCCGACGTCCAGCGCCAGCGCGCGGTCATAGAGTTTGGTATAGGCGGTCGCCGCGTCCAGATTGGGGATCAACCACTGGGTGGTGGTGCCCGACGGCTGGCCCGCCTTGCCCAGGGTGAAGAGTTCGCTCAATTCCGGCGTCGCCTGGAAGCCATAGACGGCGCTCGGGCCAAACAGGCTGGTCGGCGAACAGGTGATGGTGCCCAGCACCAGATCCTTGCCGCCATTGCCGCAGACCGCGGTATCGCGCTGATAGCCGACGGTCTTGAAGTCGAACCGGCGCCACATCGAACCGACCTTCACGGTCAGCCCCTCGGCCGCGTCCCATTCGGTGCGCAACTGCGCCGTCTTGAAGCGGTTGGTGGTGTTGGACGGACGGTCGCGGATTTCGGCGAGCTGGAAATTGGCCGGATCGGTCACGCTGGTGCCGAAGGTCAGCTTGGGATGCTTCATGTCGCTATAGTCATAGCTATAACCCTGGGCATCGCGATCGTCGAAGACCACCGTGGTTTCGACCGGAATGTCGGCGTTGGACTTGGACAGGCCGCCCAGCAGGGTGAAGCGGAACTTGTCCGTCACATCCTGGTCCCAGGTGCCACCGACCTGATAAAATTCGGTGCTCGACTTGCGCAAATAATGTTCGGTGCGGACCCAGGCATCGTTGAGCGTGGCCGAGATCATGTTGCCATTATCGTCATAGACCGGATTGACGACGTTGATCGACCGCTCGTTGGAGCGCAGCAGCACCTCGCCCCACTTCTCCTCGCGGGTTTCCTTGAAGCGCGAATAGAGGCCATCGATCGAGATCTTGGTCGCGTCGGTCGGGGCGAACTGGATCGATCCGGTCAGGCCCAGCCGCTCGCGATCATGACGCACCTCGCCATAGCGCGGGATGCGCGGGTGGAAGGACAGGGCCGCCGCATCGCAGGCCGCGCTCTTGACATAGGTGCCGCCCGAATTGGGCTGGGTGAAGCAGGGAGTGCCATCGACATTGTCGAAGCGGGCCTGGGCCCAGCGCACGCTGTTATTGCCCAGTTCCTTGGTATCGAGCGTCGAATAGGCCGCCGACAGGGCGACGCCGAAGCGGCCGTCGGCCGATTTCCAGGACGCGATGCCGGCCAGGCGCGGTCCCCAATTCTTCGCCAAGTCATTATAGGAGGCGGTCGCCGACCCGACGAGGGTCAGCCCTTCCTTGCCACCGAGCGGATTGCCGGTGTTGAGATCGACCACGGCGCCGAGCGAGCCTTCGTCCAGCGAGGCTTCGGCGGTCTTGTGAACGACCAGCGAACTGAACAGCTCGGACGCGAAGACGTTGAAATCGAAGGAGCGATCGCGGTTCGAGCTGGCACCATCGGTCGAGGTGGCGACCGTTTCCAGCCCGTTGACGCGCACGCGGGTGAACTGCGCGCCCAGGCCGCGCACGGTGATCGCGCGCCCTTCGCCGCCGTCACGCTGGATCGAGATGCCGGGGATGCGCTGCAGGGATTCGGCGAGATTCTGGTCGGGGAACTTGGCGATATCCTCCGCCACGATCGCATCGACCGAACTGACCGACTGGCGCTTGAGGTTGATCGCCGCGCCCAGCGACTGGCGGAAACCGGTGACGATGATGTCGGATTCCTGGGCTGCGGCACCCGCCTGCCCCTGATCCGGCGCAACCGCGGCATCGCCCTGCCCAGACTGAGCCTGTGCCTGAGCGGCGGAAACGCAGGCGATGGCGCATGCCAGGGTCGAGGCTGCGGACAGCCATTTCCGGGCGGACGAAGCCTGTACGAACGCAATCATAGAAACATCCCTCCATATTTCCGCCACGCCTCTTTGGGGGTGCGGCCCGATGTTGTCCCCTTGAAGACACCGGTGTCAGAAACTTGTGACCCGACTGCGGATCAATGTCAATGATCATTGCGGCAATTATGTCTGAAGCTCCTAGGCCAGCGCTCGCGGCGATTTTCCGCGCCCTCCTGTCGGAAAAGCGTCCATATCGAGCCATTTTGCACCGCAATATGGGCCACATGGCGCAGAATGACGGAGCGCAGCCCGCGTCTTCGCCTCGCTTTCACAATGACCGCAAACAGATTCGACACCGGTGTCAAATTGCTTGCATCATCGCCGCCACGGTGCAAGTCTGGCCAGGAGAGGAGCTTTCGGAAGCATGAAAATAACCGCCAGACTGATCGCCCTGCCGCTTGCCGGCCTTGCCCTGATCCCCTTGCCAGCAACTCTATCCGCCGCCTCGGCCAAGACCAGCGCATCCAGCGCAACGACTGCGTTTCCGGGCGCCGTCGGCTGGGCATCGGCAACGCCCGGCGGCCGAGGGGGCCGCGTCATCCGCGTGACCACGCTGGCGGCCGATGGCCCCGGCAGCCTGAAGGCGGCACTGGAGGCAAAGGGCCCGCGCATCGTCGTGTTCGAGGTGGGCGGCGTCATCGACATGGCGCGCCAGACCATCACCATCCGCGAACCCTATCTGACCATTGCCGGCCAGACCGCCCCTTCCCCCGGCATCACCCTGGTCCGGTCGGGCATCGACATCGCCACCCATGACGTGATCATGCGCCATATCCGCGTGCGCACCGGGGTGGACGACCAGCCGCTGCTGAGCGGATGGGAGGCGGATGCCATGTCGGTGGTCGGCGGCCATGACATCATCGTCGACCATTGCAGCTTCACCTGGGCGATCGACGAGAATATGTCGGCATCCGGCCCGCGCTTCAACGGCAAGACGCCCGACGAATGGCGCGCCAACACGGCGCACAACATCACCTTTTCCTATAATCTGGCGGCCGAGGGCCTGGCCAATGCCAGCCATCCCAAAGGCGAGCACAGCAAGGGCACGTTGATCCACGACAACGCGACCAACATCCTGATTTATCGCAACGTCTACGCCCATAATGTCGAGCGCAACCCCCTGCTGAAGGGCGGCGTCCATGCGGCCGTGGTCAACAACATCATCTATGATCCGGGCGAGCGCGGCGTGCATTACAACCTGATGGCGCTGGAATGGGGCGAACATCCCTATCAGAATGGCAAGCTGGCGGCGGTCGGCAATGTCATGCGCGGCGGCGTATCGACGGCAACCGGCCTGCCCTTCCTGACCTTGGGCGGCGACGGCGACCTGGAATATTATGGCAAGGACAATCTGGCCGTCGACAAGTTCGGCAAGCCATTGCCGATGTTCGGTCGCTATGGCGAGACCAAGGCGAAGCTGGTCGAGACGCAGACGCCGCCGACCTGGTGGCAGGGGCTGGACGTTCTGCCGGTGCGCGATGTCGAGACCCATGTGCTATGGCGCGCGGGCGCCCGCCCGTGGGACCGGGATGCCGATGATCTGCGGGTGCTGTTCTTCGTGGCGGAAGGGCGCGGCGAGATCATCGACAATGAGAAGCAGGTGGGCGGCTATCCCAAATTCGCGCCGACCCGCGCGCCCTTTGTCGAGGGCGACTGGAACCTCGACACGATGGAGCCGAAATCGGGGCGCTATCCCGGCCAGAAGGACGAGACGACCGAGCATCTGTCGGACCGCGACAAGATGATGCGACAGGAGGCAAAGCCATGAGCCTGGTGCTGTTGCTGGCGGCGGCCGCCGCGCCGCCGATGGTGGTGGTCGACGAGCGAGAGGTGATGCGCGACGAGCCGCCGCCCCATGGCGAGATCGGCATGTCGACCGCATATCGCATCAGCGACGCCGTGCCGCAGCCGCGCAGCATGGAATTCCGCAAGCGCGTGCTGCATGTCGGCGCGGCGATCGGCGTCCATCCAATCGCCCATGACGAGGTCTATTATGTCCTGTCGGGCGAAGGGGTGGTGACATCCGACGGCGTGGAAAAGCCGCTGACACCGGGCATGGCTGCCTATCTCTACAAAGCCGCCAAGGTGGGCATCCGGCAGGTCGGCAAGGAACCGCTGGCGCTGATCATCAGCTATCCGGTGGTTCACTGACCCGAAATGTTACCAGGCGCGCGGCACATTGCCGATGCGCTTGGCGACATCGGCCTCGATCGCGTTGAGTTCGGCCTGGCTGAGCACACCCGACAGCATCAGCCGGCGCATCAGCTCATCGACCAGGGCGGCGAGAAAATGCAGCTCGCCGCGTTCCGAGACATAATCGATATCCTGCGTATCCATGCGGTTCCTCCAACTGCATGGGCGGACTCAACGCACCCGCCCCCTTTTGGTTGCGGCCCGGCAACGAACAGCGCTCAACTGCCGGGCTGGATATAGGGGACGCGGGCGAAGAGTTCCCGCTCCCAGCCGCGCGGATCGCTTTCCACATGGCTGTCGACATCGACGATCATTGTCTGCCGTCCGTCCAGCCGATATTGCGGCCAGGGCGCCATCTCGACGCCATTGGGATCACCGCGCCGGGCGAAGGCCAGGAAGCGCTGCATCAGCGCGCGCGAGGCGGCCTGGGCACCTGCGCCCGTGCCGGTGAAGCTGCCCGGCGCATCGAGCGTGCCGAAGGCGAGCGCGATGTCCATGGTGTGCGGCGCGCCGCGTTCGGGCTGGGTCGGCGAGGCGAAATCCACCTGATAGACCCAGGTCGACGCATCGACGCGGGCGCGCGCCTCCGCCTCCAGCACCTGCCCCGGCCAGCTGCGCCCGGCCGTGGTCGCGGCGTAGAAGATACGCTCCGCCGACCAGTCGGGATAGCGCGCGCGATATTGGGCGACGATCCATTCGGGTGACAGGTCCATGCGCAGTTCCGGGGCGATCCGGGCGGCGAGGTTGGACCAGTCCAGCCCCTGGAGCTTGGGGCCATGAGGATCGATGAAGGCACGGGTCTCGTCATGGGTGTTGCCCAGCATCATCGGGATCGCCTGTGACTGGGGCGGCGCATCGGGCCAGAAGGGATGGCGCGCAAGATGCGTCATGTCGAGCACCGGGCCCATGTAAAGGCCGCCACCCAAGATCGGGTCTTGCGCTGCCAGCCCCTCCACCAGTTGCGCCGTTGAAAGTGACAGCAAAGATGACAGGTCATCGGCCTTTACGCCCAGCCCGGCGAGATAGGCCTGCGCCCGCTTCGTCGCGTTGAGCGGGCCCGACGCCGTTACCTGCTGCCCGCTCATGGTGATGGCGCGATGGAACAGGCCGGCAGCCGCCGGCATCGCCATCATCGTCGCGATCTTGGCGCCGCCGCCCGACTGGCCGAAGACCAAGATATTGCCGGGATCGCCGCCAAAGGCCGCGATATTGTCGCGCACCCATTGCAGTGCGAGGATGAGGTCGAGCTGGCCCGCATTGCCGCTGTCGACGAAGCGCGGATCGAGCCGGGCGAGATAGAGATAGCCGAAAATGTTGAGCCGGTGGTTGACCGTCACCACCACGACATCGCCCTGCGCAGCCAGCCGGTCGCCATAGGTCAGCGGATCGACCACGGAGCCGTTGGAATAGGCGCCACCATGGATGTAGAGCATCACCGGCCGTTTGGCGCGCGGGTCGGGACCGGGGGTCCAGATATTGAGGAACAGGCAATCCTCGCTCTCCGCTTCCTGCTTGCCCTGTTGCGGGCAGGAGGGGGCGAAGGCGCTGGCATCGGCCGTGCCGGTCCAGCCATCGGGCGCAAGCGGTGCCTGAAAGCGGCGAGGCGCGGTATCCTGGCCGTAGCGCAGGCCGCGAAAGACATGGAGGCCGCCCTCGCGGGTGCCGGCGACCCGGCCCTTGCGCGTGGTCACGATGCTGGCGGTGGCGGCATGGGCCGGGCGAACGAGGCTGGCGCCCAGCAGGGCCGCAGCCCCGGTCAACGCGCTCCGCCGGTCGATATCGGGCATCCGTCCTCCTGTGATAGGTCGGGAGGCTGAGCCCTCCTCTTGGATTTTCCTCCGTTCGCGTTGGAATCGCGAACGGAGGTCAGTCAGTTCAGCGGGCCAGCCAGCCGCCATCGACGGCGAGGACATGGCCGTGGATATAGTTGGCCGCCGGCGAGGCGAGGAACACGGCCGCGCCGCCAATGTCGCCGGGGTCGCCCCAGCGGCCGGCCGGGATACGTTCCTGGATCTGGCGGTTGCGGGTCTCGTCAGCCTGCAGCGCGGCGGTGTTGTTGGTCGCGATATAGCCCGGCGCGATCGCGTTGACGTTGACGCCCTTGGCCGCCCACTCGTTCGCCAGCAGCTTGGTGAGGCCGGCGACGCCGCTCTTGGACGCGGTATAGCTCGGCACGCGGATGCCGCCCTGGAACGACAGCAAGGAGGCGATGTTGACGATCTTGCCGCCGCCCTGTGCCAGCATGTGCCGCCCGGCCGCCTGGGCCAGGAAGAAGGTGGACTTCAAATTGGTATCGATCACCGCGTCCCAGTCTTCCTCGGTGAAGTCGACGCTGTCGGCGCGGCGGATGATGCCGGCATTGTTGATGAGGATGTCGAGGCCGCCCAGTTTCGCGATCGTCTCGTCGACGACGCGCTGCACCGGTTCGATGCTGGAAAGATCGGCCGAGACGATCTCGGCCTTGCGGCCGAGCGCCCGGACCTTCTCGACGGTTTCCTCCGCCGGGGTGCGGCCCACCGCCGCAATGTCGGCGCCGGCCGCCGCGAGCGACAGCGCGATCGCCTGGCCGATGCCGGTATTGGCGCCGGTGACGATGGCGACCTTGCCGCCAAGATCGAAGATAGTGCTCATATAAGCTCCAAATCCCCCTCCCGCTTGCGGGAGGGGTTAGGGGAGGGTTTGGGAGATTGGCGTCGCAGACATGCCCTCCCCCGTCCCCTCCCTGAAGGGAGGGGGGGCTCAGGCCAGCTGGCAGATGTCCAGCACGTTCATGTCGGTATAGTCCTGGTTCTCGCCGGCCATCGCCCAGATGAAGGCATAGGCTTTGGTGCCCGATCCCATATGGATCGACCAGGGCGGCGAGATCACCGCTTCCTCATTGGCCATGACGATGTGACGCATCGCGTCGCCCTCGCCCATATAGTGGAAGACGCGGTCGGCATCGCCATCCAGCTCGAAATAGAAATAAATCTCGCTGCGGCGCTCATGGATGTGCGGCGGCATGGTGTTCCACACCGAACCGGGCTTCAGGACCGTGAGGCCCATGACCAGCTGCGCGCTATCGCAGATGCCGGGGATGACGAGCTGGAAGATGGTGCGCTCGTTCGACTCTTCCAGCGAACCACGTTCCAGCGCATTGGCGTCGGCAATGCCGAGCTTGCGGGTGGTGAACGCCTTGTGCGCCGGGCAGGAGGCGAGATAATAGCGCGCGCCGGCGCCGGCGAACTCCACATCCTTCGCGCCCATCGTCACATAGAGGCAATCCTTGTTGCCGAGCGTGAAGACTTCGCCGTCGACGGTCACGGTGCCTTCGACGCCCGAGACATTGACGATCGCCAGCTCGCGCCGCTCCAGGAACGGATGGCCCGCCGCCGAGGCCGGCTCGGTCTGCGCCGGCAGCTTCACCGGTGCGTCAGCCACCGCCACGCCGCCGATCACGAAGCGTTCGGCATGGGTGTAGTTCAGCACGCATTCGCCGTTACGGAACAGCCCGCCGATCAGATAGCGATCCCGCAGCTCCTCGTTCGACACGCACTCCATCATGTCGGGGTGGGTCGCATAATAGGTCTTGTCGAACATGATATCCTCACCGGTTATTCGAAATTGCCCCTTGGGAAGCAAATTCGGAAACCGGTGTCAACCTTAGCGTGGATCAGCCCGATGCAGGCGCCACCGAACTGCGCCGGATCAGGGTCGAACTGAAGAGGGATGGCTCGCTGACCTCCGCCTCCTCGCCGATGGCAGTGCCGATCAGCTTGAGCGCGGCGGCGCGGCCCATGGCCGCGATCGGCCAGCGCACCGTGGTCAGCGGCGGCCAGACGCGGGTGGTGAGCGGCGTATCGTCGAAGCCGATGATCGACAATTGCTCCGGCACTTCGATCCCGCGCAGCCGCGCCGCATAGAGAACGCCGGCCGCCATCTCGTCATTGCTGGCAAAGATCGCGGTCGGCGGCGAAGTCAGATCGAACAGGTTTTCCGAAGCGGAAACCCCTGATTCAAAAGTATATTGCCCGTCCGCAACCAGGCTGCGCGGCAGGCTGATGCCGGCTTCCGCCAGCGCCATTTCAAAGCCCTCGCGCCGCTCCTTGGCCGAGCGGAAGCCATGCGGCCCGGCAATCAGGCCGATCCGCCGATGCCCCTGCGCGATCAGATAGCGCACCGCATCGGCCACCGCGTCCCGGTCATTGGAGGCGACCATATGTTCCGGGTCATCGAGCAGGGCCGAACCCATGCGCACATAGCGACAGCCGGCATCATCGAACAGTTTGGAAAGACTGTCATTTTCGGAGAGTGGCGGCAGCACCACAACGCCGAACAGGCGCTGGCGCGTCACGAAATTATGAATATCCTCCATCACCATCGCCGCGCCCCTATCCACCGGGCGCACAACCAGTTCGAACTCGGTGCCGTGCAGCGCTTCCAATATCCCCTTCTGCATGCTCAGCACCATCTGAGCATTGGGATTGTCGTAGATCAGGCCGATCAGGAAATTGCGCCCCAGCGCCAGCGCGCGGGCCTGCGGATTGGGGACATAGCCGGTCTGGCGGATGATTTCCTCCACCTTGCCGCGGGTTTCCTGGTTCAGCAGCGGCGATCGGTTGATGACGCGGCTGACCGTCTTCTTCGACACGCCGGCCATGCGGGCAATGTCGTTGATCGTCAGCTTGGCGGTGGCGCCCTCGTCCCTGGGTGTCTTTGTCATGGCCCTTTTATAGCGCGCTTATGGCCCGCAACCAGCGCAATATGCGTCGCTCGGCAAATCTATTGACACCGGTTACTCTTGCAGGCATCCCGAGAGGCAGAACCAGCCGAGAGGATCATCGTGACCGCCGCTTCCCCTGCCGCCATTGCGCGCGCCTTCGTCACCGCCCGACAGCAGGCGACGGGCTTTTCCGACTATCCCGGCCCGATCCCGCCCAGCCTGGCCGACGGCTATGCAATCCAGGCGGAGGCATTGGCGCTGGTCGATGCGCCGGTCGGCGGCTGGAAGGTCGGCCGCGTGCCCGCCCCGCTGGTCGAGCGTTTCGGCGCCGATCGCCTGGCCGGGCCGATCTTCACCCCGACCATCCATGCCCTGACCCCCGATGCCACCGGCCTGGTCTTTGCCCAGGGCTTTGGCGCGGCCGAGGCGGAATTCCTGCTGCGCATCGGCCAGGCGCCCCATCCGGCCCAGACCAGTTTCACGCTGGAGGAAGCCGCCGCGCTGGTCGACGCCGTGCATATCGGGCTAGAGATCGCCAGTTCGCCCTTCACCGGCATCAACGAGCATGGCCCGGCCGTCACCGTTTCGGATTTCGGCAATAATAACGGCCTGTTGATCGGCGCGGCCGTGCCGGACTGGCAGAGCCTGGCCTTTGCCGAGATCGACATCAGCCTGAGCATCGATGGCGTCGTCGCCGGTACCGGTCGCGCGGTCAGCTTCCCCGATGGACCGATCGGCTCCGTGCGTTTCCTGCTCGAAAATCTCGCCGCGCGCGGCATAAGGCTGCAACCGGGCGCATGGATATCGACAGGCGCCGTCACCGGCGTGCATGAAGTGCGCGTCGGGCAGACGGTGGTTGCGGACTTCGGACCGCTCGGCACCGCACATTGCGTCATCCGCCCCCAAGCGGCCGCCTGACAAGGTCGCAGGGCAAGAGGAGAGGAAGAGAATGAACGAGGCCGTCGCCGGAGCAACCCAGAGGGTCGGGCGCTATCGCTGGGTGGTCGTCGGGCTGTTGTTCGCCGCCACCGCGATCAACTATGTCGACCGGCAGATGATCGGTGTGCTGAAGCCCACTTTGGCGGCCGAGATGCACTGGTCGGAAACCGACTATGCCAATATCGTCTTCTGGTTCCAGGCGGCCTATGCAATCGGCTATCTGGGCTTTGGCCGGCTGGTCGACGCGATCGGCGCGCGGCTGGGCTATACCGTCGCGATCATCATCTGGACGATCGCGCATGTCGCCCATGGCGGCGTGCATAGCGTGACCCAGTTCGCCTTCGCCCGCTTTGGCCTGGGCGTCGGCGAATCCGGCAATTTCCCCGCGGGCATCAAGGCGGTGGCCGAATGGTTCCCGCAGAAGGAACGGGCCTTCGCGATCGGCCTGTTCAACGCCGGCGCCAATGTCGGCGCGATCATCACGCCACTGCTGGTGCCATGGCTGACCATCCAATATGGCTGGCGCTTCGCCTTCATCGCGACCGGCATATTCGGCGTCGTCTGGCTCGCCGCCTGGCTGATCTTCTATCGCCGGCCGCAGGAGCATCCGCGCGTCGGCGCCGCCGAACTTGCCTATATCCAGCAGGATCCGGCCGACCCGGTCACGCCGATCGGCTGGCGCCGGCTGATTGCCGTGCGCGAATGCTGGGCCTTTGCCATCGGCAAATTCTGCATCGACCCGATCTGGTGGTTCTTCCTCTTCTGGCTGCCGGGCTATCTGGGCGAGCGCTACGGCCTCGACCTCATCAGCTTCGGCCCGCCGCTGGTCGCCATCTATCTGTTGTCGGACCTTGGCAGCGTGGCCGGAGGCTGGCTGTCGGGACGGCTGATGAAGGCCGGGCACAGCGTCAACGCCGCGCGCAAGCTGACCATGCTGGTCTGTGCCGCTGCAGTGACTCCGGTCTTCTTTGCCCAGTCGATCGACAATCTGTGGGTCGCGGTGCTGGTGATCGGCATCGCCACCGCCGCGCACCAGGCCTTTTCCGCCAATCTCTACACCCTGCCGTCGGACATGTTCCCACGCGCGGCGGTCGGATCGGTGGTCGGCATCGGCGGCACGGCCGGCGCGATCGGCGGCATGCTGATGGCGAAATATGCCGGCTATATCCTCGACAGCATCGGCAGCTATGCGCCGCTCTTCGCGGTGGCGGGCAGCGCCTATTTCATCGCCCTACTGGCGATCCACCTGCTTTCGCCGCGCCTGGCGCAGGTGAAGGTGCCGGAATAAGTTCCCTGGGGGAGGGACTGCCCCGGACCGGCGATGGGGATTGCCGGTCCGGGGCGCCTTGCTTTCTCAGCAGCCATGCGCCGCAATCAGCTTTTCGCTTTCCCGCCAGAAGCGATCGACGATCGCTGCATCCTCGACCAGCTTGTTGGGCGTGCGCGGCGCACGGCGATACCAATAGCCGCCATTGCTGGCCGCCCCTTCCGGTGCGGTCGCCAGCCAGACCAGCGTGTCCGCTCCGTCCGCCTCGCTCGCCTTGTCGAGTCCGCGCGAGCGCTCCTGCGTGTCGGCCGGCGCATGGGAAAAGAAGTTCGAGTCGACCGCACCGGGATGGACCGCATGGGCGACGATCCCGTCCCCCGCCAGCCGATCCGCCAGCGCGCGGGCGAACAGCACATTGGCGAGCTTGCCGGTGCAATAGGCCATGCCGGGGCTGAACCGTTCCAGATTCTGCATGTCGTCCAGGTTGATCGACGGGATCATCTCGCTGGCGTCGGAGGCGGTGTTGAGGATGCGCACGGCGCCCGCCGGCTGATCCTGCGTCGCCTTGCGCAACAGCGGCAGCAGGCGCTGGGTCAGCAGAAACGGCCCCAGATGATTGCCGGCGAAATTCGCCTCCAGCCCCTCGTCCGTCATCACCAGCTTGTCGGTCATGCCGCCGGCATTGTTGAACAGCAGGTCGACCCGGTCGGTCAGCGCGGCGATATCCTGCGCCAGTTGCGCTGCTCCGCCCAGCAGCGACAGGTCGGCGCGCAGCATGGTGACGGGCGCTCCGGCCGCATCCGCCGCTATCTCCGCCTCTGCAACCGCAAGCCGTTTGAGATCGCGGCCGGTGCCGATCACCCGCCAGCCCTGCCGCGCCATGGCCTTGGCGATCGCCTTGCCGATGCCCGAACTCGCGCCCGTCACAACCGCTACCCGTGCCCGTTCCACCATGTCCTGCTCCTGTCGCTTATCCCGGCACGCTAGGCGGTCGGACGCGGGCCAGACAGCCGCGGGAGCGATATGTGGCGCGCGCCGTCCATAGCAAAGCTATCACCCCCCTCAAGCAAGGGGCGGGTTTCACCCCGCCATGGCGTCCGCTATGTCCCACCGCGAAACATAAGGGGGACGCAGGGATATGGATCGAGTGCAGGGACTTGCATGGGCAGCGCAAACGCCCTTAGGTGATGCCATGATGGGTCGCACCGCCTGTCGTCATGCACCGCAGGAGCGGCCGTGACGATCAATCCGCTCTATTCCCTGACGGGCTTCATCGTCGGCACGCTGGTCGGGCTGACCGGCGTTGGCGGCGGATCGCTGATGACGCCGATCCTGGTGCTGCTGTTCAATTTCCACCCGGCTGCGGCCGTCGGCACCGACCTTCTCTATGCCTGCGTCACCAAGAGCGTGGGCAGCCTGGTCCATGGCTGGAAGCGATCGGTCGACTGGGCGATCGTCGGCTGGCTTGCGCTGGGGTCGATGCCGGCCGCGATCGGCGCGCTGATGGCGCTCAAGGCAATGGGGCCGCCGTCGGCCGCCGTGGTCGATCCGATCAAGGTGACGCTGGGGGTGATGCTGTTCCTCACCGGCCTGGTGCTGCTGTTCCGCGATCGGATCACGGCCTGGTCGCGCACCCATGGCCAGGATCGCAGCCCTGCCACCACCCGCAACCTCACCATATTGCTGGGCGTGGTCGTGGGCGTGGCGGTGACCATCACCTCGGTCGGGGCCGGCGCGATCGGCGCGACGGCGCTGCTGATCCTCTATCCGCGCACGCCGCTCGCCCGGATCGTCGGCAGCGACGTCGCCCATGCCGTGCCGCTGACGCTGGTGGCGGGCATCGGCCATTGGTGGCTGGGCACGGTCGACATGTCGCTGCTGGCATCGCTGCTGATCGGGGCGATCCCCGGCATCATCGTCGGCAGCCTGCTCGCCTCGCATGTGCGCGAAGCGGTGCTGCGCACGATCCTGGCGACGATCCTGATCATCGTCGCGCTGAACCTGATCCTCTGATCCTGCTGCGTCAGTCCGGCAGGAAACCGGACTGGCGCAGTCGATCGACGGAATCGCGCGCGACCGGCGCGGACAGGCCGTTGGTCAGGGGAATTTCCCGGCTTCTGGTCAGGCCCGCGCCATCCGCGATCGCCGCCCTGGCGACCCACCAACTGCGATGGGTCTGCGCGCCGGGAACATCGTCCATTTCGGCAATGGCGTCGCGCAGCCGCATCAGGATAAGCTCGCTGCCATGCGGCCCATGGACGCGGACATAATGATCCTCGCTCTCCAGCGCGACTATGGGACCGGCGAAGGTGGGGCTCAGCCGGCGATGGAGGCGAACATCCGCCTCTTTCACCGGCGCGTCCATCGGCACGGCCCCTTCCCGCGCCGACGCGAAGACCGTGGTCGGCCCCATATGCTCATCATAATAGCGCAGCAGATGCGCGTCCGCCCGCTCCGCCCACCAGGCGATGGTCATCACCAGCAGGCAACAGAGCAAGGTGAAGGGCAAAAGGCCGGCATAGCCGCCCAGCAGTCGCACCTCGTCCCGCCCGACCAGCCGCCAGATCAGCGCCATGGGAAAGCTGGAGGCGACCATGCCCCAGAAGACCAGAGACCCGCGCGGCAACCGCGTCGCCCGCGCAATCGCCCGCCAGGCGATCAGCGTCGGCCGCGCGAGGATATAGGCGCCCATCAGCATGATCCACCATCGCCCGGCGCGCAGCAGGAAATCGCCCGACAAATAGGTGCCAAAGGGGCCAAGAAAGCCGACCACCGCCGCGACCGGCAGCATCGCCCAGAGTTCGAGCAGCACACGGCGGAGACGTTTCACGCAATCCCCCTCTCCATTCGCGAAACGCGAACCGCGAAGGGCCCGGTTTTCCGCACTTTTTCTTCTGTTCCTCCTGCGTGACGAAAAGCCGCTTGCCCGTCAATCGTGGGCTGCCATCGCTCCCTCTCATACCGGCGGGCCGATGAATGGATCATCCGCTCCGACCGGCCAAGGAGACAGACCATGACCGATTTTCTGAGCACCAAGGGCGCGATCGCCATCATGTGCTGCGCCATCATCGCCCATATGGGCGCCTTTGCCCTGGCCCTCGCCTGATGCGCCGAACAGCCCCTTCCCGGCCCGCCCGGCGCCGTATCAGGCGTCAGGGACAGGCCGGGTTGCGGGCATCGGGATAGGCAAGATAGCTGATGCTCGCCGCTGGTAGCGACTGCATGCCTTGCGCGGCGACGCCCTTGAGATTGGGCAAGACCCCGTCCTGCCCCACCGCCAGCGACCGGCCGTTGAGCTTCACGCTGCCCGCGTCCAGATTGTCGGCGGTCAGCGTATAACGGGTCACCTTGCCGGCGAGCGACAGGCTGGCGGGATTGGCGGTATCGAGATTGATCGCGACCAGCGCGACGCCGCCCGGTGTGCCGCGCAGACACTGGCTGTAGAGATGCAGCTTGCCTTCATTCCGGCCCGCATCCAGCACGACATTGCCCATCAGCCGCGCCCATAGGACCGCCGCCCAATAGCTCGGCCGCGGCATCATCGTCGCCTCGTCGATCAGCGCATAGTCGCTGGCCGCCAGCGTATTGTGGAAGACCACGGTCACGCCCTGCTTCGCCTGCCGCCCCAACTGATCGACATAGCGGAAACTGTCGCGCCAGGTCGCTGCCCAGGCGTCGCCACCGCAGGCCGCCTGCGCCGTTTCCGTGATCCAGATATCGGTGCCGGGCGCGAAACGCTGTTGTCGTTCCTTGTAATAGGTCGCCGTGCTGTCGGCGCGCGCCAGCCAGTCCTCGTCCAGCGCCTGGTCCGGGCTGATCCCCGCGCTCTTGTCCATCGCGGCGCAGCGCTGCGAGACGGTGCCGTAGAAATGATAGGAAAAGATATCGACCTTGGGCCGCGGCTCGGCGCTCATCAGTGCGTCGGTCGGCACCACGCCGATATTGCGGGGCATGATGACGAAGCCGGCCTCGCCGGTGCTGCCCGGCCCGACGAGCTTCATCTGCGGCGCATCGGCATCGCGGAACGCACGAAAAACGGCCATGTCGCGTGCGAAGGCGGCCGCGTCATAGCCCTTGGGCAGGCCGACCATAGACCCCGCATTGGGTTCGTTGATGAGTTCGGCGGCATAGATATGGCCGCCCAACTTCTTGGTATAGGCGTTGAGCCGGCGCGCCTGATCGGGATCCCACAGGCCCGACGCGTCGCGCGCGCCGTCGCTTACAGGGAAGGACACGACCAACTTGCCGCCGACGGTCTTCACGAAATCGACGACGCCGGCCCATTGGGCACGGGTCAGGACGCTCTGATAGCCCTTGGGCGGCGTGGCGGGCGGCGGCGTGTCGCTGTCATGGAAATAGACGGCATTGGCCCAGCCGCCACTCACGCGCACATAGGTCGGCCCGAGCGCGCGGGCGAGATTGCGCAGCCGCGTGTCACCGGTCAGGTCGATCGGCTCGCGCTTGCGGAACATGACGGCGGCGATGTCGACGCCGCCGCTGCCGCCGGCCGCCGGCTGGGGCGGCGCCTCGCCCGGCTTGGGATAGGGCGCCCAGAAGCGGCCGCCGACCACCTCCACCATCTCGACATTATAGGCCTGATACTGGTCATCGACCTTCGCGACCTGAGCAAAGCGGCCGGGGTCGACGGGAGGCGTGGCAGCGCCCAGCATCACACCCGTCATTGCCAGCAGGGACAGGCTTCCCAGCATCAACATGCGGCCCTTCGTCACGGCATCCTCCCTCGATTTTGCGGGAGGCTAACCCGGCGACTGTAACCTCACAAGTTGGCATGACCAATTTGGACAAACCAATCACGGCGGCGATGCACCCAAACCATGCCAATTTTGCGATTTTCCTTAGGAACAAAAGGGGCACTTGTGAATTTGCATTTCAAGGCCGCAATAATATCCAATCCGACAAAATATCCCGAAAATAGACGATCCCCGTACTATTCCCGAGGTTCGTTCAGCGTGATTTTGGATAGAATGAAAAGGAACAGGGAGTATCCAGCCATGAAGCCAATTCGTAGCGCTAGCAGCCCCCAAGCCCGCGTCGCCTTCACGCCGACCAGCAAGAAGGCCGGCCAGTGGGTCCAGACCCCGCACGGCTTCGTCAGGGTGGACAGTCCCGCCCCGAAACATGCCGAGTGAACGGATCGGCTGAACCGGCCAACTGAACCGATCTGACGGCCGGGCCTATCGGGCCGACAGCCCCTTGTTGCCGCCGTGCAGGCGCAGCTTGAGGCTGTTCTGATAATAGGCCACGGCCTGATATTGGCCGATCAGCACCGTCAGCTCGATCAGTTGCGCCTCGTCCAGACGCGCAGCCAGCACGGCCCAGGTGGCGTCGGCGATCATGGCGTCGCCATGCAGTTCCTCGACGGCGCGCAGGATCGCCCGGTCATGCTCGTTCCAGCCCGGATCGGCCGAACCGGTCACGATGCGCTCCACCTCGTCCCGACCGATGCCGGCATGGCGCGCGATCATCACATGCTCGCCCCATTCATAGGGCGCCTGACAGAGCCAGGCCACGCGCAGGATCGCCATTTCCCGATCGCGCGCAGAAAGCTTGCCCTGCGTCAGCAGCGTGACGCCAACATCGGTCTGGCGGGCGAACAGCGCGGGATGGCGCATCATGGTGCGAATGATTTCAGGCAGGCGCGCCAGCACGGCGGACATGTCGCCCTGCCCCTGTGCCTGGGCTTCAGTCACGTCCGTCAGCAGGTCCGCCTCGCGCGCGTCGATGCTTTGGTTGATGGCAATCATCTGCCGGATCAGCGGGTCGAGATCGGCGCTATATTCGTCGATGCTCAGCGCTTCGATGCGGGGGACATCGCCCAATATCTGGGCATGGCGGCGCGCGATGCGGGCAGTTTCGGCCTCTTCTTCCATGCCCTTCCCCTGCATTCTTCTGGCCGCGATGGGGTGGCGTGACGCCCCGGCCGTGTCAAACCGCCGGGGCGCTATCTGTCAGCTCAATATTCGCCGGGTTCCGAATGAAACTCGTGCCAGACGCCGTTGAGGATGCCGAAACCGACAGCCAGGCCGACGCCCAATATCCAGGCAAAATACCACATAGGTCGGATCCTTAGTAAAAGTCGGGGTTGAGGCGGATTTCCCGCTCGGTCACCCGGCCGAACATCACCTTGTAGGCCCAGGCCGTGTAGGCCAGCACGATCGGCAGGAAGATGACGGTGCAGATCAGCATGGTGAACAAGGTGCCGTGGCTGGACGAGGCATTCCATGCGGTCAGGCTGGAACCCGGATCGATCGAGCTGGGCAGGATGAAGGGGAACATCGACAGGCCGACGGTGCTGATGATACCGACATTGGCGATCGACGAGCCGGTGAAGACCAGCGTGTCGCGCCGGCCACGAATGCCCAGCAATGCCAGCACTGGTCCAACAAAGCCCAGGATCGGCGCCAGCAGCATCCAGGGATGCGCCGCATAATTGTCGAGCCAGGCGCCCGCCGCCGCGACCGCGCCACCCAGATGCGGGTTGGACGGGCCATTGGGATCGATCACGCCATCGACGCGATAGCCCATGCCGCTCCAGGCGACGAACAGCCCGCCGATGGCGAACAGCAGGATCGACAGGATCGCCGCGCCCTGACCATAGAGGCGCACGCGCTGCAGCACCGGCCCCTGCGTCTTGAGGCTGAGCCAGCCGGCGCCATGCAGCACCAGCATCGCGACCGACAGCAGGCCGGTCAGCAGGGTGAAGGGCGTGAACAGGCCCAGCAGCGATCCTTCATAGAACATGCGCAGATCGCCATCGAGGCGGAAGGGCGCGCCGACCAGCACATTGCCGACCGCGACGCCGAAGACGAGCGCGGGCACCAGGCCGCCCACGAACAGCGCCCAGTCCCAGCCGGCCCGCCAGCGGGCGTCCGGCTTCTTCGAGCGATATTTGAAGCCGACGGGCCGCAGGATCAGCGCCGACAGCACCAGGAACATGGCGAGATAGAAGCCGGAAAAGCTGACGGCATAGACGAAGGGCCAGGCGGCGAAGATGGCGCCGCCGCCCAGGATGAACCAGACCTGGTTCCCTTCCCAGGTGGCGCCGACGCTGTTGATTATCATGCGCCGTTCCTCGTCGGTCCGGCCGGCAAAAGGCAGCAGCGCCGCCGATCCCAGGTCGAAGCCGTCGGTGAGGGCGAAGCCGATCAGCAGCACGCCCAGCAGCAGCCACCAGATGACGCGCAGCGTTTCATAATCGAGCGGAATGGTCATTGTCCTAACTCCGGTTGGCGGGCGTCATTCGGCGGGCACGGCGCGAAAATCGGGCGCCGGCTCGGCGGGGCTGTCAGGCCGCCAGGGGACATAGCGTTCCGGCCCCTTGGCAATGGTGGCGAGCATCAGCTTCACCTCGATCACCGCCAGGATACCGTAGAGCAGGGTGAAGCCGATAATGGTGGTCCACAATTGCGGCACCGTCAGGCTGGAGGCGGCGAGGAAGGTCGGCAGCACGCCGTCCACCGCCCAGGGCTGGCGCCCGATTTCCGCCACGGCCCAACCGACCTCGATCGCGATCCAGGGCATCGGCATCATGAACAGGGCCAGTTTAAGGAACCAGCGCGCATCGAACCGCCGCATCGACGAGAAGGCAAAGGCGGTCGCGAAGAAGGCGATGAAGGCAAAGCCCAGCCCCGCCATGATGCGGAACATCCAGAAGATCGCCGGCACATTGGGCACGGTGCTCCAGGCCGCCTTCTCGATCGTCGCGGCATCGGCCTGGCGCGGATCGGCGATGAAGCGCTTCAGCAGCAGGGCATAGCCCAGATCCGCCTTGTTGCGCTCGAACGCCTCGCGCGCGACCAGGTCGTTGCGATCGACCTTCAGTGTCTCGACCGCATCATAGGCGATGATGCCGGCGGCAATCCGCACCTTGGCCGTGTCGACCAGCTGGTTGATGCCGGTGACTTCGCCGGTCAGGCTGCGGGTGGAGATGAGGCCCAGCACATAAGGCACCTTGATCTCATGCGTGGTCTCGCGCCCGCTGTTGGACGGCAGGCCGAACAGAGTCAGGCCGGCCGGTGCAGGCTCGGTCTGCCACATGCCCTCGATCGCGGCGAGCTTCATCTTCTGGTTCTCGGTCAGCGCATAGCCGCTTTCATCACCCAGCACGACGACCGACAGCGACGCGGCAAGGCCAAAGGCGGCCGCGACGGTGAAGGAGCGCTTGGCGATGGCGACATGCTTGCCCTTCAGCAAATAATAGGCCGAGCCCCCCAGCACGAAGACGCTGGCGCAGACATAGCCGGCGCTGACGGTGTGGACGAACTTCGCCTGGGCGACCGGATTGAAGATCACCGCCATGAAATCGGTCACCTCCATCCGCATCGTCTGCGGGTTGAAGGTCGCGCCGGTGGGATGCTGCATCCAGCCATTGGCGACCAATATCCACAGCGCCGACAGGTTCGACCCCAGCGCCACCATGAAGGTGGTGAGCAGATGGCCGCGCTTCGACAGGCGATCCCAGCCGAAGAACATGAGGCCGACGAAGGTCGCCTCCAGGAAGAAGGCCATCAGGCCCTCGATCGCCAGCGGCGCGCCGAAAATGTCGCCGACATAGTGCGAATAATAGGCCCAGTTGGTGCCGAATTCGAACTCCATGGTGAGGCCGGTGGCCACGCCAAGGACGAAGTTGATCCCGAACAGCTTGCCCCAGAAGCGGGTGATATCCCGCCAGATCGGGCGGTCCGTCATGACATAGACGCTTTCCATGATGACGAGCATGAAGGAAAGGCCCAGCGTCAGGGGCACGAACAGGAAATGGTATAAAGCTGTGAGAGCGAATTGCAGCCTGGATAATTCAACGACGGCCATGCTTATCATCGCGACCCCCTTTCTTCCCTGAACCAAGTTGGCTGGCGAAATATGGACGTGACGGCGCTACATCATTGAGACAGATCAAATTATATTCTGCCGCCAAACCTAAATAAACGGGACGCAAGGTCTAGCTAGGGAAAACCGCAGGCATGGGTTGGGTCATCGACATCATCGGCGCCGCTCTTTTCGCGGCGGGACTGGCGCAGGGTGTCAGTGCGCTGGCCGATGGCGTCGCGATCGGCTGGCTGTCGCCGCTGTTGCTCTTGGCCGGCGGGCTGGTACGTGCGGCCGGGCTGATGCTGGCCCATGTCCAGGCGATCCGGTCGGCCCAGCGCATCGTCGCCGCGCGGCGATCGACACTGCTGCCCCGGCTGCTCGGCGCACGGCTGGCCCGGCCGCTGCTGGCGGGCGAGAATGCGACGTTGGCGATCGACCATCTCGCCGCGATCGAGGCGCATGGCGCCCGCTTCCTGCCCATCCGCAAGGCGGCGGTGCTGGGGCCGCTGCTGGTGGCGGCGATCGTCGCGACCGCAAGCTGGGTTTGCGCCGCGATCATGCTGGCGACCTTGATCCCCTTCGCCTTCGGCATGGTGCTGGCGGGCACGGCGGCGCGGGCGGCGGCCGAGCGGCAACTGGCGGCCTTGGCCGAATTGTCGGGCCTGTTCGTCGACCGGCTGCGCGCGCTGCCGCTGATCCGTCACCATGGCGCGCAGGTGCGGATCAGCCGACAGGTGGCGGGCGCCGCGCAGGAGGTGGCGACCCGCACCGGCGCGGTGCTGCGCGTCGCCTTCCTGTCGGGGGCCGTGCTGGAATTTTTCGCGGCGCTCTCGGTGGCGCTGGTCGCGGTCTATTGCGGCTTTGCCCTGCTTGGCCTGCTGCCCTTCCCCGCCCCCGAAACACTGGACCTGCGCGCCGCGCTGTTCGCGTTGGCGCTGGCGCCGGAATTCTACCTGCCGATGCGCCGCTTGGCCGCGGCCTATCATGACAAGCAGATGGGCGAAGCGGCGGACAAGGCGATTGCTGCCGCCCTGCCGGAAGCGGAGGCCGCGCCGCATCCCGCCAGCCCCCCGTTCGATGGCCTCCATCTCAAGGATTTGCGGATCGGCATCGGTTCGGGGATCGGCCCGGTCAGCCTGACGCTCAAGCCGCATGACCTGATCGCCCTCACTGGTCCCACCGGCAGCGGCAAGACCAGCATGCTCGCCGCGATCGCCGGACAGATTGACCCGGCCTCGGGCGAACTGTCTCTGGTCGATCCCGCGCGCATCGCCTGGGCGGCCCAGCGGCCGCTGCTGCTGCCCGGCAGCCTGGCCGACAATATCGCCCTCGCCCGCCCTGATGCCGACCGAGCCGAGATCGCGCAGGTTGCCGCGCGTGTCGGCTTGACGCCGATGCTGGTCGCGCGGCCCGAAGGGCTGGACCTTGCCATCGATCATCAGGGGGCGGGCCTGTCGGGCGGCGAACGGCGGCGCATCGGCCTCGCCCGCGCCATCCTGTCCGAACGGCCCGTTCTGCTCTGCGACGAACCCACCGCCGATCTGGATGCGGAGAGCGCCGCCGACATCATCGCCCTGCTGGTCGCCTTGTCGGTCGAGCGCGCGATCCTGGTCGCCACCCACGATCATCGCCTGACCGCCGCCGCGCGGATGGAGGTGATGCTGTGAACCCGATCCGGATCGCGCTCGACAAGGCGACAGGCTCCGCGATGCTGCTGCGCCGCGCGACGCTGTGCGCCGTCATCGCCGCGCTGGCCGGCATCGCGTTGCTGGCGCTGGCCGGCTGGTTCCTGACCGCCGCCGCCATGGCCGGCGCGGCCGGCACGGTCGCCGTGCAGGCGTTCAACTATCTGGTGCCCAGCGCCGCGATCCGGCTGCTCGCCATATTGCGCACCGTCTCGCGCTATGGCGAACGGCTCTGGTCGCATCGCGCCGCGCTCGAAGCCATGGGCGGCCTGCGCGCCAGCCTGTTCGCCCGCCTTGCCGCGCAGGACAGCCGCACCGCCCTGCCCTTGTCCAGCGGCGACGCCGCCGCGCGGCTGACCGGCGACATCGACGCGCTGGAGGATCTGGTGGTGCGCCGTCCCAGCCGGATCGCCGGATTGATGGCGGCGCTGGCGGGCGTGATGCTGGCGGCGAGCGGCGGCTGGCTGTCGGCCCTACTGCTCGCGCTGATGCTCGCCGCCTTGCCGCTCTTGCTGCGCAGCCTCGCCCGCCGCCTGACCGAAGGCCCCGCGCAGCAGGCCGCCGATGCGCTCGGCGCGCTCCGCGCGCGCTATGTCGAACTCGCGAGCGCCCGCGCAGAAATCGCGGCCTATGGGCTGGGTGACCGGGTGATGGCCGAACTGGCACCGCTCACGCGCCGGCTCGACCGGGCACGCGCCCGCCTGTTCATCGGCGAAGGCGTGCAGGCAGCGCTGCTTGCGGCCTACAGCGCGCTCGCGGTCATGCTGGTGCTGCTCGGCGCCGATGCCCCCGCGCCACTGGTCGCGCTCGCCTTGCTGGCCAGCGCCGGCGCGGTGGAGGCGATGGCCGGACTGTCGCGCACCGCCTTCCGCCAGGCCAGCGTCGATGCCGGCCTCGCCCGGCTGGCCGCGCTTGATGCACTGCCGCTGGACGATGCGCCTGCGCCATCCGCCGCGACAGCCCAAGTCATCCGATTGGGCGACGTCGAATTGCGCCCCGGTGCGCGCGTCGCCGTTACTGGCCGCTCCGGTTCGGGCAAGAGCCTGTTTGCGGAGGGATTGGCCGGCCTGCGTCCGGTCACGGCCGATGTCGCGCTTGGCGGCCATCCGCTGGTAGCCTGCTCCGGGACGGAACTGCGTGACCAGTTCGCCCTCTCGCCCCAGGACGCGCCGATGCTGGCCGGCAGCATCGCCGACAATCTGCGCCTCGCCCGACCCGGCATCGATGCGGCCGATATGGTCGATGCGCTGCATGTCGCCTGTCTCGACCAGCGCATCGCCAGCCTGCCCGGCGGGATCGACTATCGGCTGGGTGAAGCCGGCGGCACCTTGTCAGGCGGCGAACGAAAGCGGCTGTCGCTGGCACGCGCGCTGCTGACCGGCCGTCCCTGGCTGTTGCTGGACGAGCCGACCGAGGGGCTGGACGCCGCGACCGAGGCGCTTCTAATCAGCCGGCTGCGCATCTGGCTCGACCGGACCGGCACTGGCCTTATCCTGATTTCGCACCGCCCCGCGCCACTCACGCTGACCGACCGACAGGTGCCGGTGTCTGCAATCGCCCCCCTGCCGGGCCAGGGTCTACCCGGAGTGGCAAGCGCGGCGTGAGGATGATAGGCTTTGTCTTGCAAGCGCTTAGCCACCGCCCGACACAAGAGGGAGATGTTCGTGCCGCCAACCATCCTCATCGCCACCGATCTGACCGCCCGCAGCGACCGGGCCTTTGACCGGGCCGTCGAACTGGCGACCGATCTGGGCGGCACGCTGCTCGTCGCCCATGCGCTGGACAAGGGCGATGCCGCCCATGTCGCCCGCGCCTCCGATCGCGCCAAACGGGTCATCGCCAAGCTGACCGAGGGCGTCGCCGCGCCGGTCGAACCGGTGCTGATCCAGGGCCGCGCGCCCGAAACCATCGCGGAACTGGGCAAGGAGCGGGGCAGCGCGGTGATCGTCGTCGGCCCGGCTCGCCACAATCATGTCGGCGACTTCATCCTGGGCACGGCGGTCGACTATCTGGTCCGGCGTTCGCCCGTGCCGGTGCTGGTGGTCAAGGAACGGCCGCGCCATCCGTATCGGCGCATCCTGATCGCAACCGACTTTTCCGACTGTTCGCTCCATGCCGTGCAGATGACCGCGATGCTGTTTCCAAAGGCGCGGCTCGATCTGGTCCATGTCTATGATGGCGGCTTTCCGTCCCGCCTCGATCCCGACCAGACCTTGGCCTTCGCCCGGTCGGAAGCGGAACGGGAAAGCGCCGAATTTGCCGCGCGTCCGGAACTGGCCGGCCAAGCCCGCCCCTTCCAGGTCGAACTGATCGAGGGTCGCGCCGGCGAGGTGCTGCCGACCCTGATCGCACAGCGCGATATCGACCTGCTGGTGCTGGGCGCCCATGGTCGCAGCGGCTTCGTCCATGCGCTGATCGGCAGCCGCGCCTCCGAATTGCTCGAAGGCGCGCCCTGCGACGTGTTGATGGTGCGCAATTAGAAGGCGTCGATCTCCAGCGCCATGATCGATGCTTCACCGGCGGCGATCGTGGCGGCCAGGCCCTGCGCCTGCGGCAGGACGCGCAGCGCGAAATAGTCGGCCAGCTTCAGCTTCGCCTGATGCAGCGGGCTGTCGCCCTGCGCGGCCGCCTGCGCCATGCGGGTCCACATCCAGCCCATCGACACCAGCGCGAACAGGCGCAGATAATCGACCGCCGCCGCGCCGGCTGCATCCGTGTCCGCGCCCTGCAGGGCCGCCGTCGCCGTGCGCAGCGCGTCGAGCGCCGTGCAGGTGCTGCGTGCGATCACGCTCCCACCGGCCGCTTCCACATCGGCCGCGATCAGGGCAAAATAGCCTTCGACCACCGCGCCGCCCGCCATCGGCAGCTTGCGCCCGACCAGGTCCGCCGCCTGCACGCCATTGGTGCCTTCATAGATCTGGGCGATGCGCGCATCGCGCACATATTGTTCCATGCCCCATTCGCGGATGTAGCCATGGCCGCCAAAGACCTGTTGCGCCTGCACCGCGCTTTCGAACCCGAAATCGGTGAAGGACGCCTTCACCACCGGCGTCAGCAGCGCGACCAGCGCATCGGCCTTGGCGCGCTCGCCGGCGTCGGCGTGGTGCTGCGACCGGTCATGCTGCAGCGCGGTCCAGCCCGCCAGCGCGCGCCCGGCCTCCACGAAACTGCGGATATTGAGCAGCATCCGGCGGACATCGGCATGTTCGATGATGGCCACCGGCGCGCGCGCATTGTCGGCGCTGCGGCCCTGTAACCGTTCCTTGGCATAGCCCGCCGCCTGCTGATAGGCAGCGCCGGCAATGCCAAGCCCCTGGATGCCGACCATCAGCCTCTCGGCATTCATCATCGTGAACATGGCGGCCAGGCCGCGATGCGCCTCACCCACCAGCCAGCCGGTCGCGCCGTCATAATTCATGACGCAGGTCGGCTGGGCATGGATGCCCATCTTCTTTTCCAGCGCGCCGACCGACATGCTGTTGCGCTGATCGAAGGCACCGTCCGCGCCGGGCAGGAATTTGGGCACCAGGAACAGGCTTATCCCCTTCACCCCGGCCGGTGCGTCGGGCAGGCGCGCCAGCACCAGATGGACGATATTGCCGCCAAAATCATGGTCGCCCGACGAGATGAAGATCTTCGTGCCGGTCACCGCATAGCGGCCATCGTCCTGCGGCTCGGCCTTGGTCTTCAGCAGGGCAAGGTCGGTGCCCGCACTGCTTTCGGTCAGCGCCATCGCGCCGGTCCATTCGCCGCTCACCATGCGCGACAAATAGGTCGCCTTCAGTTCCTCGCTGGCATGGGCGGCGATCGCCTCGCACGCGCCACGGGTCAGGCCGGGAAAAAGGCCGAAAGACAGGTTCGCGGCCGACAGCATCTCGTCCAGCCACAGTTGCAGGATGAAGGGCAGCCCCTGCCCGCCATGGTCGGGATCGGCCGACAGCGCCGCCCAGCCGGCATCGGCAAAGTCGCGATAGGCCTGGGCAAAGCCGGGCGGCGTCCGCACCGCGCCATCGATCAACTGGCTGCCATGCTCGTCGCCTTCGCGGTTGAGCGGCGCCAGGCGCTCGGCGCACATGCGCCCGGCCTCGTCCAGCACGGTCACGGCCAGGTCGGCGTCGACATCCTTGTTCAGCTCCGCCATCGCCTGGTCGAAGCCCAGCACCTCGCTCAGCAGGAAGCGATAATCGTCGATCGGCGGAACATAGCTGTACATCGAACCTCTCCAAATTTGCTGCGGATCAGCTATACCAAACATCTGTTACAGTCAAACGCACACGGCATCCTTGCCGCTGGGACGCGCGCCGCTGATGCCCTGACTATAACCGATCGTGGCGAAAAATGGCGACGATCTGCGCGGCGATCTGCGCCCGCGTCAGCCGGCCATCGCGATACCAGTCGGCCGCCGAATTGAGCTGGCTGAGCAGCAACGTGCGATAGAGCGAACGGTCGATGTCGGCCGGCAGCGGCAGCGCCGCCACCAGATCCCGGAACAATTGCTCGAACCGGTCGCGGCGCGCGACAAGCTGGTCGCGCACCGGGTCCGGCACCGCGCGAAAATCATTCATCATCGGCATGGTCAGCGAATCCGCCGCCAACTGGATATCCAGCAGGCTGGCGCACGCCGCCTCCAGCCGCGCCCAGGGATCGGCCTGTGTCGCCACCGCCGCCGCGATCCGTGCCTCGGCCGCATCCAGCGCGCCATTATGCAGTTCGACGAACAGCGCGTCCTTCGACTTGATATGGTGGTAGAGCGATCCGCCCAGCACCCCGGCCTGCTCGCCAATGTCGCGCATCGACGTGCCGCGATAGCCCTTGCGCGCAAACAGTTGCGCGGCAATTTCCAATATCTGGCGGCGGCGGCCCGATCCTTCGTCGCGCCCGCCCGCCGATGCGGCATCCCCGATCGTCATGTCAGCGCGCTAGCACAGGGCCGGACGGCAGGCCACGTCCCGTGCGATCGCTCCCGGCTCAGGCCGGCACCTTCTGGCCATAGGGCGCGTCGGCGTCGCGCGCCGGAATCGCGCCGCGCCGACCGATATT
Organism: Sphingobium yanoikuyae; assembly: GCF_013001025.1. Lineage (NCBI taxonomy): Bacteria > Pseudomonadati > Pseudomonadota > Alphaproteobacteria > Sphingomonadales > Sphingobiaceae > Sphingobium > Sphingobium yanoikuyae. Next base: position 828,237 of record NZ_CP053021.1, on the reverse strand, counting down.
CCACCCGGCCAGACGATGTCCGGCCAATGCCGCCTCTGCCGGCTCCGCGCCGGCCAGCCGCGCATGCAGATAGCCGCCGTTAAAGGCATCGCCGGCACCGCTCGAATCCACGACATCAACCCGCGCCGGCGGCGGCACCAGCACGCCACCGACCAGACAGCCTTCGGCGCCCAGCTTGACCACGATCTCGCGGCCCTCACCCGCGCCCCAGCGCGCTGCGGCGTCGGCGGCATCATCCGCCTCGCCCATTTCGACTTCATCCGCCAGGGTCGGCAACCCGATGTCGCACAAAGCGACCGCCCGGTCGCGCCAGGCCCGCGCAGTCGCAGCGTCGCTCCACAGGCGCGGTCGATAATTGCCGTCGAATGCGATCCGGCCGCCCCGTGCCTTCACCCGTTCGCACAGCTCCAGCAGCGCCTCGCGGCCGGCATCGGGCAGGATCGCCAGGGTGATGAGCGAAAAATAGAGCAGGTCCGACTGGGCGGCGGCATCAATCATCGCGCCGCTTTCGGGCAGGTCGAACATCGCCCGCGCCGCCGCCTCGCCCCGCCAATAATGGAAGCTGCGCTCGCCGGTCTCGTCCGTCTCGATCGCATAGAGGCCGGTGGTCCTGCCGGGCGTGCCGATCAGCAGGCCGGTATCGACGCCCTCGGCTTCCCAAGCCTTGCGCAGATCCTCGCTCATCGGATCGGCGCCGATCGCGCTGGCAAAGCGCACCTTGTCACCGGCCCGCGCCAGGTGGATCGCGGTGTTGATGACATCGCCACCATAGCGCAGGTTCCAGCCATCGCCGCTGCCCCGGCTCAGTTCCAGCATTGCCTCGCCGATGACGGTGATAGTCGCGTCGCTTGCCATGTGATCCTCTCTGATTGAAGCAGCGTCGTGCGGGGCCTGCCCCATGAAGTCAAGCCGTTGCGATCCCGTCCCATATGGCGGAACAGATTGCATCGTGCCGCGTTTGCCATAGGCAAAGATACAGGATCGAAAATGTCAGGGGCGGAAATGGGGACGACAGAGACAGGCCAGCCGGTCAACCGGTTCGAATTGCTGGTCCAGAGCGTCACCGACTATGCGATCTTCATGCTCGATCCGGCCGGCTTCGTCGTCAGCTGGAATAGCGGGGCGCAGCGCATCAAGGGGTATAGCGCCGACGAGATTATCGGCCAGCATTTCTCCGCTTTCTATACGGAGGAGGACCGCGCCGCCCATGTGCCCGCTGCCGTCCTGCGCACCGCCGAGGTCGAAGGGCGGTTCGAGGCGGAAGGCTGGCGCCTGCGCAAGGATGGCACCCGCTTCTGGGCCAATGTGGTGATCGATCCGATCCGCGATCCCGCCGGCCATCTGCTCGGCTTTGCCAAGGTGACCCGCGACCTGACCGAACGCCGCGCCGCGCAGGAGGAACTGCGCCGCAGCGAGGAACGCTTCCGCCTGCTGGTGCAGAGCGTCACCGACTATGCCATCTACATGATCGATCCGGTCGGCACGATCACCAGCTGGAACAGCGGTGCCGAACGGTTCAAGGGCTATAGCGCCGAAGAGATTATGGGCCAGAATTTCGCTCGCTTCTATTCGGAGGAAGACCGCATGGCCGGCCTCCCATCCCGTGCGCTCGACACCGCCCAGCGCGAAGGCCGGTTCGAGGCGGAGGGCTGGCGCATCCGCAAGGATGGCACCCGTTTCTGGGCCAGCGTCGTGATCGATCCGATCCGCGATCCGGCCGGCGAACTGCTGGGCTTTGCCAAGATCACCCGCGACCTCACCGAGCGGCGCCAGGCGGCCCAGGCGCTGGAACAGGCGCGCGAGGCGATCTTCCAGAGCCAGAAGATGGACGCCATCGGCAAGCTGACCGGCGGTGTCGCCCATGATTTCAACAATCTTCTGGCCGTGATCGTCGGCAGCCTCGATCTCGCGCGGCAGCGTCTTGCGGCCGGCGCCGATATCAGCCGCTATCTCGACAATGCCATGACCGCCGCCGATCGCGGCGCCACCCTGACCCAGCGGATGCTCGCCTTTGCCCGCAAGCAGGAACTCAAGCTGGAACAGGTCGACTGCATCGGCCTGATCCATGGCATGGCCGATCTGCTCAAGACCACCATCGGCAGCAGCGTCGCGATCGAGACACGCTTCCCGCTGTCGCTGCGCCCGGCCCATGCCGACCCGGCCCAACTGGAACTGGCGCTGATCAATCTGGCGGTCAATGCGCGCGACGCCATGCCCGACGGGGGTCGCCTGTTGATCGAGGGCAGCGAGATCACCCTGGCGCTGGGCGACCAGCCCGATCTCGCAGCGGGCAGCTTCATCCGCCTTACGGTCACTGACGAAGGCGAAGGCATGGACGAGGCGACGCTGGCCCGCGCCCGCGAACCCTTCTTCACCACCAAGGGGGTCGGCAAGGGCACTGGCCTTGGCCTGTCGATGATCCACGGCTTCACCCAGCAATGCGGTGGCGCGATGACCATCGCCAGCCAGCCCGGCAAGGAGACCAGTGTGTCCATCTGGCTACCCGTCGCCCTGACCGACGCCAGCAACGAGCGGACGGCCGTCCCGTGCGAACCGGACGAGCTGGAAACCGAACCGCTGGTCATCCTGGCGGTCGACGACGACGAACTGGTGCTCACCAATACCGCCGGTATGCTCGAAACGATGGGCCATACCGTGTTCCAGGCCGGATCGGGACGGGAAGCGCTGCACATGCTGGAGCAGGGGCGCATCGACCTGGTCGTGACCGATCATGCCATGCCCGGCATGACCGGCGCGCAACTGGCCGACGCGATCGAGCAGGCCTATCCCGACCTGCCCGTACTCATCATCACCGGCTATGCCGAACTGCCCGCCGATGCCAGCCGTCGCCTGCGCCTCGACAAGCCTTTCCGTCAGGCGGAACTGGCGATGATGGTGCATCGCATCCGCCACGACAGCGCTCTCCGCCGACTGGTTCCCATCGGCACGGACAGCCATCCCTGAAGTCATCCCCGACAATATGTGACAGAATTTCACATATTTTCTTGGCCTTATGTCTTGCCATCGTCATGCGCATGGCCGATGGCGATTGCATCCTGACCGCCAGCAACTCCACAGGATCGCATGAACAAAGCCACACAGCCGACGCCGACATCGCATTTCTTCACATCCCTGCGGACGCGGCTTCACTATCTCGACTGGGGCAATCCGTCGGCGCCGCCGCTGATCCTGGTCCATGGCGGTTTCGACCATGCACGCAGCTGGGACTGGACTGCGCGCGCGCTCGCCCGCGACTATCATGTCATCTGCCCCGACCTGCGCGGCCATGGCGACAGCGGCTGGTCGTCGGACGGATCCTACATGATGGCCAATTATGTCTATGACCTGGCCCAGCTGGTCGAGTTGCTCGATCGCCGGCCGGTCACCATCGTCGGCCATTCGCTGGGCGGATCGATCAGCCTGCGCTATACCGGCCTCTACCCCGACAGCGTCGCGCGCGTGGTCGCGATCGAGGGACTGGGCCTGTCGCCCGACCGCATCGCCGAACAGGCCAAACGCAGTACCGAAGAGACATGGAAGGGCTGGATCGACACCCGCCGCACCAATGCCCGCCGCTCGCCGCGCCACTATGCCACGATCGAGGCGGCGGTCGCCCGCATGCGCGAACGCAACGACCATCTGTCGGTCGAACAGGCGCTGCACCTCACCCTTCACGGCGTGAACCGCAACGAGGATGGCAGCTATAGCTGGAAGTTCGATCCCTATCTGCACGGCGCCGCCCCCCAGGCCGGCACAGACGAAAATCTGCCCGACTTCTGGCGCCGCATCACCTGCCCGACGCTGCTGTGCCTTGGCCTCGACAGTTGGGCGTCAAATCCAGTCAAGGATGGCCGTATCGCCCATTTCCAGCAGGCCCGGCTGGTGGAATTTCCCCATGCCGGCCACTGGCTGCATCACGACCAGTTCGAGATGTTCATCAAGGAACTGCGCGTCTTCCTGGCGGAATGAGGCGCGTCCTCAGGGCCTGTTTGGAAAATGCGCAAGAGCGCATTTTCGATGCGGCACCAGCCCGCACCCCCGCCCGACCGCCCATCAGGATACCATGTCTGGGCGGTCGGGTGGGGGTGCGGGCTGGTGCGGATGCGCCGGAAGCGCATGCCCAGACAAGCCCTCAGGCAATGAAGCCTGAAACCGCCGCCTGATATTCCACCTTCAGCTGGGCGATGAAGGCGCCCGCCGGCTGCACCGCCTTGATCGCGCCGATGCCCTGCCCCGCGCCCCACACGTCGCGCCACGCCTTCTTGTCGCCGGCCAGGCTGGCGAAATCCATGTCGGCCGCCTTGGGCAACTTGTCCGGGTCCAGCCCCGACGCGACGATGCTGGGGCGCAGATAATTGCCCAGCACCCCGGTGAAGACGTCGGAATAGACGATGTCGGCCGATGCGCTGTCGACGATCATGTCCTTGTAGGCGTCGAGCGCATTCGCCTCGGTCGTGGCGATGAAGGGCGACCCCATATAGCCAAGGTCCGCGCCCATCATCCGCGCCGCCGCGATCGACCGGCCGGTCGCGATCGCGCCCGACAGCGCCAGCGGCCCGTCGAACCATTCGCGGATTTCCTGGACCAGGGCAAAGGGCGACAGCGTGCCGGCATGACCGCCCGCCCCCGCCGCCACCGCGATCAGGCCATCGGCGCCCTTTTCGATCGCCTTCCTGGCAAAGACATTGTTGATGACGTCGTGCAGCACGATGCCGCCATAGCTGTGGATCGCCTCATTCACCTTCTCCTGCGCGCCCAGCGAGGTGATGACGATCGGCACCTTATATTTGACGCACAGCGCCAGATCCTCTTCCAGCCGCGCATTGGTGCGATGGACGATCAGATTGACGGCAAAGGGCGCGTCCTGATCGGTCAGTTCCGCCCCCAGTTGCTGCAACCAGGCCTCGAACGTGCCGGAGGGGCGCGCATTGAGCGATGGAAAGGCACCGACGATGCCGGCCCGACACTGGGCGATCACCAGTTCCGGCTGCGAGATGATGAACATCGGCGACCCGATCAGCGGCAGGGACAAACGGCCTTGAAGCGAAGCCGGCAGGGTCATGATCGGGGTCTCTCCTTTATCTGTTCGAACCGCGCTATCATCGCTCCGCGCCCGGAAAAAGGCCAAAATCAACCGTATTGCTCAAGCAATACAGCAATGCTATGATCTCGATCCAGGCCCGACAAGGAGTGCCCCAGAATGTATAGCGAGAGCGATCTGCAAGATGCCGTAGCGGCCGGCGCGCTGACGCCCGCCAGCGCCCAGGCGCTGCGCGACCATGTCGCCGGGCTGCGCGCCAGTTCGGTGGACGAGGAACATTTTCGCCTGCTGACCGGCTTCAACGATATTTTCGTCGCCATCGCCTCGGTGATCCTGCTGGTCGCGGTCGCGGGACTCGGAAACGAGGTTCACCTCGGCATCACCACCCCGCACCAGCCCTCCTTCGTGTCCGGCCTGTTCGTCGCCGGCACCGCCTGGGGCCTCGCTGAATATTTCACGCGACGCCTGCGCATGGCGCTGCCTTCGATCCTGCTGCTGCTCGCCTTTGTCGGCGGCATCGCCTTCACCGCAGCGCTGCTGATCGGACCGATGATCCCCGACGCGCAGAATGACGGCGCGGGCCTGGTCGCCTCGCTCGCCGGCCTCAGCGCCGCCATCGCCGCCTGGTTCCACTGGCGCCGCTTCATGGTGCCGATCACCGTCGCCGCCGGTGCTGCCGGCGCGGCCGCGATCGTTGGCGGCCTTGCCATGTGGCTGATCCCGTTCAGCCACACCCTGCCCTTCATCCTGCTTCTGATCGCCGGCCTCGCCATCTTCACCCTCGCCATGCGCTGGGACATGAGCGATCCGGGCCGCACCAGCCGCCGCTCCGACGTCGCCTTCTGGCTGCACCTGACCGCCGCACCGATGATCGCCCATTCGCTGTTCCAGTTGCTGGGCATCACCCATGGGCTGGTCGATGCGGGACAGGCCTTCCTGGTGATCCTGCTCTATCTCGCCTTCGGCCTGGTGGCGCTGGCGATCGACCGCCGCGCCCTGCTGGTCTCCAGCCTCGCCTATGTCCTCTATGCACTCTACAGCCTGTTCCAGAAGGTCGGCGCGGTCGAACTGTCCGCCGCGCTCACCGCGCTGGTGATCGGCGGCACGCTGCTGCTGCTCTCGGCCTTCTGGCACCGCGCCCGTGCCGCGATCGTCACCGGCCTGCCGCCGGCGCTCGCCAGCCGCCTGCCCTATCTCAATCGCGCAGCCGCCTAATTCCTCCCCGGCACGGGGAGGGGGACCACCGCCAACGGCGGTGGTGGAGGGGGCGTGCCAGTTGGCGCGCCCTTTCCCAATTCGGCTTGATAGTCATGAGGGCTACGCCCTCCGGGCGCGGTCCCCCTCCCCGCAAGCAGGGAGGATCAGTTCATCGCCAGGATCATGTTGCGCACCTGGGGATAGACCTGCTTTTCCCATTTGCTGCCGGAAAACACGCCATAATGGCCAACGCCCGGCTGCAGATGATGGCGCTTCAGATGCGGCCGCAGGCCGGTGCACAGGCCATGGGCGGCCGACGTCTGGCCAACCGCGCAGACATCGTCCTTTTCACCCTCGACCGTCAGCAGCGCGGTCTTGCGGATCGCGCCGGGGTTCACCGCCCGGCCATGGACCGTCAATTCGCCCTTGGCCAGCAACATGCGCTGGAACACCATGTCGACCGTTTCCAGGTAGAATTCCTTGGTCATGTCGAGGACCGCGAAATATTCCTGGTAGAAAGTCTTGATCTTGTCCGCCTCGATCGTCTTGCCGTCGGCCAGCAACTGATAGAGTTCGCGATGCTGCGACCCGTGCCGTTCCATGTTCATCGACATGAAGGCGGACAGTTGCAGGAATCCGGGATAGACCTCGCGCCCGCGCCCGGCATAGCGGAACGGCACGGTGGAGATCAGATTCTCCTCGAACCATTCGATCGGCTTCTCGTTCGCCAGTTCGTTGACCACCGTCGGTGCCGCGCGCGGATCGATCGGCCCGCCCATCAGGGTCATCGACCTGGGCGTCGCCGCATCCTCATCCTCGGACATCAGCGCCACCGCGGCGAGCGCCGGCACGCAGGGCTGGCACACCGACACCAGATGGGCGCCGGGGCCGATATCCTGCAGGAACTGGATCACATAATCGACATATTCGTCGAAACCGAAGCGCCCCGCTTCCATCGGCACATCGCGGGCATTCTTCCAGTCGGTGATATAGACGTCATGGTCCTGCAACAGCGTCGCCACCGTGCTGCGCAGCAGGGTGGCGAAATGCCCCGACATCGGCGCCACCACCAGCACCTTGGGCTGGGCGGTCTCAACATCGTCCTTCACGAAATGCAGCAGGTCGCCGAACGGCAGGTCGAGCACGATCTCCTCGCGCACCTCGACCTCGGCATTGCCGGTCTGGACGCGGTCAATGCCATAGGCGGGGCGCTTGTGGGTCATACGCGCGCCCTGGAACACGTCCATCAGCGCGAACATGCGGCGCGGCATCGGCCAGTCGGCGACCGGACCCATATGGTCGCGCATCGCCAGCGCCATCTGCGCCCCGAAGCGAGCCGGGGCCAGCATGTCTTCCATGGCCTGGTAACCGTCGTAAAGCATTCGCATATTACCAAAACAACCTTGTTCAACCTGGGGGAGACGACTCGGTTCTTCCCTTAAACGCTATACATGCTTTTCATGTTGCACTGCATCATGAATGATGGAAAATAACATTCGGCATGTCTGCCAGGGAACCGCCCCTGCGATTTTGCGTTTGGGGGCCGGGAACCGTGTATCGGGAGAGCATGGATGGCCGTCGCGGAACTCACTCTGTCCAGCAAGAACTATTCCTCCTGGTCGCTGCGCGGCTGGCTCTTGTGCCGGCTCGCCGGGCTGAAGGTGGAGGAAAGGATCATCGCCATCGATGATCCGGAAAATCGCGCCGAACTGTTGCTCTTGTCCCCATCGGTGCTGGTGCCGCGCCTCACCCATGAAGGGGCGAGCGTCTGGGACACGCTCGCAATCGCGGAATATCTGCACGAACTCTATCCCCAGGTCGGCATGTATCCTGCCGAACGCATCATCCGCGCTCATTGCCGATCGGTCTCGGGCGAAATTCATTCGGGCTTCGCCAATCTGCGCTCTGCCCTGCCGATGAACCTCAAGGTTCGCCATGACCGCTTCCCGATCTTCTCGGGCGCCAAGCCCGATATCGAGCGGATCGAGACGATCTGGACCGAATGCCTGGACGCCTATGGCGGCCCCTGGCTGTTCGGCGAAAAGCCCACCGTGGCCGACGCCATGTTCGCACCGGTGGCGCAGCGCTTCCTCACCTATGCCGTGCCACTCTCACCCAGGTCGGCGGCCTACTGCGACACCATCAACGGCTGGCCGCTGATGCGCGAATGGATCGACGCCGCCCGTGCCGAACCTGACGATATCGAGGAACTGGATATCGAGTTCTGAAACGGCCCTTTCCCACGCCCTGTGCGGGGGTTAAGGCACGGGGATGAAACACGCCCTCCCCCTCCTGGCCCTTGGCCTTGCCACCCTGTCCTTCCCCGCCAATGCCCAGACCGATCCGGCGAAAACCGATCCGGCCAAGCTGGAACAGTCGGTCCGCACCATGGCATCCGACCTGTTTGAGGGTCGCGCGCCCGGCACCGTCGGGGAAGAGCGCACGATCGGCTATCTCGTCGCCCGCTTCGAGCAACTGGGGCTGGAACCGGGTGGTCCGGACGGCCAGTGGGTACAGACCGTGCCCCTGCTCCATACCCGCCTTGGCCAGTCGGAAAGCCTGTCGGTCGCGCAAAATGGCACCGCCACCCCCTGGACCTTTGGCAAGCAGGTTTATCTCTCGACCCTCCAGCCCAAGGACAAGGTCGCCGTTGCCAACGCGCCGATGGTCTTTGTCGGCTATGGCGTCTCCGCCCCGGAACGCGGCTGGGACGATTTCAAGGGCGTGGACCTGAAGGGCAAGATCGCCGTCTTCCTGATCAACGACCCGGACTTTGAAGCCGCGAAGGGCGAAGACCCGTTCGGCAAGTTCGGCGGCAAGACCATGACCTATTATGGCCGCTGGACCTACAAGTTCGAGGAGGCCGCCCGCCACGGCGCGATCGGCGCGCTGATCATCCATGACACGCCGGGCGCCGGCTATGGCTGGAACGTCGTCGTCAGCCCCGGCGGCGAGAATTACGACCTCGTCCGCCCCGCCGACAAGCTGACCAGCCTGCAGGTGCAGGGCTGGGTCGAGGGCGAGGCGGCCAAGGCGCTGTTCGCCGGCGCCGGTCAGGATCTGGCCGCGCTGCGCAAGCAGGCCCGCTCAGCGAAATTCAAGCCGGTCGAACTCAAGGGGGCCAGCTTCTCCGCCGCCTTCCCGGTCACCCAGGAAGTGGTGAAGAGCGCCAATGTCATCGCCCGCATTCCCGGCGCCAAGCGCCCGGACGAGACGGTCATGTATGGCGCCCATTGGGACGCCTATGGCAAGGGTGCGCCCGACGCGCAGGGCCGCATCTATCGTGCCGGCGCCAATGACGACGCGCTCGGCATGGCCGGCCTGTTCGAGATAGCCCGCATCTTCAAGGCCGGCCCCGCCCCCGATCGCTCGATCGTCTTCGCCGCCTGGACGGCGGAGGAACGCGGCCTGCTGGGGTCGGAATTTTATGCCCAGAACCCGGTCTACCCGCTCGACAAGACGGTCGCCAACCTCACCATCGACGTGCTCCAGACCGCCGGCAAGGCCAAGGACGTGATCCTGATCGGCAAGGGCCAGAATGTCCTGGAGGACGATCTCGCCAAGTTCGCGGCCAAGCAGGGTCGCGTCATCACCCAGGAAAGCCTGCCCGAACGCGGTCTCTTCTACCGCGCCGACCATTTCTCCATGGCCAAGCGCGGCGTGCCCGTGCTGCTGATGATGGGCCTTGCCGGTGCATCCGACATGGTCGACGGCGGCCGCGCCGCCGGCCAGGCATGGATCGATGCCTATACCGGCAAATGCTATCACCAGGCCTGCGACGCGGTCGACGATACATGGAAGCTGGATGGCGCCGCGCAGGATGTCGACCTGATGTATGACATCGGCCGCGACCTCGCCTTCTCGGCCCGCTGGCCCGAATGGAAAACCGGCTCCGAATTCAAGGCCATCCGCGACAAGAGCGCGGCGGTCCGGAAGTAAGCCCCTTACTCCCCTCCCTTCCAGGGAGGGGCCGGGGGTGGGCGCCTCCGCAGGAGGCTCACTTCGTTCGCCACCCACCCCTTGATCCCCTCCCTTGAAAGGGAGGGGAGATACTTATGCAGCGCTCAGCCGATACAGTCCCGCCCCATGCGGCGGCAGCGTCACCGATATCCGGTCCGCCTGCTGCCCCAGTGCCTGCCCGGCCCACAGGTCGCGCACCGCCACCGGACCGTTCAGCCCCAGATCGCGCAGCCTGATCCAGACCTCGCGCGGCTTGTCGCTAACGTTGAACAAGGCGACATAGCGATCCGCGCTCCCTTCCGCCTTCGCCGACCAGATGCGCCCGCCATCCTCGATATAATGGGGCTGATTGTCGGTGCTCGCCTGATTAACCGCGATCACCTCCTTGTTGGTCAGCAGCGCCAACGTCGCCGCATCCAGATGCCGCAGATCGCCGCCCATGATCAGCGGCGACCGCGCGATCGCCCACAGGGTCATCAGCGTCCGCTGCTCGTCCGGCGTGAAGCGGGTATCGCGCTCGCCCAGCGCCAGCCGCCCCAGCGGTAGCATGTCCGCATCCGGCCATGAACCCGGCCCGCGATAGGGCGTCCAGTTTTCCAGCCGGGTGAACTGCGCCTCCAGCATCGCCCAGTCATCCCAGAAATCGTCGGAAATGCGCCACATCTGCGCATATTTCCGCACATGATCGCCACGCATCACCGGCGTTTCGCCGGGCGAGAGGCTGAGGATGATCGGCCGCCCGGTAGCAACGATCGCCTTGTGCGCCGCCTCAATCTCCGCCGCATGGGCGTCATAGGGCCGGCTCATATCGTCCATCTTGACGAAATCGACGCCCCAGTCGGCATAGAGGCGGAAGATGCTGTCATAATAGGCCTGCGCGCCCGGCCGCGTCATGTCGACGCCATACATGTCCGGGTTCCAGCTACAGATGCTCTTCCTGTCGGCAATGTCTGCCGCGCGATATTTCGTCCCCAAGATCGGCAGATTCTGCTCCACCGCCGCGCGCGGAATGCCGCGCATCACATGGATGCCGAATTTCATGCCCAGCGCATTCACGTCCCTGGCAAGCTGGGTGAAGCCCTTGCCGCCGGCGCTGGAGGGGAAGCGATTGGGCGCCGGGATCATCCGGCCATAGCCGTCCATCGCCGGCCTGGGCTTGGCGTTGTAGGTATAGCTCGACGCCTCGGGCTCATACCACTGAATGTCCACGGTGAAGATGTCATAGCCGAAGGGCAGCAGCTTTTCCGCCATGATCCCGGCGGTCTCGCGCGCCTGCGCCTCGGTGATGGTGGTGGCAAAGCTGTTCCAGCTATTCCATCCCATCGGCGGACGCGGCGCCAGCACCGCTTTTCCCGCTTCCGCCGGAACTGCCCCCGCCCGCACTGCGCCAGCAGCCGCAAGCCCCGCCACGCCGCCCGCGAGCATATCGCGGCGGCTGGCCTTCCATGTCATCCTCATCATTTGTCGGAGTTAATAGGAAGGCGACAAAAATAGCAACAGCCGTTCGTTTCGAGCCTGTCGAGACATCCGGCCCCAAACCGCCTGCACGAGTGCACCAGCCATCAAAAGACCAAGATGAGCGGCTAGCGGACACTCCCCTATTTCGTCACCCCAGCGAAGGCTGGGGTGTGGACTCACGTTTGAAGTGCAACATGTGACTGACATTGAGAGAATGCCTCGGCGGGCGTTTTGAAGTCGAGGCATTTCCTGGGCGTATGGTTATATTGGTGGGCGGCAGCGAGAATGCTTGCCTGATCGATGGCGTCGAGGTTGGTTTTGCGCGGCAGGAAGCGGCGCAGTCGCCCGATTGAGTAGCCCCTAGTTTTCTAGACGCCTTCTGCTTTCAAAATCTGCTGCCGTTCGAACTGTGCGGGGGACAGCATCCCGTTCCTGACCTGCTTGCGCACCGGGTTGTAAAACATCTCGATGTAATCGAACACGTCCTGCCGGGCTTCATCGCGTGTTTTGTAGGTGCGGCGCCGGATGCGCTCACGCTTGAGCGAGGAGGAGAAACTCTCGGCGACGGCGTTGTTATGGCAGTTGCCGCGCCGGCTCATCGAATGCTCAAGATTGTGAGCCCGGATGAAGGCCGCCCAGTCCATGCTGGTAAACTGCGAGCCCTGATCCGAGTGGATCAGCACCCGTTGCTTCGGCTTGCGCCGCCATACCGCCATGTGCAGCGCCTGAAGCACCGCATCGGTGGTCTGCCTGCTCTGCAGCGACCAGCCCACCACGCGGCGGGAATAGAGATCAATCACGACGGCCAGATAGGCAAAGCCCTCCAGGGTCCGGATGTAGGTGATGTCTGTCACCCAGGCCCGATCGGGGGCAGCGACGTCGAACTGCCGGTCCAGAGTATTGTCGACCGCCAGGGATGGCTTGCCGCTATAGCTCCCCGGCCGACGCTTGTAGCCGATCTGCGCCTTGATACCTGCCAGCCTGGTCAACCGGGCAACACGGTTTGGGCAGCAGGTCTCGCCCTGATCCAGCAGGTCGTCGTGCAACTTGCGGTAGCCATAGACTTTGCCGCTGTCGTTCCAGACTTGCCGGATCAACTTCGTCTGCCGAACATCTTCCCGGGCCCGTTGGCTCAGCGGGTTCTTCTGCCAGGCATAGAAGCCGCTGGGTTGGATGCGCAGGCACCGACACATCGATCGAACCCCGAACTGGTCACGATGCTCGGCAACAAATGCGTATCTCACTTTGCATCCCTGGCGAAATACGCGGTGGCTTTTTTTATGATGTCGCGCTCCTCGGTCACCCGAGCCAGCTCGCGCTTCAACTGGCGGATCTCAGCATCCTTGCCGGCATCGCCAGGCACCACCTTCGCCAGTTGCCGCTTCCATGCCTACAGCGAATGCTGACTGACGCCGAGCCGCTCGGAAACCTCCGATACCGGATACCCGCGCTCGGTGATCTGGGCCACCGCATCACGCTTGAACTCATCGCTGAAATTGGGCTTCCCCATCGTCGTCTCCTGTCCTCAAAATTAGGATAGAAGGCGTCCAGAAATCTAGGGGCTACTCAATGATACCCTGCCGCCTTACGTTGCATCCTTCGACTTCAAACGGGTGACCATTCAAGGGGCGACTCCCGTTTTTGCTGATCGTCTTCTAGGGTTGGGCTTCGGGAAGATCGCTGACGGTGCCGGATTCGAATTTCGTTGCTCAGGGCCAATGGCATTTGAGGAATTTGCTGCCCTCGCAGCAAAGCTTCGCGACATGGAGTTAGCTTTCAGCGCGGGGCCAGGTTGGTCGCCTAGCGAAGTTATGAACGACCTCCGGGACCGAGGGCTATGCCGCGGTTCTTACACGCAAATCTCATGGACCGGGCCGGAGCAATGGAGCCTGCAAACTTGCTGATTGACGTCGGCTATTCATAGTAAATCAGAGTCAGCCCAAGGTCTATTTCTGGTCGTCATCCACCTTTCCGGATTAGCCGATTTACTAGCCACCGAACCGCTAGCCCTGTGATGAGCGCAACCGCAGCGGATGGCAGCATGACGTGCGACCAAAAGCCCTTACCGCATGGAATATCAGGTGCGCAGTCACCCAAGCCCTCCACCATTAAGAGGATGGTGAAGATCGGAAGGGTGATGAGCAACGACATGCCGCAGCCCCACTTGCCACCCCGCGTTCCACCACCCCGGTATCTGCCGTCATCCATCCATCGATATTACCCAGCGAACGAATGTCCGCTAGTGGCATCAAAAAATCGACCTATGAGCGGCAATAGATGGTCGTCAGCCGTCAAAGCGCGACGCCGACATTGCGCCCATTCTCCCGCGCCACCCCGCCCCTATCCGCACGCCACCTTTCTCCCTATCTACTCCTCATGCACCGCCTGTTCGTCGCCACCCGTCCGCCTGCCACGATCCGCAGCCAGCTTCTGGCCCAGATGGCCGGCATCCTAGGCGCGCGCTCGCAGGATGATGGCCAGTTGCACCTGACCCTGCGCTTCATCGGGGAAGTGGATCGCCATCAGGCAGATGATATCGCCGATGCGCTCGCTGGCGTCCGCTTCCAGCCATTCACCATCACGGTCGCCGGCACCGGCTATTTCGATCGGCGCGGCGTGGTCGACACCTTATGGGCCGGGGTGCAGCCGCGCGATCCGCTCGCCCATCTTCATGCCAAGGTGGATCGCGCCTGCACATCGACCGGCATCGCGCCCGAAGCCCGCGCCTATCTGCCGCACATCACCCTCGCCCGCTTCAGTCGGCACGGCGGCGACATCGCGCCCTTCCTGGCGCTGCACGCCGGCCTTGCATCGCCCGCCTTCACCGTGGACGAATTCAGTCTCTATGAAAGCCGGCTCGGCCATGCCGGCTCGAGCTATCACATAGTCGAAACCTATCGCGCAGACGGTCATCCCGGCGTCCGCGACGATTGACGCGGACGCCGGGGCAATCATGGCTCAGCCGACGCTCAGCACGCCACAGGCGACGCGGCCGCCGGCATTACCGGTCGGGTCGCTCTTGTAATCGTCGGCCTGGGCATGGATCACGATGGCCGCGCCATCGGCATCCAGCAGCGGCGTCGCGCCGTCGCTGATCGTGCCGCCTGGCACGACATATTCGATCTCGCCGCTGCCGTCAGGCTTGGCCTGCATGTTGGGCATGTCGCCCATATGCATGCCCTGCGGATTATCCTTGCCATGCTGATGGCTGGTCGGGTTCCAATGCCCCCCCGCGCTGGTGAAGTCCGGCCCCGTACAGACGCCGGTGGTGTGGATATGCACCGCGTGGATGCCCGGCGTCAGCCCCTGCGCCTTGACCACCACATGCAGGCCATCGCCTGCCTGGGTCACCACGGCGGTGCCGCGCGCGCTGCCATCGCCAGCGGCCAGCTTGGCCTTGGCGGTCGGCGCGGCGGGCGCGCTCTGGCTGGTCGCGGCACAGGCCGTCACGGCAGCGAGCAAAGGCAGGGCAAGGAACAGGGCGGCGGTCTTCATGGCAAACTCCCGATCACGGAAACAACTGCGCGAACGCGGCAGACGCGTCTTTGTTGCCGATCCGATCCGGTTTGTCATGCCCTTCTGCATATCGTTCGCAATAAAAGCAGGGAGATAGCATGGCATCCATGCTGACGCCCCTCCTTCACCGCCCCCAAGAGCCGTCCGGAGGCAATAGCCTGAAATCGCGATGTGTCATATGTCAGGCCGAAGCCCGGTAGCAATCCGGATCGCAGCGTTATCGGTTCGCCCCGGCAAATAGCTGGCCGGCCATGAGCGCAGACATGATCAGCCGCCCATGCGCCGATCGTCTACGCTGCCCAGCACATGACATGCCGGACAGATATCCATTCCCCCCCGGATCGCGACAGACTCCAACGCACGACAGGTCAGCGCGCGCGACGCAGGACAAGAAAAAGGGGCCGATCTTGCGACCGGCCCCTCTTCATATTCCATCCCGAAGGACGGAAATTTCTTACTGACCCGAACCCGGACCGTAGCTGATTTCCACGCGACGGTTCTGGACTTCGCGAACGCCGTCCGCGGTGTCGACGCGCGGCTTCGATTCACCGAAGGCCTGGGTGGTCATCACACCGTCAGGGATACCCTTCGAGGCGAGATAGGCCTTGGCGGCGTCAGCGCGACGCTGCGACAGACCAACGTTGTACGAGGCTGCGCCCGAACGGTCAGCGTGACCGGCCAGCATGACCTGGGCGTTGCCGCAAGCGCTGTAGGCCGAAACCGCGTTGTCCAGAATGGTGGCGGCGTCAGGCGTGATGTCCGACTTGTCCCATTCGAAGAAGACAATGTACGGCCCAGGCGAGCATTCCGGCGCCGGCGGGGGCGGCGGAGGCGGCGGCGGGGGCGGCGGGGGCGGCGGGGGCGGCGGGGGCGGCGGAGCAGGCTCAGCCGGAGCGCCGAAGTTGTAGGTCAGGCCGAGCAGCAGGCTGTGCGTACGCAGCTTGGTGCTGGCTTCCGAACCGGCGGGGCCACCGATGGTGGTGTAGGCCGGGATCAGCTTGATGTCGTCCTGGTTGAAGAAGCGATACTTCAGCGAGACGTCGACATTGTTGGTGACCGGGTAACGCACGCCGGCGATCGCCTGCCAGGCGAAACCGGTGTCGCTGTCGTTCACCAGGTCGTTGGCCAGCTTGCCACGCGACACGCCGACACCGCCGCCGACGAAGCCCTGCAGGCCGTCATCGGGACCAAAGTCGAGCAGGCCGTTCAGCATGAACGAGAGGGCCGAGGCCGCACCGCCGAAGCCGCTATCGTCGAGGTCGACCTTGGCGCGCTTGTAGGCAGCTTCGGCTTCGAGGCGGAAGCCGCCGAAGTCGTAGCCGATATTGGCGTCGAAATCATAACCCTTATGGTAGTCAGCCGCCACGGTGTTGCTGGCTACGGTACCGTTACCGGGGGTGAAGGTGATGTCCTGATCTTCAACGATCATTACGCCGGCGTCGACGCCGACATACCAGCTGTTGTCGCGCGCCAAGGCCGGGGTGGCCAGGGCACTGGTCGCAAGCGCAGCCGCGAGGGCAAGCTTCCGCATTTGAATTCCCCTTTCAAAAGTGTCACGAAGGACTGCTGAAACCATGTATCGGCAAGAAGGTTTCATGGCAAGTCCACAATTCGTGAAACCGTTGCAAAAATAACGCAGTAGGGACATCCCCCAGGCTCGCCTCCAAGCTAATACCTACCCCTCTCCATGAAAAGATCGCCGATACTCCAGAATTACATGGAGATCAGGCCATGAGCCTGCAAAGCGGCCAATATCGCGGCAATTGCGCCACGACTCTCGCTATCGACGGTCGTTCCACCGGTTGGCCCGGTGATCGCGGGCTGGCGCGCGCCGACAATTTGCTGGCCGGCGACATAAAATCCTTCGCTGCGCACCGCATCATCCCGCCATGCCGTACCGTCATGCACCATGGCATGGCCGCGATCCGTCACCGCCAACCGCAATCCGGCGCGTGGCGCGACGAAACGCCAGCCGCCTTCGGTCCAGCCAGCGACATGTTCCTGCCGCCCGGCCCAGGCACCGCTCGCCCCCGCCGCCACGATCCAGCATTGCCCGGCAACCGGCGCCGTCGGCGGCACAGCCAGGTCGGCGCTTTCCGCCACCCCGTGCAGCAGCATGTCGATCCGCGCCAGCGCCTCATTATGCATGATTTCCTTCTGCGCCTGCCCGGCATGGAGCAGCGGCAGCGCCCAGCGATCGCTCGTCTCGTTCATCATCCTCGCCTCCTCACAGCAGCATCTCGATCATCCCCGGCCGCCCCAGCGCCCGCGTGCCGACCTGCCGCACGTCCATGCTCAGCGGCCCGCTCACGCCATCCATCGCGATCATCGCCGCATCATAGGTCCAGCCCGGTTCCGTCACCTCGGCCCGCCGCACCAACCGCGCCCCGTCCAGCACCCGCAGCTCATAGCGCTCGCTTTCCTCCGCCAGCGGCACGTCGCCACCACTGCTCCATCGCCATCCCGCCCGGCTGCGCCGGGTCCAGCCGATCCGCCATCCGCCTGCTCCGTCCAGCACCGCGTTCAGATGCACCGGCGCCGGCGGCACCAGCGCCGCGCCGTCGATCATGACTTCCGCCGTCGCGGGTTCCACGTCGCCGATGCCGATCGCCAGCAGACGCATCGCCGCGCCGATATCCCCCTCCATCCCCGCCACCGCCAGCGGATCGACCAGCCGGTCCGCCTCGATCAGCAGGAAGGGCGTGCCAGCCTCCTGCCCTGCCATCGCCCATTCCGTACCGCGCAGCCCGCGCCGCAGCGCCTCCAGCCGATAACTGGCCGGCCCGGTCCGCACTGCCCGGCCGAACTGGACCAGTTCCTGCCCCACCAGGCACAGATTGCGCCCCTGCGCCAAGGCCGCGCCGTCCGCGCTCGCCAGTTCCATATCCTCGGCCAGCAATGTCACCGACAGGCTGTTCACCATGTCGAGCAGCAACGTGCTGCCCGGCGGCAAGGCGGCGTCGATCTGCCCCATCACCGCGCGCAGCGCCGTCCGCCCGATCGGCTCGGCGGTCCCGCCCGCATCCAGCGCATAGAGCGCCGCGCTGCGCCAGCCCGGCCCGCCGCTCGCCGCCGCCACCAGTTGCGGCCCGTTCGCCACCCCCTCGGTCAGGCGCGGCAGGTCCGCCAGCATCAGCCGGGTGGGACCATGCGGCGCATCCAGCTGCCGCACGATCTGGCCCGACGACACGCTGCCCGGCGCGCTCCCGCCGGCCCCCGCCAGCCGCCGCAGCGCCAGCCGCACCGCCATCGCCTCCCATTCCCGTTCCTCGATCCGCCACAGCCCCGGCGCATCGGCCAGCGCCACGATCATTCCCGGCTCCAGCACCAGTGCCCGCCAGTCGCCGCGCACCGTCATGCCCCTCGACCGCCGCGATCCAGCCGCTGTGCAGCACCAGCCCGACCCGCTTTTCGCCCGGCGCAAAGCTGACCGCCCCGCCCCCGGCCGACGACGCCATCGGTTCGCGCACCAGCCGCCCCTCGCCATCCAGCGTGCCGCTGCCCGCCTCCCACGCCGCCGGATCATCCACCCCGACGATCATGTAGGGAAAGCGCGCGCGCGCCCCCAGCGCATCGGCAAAGGCGCGGTAGCCCGCCAACGCCCCGCCCAGCAGCAATGGCCCATCGCCGACATCGAAACAGACCTCGCGCACCAGGTCCGCCATCACCCATTCGCTGATCGCCCCCTCACTGATCACCACGCCCCGCTCCCCCACAAAGCAAAAAAGCCCCTCCCCTTCAGGGGAGGGGTTGGGGTGGGGGCTGTCCCCCACCCCCGACACCGTTACGAAGCAGCAAACTTCATCAGCTTGCCGCCGGCTCGTTTACGAAGCGGCGAACTTCATCAACTTGATCGCCTCGCTGTTCGCCACCGCGCCACCGATCCGCTTCACCGCGTAGAAATGGACGAACGGCTTGTTGCTGAACGGATCGCGCAGGATGCTGGTGTCGCTGCGTTCGGCGATGACATAGCCGGCCTGGAAATTGCCGAAGGCGATCGACAGGCTGTTCGCGGCGATATCGGGCATGTCCTCCGCCTCGACCACCGGATAGCCCAGCAGCGTCGCCGGCTGCCCGGCCGCCAGCCCCGGCTGCCAGATGAAAGCGCCGTCGCTGGTCTTCATCTTGCGGATCGCCGCCAGCGTCGCCGAGTTCATCACGAAGCTCGCCCCCTGGCGATAGGGCGCGCGCAGGCTCTGGACCAGGTCGATGAGCTTATCCTGCGGGTTGGTCGCGGCAAAGCCACCCGCTGCGCCCGACGCCACATATTGCAGCGATCCGAACGCGCGCACGCTGTCCGCCTCGCTGGTGGTGGTATAGGTCAGGAAGCCCTTGGGCTTGTTGGTGCCATTGCCGTTGACGAAGGCCTCTCCCTCCGCCACCGCGAACTCGCGGGCAATCTCGCCCGCCAGCCAGCCCTCGACATCGAATTGCGCGTCGTCCAGCATCGCCTGGCTCGCCGCCGGATTGGCGTACAGCTCACCCGATGGCGGCGCGATCTCGTTGAAGCTCGGCGTACCCGTCTCGGCCCGCGCGCCGGTCTCGCTCGCCCAGCCCGACACGATGCCGCCGGCCGTCACCAGCTTGCGATAGCCCGCCGTCCCGGTCCGCACGACATTGGCGATACCGCGGATCGGCGAGATCGCCTTCAAGGTCGAACCGATCAACTGGTCGATCTCGCGCGGCACCGCATAGCCGCCCGCCGCCCCGCTGGCGCCGGAAAAGCTCTTCAGCTCCACCCCCGCTTCCAGTCCCTGCCGCAGATAGCGCTCGACAAAGGCGCCGCGCGCCGGGTCGACCTCGCCGCCCTTCACCCCATCGAGCGCCGGCCGCCCCATCTGCACCCGCATCGCCCCCAGTTGCGCCTCCAGCGCCGCGATCCGCTCGCCCTGCGCCACCGCCTCGAAAGCGCCCTCCAGCCCGTCCGTCACCACTTCCGTCATAACCATCTCCCGCTTGCCAAAACGAAAAAAGGCGGCCCCAATGGGACCGCCCTGAAATTATCCGCAATAGAAATGAAACTACTGAGGAACTCCAAGCCTAATTGCCATGGATTGTTCAGACACGTTAAAAGTCTTTGCTAACTGCGCAACGCTTGTCACACCGTTAGATATAAACTCATTTAATTTCTCACGTGGCATCAAAATATCTGCTGCCAAACGGTTTGCTTGAGCTTCCACGGAATTCGACAATCCAGACCTCAAAAGAGCATCATCCGTAATTCCATCACCTATCAAATGAGGGTGAAGGATTACGTGAGCAATCTCATGAGCAATAGTAAATCTACGGCGCACCTCCGGGTGATCCTGATTTACGAATATGTCAAAACCACCACGACTCTCTGGATTTTTGCGCACCATTCCAGACAGATCAGATGGCCAGTTCGGAACCTTATAAACTTTAATCCCAAGTTCATTGGCAATATCAACCGTTTTAACCGGAATTTTTCGTTGATGCTCTCGAACCACGTCGAGAGCGGCGTTGAGATTAAGCATCTGTCGCTCCCGTTTCTTCAACTGCGCCGGCAATACTCACTTTGGAAGGATCAAAAGACGGCTGGACCTCCGAAGCTCCTCCGATATGGGGCGACGGATTAAAATTGTCACCATTTGTTTTGGCTGCAGGTGCCGCCGCGTAATAATTTTGCGCAATACGACGAGCTTCATCCGCAGCGACGCGAGCCGCCTCATCCAATGCTTCACGCCGTATCATCCAAAATCCCATGAACGCGAAAACCGCGAGCAGCAACCCTCCAACTGTGAGCAAAAATGAGACTAAATCCAGACGACCAATCATCTGTGCTGCAGCAATGCTGTCATAAGAGCGCTGCCCAGCCAAGCAGACTGATGCGCCTTCACTTATTTTCCGTAGGTTGGAACCAAAAGCGAGAGCAATCCAAATGACAGCGTAACGGAAACCGTCAAAGCGATCAGAGCGATGAAGCGCCAAGATTTAAGGCTCATGCTCCCAATCTAAGCAGAATAATTTCGTTGGTCAAAAGCAATGATCCCATTTAGCCCCCTCCACCCCGATCACCCGCGCCAGCGGCTGCATCGGGTGCGTCACCAGGCTCACCTCCACCAACTCCAGCGCCAGCAATTCGCGCGGCCCCGCGCCACGCGCTGCCTTCACGCGGTAACCAAAGCTCAGGCCATCGACCGCGCCGGCCGCCAGCATCGCCGCTGCTTCCCGCCCCGCCGCGCTCGCCCGCGACACGCGGCCGATCACCCGCAGGCCGCGCCGGTCCTCGCGCGCCATCTCGATCCGGCCGATCGGCGCGCCGGGCCGATGCTGCCACAGCAGCGGCACCTGCGCCGCCGTCACCGCGCCGAATGCGCCCGGCCGCACCACATCGCCGCCCCGGTCCACCCGGTCGAAGATCGCGGCATAGCCGGCAAAGCGCAGCGCCCCGGTCTCCTCCCGCCCGCTCATCCCTTCACCAGCCCGATGAGGCCCATCTTCACCGCCATGCCCAGCAGCATCAGCGCCATGACGATCCGCACTGCCCAACCGATCGCCGCCCCGCGCGCCGCCTTCTTCGCGTCGCGCCAGGCGCGCAGCAGCTCGCGCAATTCCCGCATGTCGGCCTCGGCCCGCCGGTCCTCCAGCCCCAGCCGCGCCAGCGCCCGCCCGGCGCCCAGTTCGCTCGCCTCCTCGATCAACGCCCGGATCATGACGATATCCATCGGTGCGCCCTCGGCCTGCGCCACCAGCCGCGCCAGCATCTCCTCTTTCATGGTTCCGCCTTCCCTTGGGCGCCGCGCGCCCCTATCTGGGCCCGCATGAAGCGCACCCCTCGCAAATTGCTGATCGCCCTCGTTATCCTCGCGCTCGGCCTCATCGCCTGGCATTTCGGCCTGTTCCGCGCCGGCGACTGCCTGTTGCAGGGCGGCAGCTGGAACATGGACAACGGCTTCTGCCGTCTCGACAGCCTCGCCCGGCCCCTGTGAAGTGGGGGTGAAGCGGGCGCTGCTCGGCGGGCTGCTGGTCCTGATCGCCGCCGCCCTCTGCCTCTGGCAAAGCGACTGGCTCGCGCAGGATCGCTGCCTCGACAGCGGCGGCCGCTGGACCGCGCAGGGCCATTGTCAGCGCTAGCCGATCCCCAACATCGCCTTCTTCTCCTCGGCGGTCAGGAAATCCGCCCCCGCCACCCGCTCCCACAGCGCCGCGCGCTCGTCCGACAGCGCCGGCACCGCGTCCAGATCCGGCGCCAGGCTCAGCCCCGGCCACCAGCCCTGCAGTCCCTGCGCCAGTCCCGCGCCGATCTTGCCGACCAGCGGCAAGATCGTCTGCCGCCACAGCGCCTTGTTCGCCTCGCGATAATTGGCGTAGCTATTGTCGCCCGGCAGCCCCATCAGCATCGGCGGCACGCCAAAGGCCAGCGCGATCTCCCGCGCCGCCGCCGCCTTCAATCCGACAAAGTCCATCTCGGCCGGCGACAGGCTCATCGCCCGCCAGTCGAGCCCGCCCTCCAGCAGCATCGGCCGCCCGGCATTGGCCGCGCCAGAAAAGGCAACCTCCATCTCCCGCTTCACCCGCTCGAACTGGTCGGGCGCCATCACCGATCCGTCGCCCGGCGCATAGACCATCGCGCCCGAGGGCCGCGCCGCATTGTCGAGCAGCGCCTTGTTCCACACCGTCGCGCAAGTGGTGGCAGTTATACACACTTAAAATCCGCAGATTTCTGCGGATTTTCGACCAAGGCTGTTTTCTGATTGAATTTTAAGGCTGAACGATAGGGGGGATCGTCTTTTAGTAATCCGCCTCGTCATCACGGGTATAAAGCACCTTCATTCGTATTCTGGCGCGTGAAACCTGTTCCCAGTTTTGCCCTCTGACGATATCGTGAGCCACCAGAATACACTCTTTCGCCTCTTCTGGATTTGTGCGTCCTAGCCACTCTCTGGTTTTGGGCTTTTTAAGGTCGTAAACGGCGATTTCTCGCGCTTTTCGTTCAACTTTGGAAGCTATGCGCGGATCGACCCCTAATGTGAATGCAAGGCTGAGTGTGTCTTCATTGCCAGTCTGGAGGTTTCTGGCACGAGTCTCTGGATTATTCGCTTTGCCAATTTTGCAGCTTCCGCGAGATTCATTGTGCAGAACGTAAATAAAAGTCACGTTGTCACCGCCGACCTTGCCACCGCTCATAGCTTAATTTTCCAACACTGGTTCTAAAGGGTCAGCCCAGCCTTATGCACGGCGTCTGCGTCACGCCTAGCTACAAATGCGCCGTTGCTCGTTGAACTTTGGCCAAACGACGGTCGTGCCGCTTTGGACCATGGCGCAATTGATCTCCGTGTTCGCTTCATTCCAGCAAACGGCTGTTATGCGGTTGTAGCTGGTGCCAACCTGCTCGCACTGTAGCGTTTGGCCAGCCGCTAATTCAGTCAGCTTTGCCGTTGCTGCTGCGCCTGATGCAGATGGACATGGATGACCTGGGCTACAGGATTCATCCTTTTCACGCGCAGCGACAGCATGGAGGCGTATCCTATTGCCATCCACACAGCGAAGCGTGTCGCCGTCCGTGATGCTCTTCACAGCGCAGGAAAAGCGGTTGGCTGAGGCATTGTGCGTCTCTTGCGATGGCGCATTGGTGGGCCAGAAAAACACGATGCAGAACGCGGCGACTACCAGCAGTCCCGCAAAGCCATAAATCTGCCATGCGGGCATTGCGCGCTTCTGAGGCTGTTGCCAGCCATTAGAACGTGGCTGCCATTTATGCCGCCGTCCATAGGGGCGCATGTAGTTCCAGAAGAAGAGCGGGACCAACACAGCCAACGACGGCACGATGACAAACAAGCCAGACATGCTGGTGTTTTTCTCGATCCAAACGCCGCCCGCCAAAGCACCAACGATGGCAAGCTCTATCAAGAATCCCTGCTGAGAACGCCGCCCCATCGCCACTTAACTCCCCCCAATGCAATCGTGCGTAATTGCATTTTTGAACGATGGCTACCGCTTGTTAAGCCGCTGGTTCATATCAAGCAGGCTTCTGAGAATCTGGAGGACTTGGCAGACTAATGGCTAGGCAGCTTCACGAACTGACCGTCGATGAAATCAACATAATGATCGCCAACTACGATAAGGCTGGCGTCACTGAGGGGGGCAAATGGCCACGGGTTGAACTGGCGCTGGAACTGCAACGGAGGAAAGCCTCGCCGTATCCGCTGATCGAAGTTGCTCGCAAAATCCTGACTATGAGCCATGCGTCTGACGATGGGCGTGTCAGCTATGGCGACCTTTGGCTGGAATTCAATGAAGGGCCAATTCCCCCAGGACAGGCTTGGGCGCGACCTATGCTGAATAGCTTGGAAGCGCTGGGCGTGTGGTGCTTCGATCGCAACCTTCCCCTCATCAACATTCTGGTTGTGAACGGTAAGACGCGAGAAGTCGTAGAGCAGACAGTGCAAGCGATGTGGGGCGCTGCGGTTGTGCGCGGCTTCCCTGTTTCAGACGACCTACGAGAGTTTGCGTTGGAACAGGCCAATGCCGCACTTGCGCTGGACGGCCTTGTCATTGAGGCAGCGTTCGAGAAAGATGCGAGCCTGACGGCATAAAGGCATCCATCGCTAACCTCACTTGAACAGGCTCAATTGGTTTGGGTCTGGGATCGCGGGATAATCAGAAAGCCGCTCAAGGATGGAGTTGGCAAGCTCTGTGGCGGCTTTCTCCCTCATTTCCTCGTCAGGCATGGTGATACCAACACGCGCCCACGCAGGGGCATGAAGGATGGCCTCTGATAGCTGATGGGTGTCGATTCGTTCCATGCGCCCATGAGAACAAATGACGAACGAATTGGCAAGCGGATTGCACCATGCCTTATTGAGATCGAAACCAGTCATTACCGATCTGTTCGGCATCCACTTTGATCGATTTCACCCTGTAAGGGGCGCACGTCGCTATTTCGACGGCATCAGGGTCGAAGACTGCGATATTAAACCCATCATCATCGCCAAACTGGCTCTTGTAGGCGATGGCATCGTAGCCCCTGCTGCGGAATAGCTCTGCTAGAATTTGAGTGGGAACATAGTCTGCGGCATCATCTGAGAGTGTCACCGGCTTTGAAAATGCATTGTCGATACCCGTCCACACAGCAGACTTCTTGTCCTCTGCTGACGGCTCCAAATCTGTATTAAGGAATTTGAACTTGAAGGATGACTTGCCGTGGCCGAGCGACAAATCTAACGTGCGAAGCGGCTTGAGGATTTTACAGCGAGCAACTGACACCTCTGCGCCAACCCAAGGGCGAACCTCTGAAACAGCCGTGTCGAGGTTGCTACCAATATAGAGGACAGGAATGCCAGCGGGGTTGGCGCGCCCCTCTTTGGCGCGATTTATCAACGGCTTCATGCGGCTACCACCAAAACCATAGACGTCTTCGCCTATCCAGTTTCCGTCGTCGTCCTGTCGGTCTACCCATTCAACGCCGCGCTGAGCGCGATAGAAAATGCGCCCCGCCTGTAGAACGCCGTCTCGCTGGCTGATTGTAGCCACAACCGTATCTAGGAATGCTTGGACTTCATCACTCCAAACATAGCGGCTGGAATGGCGAACTCGCTTAGCAAAAATCTCGTAGCTGCGCCACGATGCGAACTCAGGGATAGAGGGGTCATCCAGCGTCACAGTAGAGCCTATGAAGATTGTTATGGGCGTAGAGCCTCATAAACGACACCCTCAACGAAGAGAAGGACGCTATCTTGTTGATTTCCACTGAGAAGTGACCCGGGTTTTCCATCGAGAAGTGACCCGTCTGCGGATTATGTTTCGGGTGTCATGGGTGGGTCAACCCGTGGTTTTCTCCTTTGGGTTCTGGCCTGCTTGGCAGAGCTGTTTTTGAAGCGGAAGCTATCGTTGCCGGTCTCCAGGATGTGGCAGTGATGGGTAAGCCGATCGAGAAGCGCCGTGGTCATTTTGGCGTCGCCGAACACGGTGGCCCATTCGCTGAAGCTCAGGTTTGTGGTGATGATGACGCTGGTGCGCTCGTAGAGTTTGCTCAGTAGATGGAAGAGCAGCGCGCCACCTGAAGCACTGAACGGCAGATATCCAAGCTCATCCAGGATAACGAGATCGGAGTGCAGGAGGCGATTGGCGATCTGACCGGCCTTGCCCTGTGCTTTTTCCTGCTCGAGCGCATTGACCAGTTCGACCGTCGAGAAGAAGCGGACGCGCTTTCGATGATGTTCGATGGCCTGGATGCCCAGCGCCGTTGCCACATGGCTCTTGCCGGTGCCAGGACCGCCGACCAGCACGATATTGTCGGCGATGTCGATGAAGTCGCAGCGATGCAACTGACGCACTAGAGCTTCATTGACCTCGCTACTGGTAAAGTCGAAGCCGGCCAGATCGCGATAGACAGGGAAGCGCGCGATCTTGAGCTGATAGGCCACAGACCGAACCTCCCGTTCTGCTGTCTCGGCTTTGAGCAACTGGGAGAGGATCGGGATGGCGGCTTCGAAGGCTGGAGATCCCTGTTCCATGAGATCGGTGACGGCCTGCGCCATGCCATGCATCTTGAGGCTGCGGAGCATGACGACGATGGCGCCGCTGGCAGGGTCATGACGCATGACGCTTCTCCTTGCGCAGATCATCATAGCGTTCGACATTGGCCATCGGCTCGCTGACCAGTTTGAGCGCCTGGGGCGCCGTCACCGGCGGCGTGGAGATCGGTTTTCCGTCGACCAGCCTATAGAGCAGATTGAGGATATGGGTCTTGGTCGGAACGCCAGCCTCCAGCGCCATGGTGACCGCCGTCAGCACCAGTTGCTCATCATGATGAAGAACCAGCGCCAGTATTTCGACCATTTCCCTGTCGCCGCCGGGATTGCGCAACAGATGTCGCTGCAGACGCTGGAACGCATCGGGTAGCTCAAGGAAGGGCGCTCCGTTGCGCAGGGCGCCGGGTTTGCGCTGCACGACCGCCAGATAATGGCGCCAGTCATAAACCGTATGACCTGGACCGTCGTGAGAGCGGTTGATGATGCGCTGATGTGCGCAGATTGGCTGCCCCTCGGCGACGACCTGGAAGCGATCAGGATAGACGCGCAGGCTGACAGTGCGATTGGCGAAAGAGGCCGGTACGCTGTAGCGATTGCGCTCAAAGTGGATGAGGCAGGTCGGCGATACCCGTTTGCGATATTCCACAAAACCATCGAAGGGCCTGCCCGCAACCATCAGACACTCAGATTCATCGGCCCAGGCATTGGCAACCGACCCGGGTTCGATCCCGTGAGAGATGTCCTCCCATAACGCCTTGCAGCGCTCCTCCAGCCACAGGTTCAGCGCATCAAGGCTCTCGGCCTGCGGCGTGGGTTGCCACAGACGGTGCCGCGCATCCTGGACATTCTTCTCGACCTGCCCCTTTTCCCATCCCGCAGCCGGGTTACAGAACTCGGCTTCGAACAGATAGTGGCTGACCATCGTCAGAAAGCGTGCGTTGACGGTGCGTTCCTTGCCACGCCCGACCTTGTCGACGGCCGTGCGCATATTGTCATAGATACCCCGGCGCGGCACGCCGCCCAGCACGCGGAAGGCGTGATTATGGGCGTCGAACAGCATCTCATGGGTTTGCAGAAGGTAGGCGCGCACGATGAATGCCCGGCTGTAACTGAGCTTGAAGTGCGCGACCTGCAGCTTGGTCCGAACCCCGGCAATGATTGCCCAGTCCTCACTCCAATCAAACTGGAAAGCTTCCCCCGGCGCGAACGACAGGGGCACGAATGTCCCACGCCCGCCAATCTGTTGCTGGCGCCGATAATCTTCGCGCCAGTCCCGAGCAAAAGCGGCAACCCGGTTGTAGGATCCTTCATAACCCAGGCTCACCAGATCGGCGTGAAACTGCTTGATCGTGCGCTTCTGCTTGCGCGATCGGCCCATCTCGCGCCGCAGCCAGGCCGCCAGATGCTCAGCAAATGGATCCAGTTTGCTTGGTCGATCAGGCACCTTGAATCGCGGATCGATCGTCTCGGACCGCAAATATTTGCGGATCGTGTTGCGTGATAGTCCGGTGCGCCGCGCTATCTCCCGGATCGGTAGATGATCGCGAAAATGCCAGCGCCGGATAACGCTCAATAACGCCATGTCCAACACTCCATATACCCTCGCTTGCCAAAGCCAGGGACGAGTTCAACATGGGTCAATTCTTAGTGGAAATTTACGCCCTACCCGGGTCACTTCTCAGTGGAAATCAACACGAATTCGTAAAGTGCTGCGCCTTCCTCGCGATTCGCGCCCTTGAATGCGCTTTTGCCGTCATCGCGAAGCTGCTCTACGACATTCCAGCCACGTTCTTTGGCAAAGGATGCGCCATAGCCAAGCTGGCGCTCTATGCTGATTCCCTCACGCTGAGCGAGCGAACTGAACCGCGCATACAAATAGGCGGGCTTGGATTTTTGCGCGTTAGGGAAATCGTGATCGTGCTTGGCCATAGTGGCGCGTTCCTAACCAGTTAGCGTTAGAAATGTGTGTATAACCGTCACCGCATTGGCGGCATTGTGGATCGCCACCGCCCCCGCCGCCGCGCCGACACAGCCCAAGCCATAATGATCGTCGAGCGGATGGAGCGCGCGGATATGGAGCAGGCTGGTCCGCCCGGCGCCATCCTCGGGCGACAGCCGGGTCACGCTCTCGCCCACGCGATAGAGATAGGCCGCCGGCCAGCCGCGCGCATTCGCCTCCACGCTCACCCGCTCGGGCCGCAGCGCGAACAGCTCGGCCGGCATCCCGTCCGCGCCCGCAATCACCTGCACATAGCCATTGCCGTGCAGCAGCACATGGCTCGCCAGCGTCTCGATCAGGCCCTGCCCGGCCGACGCCCGCGCTACCAGCGCCCCGATGCGGGCCGCCGCCTCGGCGCCAATCCCGGCCTCCACCCCGCCAACCTTCAACACGCACGCCCCGGCCCCTTCGGACACCAGCCGCATCGCCCGCTGCGCCACCGGATTGCCGATCACCCCGGCGCGCAGTTGCGCCTCATAGCTGGCCGGCCATTCCCCCAGCGCCACCGCCCCCGATCCCCAGGCCCGCGCCAGCACCGGCCGCCCGGCTTCCAGGGCCGCCGCCTTCGTTCCAAACCATTTCATCCGAACATCCCCCTATGCAAAAAATCCTCGCCCCTTCGGGGAGAGGATAGGGAAGGTTGGCGGCGCCAGCCGCCTACCGAAACTTGGAGAGGGGCACGCCCTTGCGGACCGACCCGCCTTTACAAAAGCCAGGCAGCGATCAAATCTGCGCCCATGCCCCTTGCCCCGATCCTGCTCATACTCGCCCAGGCCAGCGGGCCGGTCGCCACGCCCCTCGTCCTGCCCACGACCCAGGATTATGCGCTCGTCGCCCTGCCGCCCGCATCGACCGGTGCCGCCACCGTCCGCATCACGCGCCGCCCCAACAGCGACCAGTTGGATTGCACCCCCTCGGCCATCACCGGCGGCACCGCCATCGCCGTGGCAAGCTGCCGGCTCGCCATGATGAAGATGGGCTGGATGGCAGCGGTGAAGGACAGAAATGGTCAGGATGGGACGATCCCGGTCGTCCGCCTGTTCTGGGAGCCGGCACCATCGACTTTCCAGGGCGACATGGGTGGCGCCACGCCGATCGCCCTCGACGGCAAGGCGCCGATCGCAAGCGACCCGGACAAGGCAGCAACCGCGCTGCAAAGCGATTATACCGTCCGGCTCGACGCCACCGGCCATCCCCGATCCTGCCGCATCACCCAATCATCCGGCACGCGCCGATATGACGACACCGCCTGCCTCGTGGCGATGGGCCAGCGCTATCTGCCGGCGCTCGACGACCAGGGCCGACCAAGGGAAACCGAGGTAAAATCCTGGGTTCGGTTCACGGATCGATAAAGGGCCGACACCCCCTCCGCTTCGGAGCATCCCCCTATGCAAAAAATCCTCGCCCCTTTGGGGAGAGGATAGTGGAGGTTGGCGGCGCCCAGCCGCCTACCGAAACTTGGAGAGGGGCACGCCCTTCGGACTCGCCCGCCCAAAATATTGCCACCCTGTTTCCAGCGCCGCCCAGCCCTGCTAATCAGTCGCAATATCCAAGCCAGAGACCTGCCCTGATGACCGCCCCCTCGCCCCTCCTCACCCAGACCGCCGACCAGATGCGCGCGCAGCTCGCTGCCTCGCCGGAAGCCGCCGCCGCGCTGATCCGCGCCGGTGCCGAGGCCGGCCTGCCCGACGCCCAGGCCTATTATGGCCAGCTGCTGCTCGACGGTCAGGGCATCGCCGCCGACCCGGCCGAAGCCTTCCGCCACTTCGGCCTCGCCGCCGCCTCGGGCCATGTGATGGCGATCAACATGGTCGGCCGCTGCCATGAAAAGGGCTGGGGCACGCCGGTCGATCCGGTCGCGGCCGCCGCCTGCTATCGCCGCGCAGCCGAAGCTGGCCTCGACTGGGGCATGTATAATTGGGGCAGCGCGCTCGGCCTCGGCGCGGGCGTCGCAAAGGACGAAGCGGCCGCGCTCGGCTGGTTCCAGAAGGCCGCGGCCCTCGGCCATGCCAAGTCGATCAATTTCCTCGGCGCCTTTCATGAGGAAGGCCGCCTCCTCCCCCGCGACATGGACCGCGCGGACGAATGCTATCGCATCGCGGCGGAAGGCGGCGATTTTCGCGGCCAGTTCAACCATGGCCGGCTGCTGGCCGACGCCGGCAACATCGCCGCCGCCACCCACTGGATGCAGACCGCCGCCACCAGCGCCACCCCCGCCTTCCGCACCATGATGCGCGACCATCTCGCCGCCTCAGCCCACGCCGCCCTGCGCGCACTGGCCGCCGATCTGTAAACGCTTCGGCCTTAGAAAAATGTCGTCATTCCGAACCTGATCCGAGAGCCCTTAGGCCCTTGCATCTGGCGGGCGGGGCTATTGCGCCCGATCCATCAGCTTGCGGATGCCGAACCAGATATAGAGGGCAAACATCCCGCCACTGCCGAGCATCCAGGCCCAGCCCCGGAAGCTGCGATCGCCGCCAGCGACACAGCCCCAGAAAATCAGCCCGCTGAACCCCAGCGCAAACAGGATGAAACGCCAGTTCAGCATCGCGCGGGCATCCCGTCGCATCTGCGCCATCGGGCGTGGCGGCAGGATATCCGGCCGCCCCCTGACCAAGCGCCGCGGCGCGAAACTGGCATAATATATCCAGGCCATCAGGCCGACCACACAGGCCGTCGTCATGACATTCTGCGTCCAGTCAGGCAGCGTCAGCCATTCCGACAATGTCACCCAGACGATGATGATCGCCATGATGACGCCTGTCGACGTCCACATGCCCCGGCGACCTGCAACCCGCTGCCAGCGCGCAACCAGCGCTGCATATTCCTCCGGGCTGACGAACTTGGCGCCACCCTTGCGGGACGGATAATAGGCATAACCGCCCTCCACCGGCGTGAACTGGCGCTGAAATACCCCAATGCTGTCGAACATGATGATCCCCCTGCCGGCATCCTGTCGGTAGAAGGCGTGAATTTCCATCCTTTTGTTCGTAGGACGAAAAAGGCCCGGCACCTCAGGGGCCGGGCCTCATTTCTGGCGATGGGCGCTATCTCATCTGTTCCGCCGCAGCACCTCGTCGCAGCGGGAATTGGTGCCTGATCCCTTGCCGATCAGCCGCCCCGCCGCTGCGCCGCCGGCGCCGGCCAGCACCGTCTCGCCCACGCCGCCGCCGGCGATGATGCTCGCGCCCGCGCCCACGCCCGCGCCGATCGCGGTGCCCTTGTCGCGGCCCTTCTTGCCCTGGAGCAGGCAATAGCGCACATCGCCGCGGTCGCGCGGATCGGCCCGCGCCACCCGCGCTCGATCCTTGCTGTTCAGGCTTGCCGCCAGCACCGGGGTTGCGACCATCGTAACAGCGGCCACCGCCGCGATCATCCTGACCATCTTCATGTCCGTCACTCCTGATCGGTGCGAAACGAAGCAGGCGGGTTTCCTGTTCCGGGCCGGCTGCGCCACGCGCCTCCGGCCCCGTCCTTCTTGTTCGCTGCCCCATATAAGGGCCGTCACGGACCGCCGCCTATTGCGGTTAATCCCTATCCGGGCGCCATCAATCGATGCGCGAGATGAAGTCGGCGGCCGGGCGGCGCACCTTCTTCAAATTGACCAGCCAGTCGCCCTCGTCCGCGCGATAGCCCAGCGGCATCATCACCACCGATCGCAGCCCGCGCGCCCGCAGGTCCAGTATCTCGTCGAGCGCGGCCGGGTCAAAGCCCTCCATCGGCGTCGCGTCCACCTCTTCAAAGGCGGCAGCGGTCAGCGCGATGCCAAGGCCGACATAGGCCTGGCGCGCGGCATGCTCGAAATTGGTCTGGGCGTCGCGCTGCGGATAGGTGTTCAGCAGCATCTGGCGATAGGCTTCCCAGCCCTCGTTGCGGAAACCGCGCTCGTCATTGACCAGGTCGAACATGCCGTTGATCCGGTCGGCGGTATAATTGTCCCAGGCGGCAAAGACGACCAGATGCGACGCATCGGTCACCTGCGCCTGGTCCCAGGCGATCGCCCGGATCTTGGCGCGGATATCCTTGTTGGTGACGACGATCACCTCGAACTGCTGCAACCCGCTCGACGTCGGCGCCAGCCGCACCGCCTCTAGGATGCGCTCCACCTTGTCCTCGGCCACCACCTTGTCCGGGTTCATCTTCTTGGTGGCATAACGCCAGTTCAGACGGTCGATCAGCATGAGAAATCCTTATATTGCAACGGCGCCAGCCTAAGCCCGGCCCATGGCGCTTCGATGTAGCGCCCGCGCACACAGGAATAAAGGTCTCACATTGAAACCAAATATTGCCCCGCCCATCCATGGCCTTTCGCCGGCAAGCCCCCCCTATCCTCCCTCTTCGTCATCCCGGCCCCTTCGGCAGGCTCAGGACAGGCTTGATCCGGGATCCATTCAGCGCTCGCGCTCGGGCATAGCGCGGAATGGCCCCTGACTTTCGTGAGGATGACGCCGGTGGAGATCACGGGCTGCAACCAGAAGCGATCGTAAATTCCTCCCCGGCAAGGGGAGGATGGCCTAGAACGACCATTTTTGGTCGTTCAGTCAGATGATCCGCAACGCTGTCACCGGCCACTCATTCAGATTACAAGTTGAAAGCTGCATGATCAAATGTGGTGGTTAAGTGCCGCTCGGAAGGTTTTCATGATCGTCAGCTATCCTGCCACGGAACTTCACGTCCGGCTGATCAATATCCGGATCGGCGTCACTCCACCGAAGTTGGACCGCATCAACGACTTCGCTCCCCATGTGAGCAACGAAAGCGGTGGTCAGTGCAGCTTTGTGGCGCTCATATTCAGGCAGGTTTGGATTGACGTTGTCGGCAAGCAGAAGCCATTCAACGAACTGTCTCGCATGAACCGGGCCGCTTGGCGGAATGAGGTTCGTAACGTGAAGCGGCTCTCCCCGCTTCATGCATCCGCAGAACCCCCAAACGACGCACGCCGTGTGCATCAGCCCATCAAAACCCGTCTCGCTCATTTGAGACGTTTAGCTGCTTCCCAAATTGTCCGCCACTTGACGATTGTTGCCAAATGATTTTTCCATGCAACGTCAGCTTTCGCCGATCATCTGCCCAGAAGCAGACTGTCGGCCTTCCACCCAACTTCGTCATCCCAGCGAAGGCTGGGATCTCACTTCCTTCTGGGTTCTGAGAAGAACAGAGAGATGCCAGCCTTCGCTGGCATGACGGGATAAGGACCTGTCCGCAACCCACCCTTTCCTTCTCCGCGCCTCCGCGTCTCCGCGCGAAAATCAATCACGCAGCGCGCACCGCACCGCTCCCCCTCAAAGCCCCCTGACCCGCGCCTCGCCCTTTGTCCCCAGCATCAGTTCGCTCAGCCCCCAGACCAGCGCATCCGCCCGGTCAGGCGAACGCCCCGGCCCCACATAACCGCCCCCCGCCAGCAGCCCGCACATCTGGCCCTCCAGCTCGGGGAAAGCCCCGCGATGCGCCACCCGCCCGGCCTCATAGAGCGCCGCCACCGGCTCGGCCCGCGCCGCCTTGCCCCGGCTGGCATGGACCAGCCGCAGCGGCAGCGTCTCCTGCGCCGCGCGCAGCACGCTCGCCACCATGTCGCCGCCATTATTGGCCTCGGCCACCACCCGGTCGGCGCCATGGCTCTGCGCTGCCTGAGCGACCGCCCGCGCCCAGCCTTCGGGCGAGCAGCCCGCCACGCTCGCGTCCGCGATCACATAGCCGCGCCCGTCCCCGCCGAGGGCGACCACGACGATGCCGCACGCATCGCCGCCAGCCGTCGCCGGCGGATCGACCGCCACCACCACCCGTGCCAACGCGCCCGGCACATGCCGCACCCGGCACGCCTCCAGCGCCGCGCGGGTCCACAGCGCCCCCTCCGCCTCCTCGATCAGTTCGCCGTCCAGTTCCTGCCGCCCCAGCCGCGTGCCGCCATAAAGCCGCGTCACATCATCGACAAAGCCCGCCGCCAGATGCGCTGCATTGTCCGCCGTCCGCCCCCGCGTCAGCACCACATCGGCGCCGCCCATATCCTTGGCCCTTGCCACCAGCGCACGCACCAGCGGCACCGGGCGCGGCGTCGTCGTCGCCACCACGCGCGGATCATGCCCCAGCCGCATCGCCATCATCATATTGTCCCAGGCCGCCTGCCCGCCCGGCCATTTGCCGATCTCGTCGGCCCAGCCATGGCTGAACTGCGGCCCGCGCAGGCTTTCGGGCTCGGCCGCGCCGAACAGCCGCGCCTGCGCGCCATTGGGCCAGGTCAGCGTGCGCAGCGCCGGGGCATAGGCCGGCCTTGCCCACCAGGGCGCCACCGCCAGCAGGCCGCTCGCCCCCTCCACCATCACGCTGCGCGCTTCGCCCAGGGTCGCGCCGACCAGCGCGATCCGCGCCTCGGGATCGCGCTCGGCAATGGCGCGCACCCATTCCGCCCCGGCCCGCGTCTTGCCGAAACCGCGCCCCGCCATCATCAGCCAGATGCGCCAGTCGCCCGCCGGCGCCAGTTGCGCCGGCCGCGCCAGGAAGTCCCAGTCCTGCCCCAGCCGCTCGGCCGCATCGTCGCTCAGCCAGCGCGCCAGTTCGGGCCAGGCCGCCGCCTGCTCGACCCAGTCGCAATCGGCCATCTGCATCCCCGCCCCCTCCGCTTCTTCGTCATTCCCGCGACGGCGGGAATCCATCTCCCGACCATGCCTCACGCAGGAGCCGGCATTATGCAGCCGCCCGTCCCCCAAACAGCGCGCAACAAAAAAGGCCGCCCGCAGGCGGCCTTCTCCAAAAATCTCCGCGCCTCCGCGTCTCCGCGTCTCCGCGTCTCCGCGCCTCCGCGCGAACCACAAAAATCCTATTTACGCGGCGCCATCCCGCCAAAGGTCACCAGGCTCTCGGCCCCGTCCTTGGCCACCGCCGCGACGCCAATGAAATGATCGTCGACCACGATATCCTTCAGCACCGTCTGCGTGCCGCCGGTCACGACCCGGCTGTCGCTCCAGTCCTGCTTGTCGGCGCGCCGCCAATACACCTTGTAAGCCGTCGCTCCCGGCACCGCGTCCCAGAAGACCCGCGTGTCCATCGACAGCGCGCCATCGAGCGACACCGTCGCCGGCGCCGCCGGCGCATCGGCCAGCCGCCGCAAGGTCGCGACATTGAGCGCCGTCACCTTCGCCAGATAGGGAAAGTCCATGCCGTCGACCGTATCGCCATAGACCCGGCCATTTTCGGTGCGCAGGTCCTGATGCTGCCGGTCATAATTCTCGATCCCCACCGAAAAGCGCACCGCCGGAAAGCCCAGGTCCAGGAAGGGCGAATGGTCGCCACCGCGCCCGAACCGGTCGAACCGCCGCACCGCCAGCACCTCCAGGCCAATCTTCGGGTCCGCCTGCGCAATGCCGTCGATCGCCTTGGCCAGCGCCCGCGACGGGCCGTCATCCTCGCCGCCGATCGCCCGGCGCGTCAGGTTTGCCTTGGCGTCGTCACCCGCGCGAATGCCTTCGGAGAACACCCGCACGCGATCCGCGACCACCTGCCCATTCTGGCCCACCGTATTGCCGACAATATCATTGTTCAGCATCGCCCGCACGTGCCAGCCGCGCGCCTTGGCCGTGCTGGCAAGCAGCTTGCCGCCCCACAGCCCCTGTTCCTCGCCCGACAGCAGCGCATAGACGATCGTGCCGTTGAATTTCTGCCCGGCCAGCACCCGCGCCGCCTCGATCACCAGCGCCGTGCCCGACGCATTGTCATTGGCGCCCGGCGCATCGCTGCTGATGTTCATCACATCGGTCACGCGACTGTCGATATGGCCCGCGACGATCACCACCTCGTTGGGATCACCGCTACCCTTCTGGATCGCCAGCACATCGACCACCTCGACGCCATCGGGCGCGCGCGGCCCGGTGAAGCGATCGGCCGCCGTCTCGACGCTCAGACAGCCGCCACAGCCCTTGCCGATCCTCTCGAACTCGGCCTTGCCCCAGGCCCGCGCCGCGCCGATCCCGCGCCTGGGATCGGTCGCGCTCGACAGCGTATGGCGCGTGCCGAAACTCACCAGCCTCTCGACCGTCGCCTTCAACCGCGCCGCATCGGGCGCGGACGGCGCGGCGGGTGCCGCCAGCACTGGGGTTGCAAGGGCCGAAGCGGCGGCGAGCAGGATCAGTTTCTTCATCTGACCAGTCTCTTAGAGGCTTTTCCCATCAGGTAAAATCATCTGATCGTTCATCCTCGACAGGCCGGCCCGCCATCGTCAGGCAGATGCCAGCCCCGCTTCCCGTCGCCGGACCTGATGCCCGATCGTTTTCCAGTCCAGACGGATATCCTCGCCTCTTCCATGCACGGCAATCGCCGTCCCAATGGCGATGAGGGCCAGCATCAGACCGCCCAGCGTATCCACCAGATAATGGCCGCCGACCGGCACGGCCGATGCGAACATCACCATGTTCAGCAGCAGAAACGGCCAGCGCAGCCAGGGGAAGGGCCAGAAGGCAAATATCAGAAGGATCGCCGATGCCGCATGAAAACTCGGCATGGTGATGATCCCCGTCAGCGCATCGCTATCCAGCGTGGCCTTAGCCCCGGACCGCAGTTCCTCCATCAACGCCTCCAAATGCCAGGAAGCCCAGGCGGTCGCACCCGGCATCTGCGCCGGATCGACATTATAATGATGGAATGCAGCCACCGCCGGAAAGAAGGGGAACATCACTATCGTCAGCAACAAACACATGCCCCAGGCGGTCATGAACCGATAGGCCAGCGCTGGATGCCCCAGCCCGCAAAGCAGCAATATCGCCAACTGCGGTTGCCAGTTGATCGCGGCATAGGCGTGGATCAACAAGGTCGCGATCCGCGGACTGGCCTGAAACCACGCCATCATCGCCAGCCAGTCGAAATATAGCGCACGGTCCGCTGCGGCCAGCATCGTATCCGCATAGGGCAATGCCGTTCGCGCCAGCGCCGCACAGCCCAGCGCAGCTGTCGCTGCCATGAAGTAGAACAGCCCGGTAAGCACCAATATATGGCCCAGCCGCTGACCGCTCCCTTCCCGCGCTGCCATGGCAGCATTCCCGGATGGCGTGCGGCGAAGAATATAAAGTCCGCTGGCCAAGAATATGATGATTGCAACATAGAGCGGCGCCAGATCCACGATGTCGACATGGAAGGACTGCACCGTCGCGGCAGCCGCCAGCAGGATCGTCATCAGCATCGCAAGCAGAATGATCGGCCATGAATGCCGAAAATCGCGGAGACATGCCGCGCACACGCTGCGCACGCGAACGACAATATTGCCGATCACCAAAACCCCCACAGATCTTTACCCCGCAGAGGCGGCTATAGCCAATCCATGTATGAAACATTAAGAAACAAATATTGTCATCATTGAAAACTGCACGTCTTATATTGTCACCACATAATATAGTGAGCAACACACCGCGCGCCTTCATTCCTCCATCATCCGATGCGCCGACATCACCGCCGGATCGTTGTTGATCACATGCAGATAAACGGTGCGTTCCGCCGTCCCACATTGGCGCTTTACCAGCCCGCCGCCTTCCGTTCAGCCGGCGTCCGCCGCATCGCGGCGCCAATGCACGATCGTCACCGCCATCAGCGACAGCACCAGCATCGGCAACGCCGCCATCGCCTTCGCCACCCACGGATACGCGACCAGCCATTCCATCATCAGCGCGACCAGCGCCGATCCGCCCCAGAACAAGGCAACGCACAAGGCCAGGCTGGCCAGGACGATCCCGATCCGCATCGTCATTCTTCCACCACCCGCTGCGCAGCGATCACCGCCGGATCGCTGTCGATCGCGTGCAGATAGGCGGTGCGCTCGGCGGTCCCGCGCTTCAGCTTCGCCAGCCCGCGCACCTGGTCCTGCGTCAGCATGATCCGCACATAGCCGCGATCAACCAGGCACTGGTCCAGCGCCGCCTGCAACTGCGCGCGCACGTCGCTGCGCGTTATCGCCTGATATTTCGCGCCGAAATTCGCCGTTCGCCGCGCCACATTGGCATCGTCATGATGCATGCCGATATTCGCCGCCGCCATCAGCGGGCTGGCATCGCTATCGCCACCATAGGTCCGCAGGATCATCGTCAGGTCGACCATGCTCAGCGCATCCAGCGCCTGCGCCGTCTCCGGTCGCACCGTCACCGCTCTGTCCCGCGTCGCCTCCGCGCAGGCCCCCGCATCGCCGGCATAGTCGGCCAGCGACACGCCCGCCTTGGCCCAACTCGTTGGCGGGGCGCCGCGCGCGCCAGCGGGCAGCATCATCACCATCGGCGCCACCAGCATCAGCGCCATCCTGCTCCGGGTCACACGCCGCATCCTCGCCTCCTCAGCCCCAAAGCCCGTTCAGCGCCGCGCCCTCGCCCAGCGCCCGATCATCCAGATATGCAGCGCATGGATCGCCACCAGCCCCGCCGCGATCGCCAGCAGCACAGGAATCACCAGCCCCTCCTGCCCGGCGCGCGGCGGCACCCACAAAGCCATGGCGCCCACGGCCAGGATCAGGATCGTCCCCAGTATCGGCGTGAAGGCCAGCGCCACGGTCCGCGGCGCATGCCAGCTCACCGCCCCGGTCAGCGTCCATTGCATCGGCAGCCGGTCGATCGCCCGGAACCGCCGATCGGCGCGCACCGACAGCGCGATCATCGCCCCCACCGCCGCCAACAGGATCAGCCCAACCAGCATCGCCCGATCTCCAAAGCCCGATCTCCAAAACCGCGCCCCGATCCTACCAGAAGAACCGCGCGCCAGCAAAAGCCCACGGTGCGAAGGGCGAGCCTCGACGATCTCCCACCCTTGCTTCGCTACGCCCGCAATGACGATGTCGGGCTTTGACGGCTAACGACCAGAAGCTGACGTTTCTCATTCCTCCCCAAGCTTGTCTTGGGGAGGTGGCAGCGCGAAGCGCTGACGGAGGGGCAATGGCGCGACCTCATCTACTTGCCCCTCCACCGCCTTCGGCGGTCCCCCTCCCCAAGCAAGCTTGGGGAGGATTGTCGGTCAGCCCCCTACCCACCCCTGACCGTCGCTCGCGGGATCAAATGGCGCCAGGCGTTCCGATAGGACGCTCGGGACAGGCTTGCGCCGGGGCGCTTCATTCTCCTCACGAAAGCCCGCAGAGGGCCTCACCGCCAGAACGCCAATCGCCTCCTTCGTCAGGCCTGGCCAGTCACGGCCAGGTCGAGGCGATCGATCAGCTTGAAACCGATATATTCGTCCCGTCGATAGCTGCGGTGCATCACATTGCCGCGATCATGTCGATGGCCGACATTCCAATAGCGCAGCATGTGGCGCTTCACCCGGCTCCAACAGCTTGCCTCTTCCATCAGGGTCACATGCGTGACCGGCATGTCATAGCCACCATGTCGATAATATGCGTCCCAATAGCTCATCACGCGGCGCTTCGTGGTCCGCCAATAGGCTGGATTTTCAGCAATAAAAGCGGCCAGCGCCAACGTCATTTCCGGCGTGAGACCGGCCGCTATGTCTTCCAGTATCTCCACGATATACTCGCCGATCAGCGCGACGATGAACGGGGTAGCCCAGGGCTGAAAATCGCCGATCAGATCGCGCGCAGCGGCCTGGCGCAGGAAGCCATCGCTGCTGCGCGTCTGCAACGCGCGCGCGTAACCCCAGGCCGGATCGTCCTTGCTCAATCGCAGCCGGTCAGTCGCGAAATAGAGGCGTGCCGGAATCAGCACGCCCTGTCCTTCAGCCTGGACCGCAAATCGCTCCGTCCATTGTCGACTTGTCAGCGCCCGAACCACTGCCTCCCCGGCCGACAGCGCCATGGAGCGATGCGCCGGCGCAAATGCGTCCGCCAACATCAACCTATTGATTTTCGTCAGCATCGCCTGATCGCCCATGGGGGAACATTAGAGCATTTTCCAGTCAGGTGGAATCACCTGATGACTCCGAAAACGCGTCGAAACAGGAGCATAGGGCAGTCGAGCCGACGCAACCGGATCGACTGCTCTAGCGCCCCGCCCCGCCTCTGCAACCCACGCAGCCTCCCCCTCACGTCCCCGCCGCCGCGCGGCGCCGGCGTATCTCTGCCAGCACCCGCTCGACACTGGCGATCGCTGCGGGACTGCCCGGTCCGGTCGCATCGCCCCGCGCCGCCCGGCGCGCCGCGACCTGGGCGGCATGCAGCTTCAGCAATTGCAGCCCCAGCGACGGATTGGGCGCGCGCTTGACCTTGCGGGTCTTCACCGCGCCCTCGCCATCCTCGATGATTTCCTCGCTCTCGCAGCCATGCAGCGCCAGCCGGATCAGCATTGCCTCGATCTCGCCATAGCCCTGCTCGATCGCCGCATCCCAGTCGCGCGCGAACTCCGCGTCGCGCTGCTTCAGCCCATAGGCCGCCTGCCGGCTCTTTCCCACGGTCCGCGCCGCCTCGCTGACATTGCAGGTCTCGGCCAGCTCCGCCAGGAACAGGGCACGATCGCCCTGCGCCCAGCCATCCCTGCGCACCTGTCGCAATTGCGTCCGCACCCCCTCGCCCGCCGCCTGCCGCTGCGCCACGCGCTCCGGCCGTCCAGCCGTCCCCTTTCGCGCCGCCATCACCCTCTCCCCCGATTGTCCCGAACCATCGCCCCGCCGCGCGACCTCGCGCCGCACGCCGCCATCGGCAGCAGCCCCGCGCCACCGCGCCGTGCAATAGCTCCCCCGCACACCGCCCCGCCAGCTTCAGCCCCGCACGCTCGCCCAACGCAAAAGGGGCCGGCCCAATCGGACCAGCCCCTTTCGCCTCACCTGAAGGCAATATCTGTCAGCATCGCATCGCGGCGCCGGCATCCCAAAAGCCCCGCACCGTCACGCACCAGCCCTCAAGGACCGACTGCAAATCCCGACCTGGAAGGCACAGCCCCAAGGCACAGCCCCAAGGCACAGCCCCAAGGCACAGCCCCAAGGCACAGCCCCAAGGCACAGCCCCAAGGCACAGCCCCAAGGCACAGCCCCAAGGCACAGCCCCAAGGCACAGCCCCAAGGCACAGCCCCAAAAGCCGCCCTCGAAAACCCGGCCGTCCACAACCCAGCCGACCCATAGCGCCACCACCGACCGAGGCCAGCGAGTCGCAATTATCGACTTTCCTCTTATCTGCCCGATCAGCGTGACGATGTCAAGCAGAATGTTCCATATGGGTTATACAGCCTTGCCCAGCATCCGCGCCTCCTGCGCCATCGCCCCGGCAAAGCTCGGCCGCGCCCGCAATCCGTCGAGCCAGGCCTTCACCCTGGGCCAGCGGCCGTCCTTCAGCCCGTTGCTGCAATAGCAGACATTGATCAGCGGACAGGCGACGGCAATGTCGGCCAAAGTGAAGCGATCCTCCACCAGCCAGCCGCTATCGGGCAGAACCGCCTCCAGATAATCATAGATGCCCGGCATCTTCTCCGCCTCCGCCCGGTCGGCACGGGCCGGGTCATGCGGCATGTCGAGCAGCTTGCCGACCACCCGGTTGAAGAAGATGTCGACACCCACCGGCTGGGCGATGGTGTCGGCAAATTCCTCATACCATATCGTCCGCGCCCGCGCCTTCGCCTCGGTCGGGATCAGGTTCGGCTCGGGATACAGCGCGTCCATATAGGTTATGATCGCGGTCGAATCGCTGATCGCGAAATCGCCGTCGACCAGGGCCGGGATCTTACCGAAGGGGGACGCCCGCTCGAACTCTGCGCCGCCCTTGCCGAATCCGGCCGGCCGCACCTCGACCGCGATCCCCTTTTCCGCTGCAAAGACAATGACCTTGCGCACAAAGGGCGACGGTCGCGCGCCATAGATGATCATGCACCCACTCCTATTTTTCTGGTGGTGGAGCACCGATCCTGCCAGACCAGTCGCATATTGCAACTGTTCACTTCTGTCCTGCCCGGCCCTGACCGCGCAATCCATTAGGTGTTCGACCGGAATTTCCACGCCCCCGCAAATCGGAAAGCCTTTGCAGGGGCAATCCGGGATGGGGGCGGTCATGGACAGACGCGCGTTTCTGGCGACGATGGCGGGCGCGGCGGGTGCAGCCGGCCTGGTCAGCTGCCATCAGGCCAGCGGCAAGCCGGCCGCCCTCATCCATCCGCGCCGCACCGCGCTTGCCGGGGAAGCCTGGGCCGATGCCGATGTCGTCGTCTATGGCGCCACCCCCGCCGGCGTCATCGCTGCGGTCAGCGCCGCCAATCTGGGCGCGTCGGCGGTGCTGATCGGCGGCTGGCGCGAAATCCAGCCCGGCGGCATGCTGGCCGGCGGGCTCAGCTGGACCGACATACGCGATATCGATGCGGTCGGCGGCTATGCCCGCACCACCATGGCCGCGCTGGCGGCGTCCGGCGGCATGCCGGGCAATCGCTACGCCTTCGACCCGGCCGTTGCCGCCCCCTATTTCCGCGACCTGCTCGACGCCGCCGGGGTGCCGGTCCTCTGGTCGGACGGGGTCGAGACCGTCGACCGGACCGATCGCGCCATCCGCGAGATCATCACCCGCTCGGGCGTTCGCGCCCATGGCCGCATCTTCATCGACGCCTCCTATGAAGGCGACCTGATGGCCCGCGCCGGCATCAGCACCAGGGTCGGGCGCGAAGCCGCCGACCGGGCCAATCCCTATAATGGCTATCGCGGGTCACGCTATGAGCTGCTGACCCGGACCGATCCGCCGCAGAAGGACAATATCCTGCCGATCGACCCTTTCTTCGACCAGCCGTCGGGCCGTCTGATCGCCGGGGTCGATCCCGCGCCGAACCGGCCGGTCGGCGCTGCCGACGATGGCGTGCAGGCCTATTGCTTCCGCCTGACCATGACCGATCGGCCCGAACTGCGGCTCGACCTGCCTGCCACCGCGCCCGATGGCTATCGCGAGGCCGACTATGAACTGCTGTTTCGCGATTTCGACCGGCGCCGGCGCGCCGGCCAGGTCTATGGCCGGGACTGGCATTTCGCCCGCGATCTGGTGAAGGCGGACGAGGTCGCGCCGGGCATCTACGACATCAACAATCGCGGCACCATGTCGCTCGACGCGGTCGGCCTCAACCGCGCCTATCCGGCGGCCGACTATGATGCGCGCGAACGCATATGGAAGGCGCATGAAAATTATATTCGCGGCTGGTTCCATGCCATGGCCCATGGCCGCGATCCTCGCATTCCCGCCGGGCTGCAACGCGATGTGCGCAACTGGGGCCTGGTGCGCGGCCGCCACACCGATTGCCATCCCGCCGACACGCCCGGCTGGTCGCCCCAGCTCTATGTGCGCGAGGCGCGCCGGCTGGACAATGGCCTTGCCTGGTCGGGCCGGGACGTGTCGGATATTGATGGCGTGCCCCCGCGCCTCCCCTCGATCGTCGCCATGGCCTCCTACTGGCAGGACAGCCACGCCGCCAGCCGCATCGCGGTCC
Source organism: Sphingobium yanoikuyae (assembly GCF_013001025.1). Lineage (NCBI taxonomy): Bacteria > Pseudomonadati > Pseudomonadota > Alphaproteobacteria > Sphingomonadales > Sphingobiaceae > Sphingobium > Sphingobium yanoikuyae. The sequence goes on along the minus strand of NZ_CP053021.1, from coordinate 784,217 downwards.
GGGACGAACGGGGGCAATGGGGCATCGTCAATGAAGGCCATTTCATGCTGCCCGCCGGCGGCAAATATCAACGCTCGCCGCTGCCCTTCGAACTGATGGTGCCGCATCGCGACCAGTGCACCAACCTCATGGTGCCCTTCTGCGTCGCGGCGACCCACCAGGCCTTTTCCACCATCCGCATGGAGCCGACCTCGATGGCGCTGGGCGAAGCGGCCGGCACCGCCGCCGCCCTGGCCGTGATCAACCGCGACCGGGTCGATATCCAGGATGTCGACACCTATCGGCTGCAACAGATGATCGTCGCCAATGGCGGCGTAATCCAGGGCGTGACCAACTGGGAATTGCTGCAGAGGAAGCTGAAGCATCGCCTCGACCGTCTGCGCGGCTGACACCCCTCCGGAACAGGCGCCCATCCGGCACAGGCCGCCCGTCAGCGCAACGATGATCCGAACGCGCGACGCACGATGCGGACCACAATCACAGCACCAAAATCACAGCACCAAAATCACAGGGCCATATCCATGCCCAGCATCCGCGCCAGCATGAAGGTGAGGGACAGGAGGCCCACCAGCGCCAGCAGCAGGGCCAGGCTGATCTTGCCGACCGCGCTCAGCACCGCCCCCTTCTGCGCCTTCCTGTCCTGCTCATAATGCCATCGGACGGCAAAGAACATGCCCGCCCCCAGCACGACGACCTTGAACAGGATGAAAACAACAGGAAACCAGTCCATGATCTTGAACACATCCCGGCCAACAAGAAACCATGTTCATCACGATTGCCGCGACGGCAATCGAACGCCCCCTCCTATGTCGGGAACAGGGGGATGACCATGGGACATTATGCCCGCCCCGGACAGGCTCCGGCCATGCACTGTCATCGGTTTGGTCGATCGCCGCTCAGAAAAGCTGCCCTCGCCGTTCCGTCATCCCGCACTTGATCCGGGATGACGCCCATGGAGATTGGCAGGTTTCGACCATTGTTCGCCGTTGTAGCCGCGATCAACCTTTCTCGATTGCGGACATTTTGGGGCGATGGCACCATGACCTAATGCAGCGTTACCCGTCTCACCAATCAGTCCCGTCTGCAATCCATGAACGAGTGTTCTTCGTGCTGTGGGTTGTCATGTCCGCTTTAGCGATCCTCGCAGACGGAATTGAGATAAATGACCATCCTGACCGCGCAGATGAGATATTTTCGCACATGGGCATCGCTTTGTTATGGTGCGTTCCATTTGGCGTAGTGGGATTTATTCTGCGTTGGCGGCGCTTAAAGAAGCATGCAGAGCGGCAAGCATTCCTCTCTTCCGTAGCGAATTTGAAATAGCGTCAGCTAACCGCCTGAATCAGCGCAAACCTGACCGTCTCAAACCCACCCAAAGCTACCACCCCACCCCAGTTCGCAGCCCCCTCGCCACGCCCTCTCCGCGATACAGCCGCAATGCCGGCCCCTCTGGCCGCGCCCCGGCTTTTCGCCTATGCTTCGCCATGGCGCGCGCACGCGTGACGCCCCATGGCGGGAGGGTTCATGGCAGGGCATTGGGCATTCCCCTCATTCTCGCTGCGCTGCGGCCTGTCGCTCGCCCTGCTGGCGGCCATCCCGGCCCGGTCGCAGGACCATCCGCCCGCACCGGCCGCCGCCTCCCCCGCCGACAATGAGATCGTCGTCATCGCCCGCAAGATGCGCCAGGTGAAGATCGATTATGCCGCCTTGGGCACCGACCTGCGCCAATGCGTCATCACCCGTTCCAGCGGCGACGCCCGGATCGACCGGATCATGTGCGCGATGCTCAGCGCCTGCGTGCGCGAAGGCGTCAGCGACCCGGCCGGTGGCAAGGCCTGCATAAACGCCAAGATCGCCAGTTTCGAGGATGAGGTCGTGCCAGTGCCTGCGCCCCTGCCCCCGCCCCCGCCCGCCACCGTCGCCGCCATGGCCGGCCCGCCTCCAGCCGCCCCGTCCCCGGCCCCGCCCGACCAGCCGCCCGCCCCGCCAAAGGGGCCGCCGATCATCGTCACCGGCCGCCCCAACCCGATCCTCGCGGGCCAATGGGCGTTCAGCCAGCACCAGACCGTGATCCGCGATTTCAGCACCCGCACCCTGCCGATCCGCACCTGGAACCTGTGCATCCCCGACGGCACGATCGACGCGACGATCGAAACCATGCTGGACGACAGTTTCGCCGGCCCCGGCACGTCCAGCTATTGCCGGCAATGGAAACTGGACGGCGACGGCGCCGCCATACACGGCAATCAGCGCTGCTGGCTCGGGCCGGGGGTGCGGATGCAGGGCAAGCTGGAAGGCGCAATCGGCCCGCGCAGTGTCGAGATAAAACGCAACATCCGCCTGTTCGAGGTCAATAGCGCGCCCGCCCGCGATCTGAGCAGCCCCATGGGCGGCGACGCAGAATTTCTCATGTCGATCACCGGCACCCGCGTCGGCAATTGCAGGCCCCGGCGCTGAGCACGGCTCGGTGTCGAGCCGATAGCCATGTGGCTGGAGAAGGCATCGGATATCGAACAATTGGCCCGGATCGCCGGCAACAGTTCCGAATTGAAACCAAAATTGACAGACCCCTGCTGTCACCATAACCTCTTTTCGTCTAGCGAAGGAGTGTCCCGATGCGTTTCGCGTTTCTTCTACCGGTAATCGCTTCCGTACTCGCCGCCCCGGCGACAGCCCAGTCGCCCGATCAGGCCCGCTCTTACGAAGGGCTCCGTCCCAGCTGGGACAATCTCTACAACGTCGATTCGGGCGTCTATGGGGATTTTCGATCGCCGCAATATGGCCAGGTCCGCCATTTGATGCAGCAAGGCCATTATGCCCAGGCCGACAAGGCGCTGGACAGGATCATGAGCGGATCGAACGATCTTGAGGCGCGCTTCCTGAAAGGGGTGACGGCGCTGGCGCTCAACAATCCCGAAGGCGCACGGCGCTATTTCGAACGGGCATTGCCCCATGGACGCAGCGGCCATCCCGGCGCCATGTCGGGCCTGGCGCTGGCCGAAATCCGCCTCGGCAATCCTGATGCAGCGCGCGACCTGCTCCAAAAGCTGGAATATCAGAAGGGGAAATGCGCCGCCAACTGCGATCGGGCGCAGGCCATCGATCAGGCCATTGGTGTCGTGACCAAGGCGCTCGGCTGACCAGCAGGCCCGGCAACCATTCCCTGCCGGGCCAGTCGCGACTAGGGCGCCTCCATGGATGGCGACATGGAATTTCTCATGTCGATCACCGGCGCCCGCGTCGGCAATTGCAGGCCCCGGCGCTAGCCGCGCCAGACCGCGCCAGCACCATAAGACAAGCCCTGCGCAATTGGCCGCCATGCTTTCCAAGCCGGGCGGATCGATATAATATCGCGCGCACAAATCCGCCGTCCCGTCATCGGTCCCGCGCCAATATGGGACTGGAGAAGGATCGACCGTCATGGCCAATCGCTACGGAACCAAGAATAACAATATTCTGAGCGGCACCACCGGTCGCGACCGGATCGTCGGGCGCGGCGGCAATGACATTCTCTATGGCCGCGGCGGCCGGGACGTACTGCTCGGCGGATCGGGTGGAGACCGCATCCATCTCGGCATTGCCAGCCGCTATTCGGACGTGTTCGGCAGCCGGATCGACGGTGGCGAGGGCACCGACCTCGCTTATCTCTACCTCAGCGAAATGACGCAGAAGCTGAAGATCCTGCCCAATTTCGAACGCATTACCGCCGATGCGGGCGACGGCACAGCCTCGCGCACCCTGGTCACGATCCACGGCATCGAAGTGCTGATCGCCTATCTGGGCACGGGCGACGATTATGTCCTGCTCGGCCCTCGCGAGGCGATCATCCGGGCCGGCGATGGCAGGGACAGGCTGATCGGCGGCGACATGCACGACGATTTCAGGGGCGATGGCGGCGATGACGTGCTGTTCGGCCGGGGCGGCGGCGACAGTCTGGATGGCGGCGCGGGCACGGATCTCATCCTTGGCGGCGCCGGCGCGGACGACATTGTCGGCGCCGACGGTGCCGATCGCCTATATGGCGGCGATGATCGCGATACGCTCTCGGGTGGCAACGGCGATGATCGCATCCATGGCGATGCCGGCGATGACATACTCTATGGCGGGTCGGACGCGGACATAATGTTCGGCGACGACGGCGCCGATATCCTGTGGGGCGAATGGGGCGACGACCGGCTCTATGGCGGCAGCGGCAATGACCAACTCGATGGCGGTGAAGGCCGCGACATAGTGGACGGAGGCGCCGGGGACGATGCCGTCGCCGGCGGCGCGGGCAATGACAGGATCTATGGCGGCCTCGGCGCCGATCGCCTGCTCGGCGGCGCCGGCAAGGATCGCTTTGTCTGGCGCGACCTGGCCGAAGGCGGCGATACCGTCCGCGATTTCGAACAGGGCGTGGATCGGCTGGTCGTGGCCGGCCGCGCCGTGGGTGGCCTGACCAGCGTGGACGACAGCAATTTTTCCAGCAATGCCAACGGCGTGGCAATCGATGCCAATGATCGATTCCTCTATGCGCAGGACAGCAGGATGCTGTTCTTCGATCCCGATGGCAGCGGCGCGGCCCCCGCCACGCTGATTGCCCAAATTCAGTTCAGCGTCGGCATCCAGCTTTACGCCAGCGACATCGTCATTGGATGAAGCCGGCGTCGCGAAGGCGCACCCGCCAGCAAAGCCATATCCATAACCAATCGATTATCGTATTTCGTCCATCTGTTCCCTGGCCGCCCTGACTTCGGCGCAAAATTCCCCCGCCTCGCGGCAGCGCCGCGCCATCTTCTCGACGGCCTCCTTCCATTGCTGCAGGACATAGGGGTCTCCCGCGATCGAGGGAGAGAATATCCGTCGGCCCGATGGCGGCGATGCCGGCCCCGCTGACGACATGGCAGAAGGCGCCGCCTCCTGCCGATGCGCCGCGCGCTGCGACACCCCTATGCCCAGCAGGAAAAAGCCCGCCGCCCCCACCACCAGCCCGCATCCGGTCAGCACGCGCCTGGCCTGGTTCATGATCGTCTCCGTCGCTCGCCCTGCGCCCTATTTTACGAACCGCCTATTTCACGAACCGCTTGAAGAAGCTGTCGCTGTTCCAGCTCGGCCGCGTGTCCGCATTGGCGACCCGCAGCGTCACCGCGGTCACATAATCGTTCAGCTTCGCCGTCTCGGCCGGCATCACCGGCTGGTTCGCGTCGTCGAAGGGCGAATGATAGATGTTCGCGCGCCACGCCTTCTCCACCGTCGCTTCCGGCGTCCCGGCCTTGAAACCATATTTGAAGAACAGCGCCGGTATCCCCTCGCGGATGAAGGCATATTGGTCGGACCGGATGAAGACGTTGCGGTCGGGGAAGGGATCGGGCGTGATCGGCAGGCCCATCGCCTCGCTCACCGCCGCCGCATCCTGGCCCAGGCTGCTCTGGTCATAGCCGACCGGGGTCACGCTGGTCAGCTTGAAGATCGGCAGCGCCATGTCGAAATTGAGGTCGGCGACGATGCTCTTGCTCGGCACGGTCGGCCGCCGCGCGAAATAGCGCGATCCCAACAGGCCCTTTTCCTCGCCGGTGACGATGGTGAACAGGATGGATCGTTTCGGCTTCACCTTGCTCGCCTTCAACGCCTTGGCGATCTCGATCAGGCTGGCGACGCCCGACGCATTGTCCAGCGCGCCATTATAGATGGCGTCGCCCTTGATCGGCGTGCCGACGCCATAGCCGTCCAGATGCGCCGACAGCACGACATAATCCTTGGCCAGCTTGGGGTCGCTGCCCGGCATCACCGCCACCAGATTGGGCGAGGACAAGGCCACCCGCCTGGCCGCGACCGCCGCCTTGAGCCGCAGCGCCAGCGGGAAGCTAGCGACCGGCTTCGACACGTCGGCGGCCGCCGCGATCGCCGCGAAGTCCTGGCCGCTGCCGGCGAACAGGTCGGCCGACCGGGCCGGGTCGAACTGGGCATTGAGGAAGGGCGTCTGCGTGTCACGCATCGCCACATCCTCATAATAGACCGCCGGCGCGCTCGCCAGCGCCTTGCGCCGGTCCCAGGGAATCTCGACCTGCCCCGGCGTCACCAGGCTGATCATGCCGACCGCCCCCTGCGCCGCCAGCCAATGGCCCCGTTCCGATCGGGCATGGGATTTGAGCGCGCCGCTGATCTCCGCCGGCCCGCCCGAAACGACCACCACGATCTTGCCTTTCAGGTCCAGCCCGGCAAAATCGTCATGGCCCACTTCGGGCAGATGCAGGCCATAGCCCGCAAACACCATCGGCGCGTCGATCGCGCCGGGCACCGGGCCGCCGCTGCCGGAAAAGATGATGTCGCCCGGCACCGACAACGCCGTCTCGCCACGCGCGCCGACCAGGCTGGCCCTGCTCTCGCCCGACAGCACCGTCTGCTCGACAAAGGCGATCGGCTGCTTATAGCCCTCGACCCCGGCGGGTTTCAGCCCCAATGCCTGAAACTGGCCGATCACATAGTCGGCCGCCTTGTCATAGCCCGGCGTGCCGGTGCCGCGCCCCTGCATGTCGTCCGCCGCCAATATCTGGACATGGCGCCACCATGTCGCGCCGCGCGCCGCCAGATCATCCTCAGCCGGCGCGGCGCTGGCCGCCGCTCCCATCATCGCGACCAGCGGCAGGGCGGAAAACAGCTTGCGCATCGGTCGAATACCCTTCTTTTATCCTGCAGATATCATGCCTTATCCTGCCCGACGAACAAGGGGGCTTGGAACCGCCACGGCAAGAGTGTATTGTAAAGATAATACAGCATGGAGATAATGATGCCGCGCCTGCCCCTGCCCCGTCACCTGACCCTCGCCACCCTGCTCGCCATCGGCCTTGCCACCAGCGCCTGCTCGCGCGGCAACGACCATCAGTCCGGCGGCGGCAACGGCGACTCCCCGGCCGCCGCCAGCACCCCGCAGAACTGGGCCGAGCTCAAGGATTTCAGCCGCATCGACGTGACCGGACCTGACAATGTCGTCGTCACCATCGGCCCCAAATTCTCGGTCACCGCCGATGGCGATCCCAAGTCGGTCGCCCTGCTCGACATCCGAGTGAAGGCCGACACGCTCCAGATCGGCCGCAAGTCCGAAGGCATGTGGAACAAGGTCGACGGCGGCAAGGGCGCGACCATCCATGTCACCCTGCCCGCGATCCGCGCGATCGACGTCACCGGCTCGGGCGACTTCACGCTCGACAAGGCGGAAGGGACCGAACTCGCCCTCTCGCTCACCGGCTCGGGCGATCTCGACATCGGCCAGGTGAAGCTTGGCAGCCTCAAGGCGGAAATCACCGGATCGGGCAGCATCACCCTCGCCGGCACCGCCGATCAGGGCGAATTGTCGATCACCGGCACCGGCGACATCGATGCCGCCGGGCTGAAGCTCGGCCGTGCCGCCGCCGAAGTCATGGGCACCGGCGACATGGACTTTGCCTCCGACGGTCCGGTCGCTATCAAGATCATGGGCACCGGCGACGTCAAGGTGAAGGGCAAGGCGCAATGCACGACGAACACGATGGGACCGGGCGAAGCGCATTGCGGCCCCTGATGCTGGCAGCGGCGGCGGCACTGGCCGGGGCTTCCCCCGCCGGCGCCGCCACCCGCGGCTATACCATCACCAGCTTCGACCAGATCCGCGTCGACGCCCCGGTCACGGTCATCATCACCACCGGCACCGGCGTCTCGGCGCGGGCGGAGGGGGACCAGCGCGCGCTCGACCGGCTGCGCGTCGATGTCTCGGGCCGCCTCGCCATCATCTCGATGGAACGGCCAGAACCGGGCGAAAAGGGTCTCGGCCCCGCGACCATCCGCCTCTCCACCGGCGAAGTGAACCGCGTCGTCCTGACCGGCGGCGGCGCCGTCGCGGTCAGCGCGATGAAGGGCCTCACTGGCGAGATCGTCCAGGGCGGCAATGGCGATGTCAGCGTCGCCTCGCTCCAGCTCGACAATCTCCAGGTCACGCTCGCCGGCGGTGGCCGCACCACGCTCGCCGGCACCGCCGGCGTCGCCAATCTGCGTATCAGCGGCCCCGGCGCGATCGTCGCCGACCATCTGGTCGCGCGCCAGGCCGCGATCCTCAACGACGGCTCGGGCAATGTCGCCCTGACCGCCAACGGCCCGGTCAGCATCCGCTCGACCGGATCGGGCGATGTCAGCGTTGCCGGCAAGCCGATCTGCACCGTCGAAAATGAAGGCACCGGCCGCATCCAGTGCGGCGCCGAGGGCTTCTGACCGGCGCGGCGGCGGGATCACCGCGCCGGAACATTGCCATGCTTATGGAAGTCTTTACCCTGCCCGCGCTAGTCAGGGCGACCTGACCCCAACCGGACCTTCCTCCATGCGCCCAGCCCTTGCCCTGCCCGTCCTTGCCGCCCTGTTGTTGGCCCAGCCGGCTGCGGCCCAGGTGGCGGCGCCCGACAGCGGCGACACCGGCTGGATGATCGCCTGCGCCCTGTTGCTGCTGCTTGCCGCACTGCCGGGCCTGATGCTGCGTCATGCGGGGCTCGCCAATGTCCGCCACGGGCTTGCCGCGATGGCCCAGACGCTGGTCGCTGGCGCGACGATCCTGCTCGGCTGGGGTCTTGCCGGCTACAGCCTTGCCTATGCGCCGGGCAGCGAATGGCTGGGCGGCGGCAGCAATCTGCTGCTCGCCAATCTCGCCCCGCTCCGCGACGGCCTTACCGTGCCCGAATCCGCCTTCGTCCTGTTCCAGATGGGCTTTGCCGTGCTGGCCGGCGCCATCGCCGTCGGCGCGATCGCCGGCCGCGCCCGTCTTGGCTGGGTCGCCGCCTTCGCGCCGCTCTGGCTGCTGCTGGTCTTCGCCCCGATCACCCACTGGATGTGGGGCGGCGGTTGGCTGGCACAGCTTGGCGCGATGGACTTTGCCGGCGGCTTGGTCGTCCATGTCCTGGCCGGCTTCTCCGCCCTTGCCCTGGCCCTCGTCGCCGGGCGCCCCCGCGATGCCCAGGGTGGCGGCCATGCCCATATCCTCGCCATCGCCGGCGGTGCGCTCTTCTGGGTCGGCTATGCCGGTGCGGTCGGCGGCTGGGCGCTGGGCGCCACCGACGATGCCGCCACCGCCATCCTCAACCTCTTCTTCGCCGCCTGCGCCGCCAGCCTCGGCTGGGCGCTGGTCGACCGGCTGCTCGGCGCCCATGCCAGCGCCACCGGCCTGCTGTCCGGCGCCATTGCCGGCCTCGCCGCCATTTCCGCCTCGGCCGCCCTGGTCGGCACCGGCGGGGCGATGCTGATCGGCCTCGCCGCCGCGATCATCGCCCGCATCGGCGCCGGTTTCGCCAGCGCCTGGATCAACGATCCCGCCCATATCTTCGCCGTCCATGGCCTGGGCGGCGCGACCGGCGCGCTGTTGCTGCCTCTGTTCGTCCTGCCGCTGCTCGGCGGGGTCGGGTTCGACGCCGGCATCACCGCCACCGCCAGCCTGCTCGCCCAGGCGATCGGCCTCGTCGTGATTGCGCTGTGGGCGCTGGTCGGCACCGCCATCGCCGCGCTGATCGTCTCGATCCTGGTGCCGCTGCGCGCCACGCCCCAGGCCGAAGCCGATGGCCCGGACGCCGTCGAACATGGCCAGCAGGGCTGGGACTTCCGCTGATCCCGCCATGGCCGTCGCCGTCGCCATCTTCGCCCATCAGGAGGAACGCCGGATCGCCGGCTGCCTCGGCTCGCTGCCGCTCGACCGCCCGGACACGATCTTCCATGTGCTGGTGAACGGCACCACCGACCGCACCGTGGCGCGTGCCCGCGCCGCCGCCGCCGGCCGCGCCCATGTGATCGTCCATGACATCGCCGCCGGCGGCAAGTCGCGCACCTGGAACCATTTCGTCCACCACCTGCTCACCGGCACCGAGGATGCCGTCATCTTCCTCGACGGCGATGCCCAGATCGCGCCCGGATCGATCGACGCGCTGGTGGCCGACCTTGCCGCCCACCCGCAGGCCAACGCCGCCGCCGGCATGCCGGTCAATGGTCGCGAAGTGGAAACCTATCGCCGCAACCTGCGGATCGAGCGCGGCATCTTCGGCGATCTCTATGCCCTGTCCGGCCGCTTCGTCGCCGCCATCCGGACGAGCGGCCTGCGCCTGCCCGACGATCTGGTCGGCGACGACGGGCTGGTCGCCTCCTGGGCGCATACCGATCTGGCAAGCGATGCCGACTGGCAATTGGAGCGGGTGCTGGCCTGCGAAGGCGCGGGCTTCGCCTGCGAACCGGTCGGCCTCACCCGGCCGCTCACCTGGCGGATGCACTACAAGCGGCTGATCAACTATTCGGTCCGCTATTATCAGAACCGCATCGTCTCCGACATCATGAGCCGGGTCGGTCCCGCCGGCCTGCCGCGCGAACTGGTCAGCCTCTATCCCGACTGGCTGCCGCGCTGGCGCCCCCGCCCCGGCCCGATCGGCTGGTTCGACCACAAGGGCCTCGCCCGGATGAAGGCACGGGTCGCAGCGACAAAAAAAGCGTGACCGGCCGGGCCGATCACGCTTCCCATTTTGCAAGGCCGTCGGCCAGGATCAGCGATCCCGCGCCGCCAGCTCCTTGTTGACGTAGAGCGCCACCATCGTCGCAACCGCGCCCGACAGCAGGTAGATGCCCGATGCGGCCAGACCGAACTTCACCGACAGCAGCAGCGCCAGCAGCGGCGCGAAGCCGGCACCGACCAGCCAGGCCAGATCCGACGTCAGCGCCGAACTGGTATAGCGTGCCTCGGTCGCGAAGTTGGAGGCGACCACGCCCGACGACTGGCCGAACGCCAGGCCCAGCAGCATGAAGCCCAGGATCATGAAGGCGACCTCGCCCAGATCCCCGCCATTGAGCAGCAGCGGCGCCACCACCGCGAAGATCGCGATGCCCAGAGCCGACCAGCCGAGCAGCGAGCGACGACCAATCTGGTCGGCGATGAAGCCCGACACCACGATCGCCAGCAGGCCGACCGACGCGCCGATCATCTCGATCACCAGGAAGCGATCGATCGGCTGATCGGTGAACAGCACCACCCAGCTGAGCGGAAACACCGTAACCATGTGGAACAGGGCAAAGCTCGCCAGCGGCGCGAACGCACCGATGATGATGTTGCGCCCTTCCGCCTTGACCGTCGGCAGCACCTGCGACGGCACCAGATCCTTCTGCTCGAACAGACGCTCGAACTCATGCGTCACCACGATGCGCAGCCGGGCGAACAGCGCCACGACGTTGATCGCGAAGGCGACGAAGAAGGGATAGCGCCAACCCCAGTCGAGGAAGTCCGCTTCCGACAGCGTCAGCAGGAAGAAGGCGAACAGACCGCTCGCCACCAGCAGCGCCAGCGGCGCGCCGAGCTGCGGCACCATCGCATACCAGCCACGCTGGTGCGGCGGCGCGTTGAGCGACAGCAGCGACGCCAGGCCATCCCATGTCCCGCCCAGCGCAATGCCCTGCGCCGCGCGCAGGATCACCAGAACGACAGCGGCATAGTGGCCAATCGTCGCATAACCGGGCATAAAGGCGATCGCCGCGGTCGACCCGCCCAGCAGGAACAGGGCCGCCGTCAATTTGGTCCCGCGGCCATAGCGCCGGTCGATCGCCATGAAGATCAGCGACCCGATCGGACGCGTGATGAAGGCGACGGCGAAGATCGCGAAGGAATAGAGCGTGCCCGTCAGGGCATCGACGTAGGGAAAGACCAGGTTCGGAAAAACGATAACCGAAGCAATGGCGTAAACGAAGAAGTCGAAAAATTCGGAGGTGCGGCCAATGATCACACCAATGGAGATGTCTCCCGGTGCAATGCTGTGGTCGCGTGCATTGATTTTGCGCGCATCATCCTCAAGCGAACTGGAGGTGAAGGCAATGGCCTGTGAAGTCATAGGCATCCGCTCCCTGGCTGGGCCGACGGTGCCTGTTTTGGGTCTCCCGACGGCCAGAGAATGGCAACATAACAGAAAACCCGCAGAGTCTAAGCAGTATCCCACATGGGAAACATCTTTTGCGTCCGCACATAATTGGACAAATTGCCCACTATCGCATGGCGTGCGGAATCGGTAACCGCGCGCCATGTCACACCCTCTCTCACCCAACTGGAGCCGGCTTCTGCGCTGGTCCTCCGCGATCCTTGCGGCGCCGCTGGCGGGCTGCAACTGGGTCGTGATGAACCCGTCGGGCGACATTGCGGTGCAGCAGCGCGATCTGATCCTGATCTCGACCGCGCTGATGCTCCTCATTGTCATCCCCGTCATGGCACTGGTCGTCTATTTCGCCTGGCGTTACCGCGCCGCGAACAAGGCGGTCGAAAAGGAATATGACCCCGACTGGGATCATTCCACCAAGCTGGAGCTGCTGATCTGGTCGGCCCCGCTCCTCATCATCATCTGCCTGGGCGCGCTGACCTGGGTGAGCACCCACAAGCTGGACCCCTATCGTCCGCTCGACCGCATCGACGCGCAGACCGCGATCGATCCCAAGGTCAAGCCGCTGGTCGTCCAGGTCGTGGCGCTCGACTGGAAATGGCTCTTCATCTATCCTGAACAGGGTATCGCCACCGTCAATGAAATGGCGCTGCCGACCAATGTTCCGGTCCGTTTCGACATCACTGCCTCGACCGTGATGAACAGCTTCTACATCCCTGAACTCGCCGGCCAGATCTACGCGATGCCCGGCATGAAGACGCAGCTCCACGCCGTCGCCAACAAGCCGGTCACCGGCACCGGCTTCTCCGCCAACTATTCGGGCGCGGGCTTCACCCACATGCGCTTCGGCTACAAGGCGCTGGACCAGGCCGGCTTCGACGCCTGGGTCGCCAAGGTGAAGGCCAGCAATGCGTCGCTCGACCGCAATGTCTATCTGAACCTGGCCAAGCCCAGCGAAAAGGCGCCCGTCGCCTATTTCTCGGCCGCCGATGCCAAGCTGTTCGACGCGGTCGTCAATCTCTGCCCCAAGCCCGGCCAGCGTTGCATGGGCGAGCTGATGCACATCAACCAGATGGGCGGCGCGGGCAAGGAGTCGGCCAAGGAGACCGAAGGCCTCCAGTACGACTTCCCCAACAGCCATGTGATCGACCAGACCGATCGCAACGAGGGCAAGGAAACCGCCCCCGATGCGCCCGGTGCCGAAAAGGCCCCGGCCGATCACTCCTCTCACAGCGGCGCTGACGCGCACGCGCAGCATCGGTAAGAGACATGACCGGTACACTCACAACAGCACAGATGATCTTCGGTCGTCTGACATGGGACGCGTTCCCATGGCATGAACCCATCGTCGTCGCGACATTCTGCGCGGTGGTGCTGGGCGGCGCGGCCGTCGTTGCGGCGCTGACCTATTTCAAGCTCTGGGGCTATCTCTGGAAGGAATGGTTCACCAGCGTGGACCATAAGAAGATCGGCATCATGTATATGGTGCTCGGTCTCATCATGTTCCTGCGTGGCTTTGCCGACGCGATCATGATGCGCCTCCAGCAGGCGCTCGCGTTCAACGGGTCGGAAGGCTATCTCAACGCCCATCACTATGATCAGGTGTTCACCGCCCACGGCGTGATCATGATCTTCTTCGTGGCGATGCCGTTCATCACCGGTTTGATGAACTATATCGTCCCGCTGCAGATCGGCGCCCGCGACGTCAGCTTCCCCTTCCTGAACAATTTCTCGTTCTGGATGACCACGGGCGGCGCGGTGCTGGTGATGGCCTCGCTGTTCCTGGGCGAATTCGCCCAGACCGGCTGGCTCGCCTATCCGCCGCTCTCGGGGATCGACTATAGCCCGGCCACGGGTGTCGACTATTATATCTGGGCCCTGCAGGTGGCAGGCGTCGGCACGACATTGTCGGGCATCAACCTGATCGCGACCATCGTGAAGATGCGCGCGCCGGGCATGTCCCTCATGAAGATGCCGGTGTTCACCTGGACCTCGCTCTGCGCGAACATCCTGATCGTCGCCTCCTTCCCGATCCTGACCGCCACGCTGGTCCTGCTGTCGCTCGACCGCTATGCCGGCACCAACTTCTTCACGAACGACTTCGGCGGCAACCCGATGATGTACGTGAACCTGATCTGGATCTGGGGTCACCCGGAAGTCTACATCCTCATCCTGCCGCTGTTCGGCGTCTTCTCGGAAGTCACCTCGACCTTCTCGGGCAAGCGCCTGTTCGGCTACACCTCGATGGTCTACGCGACCTGCTGCATCATGGTGCTCTCCTACCTCGTGTGGCTGCACCACTTCTTCACCATGGGCTCGGGCGCCAGCGTCAACAGCTTCTTCGGCATCACGACGATGATCATCTCGATCCCGACGGGTGCGAAGCTCTTCAACTGGCTCTTCACCATGTATCGCGGCAAGATCCGTTTCGAGCTGCCGATGATGTGGACCGTCGCCTTCATGCTGACCTTCACGGTCGGCGGCATGACCGGCGTTCTGCTCGCCGTTCCGCCGGCCGACTTCGTGCTGCACAACTCGCTGTTCCTGATCGCGCACTTCCATAACGTGATCATCGGCGGCGTGCTGTTCGGCCTGTTCGCGGCGATCAACTACTGGTGGCCCAAGGCCTTCGGCTTCAAGCTGAACGTGTTCTGGGGCAAGGTCAGCTTCTGGTGCTGGCAGGTCGGCTTCTGGCTCGCCTTCACCCCGCTGTACATCATGGGCCTGATGGGCGTGACCCGCCGCATGCGCGTGTTCGACGATCCGTCGCTGCAGATCTACTTCGTCATTGCCGCGATCGGCGCCGCCATCGTCGCGGCCGGCATCGGTGCAATGCTCCTCCAGTTCGCCATCTCCATCTGGAAGCGCGACGAACTGAAGGTCGAAGGCGATCCGTGGGATGGCCGTACCCTGGAATGGGCGACCAGCTCGCCCCCGCCGGAGTATAACTTCGCCTTCACGCCGGTCGTCTATGACGCCGACAGCTGGGCGGACATGAAGAAGAATGGCTACCAGCGTCCGCTGACCGGCTATCAGGCGATCCACATGCCCAGCAGCACCGGCGCCGGCGTCATCCTTGCCGCCCTGTCGACGCTCTGCGGCTTCGCGCTGATCTGGTACATCTGGTGGCTCGCGGGCCTCAGCTTCATCGGCATCGTCGCGGTCGCCATCGGCCACACCTTCAACTACAAGCGCGACTTCTACATCCCCGTCGAGGATGTGACGCGCACCGAGGAAGAGCGCACGCGAATCCTCGCCGCTGGAGTCTGACTGACATGAGCAGCGCAACTGCAACCACGGAACCTCGGGCATATCATTTGCCCGAGGAGCCGCACCTCCACGAAGGCCACAGCACCATGCTGGGCTTCTGGATGTACCTGATGAGCGACTGCCTCATCTTCGCCATCCTGTTCGCCACCTATGCCGTGCTCGGCGGCAGCTTCGCCGGCGGCCCCGGCCCCAAGGATCTGTTCGACCTGCCGCTCATCGCGCTCAACACCGCGATGCTGCTCTTCTCGTCGATCACCTACGGCTTCGCCATGCTGGCGATGGAAAAGAACCGGATCAGCGCCACCCAGGGCTGGCTGTTCGTCACCCTCCTGTTCGGCGGGGCGTTCCTGTTCATCGAACTCTACGAATTCTCGCACCTCATCCATGAAGGTGCGGGTCCGTGGCGTTCGGCCTTCCTGTCGGCCTTCTTCACCCTGGTCGGCACCCACGGCCTGCACGTCACCTTCGGTTCGATCTGGCTGATCACGCTGATGGTGCAGGTGGCCAAGAAGGGTCTGATCCCGGCCAACAAGCGTCGCCTGATGTGCCTGTCGATGTTCTGGCACTTCCTCGACGTCATCTGGATCGGCGTCTTCACCTTTGTCTATCTGATGGGAGTCCTGCGGTGAGCGACGCTGTCCATAGCCACGACGCCCACGGACATGGGCACGATCATCACGATGACCATCATGAAGAAGGATCGCATGGCAGCTTCGGCAGCTACATGATCGGCTTCGGCCTGTCGGTGATCCTGACGGCCATTCCCTTCTGGCTGGTGATGTCGGGCGTGCTGGGCAATCCCCAGCTGACCGGCATCGTCATCATGGCCTTCGCCGCAGTGCAGGTGATCGTCCACATGATCTACTTCCTGCACATGAACACCCGCGTCGAAGGCGGCTGGTCGTTCATGGCGATGATGCTGACCATCGTCCTGGTCGTCATCGTGCTGTCGGGTTCGATGTGGGTCATGTTCCACCTCAACGCGAACATGATGCCGCACGCCGACATGTCGGCGATGCACAATATGAGCGAGATGCCGTGACATCCGCGAAGATCGGGGGGCGCCGCCGGCGCTCCCCGCGCTTTACGATCGGCCTGACGCTGATCGCCCTCATCCTGTTTTCCGGTCTTTGCGCGCTCGGCAGTTGGCAAGCCTATCGCCTCGCCTGGAAGCGCGACCTGATCGCACGGGTCGACGCCCGCATCCATGCCGCGCCCGTCCCCGCCCCCCGCAGCATTACCAGCGACGACGAATATCGCCGCGTCACCGCATCGGGCCATTTCCTGCATGACAAGGCGGTGCTGACCCAGGCCGTCACCGTGCGCGGCCCCGGTTTCTGGGTGATGACGCCGCTGGTGACCGACGCCGGCTTCACCCTGATGGTCAATCGCGGCTTCGTGCCGCAGGACAATCGCACCCGCTACAGCCGGCCCCAAGGCAAGGTCCAGATTGTCGGCCTGCTGCGCCTGACCGAACCCAAGGGTGGTTTCCTGCGCAGCAATGATCCCGCCGCCGGCCGCTGGTATTCGCGCGATGTCGCCGCGATCGCCGCCGCGCAGCATGTCGCCCCGCCGGTCGCGGACTATTTCGTCGATGCCGGCGCCAATTGCGCGCCCGACACCGCGCCGGTCAGCGGGCTGACCGTCGTCCGCTTCCCCAACAACCATCTCCAATATGCCATCACCTGGTTCATACTGGCGGCGATGGTCGCAGGCGCCTACATCTTCCTCATGCGTCGGGATCCAGAAGACAGCGCGGAATGAGCGAGACCCAAGCCGTCAGGCGCCGCTGGCTGCCCAGCCAGTGGCCTGCCGATGCCGCCGGTCGCAAGAATATGGCGCTGCTGATCCAGCTGCGCTGGATCGCGATCGCCGGGCAGCTGGTGACGATCCTGATCGTCCAGTTCCTGATGGGCGTGCGCCTGCCCCTCGCCCCGATGCTGCTGGTCGCGGCCGTCGCCGTTGTGGTCAACGCCGCCAGCTTTGCGGCGCTCCGCCCCCGGACCGACATCACCCGCGCCGAACTGTCGGTCTCGCTGCTATTCGACGTGCTGCTGCTGACCGCCCAGCTCTATCTGTCGGGCGGCGCGACCAATCCCTTCGTCTCGCTCTATCTGCTCCAGGTTGCGCTTGGCGTGCTGCTGCTCGACCGGGCGAGCGCCTGGGGCATCACCGCCGTGTCTGCGCTGTGCGCCGGCCTGCTGGCACTCGACTATCGCCCGCTCGACCTGAGCGACCGGCTGGCGGGGCGGCTGTTCGACCTGCACATCATCGGCACCTGGATCTGTTTCACCATGATCGCGGTGCTGCTGGTGCTGTTCATCACCCGGATCAACCGCAACCTTCAGGCCCGCGAAGCCTATCTGGCCAGCATGCGCCAGCATGCGGCGGAAGAGGAACATATCGTCCGCATGGGCCTGCTCGCTTCGGGCGCGGCGCATGAGCTGGGCACCCCCCTCGCCCAGCTCGCCGTGGTGCTGGGCGACTGGCGCCGCATGCCCGAAATCACCGAGCATCCCGCCCTGGTCGAGGAAGTGGGCGAGATGCAGAGCGCGGTCCTGCGCTGCAAGGCGATCGTCACCGGCATTCTCCTCTCCTCGGGCGAGGCGCGGGGCGAGGCGCCGGCCGTCACCAATGTCCGCGACTTCATCGAAGGGATTGCGGCGGAATGGCGCCGCGCCAATCCGGGCATGCCGCTGCGCTGCGACTTCGGCCCGCATGACTATCCGCGCATCATCGCCGATCCGGTGATCCGCCAGGCGGTCGGCAATCTGCTCGATAATGCGCGCGAGGCCGGCGCAACCTATATCGACCTGCTCGTCGGACGCGACAGCGCCTCGCTCAACATCGCCGTGCGCGACAATGGCAGCGGCTTTTCGCAGGCGATGCTGGAGGATTTCGGCAAGCCCTACCGATCCAGCAAGGGCAAGGAAGGCCATGGCCTCGGCCTCTTCCTTGTGGTCAATGTCGTGCGCAAGCTGGGCGGCAGCGTATCGGCCAGCAATGGCGCCGATGGCGGCGCGCTGATCCTGCTGCGCCTGCCGCTCGATACCGTCGCCCTGGAAGAGGAAAGTGACAGCGAAGATGACAGCTGAACGGCTGCTGGTGATCGTCGAGGATGACGAGGCCTTTGCAAAGACCCTCAAACGTTCGTTCGAGCGGCGCGGCTATGACGTGCTGACCGCCGCCAGCCATGGCGCGCTGGAGGAGGTGCTCAAGGGCAAGCGCCCCGGCTATGCCGTGGTCGACCTGAAGCTCGGCCCGGAATCGGGCCTGGTCTGCGTCCAGACGCTGCACGCCCACGATCCCGACATGCTGATCGTGGTGCTGACCGGCTTTGCCAGCATTGCCACTGCGGTCGAGGCGATCAAGCTCGGCGCGACCAACTATCTGGCCAAGCCGTCCAACACCGACGATATCGAGGCCGCCTTCGCCCGCTCCGGCGGCGACCCCGCCGCACCGCTGGCGCCGCGCCCGACATCGATCAAGACGCTGGAATGGGAACATATCCACGAAGTGCTGAAGGATTGCGACTTCAACATCTCCGAAACCGCCCGGCGTCTGGGGATGCATCGCCGCACCCTCGCCCGCAAGCTGGCGAAACGCCAGGTCGGCTAATTTCGCGCGCGTCCATCAAGCCCCGTTGACCGCGCTCCATGGCCATGCCATGGCCACTCCAGACGCGGGTGTAGCTCAATGGTAGAGCAGCAGCTTCCCAAGCTGACGACGGGGGTTCGATTCCCCTCACCCGCTCCAGATTTTCCTAAGCATCTGAAATGGCGCGTAAAAATGGCGCACCCCAAGGAAGATGCGATTGCTGCAGGCCAATCCTACATCCCTAGCTCGCTCAATCCGGGATGATCGTCGGGTCGGCGCCCCTGCGTCCAGTGGAATTTCCGGTCGGCTGCGCTGATCGGTGCATCATTGATGCAGGCAAGCCGTCGCTGCATCAGGCCGCTCTCGTCAAATTCCCAATTCTCGTTGCCATAGGAGCGGAACCAGTTGCCGCTGTCATCATGCCATTCATAGGCGAAGCGCACCGCGATGCGGTTGTCGGCAAATGCCCATAATTCCTTGATCAGCCGATAATCCAGTTCGCGCTGCCATTTGCGCGTCAGGAAGGCGATGATTGCGGAGCGGCCATTGACGAACTCGGCCCGGTTCCGCCACTGGCTGAGCGGCGTATACGCCATGGCGACCCTCGCGGGATCGCGACTGTTCCAGCCATCCTCGGCCAGGCGCACCTTCTGTGTCGCGCTCTCCAGGGTGAAGGGTGGCAGCGGCGGTCTCACATTGTCCATCATGCGTCTCCCATCTTGGCAAGGCGATCCTGCAGCGCCCTATTTTCGGCTTCCAGTTGCGCCATCCGTTCATGCAGCGGCCGGACCGCCTGTTCGATCTCGCGCTCAGTGAAGCGCGGCGTGATATGCTGCGGGCAATTCCAGTCGAACGCCTCCAGCCGCAGCCGGAAGATGCGTTCCGCCCGCGCCTTGTAATCCTTGTCCATGACAAGATCGGTGAGCGCCGGATCGGCATCGAGCGCCAGCTTCTCGACATGGACATAGATTTTCAGCCGGGCGCGGCGGGGATAGTCCATCAGGATCAGGCAGGCCCGGTCGTTCGCGGTCAAGTTACCGGTGCTGATATATTGGCGGTTGCCGCGATAGTCGGCAAAGGCCAGCGTCCGGTCGTCGACCAGCTTGAGGAAGCCGGCCGGGCCGCCGCGATGCTGGACATAGGGCCAGCCATCCTCCGACACGGTTGCCATGTAGAAACTGTCGCGGGCCGCCAGGAAATGGGCTTCATTGTCGGTGAAACGATCAAAGGCGCGATTGCCACTGAACGCCGCCCAATGGGCGTCCGCGCCCATCTCCGCCTGCGCCGCGCGGACGCTCGGCGTGGTGGCGATATCCAGAAAACCGTAGGACATGGTCTATCTCCCATCATCCGTCCGTTGCGGGGCCATGCATCACCATGGCCCCGCCGGGGGTTCAGCGCACCGCGACCTTGCGATCGAGGAAGTCGCGGATCAGCGGCGCCATTTCATCCAGCTTGTCTTCCAGGGCGAAATGGCCGGTATCGAGAATATGCATCTCCGCGTCGGGCAGGTCACGCTTGTAGGGATGCGCGCCGGGTTCGGGGAAGATCTTGTCATTCTTGCCCCAGACGATCAGCGTCGGCGGCTTGCGTTCGCGGAAGAAGGCCTGGAATGCCGGGTAGAGCGGCACATTGGTGCGATAATCGTAGAACAGGTCGAGCTGAATATCCTTGTTGCCCGGCCGGTCGAGCAAGGCCTGGCCCTGCACCCAATTGTCGGGGCTGATCCGCGACAGGTCGCGCACGCCATCGGTATATTGGAATTTGGTGGCGTCGAGGCCGACGAGCCAGGCCTGCGCCTCGCGATCCTTGGCCGACCCGCTCTGCCAATAGGTCTTGATCGGATCCCAGAAGGCGCCCAGCCCTTCCTCATAGGCATTCCCGTTCTGCACGATCAGCCCGCTGACCCGCTCGGGATGCTTGAGGGCGAGGCGGTAGCCGACCGGGGCGCCATAATCCAGGACATACATGGCGTAGCGCCGGGCGCCGATCTTGCCCATCAGCGTGTCGACCATGTCGGCATAATGGGCAAAGCTGTAGGTGAACTGGCGATGGTCGGGCGCGTCGCTCTGGCCAAAGCCCGGATAGTCGGGCGCGATCACATGATAGCGGTCGGCCAGTAGCGGGATCAGGTTGCGGAACATGTGCGACGATGTCGGGAAGCCGTGGAGCAGCAATACCACCGGGCCGTCGGCGGGGCCGGCTTCGCGATAGAACATCTTGACGCCATCGATCGTGGCGCTGCGATAATGGACCGTGGTGGCCGCGGGCTGCGTGGCAACGGCGCTGGCGGGCGCGGCGATCGCGTCGGCCGAGGCAGTGATGCCGGCGGTCGCCAGCAGCATCGAAATGACCAGTTTCTTCATCATGTCCTCCACCCTGTTGGGGTCGCTGAGCAAGGGCTTCAGCTTCTGGAGACAGAGATAATCCTTGTCCTCATTCCTGATAATTCGGGAAAACTGGAAGTCATTATTCCTTATGATGGAATAATTGTCATGCCTGCTGGAACAGAGGATTGGCCCGCAGCCGATCGACCGCCAGATCGACGAAGCTGCGCACCTTGGCCGCCGCCCGCCGCCCTTCAGCGTGGATGACATGGATCGGCAGCGGCTTTTCCATATGCTCGTCCAATATCGTGACCAGCCGCCCGGCCGCCAGTGCCGGCTCGACCTGATAGGACAGCACGCGGGTCAGCCCCCAGCCCTGCTCGGCAGCGGCGATCGCCGCTTCATTGGTGTTGCAGAAAAGTTGGGGGTGGACGGTGACGCTGCTCCGGCCCTCCGGCCCGAAATGCCATTCGGGGGAGGCCCATGCCCCGGTCGGGCCGATGATGCGATGATGGACAAGGTCGGCCGGGGTCCGGGGCATGACATGCTGCTCGAAATAGGCCGGCGCGCCACAGATGACCCGCCGCACCGTTCCCACCCGAATGGCGCTGAGCTCCGAATCCGGCAGATGGCCGATCCGGATGGCGACATCGATGCCCTCCTCGACGATGTTGACCAGCCGGTCGACGAACAGGCTGCGCCCGGTCACCGCCGGAAAGCGATCCAGATAGTCGAGCAGGATCGGCAGCACGTACATCTGGCCGAAGATCACCGATCCGGTGACGATCAGCGTGCCGGTGGGATTGCCATGGGCGCCCGCTGCCGCTGCGTCCGCATCCGCCATGTCGGCCAATATGCGGCGGCAATCGTCCAGATAGCCACGCCCCGCCTCGGTCAGCTTCACCGATCGTGTCGTCCGGGTCAGCAACCGCACGCCGATCTCATCCTCCAGCGCGGAAATTGCCCGCGTGACCGCCGGCGGGCTCAGATGCAATTGCCGCGCGGCTTCGGCAAAACCGCCGGTTTCCGCCACGCGGACGAATATCTTCATGGCCTGCCAGCGGTCCACTATACCCTCCGAACGTCACCTGATCGCAGATGTGCGCGCAACGCCACGGGCCGGTCAATCTTCCTGCGGGAAGCGGTCGGCCAGCGGCGCCGCCAGCACGGGATAGGACAGGCCGTCCCTGTGCGGCAACCAGGGCAATATCCGCGCCAGCCCCAATGGGCCGCGATCACCCCGCGAGGGTAGGGCTGAGCAGGATGCCGACCAGCAATCCGGACATCACCGTGCTGACCGATGCACTGCGCTTTTCCGGCGGGGACAGATGCGCAGCCAATGGAACCAGTTGCTGCGCGACGCTGACCGCAAGACCAAGCGAAATCGATGCGACAAGCAGGAACAAGCCCGATGGCGCCATGACGGCCGCGCTTGACCATTGGGTGCATCTGCTCAATCCTGCACCGGTGAGCGAAGCCATCGTCGATCCCGCCCCGTCCCGTACCGGCCCTTGCGTGGTGCTGCCGGCGCGCCCTGAAGCAATCCGGCTCGATGCCGCGACGACAGCGCTGATCGTCGTCGACATGCAGAATGCCTATGCCAGCAAGGGCGGCTATGTCGACGAGGCCGGCTTCGACGTCGGCCCGGCCGCCGGCGTCATCCCCCGGATCGCCGATGCCCTCGACGCGGCGCGCACCGTCGGCATGCCGGTGATCTTCCTGCAAAATGGCTGGGACGCCGCCTACACGGAGGCCGGCACGCCGCTGTCTCCCAACTGGCACAAGTCCAATGCGCTCAAGACCATGCGGGCACGGCCGGACCTGGCGGGCAAATTCCTGGCGCGCGGCGGATGGGACTATGAACTGGTGGAGGCGCTGGCGCCGCACGAGAACGATCTGCGCGTCCACAAGCCGCGCTATTCCGCCTTCTTCAACTCGCAACTGGATAGCGTGCTGCGCGCACGCGGCATCCGTACCCTGGTCTTCACCGGCATCGCCACCAATGTCTGCGTGGAATCGACCCTGCGCGACGGTTTCCATCTCGAATATTTCGGCGTGCTGCTGGAAGATGCGGTGCATCATCTGGGGCCGGATTTCATCCGCGAGGCGAGCCTTTACAATGTCGAGAAATTCTTCGGCTGGGTGAGCAATGTCGCCGATTTCCGCACCGCCGTCGGCCAGCTTCCGCCCAAGGAGATCTGATGCCCTTCGAACCGATCAATCCGCCCCAGTTCCCGACCCCGATCGCCCCCTATTCGGCGGGTGTCAGGGCCGGGATACGATCTATGTCTCGGGTGTGCTGGCGCTGGGCGAAGGCGGCACGGTGCTGCATGTCGGCGACGCCGCCGCGCAGACCCGCCATGTGCTGGACGTCATCAGGATCACGGTCGAGGCAGCCGGCGGCACCATGGCCGACATCGCCATGAACCATATCTTCCTCAAGGATCTGGGCGATTACGCGGCCTTCAACGCCGTCTATGCCGAATATTTTCCCGGCGACAAGCCGGCGCGCTACTGCATCAGGTGCGATCTGGTGAAGCCCGATTGCCTGGTCGAGATCGCCTCGGTCGCGCATCTTGGCTGAGGCCGCCGGCCTCTATCATGAAACCCACGGGCGCGCGGACGCCCCGCCGCTGATCCTGTCGAGCGGGCTTGGCGGATCGGCCAGCTATTGGGCGCCGAACATCCCGGCGCTGGCCGAGCATTTCCACGTCATTGCCTATGACCATCGCGGCACCGGCCGCAGCGACCGGACATTGCCGGAAACCACCTCGGTCGAGGATATGGCGGGCGACGTCATCGCCCTGATGGATGCTCTGGGCATCGGCAGCGCGCATTTCATCGGCCATGCGCTGGGCGGCGCGATCGGCATGGAACTGGCGATCGCGACCTCTCGGCTCGACAGCCTGATCGTCATCAACGGCTGGCGGACACTGTCACCCCATACCCGCCGCTGCTTCGAAACGCGGCTGGCCCTGTTGCGCCATGCCGGTGTCGAGGCGTTCCTGCGGGCGCAACCGCTGTTCCTGTTCCCGCCGGACTGGATCGCGGCCCATGACGATGCGCTGAAGGCTGAACTGGCGCATCATCTCGCCACCTTCCCCGGCGCGGCCACGATGGAAAAGCGGATCGCCGCCGTGCAGGCCTATAGCCCGCACCTGCTCGACCTGACGGCCGTCGCCAAGGTGCTGGCCATCGCCACCCGCGACGATTTTCTTGTCCCTCATGCCAGCGCCCTCGATGTCGCGGCGCCGATCGCATGGGCCAGGACTGCCAGCTTCGATTGGGGCGGCCACGCCTGCAACGTGACCGACCCGGATGCTTTCCATCGCCTCGTCCTCCCCTTCCTCAGGAGTTGAAGCCATGCAGGTCGGCGTTTTCGTTCCCATCAACAATAATGGCTGGCTGATCAGCGAGAACGCCCCGCAATATCTGCCGAGCTTCGACCTCAACAAGGAAATCGCCCAGCGCGCCGAGAAACATGGCCTCGATTTCCTGCTGTCGATGATCAAGCTGCGCGGTTTCGGCGGCAAGACGCAATTCTGGGAATATGGGCTGGAAAGCTTCACGCTGATGGCCGGCCTTGCTGCGGTGACGGAGAAGATCAGGATCTTCGCCACCTGTCCCACGCTGATCATCCCGCCCGCCTTTGCCGCGCGCATGTGCAACACCATCGACAGCATCAGCCATGGTCGCTTCGGCCTCAACCTCATCACCGGCTGGCAGCCGCCCGAATATACGCAAATGGGGCTTTGGCCGGGCGACGAGCATTTCCGCAACCGCTACGACATGCTCGACGAATATGCCGGTATATTGCGCGAACTATGGGAAACCGGCCGTTCGGACTTCAAGGGCCGCTATTACCAGATGGACGATTGCCTGGTCCGCCCCCAGCCGCAGGCGGACATGAAGATCATCTGTGCCGGATCATCGGAGGCGGGCCTCGCCTTCTCGGCCAAATGGGCGGATTATGCCTTTTGCCTCGGCAAGGGCGTCAACACACCCACCGCCTTCGCCTTCAACAATGACCGGCTTGCAAAATTCGCGGCGCAGACCGGCCGCGCCGTGTCGGTGTTCGTGCTGATCATGGTGATCGCGGCCGAGACGGACGAGGAAGCCATGGCCAAGTGGCAAAGCTATAATGACGGCGTCGATATAGAGGCGATCGCCTGGCTGGCCGATCAGGGCGCGAAGGACACCGTCAACACCGACACCAATGTCCGCCAACTGGCCGCGCCCGAAGGGGCCGTGAACATCAATATGGGCACGCTGGTCGGCAGCTATGCCAGCGTAGCGCGGATGCTGGACGAAATGGCGCAGGTACCCAATACCGGCGGCGTGCTGCTGACCTTCGACGACTTCGTGGAAGGGGTGGAGGCCTTCGGCACCCGCATCCAGCCGCTGATGAAGAGCCGCGCCGAAAGCGACCGACATTCCCAATCTTCCCACAGAAGTTAACGAGCAAAGCCGTTGGCAGCCGGGATGCCGGGATGCACGCCTCCCCCTTTCCCACCACGGCAATTCCGCATAATTGTCCAAATCCCGCGCGCCCTGGCCACGACGCGGGCGCCATGTCCCTCTAGCGTGACCCAAGGAGACGCCGACCCGCATGGCTGCGTCATGGCGGGAGGATCAACAGGGTGGCGAGCATGGATGCGCCGATCGTCGGCACATATCGCACCGTCCGCTTCCGCGCCGGGCCGGTCGATGCGATCGCGAGCGATGTCGATCTGCTGATCGGCGGCATGCCGGTCCTGTCCGCCACGAGCCGGATCGATCCTGGCGCCTGCGCGCTCGACGCCGCCCTGTCAGGCACCTTGTCGCAATTGCGCGCGGGCGGCCTGTTCGACGGCAGGTTCGGCGAGACGATGATCCTGTCCAGCCCGCCGCCGCCGGTGCGCTGCCGGTCGCTGATGATCGTGGGCATGGGGGAAATCGACGATCTGGATGCCGAACGGCTGGGCCGGCTGGCCGCCGTGGCGATGCGCGCGGCGCTCCGGCTCAACAGCTGTTCGATCGCCTGCCTGCTGCGGCTGCTCGATCCGGCGGCAACGAAGGTCGCGCAACGCGCCGCCGCCCGTGCGATGATGGCCGGCGTGCTGGCGGCGCTGGACGCCTATCTCTCTCCCGGTCCCGCTCCCGGCCGGTTCGCCGGCCTGAACTGGACCTTCGACCAGCCCGACAGCGCCGCCGACGTGCTGGGCACGATCATCGCACAATGGCCGGCCGCGCCGCGATGAGGCACGACTATCGCATGGACTTGGGAAGCGGAACACGCCACTCTGGCGCGATGCAGCCCGGTCCGATCCACAGCCACGACATGCAGCCTGCGATCGCCCCCATATCGATCCTGGTGGTGGACGATCATGCGCTGCTGCGTGAGGGCGTGCGGGCGATGCTGGCGACCCAGGCCGACATGCGGATCGTCGGCGAGGCGGACAATGGCCGGCGCGCGGTAGAGGAATATGCGCGGTTGCGCCCCGACATCGTGCTGATGGACCTGCAGATGGCGGAAATGCCGGGGCTCGACGCGATCGCCGCGATCCGGGCCATCCATCCCGACGCCCGGATCATCGTGCTGACCACCTATTCGGGCGATGGCCGCGCGATCAAGGCGCTGCGCGCAGGGGCGATGGGCTATCTGCTCAAGGCCAGCCTGCGCAAGCAGTTGCTCGACGCAATCCGGTCCGTGCATCTGGGCGGCAAGCATCTCGATGCCACCGTCGCCACCGCGATCGCCCTGCATGTGCTGGAAGACCCGCTGACCGAACGCGAGATCGCGGTGCTTTCGCTGGCCGCCTGGGGCAACAGCAACAAGCAGGTCGCGGCGCGACTCGATATCAGCGAAGAGACGGTGAAGGGCCATATGAAGTCGATCTTCTCGAAGCTCGACGCGACCGATCGCACCCATGCGGTGACGCTGGCGATCAAGCGCGGACTGATCGACCTCTGACGACACGGCGCGCGGGCGCCCCCTTTGTATCGGAATGATCGCTAACATGTCAGCCTGATCCAAGATCGGGCGGCGACGGACAGCTATGATCGCGCGCGTCAGGCCAGTGACTGACCATTTCTATTTTTTAGAACAAGTCGGTGCATTTTATCTGGATATTTCGGATCAGGCACGCCGGCTAACACTGTCTTCACAGCAGCGACGACTGCTCGAAACCAAGGAGCCGACCCATGACGATCACCGCCACGCCGACGCCGGGCAAGTCCCTCATCTCGCCGACCGACCACACTTTGGTCCTGATCGACTTCCAGTCGCAAATGGCCTTCGCCACCAAGTCGATCGCGCCGGAACTGCTGCGTAATAATGCCGCCCTCATCAGCCGCGCCGCCAAGTCGTTCGGCGTGTCGACCATCCTGACCACCGTGGCCGAAAAGAGCTTTTCGGGGCCGATGTTCAGCGAGATCACCGACGCCTTCCCCGGCCAGCCCCTGCTCGACCGCACCAGCATGAACACCTGGGAAGATGCCGCCGTGATCGAGGAAGTGAACCGCATCGGCAAGGAGCGGATCATCTTCGCCGGCCTTTGGACCAGCGTCTGCATCGTCGGCCCGGTCGCCTCCGCGATCGACCAGGGCTTCGACGTCTATTTCATCGCCGACGCCTGCGGCGACATCAGCGAGGAAGCGCATGAGCGCGCCGTGCAGCGCATGATCCAGCTCGGCGCCAAGCCGATGACCTCGCTCCAATATATGCTGGAACTGCAGCGCGACTGGGCGCGCACCGAAACCTATGAGTCCACCACCGGCATCGCCAAGGAATTTGGCGGCGCATACGGCCTGGGCATCAAATATGCGAAGGCCATGTTCGGCGCCTCCGAAGGCGGCCACTGACCTGCGCCAGGGGCCGGCGGTGCCTCCCCCTATCCCCATGCACCGCCGGCCCCTTCCCCTCTCCCCTTTCCCCACCCGAGCAAAGGAAATCCCCATGAGCTTCGTGACCACGGATGACGGCGTCGACATCTTCTTCAAGGACTGGGGTCCAAAGGACGCCCAGCCCATCATGTTCCACCATGGCTGGCCGCTGTCGTCGGACGACTGGGACGCGCAGATGCTGTTCTTCCTGTCGAAGGGCTATCGCGTCGTCGCCCATGACCGTCGCGGCCATGGCCGCTCGGCCCAGGTGAGCGAAGGGCATGACATGGCCCATTATGCCGCCGACGCAGCCGCCGTCGCCCGCCATCTCGACCTCAGGAACGCCATCCATATCGGTCATTCGACCGGCGGCGGCGAAGTGGCCGCCTATGTCGCCCGCCATGGCCTGCCCGAAGGCCGCGTGGCCAAGGCCGTGCTGGTCAGTTCGGTGCCGCCGATCATGCTGAAGACCGACCGTTATCCCGGCGGCCTGCCCATGGACGTGTTCGACGGGCTGCGCGCCGGCCTCGCCGCCAACCGTGCGCAATTCTTCCACGATGTCGCCGCCGGCCCCTTCTACGGCTTCAACCGCGACGACGCGGACGTGAAGCCGGCCGTCATCGACAATTGGTGGCGCCAGGGCATGATGGGCAGCGCCAAGGCCCATTATGAAGGCATCAAGGCCTTCTCCGAAACCGACCAGACCGACGATCTGACCGCGATCGCCGTGCCGACCCTGGTGCTGCATGGCGATGACGACCAGGTCGTCCCCTACAAGAATGCCGGCGTGCTGCAGGCGCAGATCCTGCCGAACGCGACCCTCAAGATTTACGAGGGCTATTCGCACGGCATGCTGACGGTGAATGCCGACGTGCTGAACGCCGACATCCTCGCCTTCATCCAGGCCTGATCGCAGACGCAGGAGACCGGCGATGAAAGTCTATCTTCTCTCCCTCGGCGCCGGTCTCCTGGTCGGCATCGTCTATTCGCTGCTGGGGGTGCGCTCGCCCGCGCCCCCGGTAGTGGCCCTGATAGGCCTGCTGGGCATATTGGTCGGCGAACAGATCGTGCCGATCGCCAGGCGCTGGGCCGATGCCCATGAACTGACCCGCTTCGTGCGCAACGAATGCCGCGACCATGTACTGGGCACGCTCCCGAACAATCGGGCCGACAATCAAAAGGGCGACGCGTG
The DNA here is from genome assembly GCF_013001025.1 of Sphingobium yanoikuyae. Lineage (NCBI taxonomy): Bacteria > Pseudomonadati > Pseudomonadota > Alphaproteobacteria > Sphingomonadales > Sphingobiaceae > Sphingobium > Sphingobium yanoikuyae. The sequence goes on along the minus strand of NZ_CP053021.1, from coordinate 755,079 downwards.
ATTACCCGCCGCGACGCCATGGCCGGGGTGGCCGCCTCCGCCCTTCTCGCCCCCTTTCCTGCTCAAGCCAAGGACCGCCCCATGACCGACACGATCATCGTCAATGCCAAGGTGACGACCCTGGACCGGAGCAATCCGGTGGCGGAAGCGGTCGCCATCCGCGACGGCAAGTTCCTGGCCGTGGGCAGCGAGGCGGAGGTGCGCGCCGCCGCGCCGGACGCAACGGTGATCGATGCCAAGGGCCATCGCCTGATCCCCGGCCTGATCGATAGCCATATGCACATCATTCGCGGCGGCCTGAATTTCAACATGGAACTGCGCTGGGACGGCGTGCCGACGCTGGCCGAGGCGATGGATATGCTTAAAAGCCAGGTCGCCCGTACCCCCGCTCCGCAATGGGTGCGCGTGGTCGGCGGCTTCACCGAACATCAGTTCGCGGAAAAGCGCCTGCCGACCATCGCCGAACTGAACGCCGTCGCGCCCGACACGCCGGTCTTCATCCTGCACCTCTATGATCGCGCGCTGCTCAACGCCGCCGCGCTGCGCGTCGTGGGCTATACCAAGGACACGCCCAACCCGCCGGGCGGCGAGATCGTCCGCGACGCGGCCGGCACCCCGACCGGCCTGCTGCTGGCCCAGCCCAATGCGACCATCCTCTATTCGACCCTGGCCAAGGGGCCCAAGCTGCCGCAGGACTATCAGCTCAATTCGACCCGCCACTTCATGCGCGACGTCAACGCGCTGGGCGTGACCGGCGTGATCGACGCGGGCGGCGGCTTCCAGAATTATCCAGACGATTACGAGATCATCGAGAAGCTGCATCAGGACGATCAACTGACCGTCCGCATCAGCTATAATCTCTTCACCCAGAAGCCCAAGGAAGAGCTGGCCGATTTCTCCGGTTGGGTGAAGCAGGTGAAGCCGGGCCAGGGCGATGACCGCTATCGCCACAATGGCGCGGGCGAGATGCTGGTCTATTCCGCCGCCGACTTCGAGGATTTCCGCCAGCCCCGGCCGGACATGGCGCCCAGCATGGAGGGCGATCTGGAGCCGGTCATCCGCCTGCTGGCCGAGCATAAATGGCCCTGGCGCCTGCATGCCACCTATGACGAGACGATCGGCCGTGCCCTCGACGTTTATGAGAAGGTAAACCGGGATATCCCGCTTCAGGGCATCAACTGGTTCTTCGACCATGCCGAAACCATCAGTGACCGCAATATCGACCGGATCGCCGCGCTGGGCGGCGGCATCGCCGTGCAGCATCGCATGGCCTATCAGGGTGAATATTTCGTCGAACGCTATGGCGCCAAGGCGGCCGAGCGCACCCCGCCCATTTCCCGCATGATCGCGGCGGGAATCCCGGTCGGCGCCGGCACCGACGCCACCCGCGTCGCCAGCTACAATCCGTGGGTATCCTTGAGCTGGCTCGTCACCGGCCGCACCGTTGGCGGCTTTGCTCTCTATCGCGGCGACAATCGCGTCAGCCGGGAAAAGGCGCTGGCGATGTGGACGCATGAAAATACCTGGTTCTCCAACGAGATCGGCAAGAAGGGGCAGATCAAGGCCGGGCAACTGGCCGACCTCGCCTTGCTGTCGGCCGACTATTTTGCGGTACCGGAGGATCAGATCGTCCACATCCGATCGGTCCTGACCCTGCTCGGCGGCAAGGTGGTCCATGGCGAGGGCGATTATGCCCCGCTCGCGCCTGATTTGCCAAAGCCCATGCCCGACTGGTCGCCGGTCGCCACCTTCGGCGGCTATCACAAGACCCGCGAGGCGCGCGCGCAGCTGGCGTCGGCCTGTGGCTGCCATTCGGCCTGTGGCGTCCATGGCCATGACCATGCCGCGGCGCTGGGCGCCGATGTGCCGGCCGCCGATGTCCAGACCTTCTGGGGATCGCTCGGCTGCGGCTGCTGGGCCGTCTGACGATAACCGCAAATCATTGTCATTCCCGCGCAAGCGGGAATCCATCTCGCAACCAAGCCCGACGGCGCAACGCCCGGAGATGGATCCCCGCCTTCGCGGGGATGACGAGAAAGACTTCCTGCCTGGAGATAGTCCATGAAGCGCTTCGCCTTCCTATTCGCCGCCGCCGTCCTGATGCCTATGCCGGTCGCCATCGCAAAGCCCGCCGCCAGCGCCGATTATGCGGTCGGCCCGCAATATGACACCACCCATGTCTATGTGCCCGAAGGCCAGTTCGACGCCTTCGTCACCAGCTTCGTCGCAACCTTCGGCGGCACCACGTCCAAACAGGGCGAATTTCAGGTGACGCCGACGCCCAGCCTGACCAAGTCGCAGCTGGCGCTGACCCCGGCCGGCACCGTCTCCGCCTTCGGCTTCAAGACGCCGATCCCCTATCCGTTCGGCGATGAGCGGACCGGCTATCTGGTGAGCGACATGGACGCGGCCGTCGCCTCCGCGCTCAAGCATGGCGCGGTGCGCCGCATCACCACCTTCCCCGATCCCATCGGCCGCGACGTGGTGGTGCAATGGGCCGGCGGCGTGAACATGCAGCTTTACTGGCACACCGCCAAGCCCAGCTATCCCGCCCTCACCACCATACCGGAAAACCGCATCTACCTGACCACCGACGTCGCTGACCGGTTCATCAAGGACTGGACCGGCTTTGCCCATGGCAGGATCGTCTCCGACGACCGCGCCGCCAAGGGCGAGGAAATCGGCCAGCCCGGCAAGACCGTCCGCCGCGTCGCCATCGAGAGCGGCTATGGCAAGATGACCCTCTTCGTCTCGGACGGCCAACTCCCCTGGCCCTATGGCCGCGACATGACCGGCTATGAGGTCGCCGACATGGATGCCACGCTGGCCAAGGCGAAGACCGCCGGCGTCGAAACATTGGTCGCGCCGCAGAGCATCGCCGGTCGCCAGAGCGCGATCCTGCGCTTCCCCGGCGGCTATATCGCCGAAGTTCATGCGCCCGAGGCGAAGTAGGATGCGCGCCGACCGCGATCCCCGCTTCGTAGACGCGATCCTCGACTGGAAGCCGACCTGGTTCATCGCCCGGCTGCTGCTGGTCGGCGCTTATCTGCTGGGCGGCATCGTCAAGCTGGCGGACTGGCCGGCGGCGGTTGCCGAGCAGGCGCATTTCGGCATGACACCGCCGGCGCTCTGGGCGGCGCTCACCATCGCGATCGAACTGATCGGGCCGATCCTGATCCTGACCGGCCGCATGGCCTGGCTGGGCGCGGGGATGCTGGGCGTCTTCACCCTGCTGGCCGCCTTCACCGCCAACGCCTTCTGGACGATGCCGATGGGGCAGGAGCGGTTCATGGCCACCAATGCCTTTTTCGAGCATCTGGGTCTGATCGGCGGCTTCATCCTGGCGGCGCTGGTCGCCGAACAGGCGCAGCGCCGTGTGTAAAAAATCAGTCTGCCTTACCCTCTCGCTCTGCGCTTGCCCGCCGCTGGCCGCGCAGACGCGGGAGGCCTGGCAGGCGCCGACCCTGTCGATCACCCGCTATGACGAGGATTGGTCGGATCTGGCGGACGCGCAAAAGCGCCGCCATCACTGGACGGGGCAGTTCAAATATATCCCGCTGGGCGACGATGTCTGGCTGTCCACCGGCATCGAGCTGCGGCTGCGCAACGAAAATTATGCCGACAATCTCTGGGGCGGCGCCGATGCGCCCGACGACAGCTATTTATGGGCGCGGGCCATGCCCTATGCCGACCTGCATGTCGGCGCGCCGGACCGGCTGCATGCCCGTGCCTTTGTCCAGCCGATCGTCAGCCATGCGGTCGGTGTTGCGCCCTCGGCCAGCCCGATCGACCAGAGCCGGCTCGACCTGCTCCAGGGCTTTGCCGAAGTCGGCGCCGGCCCCGTCACCCTGCGCGCCGGGCGCCAGATGGTTTCGCTCGGCACCGAAAGGCTGGTCGGCACCCGCTATGGTCCCAACACCCCGCTGGCCTTCGACGGCGTGCGCGGCAGCCTGTCCCTTGGCGAGGGCCGCGCGCTCGACCTGTTCCTGCTCAACCCGGTCCAGCCCGGCCCCGCCAGTTTCGACGATCGCACGTCCGACACCCGCAGGCTGTGGGGCGCCTATGCGACGCTGCCGGATCTCGACCTCTATTATCTGGGCTATCGCAACCGCGCCGCGCGCTTCGGCGGGCTGACCGGGCGGGAGGAGCGCCACAGTCTCGGCCTTCGTTCGCATGGCGCGCGGGGCGACTGGCACTGGAATGTCGAGGGCGTCTATCAGTTCGGCCATTATGACCGGCAGCGCATCGCCGCCTGGACGATCGGCACCGAAGTCGGCCGCACCCTGCCCCACCTGCCGCTGTCGCCCGACGCCACCTTGCGCTTCAACATCGTGAGCGGCGATCGTGACAGCGAAGATGACAGGCTGGGCACGTTCAACGCGCTCTTCCCCAAGGGCAAATATTTCGGCGAACTCTCGCCCGTTGGGCCGACCAACATCGTCAGCCTCAATCCCCGGATCAGCGCGCCGCTGGGCGACGGCTTTTCCGCCAGCATCGCCGGCATGGCCTATTGGCGTTACGCCTGCAATGACGGCGTCTACGACATTCCCGGCAATCTGATCCGCGCCGCCGGCGACAGCCGCGCCCGCTTCATCGGCAAGGAAGCCGAAGCGACCCTCGCCTGGCAGGCCACGCCGGAACTGGAACTGTCCACTTCCCTGTCTCTTTTCGCGCCGGGCGCCTTCATCCGCCAGACCGGCCCGGCCAAAACCATCGCCATGACCGGCCTTGAAGCCAATTTCCGTTTCTAGATCCTGTGAGGAGCATCATCATGCCGCCAGCGTCCCAAAGCGCATCCCCCCTGCCCGGCCTGCTGTTGCTGCTGTCGGCGACGACCGGCCTGGTCGACGCAGTCAGCGTGCTGGGCCTGGGCAAGGTGTTCACCGCCAACATGACCGGCAATGTCGTGTTCCTGGGCTTCGCTGCGGCACAGACGCCGGGCTTCAGGGTGGCGCCCTATCTGGTCGCGCTGCTGACCTTCTTCATCGGCGCGCTGATCGCCGGCCGGGTCGGCCAGGGGCTGGGCAAACGCCCGCTGCGCCACTGGCTGACGGTCGCCGCGCTGATCGAAGCGGCATTGCTGTGGATCGCGGCGGTGGTCGCGCTGAACTTCCATGTGCCCACGCTCCAGCCCGCCGCCGGCCTGTTCGCGATCATCAGCCTGACCGCGATCGCGATGGGCTTTCGCAACGCCACCATCCGGCAGTTGAAGGTGCCCGACCTTACCACCACCGTGCTGACCCTGACCGTCACCGGCATTGCGGCGGATTCCAGCCTGGCGGGCGGCGCCAATCCCAATCTTGGCCGGCGGATCGCGGCGATCGTCGCCATCTTCGCGGGCGCGGCGGCCGGCGCGCTGATGGTGGTGCATATGGGGCTGGCGCTGCCGCTGCTGGTATCGGGCGCGATCGTGCTGGTCGGCACCCTGCTCTGCGTCCGCCACCCGGCCGCCGCCCTGCCCCACGGGGGCTGAAGATCAGGGCAGCGCCACCCGCGCGAACCGCCGGTCGGGCACGAACCAGAGCGCGACGACCAGCACATAGAGCGCGACCGCCAGCCAGCGGCTGACGAAGCTCAGGGGAATGGCCGCGCCATAAATGGCCAGCGTTCCCCACCCCTTCCAGTCCATGCCGAGCGCGCGGGCGAGCCTGGAGCCTGCGCCATTGCAGGCGATGATCGCCCGTTCGGTCAGGAAATAGCCGATCGCCGCCGCACCCAGCACCATGCCATAGGCCGCCGTCGCTCCGGTCGACCAGGCGCTCTCGTCCAGCCAGCGGATGACGAACGGGACCAGGCTGAGCCAGAAGAGCAGGAAGAGATTGGCCCACAGCACCCGCCCGTCGATGCGCGGGTTGAGCTGGAACAGATGATGGTGATTGTTCCAGTAGAGGCCGACATTCACGAAGCTGAGCAGATAGGCGATCAGCAGCGGCAGGCATTGCGCAAGATCGGCGAGCGATCCGCCGCGCGGCACCTTCAGTTCCAGCACCATGATGGTGATGATGATCGCGATCACCCCGTCGGTGAACGCCTCCAGCCTCTTGCTGTTCATGCCTGTGCCGCCAATGGCGATCCCTGCCAGGTCCGGCGCCAGGACAGCGGCGTGGTGCCCACCAGCCGCTTGAACAGCCGGGTCAGGTGCGCCTGGTCGGTCAGGCCGCATGCGCTGGCGATGTCCGACAGGCTGTGGCCGGTTTCCAGCATCAGCCGCTGTGCCCGGCGGATGCGCTGGCGGATGACATAGGCATGCGGCGTTTCGCCCATGCTGACCTTGAACGCGCGGCAGAAATGACCGGGGCTCAGGCACGCCACCAGCGCCAGTTCCTCCGTCACCAGCGTGCGGCCCAGCCGCGTCTCGACATAGGCCGTGACCCTGCGCAATTGCCAGCCGGCCAGCCCGCCGGTCGGCGGTGGGCAATGGCTGTCAGGACGTCGGGCCAGCATGGCGACTCCGTCTTCCGCATCCGTGCCCTGCCGCAGCAGGTCGCGCAGTTGATCGAGGCACAGGTCCGCCCGGTTGGGGTCGCGATGCAGCAGCATCTGCGCCCGCGTCAGCAGGTCCAGAAGCGGCGCGGCGTCGAACCGGTGCGGCAGGTTGGGGCGGGGGTTGAGACTGGCGATATCCGGCATGGCGGGAATGATGCGGCTGCGTCACGATTTCCCAAAGCCCGGATGGAGGGGGCGAGCGTCCCTCTAACGGGGGGCTTGTATCGCATCGGCCCGCAGCGCTACGGCTGTCGGTTCCTCCCGCCCCAAGGCCCCCATGTCGCGACCGAGCAGAAGATCATGAAATGCCGGGCGATCATCACGGCGATCGCGGCCATGCTGCTGGCCCAGCCGGGGCAGGCGCTGGACCCGAGCCAGTCGATCAGCCAGTTGCGCCACAGCCGCTGGACGCTGAAGGACGGGGCGCCGGGCAATGTCCGTGCGCTGGCGCAGGGCAAGGACGGCTATCTGTGGCTGGGATCTTCGACCGGCCTCTACCGCTTTGACGGCATCCGGTTCGAGCGCATGCTGGCCGATCGCGACGACCCGCGCCGATCCTTGCAGGTCACCGCCCTGCTGGCGGCGCGCAATGGCGACATCTGGGTCGGCCATGATTTCGGCGGCATCGCCCTCTATCGCGACGGCCATCTGCGCGACTCCAATCCCTGGCCGGCGCAGGGCGGCGTCGCCGGCATCGTGGAAGCGCGCGACGGATCAATCTGGGTCGCGGCCGAAGCGCGCGGCAAGATGCTGCTGTCGCGTTACCAGCATGGTCGCTGGCGCCGCTATGGCGCGCAGCAGGGCGTGACTGACGGCATGATGGGGCCGATGCTGGCCGCGTCGGACGGCAGCCTTTACTTAGCCCTGCCGCCGCACCTGCTGCGGCTGGCGCCCGGCGCCGCCCGCTTCGCCCCGCTGGCGATGCAGGTCGCCCCCTTCGCCGCGCTGGACGAGGACAAGGCGGGCCGGATCTGGCTGGCGGACGACAGCGGCATCCGGCCGATTTCCGGCGGGCAGGCCGCGGCCCGGCTCGATCCCGTCAACACCCCCTATGTCACCCGCCATATCCATGTCGATCGCCAGGGCACGGCCTGGATTACCGGTCAGAATGGCGGCCTGGCGCGGCTTCCTGCGGGCGGCGACAAGGTCGAGGTCGCGGCCGGGCACATGCCGCTGTCGCTCGCCGCGCTGGAGGACCGGGAAGGCAATATCTGGGTCGGCACCGAGACCGGGGTGGAACGCTATGCCGCCGCCAGCCTGATCGGCGCGGGCGAGGAGGCGCTGGTGACCGGCTTCGTCGCGCCGCCGCGATCGGCCCATATCTTCTATGCCGGTATCGGCGGCGTGTACCGCGTCGGGCCGGGCCAGCGGCAGCCCCGGCTGATCTTCCCGCGCGCCGACATTGGCGTGCTGTGCGGCGACGACCGGCAATTGCTGGCGATCAGCCTGGAAGGCGCCTTCCTGCTCGACCTGAACGACCGCGGCGATGTCCGCCGCACGACGTCGGTCGAAGGGCCGCTGTCGGTCAGTTGCGCACGCGACGATCGCGGACAGTTCTGGACCGGGATGGACCGGCTCTACCGGCTGGACGGCGGGCGGCTGGTGCCGGCGAGCGGCGCGGCGGGGCAGCCGGGCGGCACCATCACCCTGTTGCGCGCCGATGGGCATGGCGGCCTGATCGCCGGGCGCAGCCGGCGCGGGCTGCTGCGCATTCGCGATGGCGAGGAGACGGCGCTGCTGCCCGCCGGGACCAGCCCGATCGGATCGATCCTGACGTTGCGCGCGGATGGCGAAAGCTGGCTAATCGGCGGGATGAAGGGGCTGGCGCGCCTGAAGGGCGGCCGGTTGCAGTCATTGGGCGAACGCACCCATCCCTATCTGGCCGGGATTACCGGCATCGCCCGCACCGCCGATGGCTGGACCTGGATCAACGGCGCAACCGGTATCGTGCGGATGCGCAGCGATGCGCTGGACAAGGGCCTTGCCCAGCCCGATCGCCCCATCCCCTATCAGCGGGTCGGCCGGGAAGCCGATTATCGGGCGCGATCCAACCTGTTCGAGGCGAACGACATCGCCCTCGATCGCGACGGCCAGCTCTGGTTCGCCACCGATCAGGGCCTGGCCTGGACCGACCCTGCCCGGCTGGCTCGCAATGGCGTGCCGCCGCCCGTGGCGATCCGGTCGCTGCGGGTCGATGGCAAGGCCTATCCGCTGGCCGCGGGCCACATCGCCCTGCCCGCCCATAGCGGCCGGGTGCAGATCGACTATAGCGCCCTCAGCCTGACCGATGCGGCGCAGAACCGTTTCCGCTATCGGCTGGAGGGCAGCGGCACCGGCTGGTTCGATGCCGGGACGGAGCGGCAGGCGCTCTATACCAATCTGGCGCCGGGCCAATATCGCTTCCATGTGATCGCGGCGAACAATGACGGGGTATGGAACAGGCAGGGCGCAGCACTCGCGTTCGAGATCGCCCCAGCCTTCTACCAGACGCGCTGGTTCCGCATCCTGTGCGTCAGCCTGATCCTGCTGGCCGGCTGGCTGCTCTACCGCCGGCGCCTGCATGTCGTGACCGAACGGGCACGCAGCCGGGTCGAGGCGCAGTTGACCGAGCGCGAACGGATCGCACGGGAACTGCACGACACGCTGTTGCAGGGGTTCCAGGGGCTGATGCTGCGCTTCCAGGCGGTGGTCGAGTTGCTGCCGCGCGGCGAACGCGCCCGCACCGAGCTGGAAGGTGCGCTCGACCGGGCCGAGGATGTGCTGGTCGACAGTCGCGAGCGGGTCCATTCGCTGCGACAGGAATTGCAGCCGGTGGCGATGGCGGTCCGTCTGCGCGCGCTGTTGGACGAGATGGTCGGCGACCGGCTGGACTGGCGCGTCGAGGAGGCCGGCACCGTGCGGCTGGTCTGCGCCCCGCTCGCCGACGAGATGATGCGGATCGCACGCGAGGCGATCAGCAACAGCCTGCGCTATGCGGCGGCGCGGACCATCATCGTCGAGCTGCATCATGGCACCGACCGGCTGTCGCTGGCGATCATCGATGATGGCATCGGCCTGTCCGCAGCGGTGCTGGCGGCCGGATCGCGCGAAGGCCATTATGGCATGGTCGGCATGCGCGAACGGGCGCAACGGATGGATGGCGCGGTGGAGATCATCTCCACCACCAGGACCGGCACGACCATCCGCGTGACCGTGCCGGCCCGTGTCGCCTATCTGTGAGCGTCAGGCGGTGGCGGCACGCGGCGCGCCGCTGCGGCGGCTGAGCAGCAGCGCAATCAGCCCGAGGCTGGACGCAGCGGCCCCGGCGATCGCGACGAACGGCAGGCAGAGGCCGGCGGCAATCACAGCGCCGCCCAGCGCCGCGCCGATCGCATTGCCCAGGTTGAAGGCGCCGATGTTCATCGAGGATGCCAGATTGGGCGCATCGGCCGCCGCGCTCATCACCCGCACCTGCAGCGGCGGCACCAGCGCGAAGCTGGCAATGCCCCACAGGAAGATCAGCACCGCCGTCGACCCGGCAAAGGGCATGGCAAAGGCGAAGGCGATGAGGATCGCCGTCAGCGCAGCGAGAGTCACGATCAGCGTCCTGTCCACCGACCGGTCGGCAAAGCGTCCGCCCAGCCAATTGCCGATGGTGAGACCCACGCCATAGAGCACCAGCATCGCCGTCACGAAGCCGATCGAGCCATGAGTCTGATCGCGCAGGATCGGCGTGATATAGGTGAAGACGGTGAACATCGCGCTGGCGCCGACCACGGTGAGGCCGAGCGCGGCGAGCACCGGCCCGCGCATCAGCACGCGGAGTTCGGAGCGCGCGTCGCCCTCGGTCGGGGCCGGCATGTCGGGCAGGGTCAGGCGCAATGCCGCGATGGTGAGGACGCCCAGCGCCGCGATGCCCCAGAAGGCCGCACGCCAGCCCATGACTTCACCCGCCCAGGTCGCCAGCGGCACGCCGACGACATTGGCGATGGTCAGCCCCATGAACATGGCGGCGACCGCGCCGGCCTGCCGCTGGGGCGGGACCAGGCTGGCGGCGACGATCGATCCGACGCCGAAGAAGGCGCCATGGTTGAGCGAGGTGATGATGCGCGCGAACAGCAGCATCGCATAGCTGGTGGAGAGCGCCGCGATCAGATTGCCGACCGTGAAGATGGCGGCCAGGCCGATCAGCAGGGTGCGGCGCGGCAAGCGGCCGGTGGTCAGCGTCATCAGCGGCGCGCCCAGCATGACGCCGATCGCATAGGCGCTGATGAGCAGGCCGGCGGCGGGGATGGAGACGCCAAGGTCGGTGGCGATGACAGGCAACAGGCCCATCGGCGCAAATTCGGTGACGCCGATGCCGAAGGCACCGGCCGCCAGCGCGAGCAGCGGTGGATTGATCTTCATGATGCTCCTCCCGTCAGACAAGCGGCGGGTTCAGCCGGGCGAAACCGGCCTGTTGGTGATAGGGGGCGTGGGGATAGGCCGGCATCTGGTAGCTGGCCCGGTCGAGCCGGGCGACCTGATCGGCGGTCAGCGACCAGCCGACCGCACCCAGATTCTGGCGCAACTGTTCCTCGTTGCGGGCGCCGATGATGACCGACGACACGGTCGGTCGCTGCAACAGCCAGTTGAGCGCGACCTGCGGCACCGTCTTGCCGGTTTCCGCCGCAATCTCGTCCAGCGCGTCGACCACGCGATAGAGATGCTCCTCCTCCACCGGCGGCGCGAAGGCGGCGGTCTGGTGCAGGCAGCTCCCCTCCGGGATCGGCCTGCTGCGCCTGATCTTGCCGGTCAGGCGGCCCCAGCCGAGCGGGCTCCACACCAGTGCGCCGACGCCCTGGTCGGCGGCAAGCGGCATCAGGTCGGCCTCATAGGCGCGGCCGATCAGCGAATAATAGACCTGGTGGGCAACGAAGCGCGGCCAGCCATGGCGATCCGCCACGTCGAGCGCCTTCATCAACTGCCAGCCGGGATAGTTGGACACGCCCACATGGCGCAGCTTGCCGGCGCGGACCAGCCCGTCGAGCGTCGCCAGCAATTCCTCGACCGGGGTCGTCGCGTCGAAGGCGTGAAGTTGCAGCAGGTCGATATGATCGGTGCCAAGGCGCCGGAGCGCGGCTTCCACGGCGCCGATCAGCCGGTCGCGCGATACGCCCCAGTCATTAGGGCCATCGCCGGTCGGCAGGCCGAGCTTGGTCGAGATCAGAAGCTGGTCGCGCCGTCCCCTGATCGCCGCGCCCAGCACCTCTTCGGACGCGCCGTTTGAATAGACGTCGGCAGTGTCGAACAGGGTGATGCCGGCGTCGAGGCAGATGTCGAGCAGCCGGCGCGCCTCCTGCGCGTCGCTGTTGCCCCAGGCGCCGAACAGGGGCCCTGAGCCGCCGAAGGTGCCGGTGCCGAAACTCAGCGCCGGCACGCGCAGGCCTGACGCCCCCAATTGCCGATATTCCATCGTCATCCCTTTCCATTCCGTGATGGACGCATAAATGGAAGGCAGGACTCCCCGCGTTTAGAGGGGCGCAAGGCGAAGGATCTTTGCAATGGATGAAAAGATACCCTTTCATGCCGATCGGGCGCGGGCGCTGGAAACCTTTGCGACCGTGGTGGCCGAGGGCAGTTTTTCGGCCGCGGGGCGATTGCTGGGCCTCACCCCCTCCGCCGTCAGCCGCGCGGTCGACCGGATCGAGGATCGGCTCGGCGTCCGGCTATTGCTGCGCTCCACCCGCGCGCTGACGCTGACGGCGGAGGGCCAGGCCTATCTGGCCAGCGCGCGCCGCATCCTGGCCGACCTGGACGAGGCGGAACAGACGATCGCCGATCGCGGCGCGCCGCGCGGACGCTTGCGGGTCAGCGCCGCCCACTCCCATGGCCGGCTGTGCATCGTGCCGCTGCTCGGCGAATTTGCCCAGCTCTATCCGCACATATTGGTCGACATCAGCCTGAGCGACCGGCTGGTCGACATTGCCGGCGGGCAAGCCGATGTCGCGATCCGCTTCGGGCCGCTGGCCGACAGCCCGCTGACCGCCCGCAAGCTGGGCGAGAATGGCCGCGTCATCGTCGCCTCCCCCGCCTATCTCGCCCGGCATGGCACGCCGGTCGTACCGGAGGATCTGCACGATCATAACTGCCTGAACTTCAATTTCCGGCGGGCCGAACCGGTCTGGCCCTTCCGCAAGGACGGGCGCGACTATGCGCTGAGCGTGCGCGGCACGATCGAGGCGAATAATGGCGAAACGCTGGGGCAGCTGGCGGCCGATGGCGTCGGCATCACGCGGGTCGGCCGGTTCAGCGTCCAGCCGGAACTGGCATCGGGCGACCTGGTGCCGTTACTGGAAGACTATAATCCCGGCGATATCGAGACGATCCATGCCGTGTTCCTGGGCGGCACCAATGTGCCGGCACGGCTGCGCGTGTTCGTGGACTTCATGGCGGAACGGCTGACCCGACCTGCATCGGCGGCCTGAGCCAGGAGACGCCTATATATCCCCGCGGCGGACCAGTTGCCGGCTGATCCGGGTCGGTGCCAGATGGCGGCAGAGCGCATCCAGTGCCGCCGTCATATAAGCTGCGCATCACTGTCATGCGCGCTTCATACTCCCCTCCTACCCGAGCGCCGAAAGGGGAGAAATATCATGCACTTCCGTTCTCTTGCTCTCGCTGCCATCAGCCTGCCCGTTTTCGCTACGGCAACCGCCCATGCCGAAACGCCCGATGCCGCGTCGGCCGATTCGATCATCGTCACCGCACAGCTGCGCGAACAGGACCCGATCGACGTGCCGATGGCGCTGAGCGTCGTCGGCAATGAACAGATGGACCGTATGGGCCTTTATGAGTTCGACGCGCTGTCGCGCTTCGTGCCGGGTTTCGACGTCCAGAACCAGTCGCCCAACAATCCCGGCTTCGTGATGCGCGGCATCACGTCGGATAGCGGCACCGCCAGCAACGAACCGCGCGTGTCTGTCTATCAGGACGGCGTCTCCATCTCCAAGTCGCGCGGCTCCTATGTCGAGTTGTTCGACATAGAGCGGGTCGAGATCGCCAAGGGGCCGCAATCGACCCTCTATGGTCGCGGCGCGCTGATCGGCGCGGTCAACATCATCCAGAACAAGGCGCAGCTCGACAATGTCGAAGCAGCGGGCCGGGTCTCCTATGGCAATTATAATAGCTGGCTGACCGAGGGCATGGTCAATGCGCCGATCGGCGAAGGCATGGCGATCCGCCTGGCCGGCCGCATCCGCAAGCGCGACGGCTATACCGAAAACCTGCTGGGCGGCGCCGACTTCAACTCGGCCGACACCAAGGCGGTGCGCGGCAGCTTCCATGGCGAGAAGGGCGATTTGAGCGTCGACCTGATCGGCAATTATCAGAAGGACACACCAAGCGGCACCGGCTTCAAGTCGATCGCCTATAACCCGACCGATCCGGCCACCGGCGTGGTGATCGGCGATCGCGGCCGCAACAGCGGCGCCGCGCTGGCAGCGGCCGATGGCTTCGAGGGTGGCAAGGGCCTAGGCCTTGATCGCCAGGTCTGGGGCGTCACCGGCATCGCCAGGCTGAAGCTCAACGACCAGTTCAACCTCACGTCCACCACCGCCTTCCGCCGCTTCGACGCGCTGGAAATCTTCGACGCGGACGGCATTTCCCTGCCGATGCTGACCGCGGCGGAAGATGCGCGCGGTCGCCAGTTCAGCCAGGAATTCCGCCTGACCTATGACAGCGGCCCGATCACGGCATTCCTGGGCGGCAGCTATTTCTGGGAAAATGGCACGCAGCGCGTTCCCACCCAGTTTGACGAGCGCGCCACCCTCGCCCGGCTGGCCGGCGCGCTGAACGGCGGCGGTGCTATCCCCGGCCGCGCCGCCACCGATCCGGTGCCGACCGCCCTGCTCGCCAGCCCCGCCTTCACCGGCGCGCTGCTGCAGGGTGTCGCCAGCGCCTATGGCGTCGCGCTGTCGAGCGCGCAGGCCCAGGCGATCGCCGCCAACCTCAAGTCCAACCATCTCGAAAGCACCACCAATGGTGCGCGCACCCGTGCCTTCGACCTGTTCGGCGACGTGACCCTGCGCCTGTCCGACCAGTTCGAGCTTGGCGGCGGTCTGCGCTACACCCATGACGACAAGCGCAGCACCTATATGTCGTCGGTCGACAATGGCCGGTCTATCCTGGGCGGGCTGATCGGCGCGCTGAGCCAGCCGGCGGCGGTGCGCACCGCGCTGCTGCAGGCGCTGGCCGTGCCCGGCGCGGCAAACATCCCGACCTCGGCCGCCTATCCGGTGCCGATGTTCGGCCTCGGCGCCCAGCCGACCGCCGGCAATGGCGGGGTCGACAGCGACACGCTGCGCAATGGCGGCTTTTCCTGGCGCCTGACCGCCCGCTACAAGCCGGGCACCGATACCAGCCTCTATGCCACCTATGCCCGTGGCCGTCGCCCGCAAGTGCTGGCCGCCAGCGCGCCGTCCGCGCCGATGGGCGCCACCCGCTTTTCCGTGCTGGACTCCGAAACGGTCGACAGTTTCGAACTGGGCGCAAAGACCGCGCTGATGAACCGCACCCTGTTCCTCGACGGCGCGGCCTTCTTCTACCAATATGATAATTTCCAGACCACGGTGCAGCAGGGCACGCAGTTCGTCCTGACCAACGCCGGCAAGGCGGAAAGCTATGGTTTCGAGGGCCAGCTGCGCTGGGTGCCGAGCGACGTGCTGACCCTGTTCGCGACCTACGCCTATAATCACAGCCGCTTCAAGACGGGCGTGCGCGACGGCAACCGCTTCCGCCTGTCGCCCGATCATAGCGCGTCCTTCGGTGCGCAGGCGTCCCTGCCCGCCGGCCCCGGCCGCATCGTCTTCACGCCCAGCGTCACTTGGCAGTCGAAGGTCTATTTCGACGATGACAATGACCGCCCCGACCTGCAGCAGCCGCCCGCCGCTCTGGTCGCCGACACTATCCAGGACGAATTTCAGGGGAGCTATGCGCTGGTCAATGCGCGCCTGGGTTATGAGGCGCCCGGTGGCGCCTGGCGGATCGAGGGCTTCATCGAGAACGCCTTCGACAAGAAATATATCATGGATGCGGGCAATACCGGCGACAGCCTGGGCATGCCGACCTTCATCGGCGGCGCGCCGCGCTTCTATGGCGTGTCGGCCAGCTTCCGCTTTGGCGGTGCGCAATGAGCGAGGACAGCATGACGCTTGACCGTCGCGCGGCGCTGGGCCTGATCGGCTCGGGCGCTGCCCTCCCCGGCATCGGCATGGCGGCGACACAAGCCGCCGCCAGCTTCGTCCATGGCGTGGCCAGCGGCGACCCGACCGAACGCGGCGCGATCCTGTGGACCCGCGTCACCCCGGCCAACCCAGCGCAGCAGGCGGCGATCGCGCTGCGCTGGCATGTCGCCGAAAGCGCCGGCGGCAAGCCGGTCGAAAGCGGCGCGGCGCAGGCACGCCCCGCCCGCGACTTCACCGTCAAGGTCGAGCCGCGCAGGCTCAAGGCCGGCCATGACTATCATTACTGGTTCGAACTGGCGGACGGCACGCCATCGCCGGTCGGCCGCTTTCGCACCCTGACCAGGGGTGCCGCGGCCGATGCCGTGCTGGCGGTGGTCTCCTGCCAGCTCTACCCCGGCGGCTTCTTCACCGCCTATGACTCGATCGCCGCGCTCGACCGGATCGATGCGGTCGTGCATCTGGGCGACTATATCTATGAATATGGCGCCGACGGCTATGGCGCGGAGATCGGCCAGAAGATCGGGCGCGGACTGGAACCCGCGCATGAGATCGTGACGCTGGCCGACTATCGCACCCGCCATGCCCATTATAAGGGCGACAGGAGCCTGCAGGCGGCCCATGCCCGTGCCGCCTTCATCTGCGTCTGGGACGATCATGAAACCGCCAATGATAGCTGGATCGGCGGCGCGGAAAATCACCAGCCCGCGACCGAGGGCGACTGGGGGAAGCGCAAGGCCGCCGCGATGCAAGCCTATTTCGAATGGATGCCGATCCGCGATCCGCAGGGCAATGATCCCTGGGAAGCGATCAACCGCCGTTTCGACTTTGGCGATCTCGCCACCCTGCTGATGGTCGAGACGCGCCTGCTCGCCCGCAGCGAACAGGCCGGCTTCAAGGGCGAAACGCCCAGTCGATCGGAAGTCGCGGCGGTGCTGGCCGAACGCAACCGGCCGGACCGCGAGATGCTGGGCGAGCCGCAGCGCGCCTGGCTGGAGAAGGAACTGGCCGCGTCGGTCAAGGCCGGCACGCCCTGGCAGATATTGGGCAATCAGGTGGTGATGGCGCGGGTCAACGGCCCGGACCTCGCCAAGCTGTTCGGCGCGGAAAAGGCCGCGGCCATGATCGCGACGCTGGAACCGTCGGTGCGGGCGCAGGTGGAACTGGCGCAAGCGGGCTATCGCGCCGGCCTGCCCTTCAACCTCGATGCCTGGGACGGTTATCCCGCCGCGCGCGAGCGGCTCTACCAGAGCATCCGCCGCGCCGGCGCCCATCCGCTGGTGCTGGCCGGCGACAGCCATGCCTTCTGGGCCAATCAACTGGCCGACGCACAGGGCAATGCCATCGGCGTGGAATTTGGCACGTCATCGATCAGCAGCCCGTCGATCGGCGACATGCTGCCGAAAATGCCGATCGGCGACCTGCTGCGACAGGCAAGCCCGGAGGTCGCCTTCTGCGACCAGCGCGCCAAGGGCTATATCCTGCTGACGCTGACGCGGGAAAAGGCCACCGGAGACTATATCGCCATGTCGACCATCTATGCCCCCAAGGCGGAAGCGCGCACGCTCAAGCGCGTCTCGCTGCCGGCCGGCGCCCCCCGGTTCGACGCGACCTGAAAACGTCGGGGGCTGCGGATGCCCTGCCCGCAGCCCCCGATCTCGCGAGACTTACCGCTCCCTGATGACGAGCGATTTACCCGCATATTTCGCCGGATCGACGTTCGGCAAGGTCTGGATCTTGCGCCCCTTGCGGCTCATCCAGGTGACTTCGACCTTGACCGCGTCCATGGTTTTCAGGCCGAAATGCAGAGGCGCCGCATTTTCCGAATTATAGCCGTCGCCCGTCGACAGCTGTCGCGTGGCCAATATCTTGCCGGCCTTGTCATAGAGGCGCACTTCCGCCCCCATGCGGGTGAAACGCCCCTTCGCGTCGAGCAGCGTAACCGACAGGCTGCGCCTGGCCGCTGCCCGGTTCAGATCATTGTGGAACAGGAAATGGCCGCCCTGGCTGGTATAGCCACGCATTACCGACAGATCGAGCGCACCGTCCCGGTCATAATCGACCCATTGCACGCCATGGTCGCCGACATTGAGCTGCGACGTTTCGACCAGAACCTGGCGGAAGCCCTTGCCCGCTTCATTATGGAAGAGACTGTCCCTGGGCTGCTGCTGGTCGCGCGGGCCATGATAGGAGGTGACATAGAGGTCGAGATAGCCGTCATTGTCATAATCACCCCACACCGCGCCGACGGCATGATTGTCGATGCCGACCCCCATCTCCTTGGCGACGTTGGTGAAGGTGCCGTCACCATTATTATGGTAGAGCGCATTCACGCCATAATTGGGCACGAACAGATCAAGATAGCCGTCATTGTCATAGTCGCCAACGGCGCAGCCGACACCGCCTTCCTCCTTGGAACGGCTCGGATTGTCCAGGCCCAGTTCGGGCGCGACATCAGTGAAGCTGCCGTCGCCATTGTTGCGCCACAGCGCATCGGCCGCGCCTGACTGATTGGCCAGGAAGACGTCCAGAAAGCCGTCGCGATTATAGTCGAACCAGCAGGCGCCCACGGTCGGCCGGCTGTCCGACACGCCAGTGCCAGCCAAGACCTGCACGAACTTGCCCTTGTCGTTGCGATAGAGGCTGTTGGGGCCGATGCGATTGGCAGCATAGACGTCGAGGTCGCCGTCATTGTCATAGTCGACCCAACTGGTCTGGCGCGCGGAGCGGTTGGGGATGGTGAGCCCCAGTTCGGGCGCGACATTGGTGAACTTCCTGCCGCCTTCGTTGCGGAACACAAGGCTCTGTTCGCCCGGCATGGTCGCCCCGCCCAGCAGGTCGATCCAGCCGTCGCCGTCATAATCGCCCCAGGCGACGCCGCGCATTTCCGGGCCGGATGTGGGAAGTCCCAGTTCCGGCCCGACGTTCACGAACGTGCCATTATCATTGCGATAGAGGCGGATATCGCCCCCCTTGAGCGAGACAACGAGATCGAGGTCGCCATCATTGTCGAAGTCGGCCCAACTGTTGGACAAGGATCCGGCGATGGCGAAATCGCCCGGCTGTATGGAGGTGAAGGGTGGCTCGGCAGGCGGTGCCGCATCCTGCGCCGTTGCCGGCTGGCACAGCAGCATCAGCGGCAGGATATGGCAAAGCGTCCGGTTCAGCGATGGCATGGATATTCCCCTCTTTCTGTCAGATTTGGCTGGTTTTGTGCGTGTCGGGCATGCGCAGATAGACGATCAGCGACACCGCGATCATGGCGGTGACGTACCAGTAGAAGCCGCCTTCCATCCCGGCATGCTTCATCCAGAGCGCGGCATATTCGGCGGTGCCGCCGAAGAGGGTGTTGGCCAGTGCATAGGGAAGCGCGACGCCCAGCGCCCGGATATTGGCCGGGAACAGCTCTGCCTTCACGATCGCGTTGATCGAGGTGTAGCCGGTGACGATCACCAGGCCGCCCAGCACTAGCAGGAATGCGCCGAAGGAGGAGGTGACGCGTTCCAGCGCCGTGAAGATCGCAGTGGTGAACAGGACGCCGCTGATGCCGAAGCCGATCAGCAGCGGTTTGCGGCCGATGCGATCGGACAGCCAGCCGGCCATGGGCTGCAACAGCATGTAGATGAACAGCGCCGACGCCATGATCGCGGTCGCGGTCTGGCGGCCGAAGCCGGCGCTGTTGACCAGGAATTTCTGCATATAGGTGCTGTAGGCATAGAAGGCGAGCGTGCCGCCGGCGGTGAGCGCCATGACCAGCAGCACTTCGCGCGGATGGCGGCGGATGAGGTTGAGGCCGCTGGAGCGGGGCTGTTCGCTGACCGCCGCGCTTTCCTCGAAGGCTTCGGTTTCCTTGAGGCCCCGGCGCAGGCGATAGACGCCGACCGCCATCACCCCGCCGATCACGAACGGCACGCGCCAGCCCCAGCTTTCCAGCTGATGTTCGGTGAGGAACAGCTGCAGCAGCAGCAGGACGCAGAGCGCCAGCAACTGGCCGGCGATCAGCGTCACATATTGGAAGCTGGAGAAGAAGCCTCGCTGGTCGCTCTGCGCCATTTCCGACAGATAGGTGGCGCTGGCACCATATTCGCCGCCGATCGAAAGGCCCTGCATCAGGCGCGCGAGCAGCAGCAGGGCCGGCGCGGCGACGCCGATGCTGGCATAGCCGGGGATGGCGGCGATCATCAGCGATCCGCCGGCCATCATCATGACGGACAGCGTGAGACCCGCCTTGCGCCCCCTGCGGTCGGCATAGATGCCCATCGCCCAGGCGCCGATCGGCCGCATCAGGAAGCCGACGGCGAAGATCGCCGCCGCATTCAGCAGTTGGGCGGTGCTGTCGTCCGAAGGGAAGAAGACCGGCGCGAAATAGAGGGTGAAGGCGGAATAGACATACCAGTCATACCATTCGATCAGATTGCCGATCGATCCGCCAAGGATGGATTTCAGGCGATCCTGGCGGGAAAGACTGGCTGGGGAGAGAGACGCAACATGTTCCATCCCCGTTGATACGGACGGCCCGGTGCGTTCTGCTAACTGCCTGATTGGAAAATGCGCGGAAGAGCGCATGTTCGATGCGGCACCGGCCCGCACCCCCACCCGACCGCCCAGACATGGTATCCTGATGGGTGGTCGGGTGGGGGGGCGGGCCGGTGCGGATGCGCCAGAGGCGCATGCCCAGACAGGCTCTAACTGCCTTCGGCGGACACCAAAATTATCGAATTGTCGCTGCCCGGAACGGCGCGGATGCCGAAGCCGCTTTCGAGCGCGTCGACGAAATCCTGCGACCGGTCGAGGCGGAAGGCGCCGCCGACCCGCAGGCTGGCGATCCCCGGATCGCCGATCACCAGCGGGGTGGGGCGATAGCGGTTGAACTCCTCGACCGCCTGGGCGAGTGTGTCGCCCTCGAACTCGACCATGCCCGCCTGCCAGGCGGTGCGCTGCCGGATCTTGGCCGGTTCCAGATGGGTGACAGCGATGCTGCCGCTGCGCACGGCGGCGCTGCGCCCGCTTTCGATCCGACGGACGGCGGAGTCGCCGTTGCGCACCGCCACGATCCCCTCGATCACGGTCAGTTCGGTGACATCGGCGCGCAGGCGGACGTTGAACATCGTGCCCACGGCGCGCACCAGCGTCCCGTCGGCATTGACGATGAAGGGCCGTTTCTTGTCATGCGCGACATCGAACTGCGCCTCGCCCTTCAGCAGGGTGATCTGCCTGATGTCGTCGCGCAGGGCGACCTCGACCGAGCTGTTGGTGTTGAGATGGATGCGGGAGCCGTCGGCAAGCTGCACCGTGCGGGTCTCGCCCAGGGCCGTGCGATAATGATCGACCGTGCCGAGCAGGCGCAGCGCGACGGTGGAGGCGACGCCGATCGCGGCGGCGGCGGTCGCCAGGCTGATGAGCAGGCCACGCCGGCCGACCAGTCGCGGCCGGATTTCGGCAACGGGTTCTTCCGGGGCGGGATCGTCGGGCAGCGCGATTGCGGGCGCTGCAGGTTCGTCCTGCTGGCTGGCGGGCAGCTCATTGAGCCGCTCGGTCAGTTCCCAGCCGGCCTCGGCCTTGGCAAAGGCGAAACCATGGGCAGGGTCCAGCGCCACCCAGGCATAGGCGTCATTCCAGTCTTCCGGGGCGTCGCTCGCCCGCGCCTTAAGATACAGACGAGCCGCTTCGGCCTCGATCGCCTGCATGTCCTCCGCGCTTCTGTAGCGACCAACCAAATCCAGAACCCTCAAACTGTCCGATGGCTTGCATTATCTTCACAGCCGCGCGCGTCAAATGCTTGTCCACTGTAAAGACGGATAGCTGCATCTCCTCTGCTATCTCCTTGACCGATTTCTCATGGACCCGGCGCAGGATGAAGGCCCGCCGGCATTGCGCCGGCAGCGTGTCGAGAATGGCCTGGAGATGGCGCAGCTCATCGCGCGCGTGCAGCGCTTCCTCGGTCGAATTGTCGGTCTGAAGCACGTCGAGTTCGGCCACCAGTTCGAGCGACACGATCTTCTCGCGCCGGGCTTCGTCGATCAGCAGGTTGCGCGCGATCTGGAACAGGAAGGCCTTGCCGCTCTGTGCGCGGTGAATGTCGCCATTCGCATAGGCGCGGGTCATGCATTCGGCGACGATGTCGTCCACATCCTGGCGGTGGGACACCACCCGGCGCAGGCGGGAGCGCAAGGCGCCCTCATGGGGCAGGATGGCCTGTTTGAACCAATCCAGCCTTGCCCTGATCGAGTCCACATCCACAGCCACGCTCGTCCCCCTGTGCTTGTCATTCTCCCCTCCGGCGCGCCCGATCCGGCGCTGCGTCGAGGCAGTGCCAGACCGATAGCGAAGGCCCCCTCGTCACAAAAATGAGATATTTTTAAGCGTCGTTAGCAGAAACGCGATCGGCCTCCGTATCCACCACTGAAGGGCAAATAATTTCGCAGCCCAATCATTTCACGGGGGATATGATGTCGCGTAATTTTCGGAACGTTTCTCTGTGCGCGGTCGCAACAGTTGTTGCCCTCAGCACCCAGTCGGCGGCAGCCGCGGAGCCGGCGAAATTCAAGATTCCGGCCCAGTCAATGCAGACGGCGCTGACGCTCTTCGCCAAGCAGTCTGGCATCCAGCTTCTCTTTCCCTATGACCAGGTCGCCGGCCTGCATGCCCAGTCGGTCAACGGCAAGATGGCGCCCGATGTCGCGTTGCAGCGGCTGATCGCCGGATCGGGGCTGAAGATCACGCTGTCGAACAACAATGTCATTGCCTTGTCGCTGAGCGCCCAGGCCCACAAGAGCCGCGCCGTCGAAGTCGCGAGCCTGGGCGTCACCGCCCTTCCCTTCGCGATGCAGGCCAGCACCGTACCGCAGGCCAGCACCGCCGCGGCCGAGGAAGCCCCCGGCCCGGCAATCGTCGTGACCGGGTCGCGCGGCCAGGCCCGCACCGTCACCGACAGCCCGACGCCGATCGACGTTATTTCCGGCGCGGATCTGACCCGCACCGGCAAGGCGGGCGTGTTCCAGGCGCTCAACACGCTGGTGCCATCCTTCAACCTGCCGGTGCGAGCGGGCGGCGCCACCTCCACCGTCATCGCGACCGGCGGCCTGCGCGGTCTCAATCCCGACCAGGCACTGATCCTGGTCAACGGCAAGCGTCGCCACAAGACCTCGCTCATCAACGCGGTGTCGACGCTCTACAACGGCTCGGTCCCGGCCGATCTGGACATGATCCCGACCGCCGCGGTCGATCATATCGAAGTGCTGCGTGACGGTGCCGCCGCTCAATATGGGTCGGACGCCATCGCCGGCGTCATCAACATCATCCTGAAGGATGACAGCAGCGGCGGCTCCGCCAATTTCACCGCCGGCCAGAATTTCGACCGGTCCGATGGCGAACTCTATCAGGCCGACCTCAATTTCGGGATGAAGCTGGGCGAGAACGGTTTCGCCAACCTCTCGCTCAACCTCAAGAAGCAGGAAATGTCGAACCGTGCGCTGCCGCTCGCCGACTGTTCGGTCACGGCCACCACCACCTGCCTCTATCCGCTGGTGAACGGGCAGCTCGATCCGCGCGACGCAGCCGCAGTCGGCACCGAACGCATCGTCACCACCAGCTATGGCGTCATGCCCTCCCGCAGCATCAATACTGCGCTCAATGCCGGATATGATCTGGGCGGCGTCGAACTCTACGCCTTCGGCACCTACAGCCAGCGGCGGTCGGACCTGTGGTACAGCTATCGCTACCCCAAGGACATCAACAATGTCATGGGCATCTACCCCAACGGCTATCGCCCCCATATCATGATCGACGAGGAGGATTTCGAACTCACCGTCGGCGCGAAGGGCGAAGTCGCGGGCTGGGACTGGGACTTTTCCACCGGCTATGGCCGCAATCGCGCCCGCCAGTCGTCGGAAGGCACGCTCAACCCCTCGCTGGGCACGCTCAGCCCCACCGAATTCTATATCGGCACCCTCAAATCCTCGGAGTTCGTCACCTCGCTCGACGTGACCCGCGGCTATGATGTGGGTGGCGGCAACCTGCAGGTGTCGGCAGGCGCGCAGCAGCGCCATGAACGCTACCAGACCTTCGCCGGGGATGAGGCCAGCTATGCCGTAGGCCCGGCGATCGTGTCGGGCATGACGCCGGGCGCGCAAAGCTCGGCCGGCTTCCAGCCGGGCGACGCGGCCTATATGTCCCGCGACAATGTTTCGCTGTATGCCGACGTGGCGTGGGATCCCAACAAGGATATCACGATCGGCGCCGCTGCACGCTTCGAACATTATGACGATGGCAGCGGCAACACGCTGATCTGGAAGGTCAATGGGCGCTATGCCGCGACCGACTGGATCGCCTTTCGCGCGGCCGCCAATACCGGCTTCCGGGCGCCCGCCGTCGCCCAGCAAATCTATACCCAGACGACCAACCAGTTCCGCACCGTCAATGGCGTTCCCAACCAGTTGCTGCAAATCAAGACGCTGGCAGTCGACGATCCCGCTGCAATCGCGCTTGGTGCAGAATCGCTGCAGCCCGAAACATCGTTCAACATCTCCGCTGGCGTGGTGCTGACGCCGCTGCCCAATTTCAACCTGACGATCGATGCCTATCAGATCGACGTGGACGATCGCATCACCATCACCAGCACCCTGACCGGCACAGCGATCTCCAACATCTTGATCGCCAGCGGCGTGCCTGAAGCGGAAGCGCGGACGCTGACGGCGCAATATTATACCAACGCGATCGACACCCGCACCCGCGGCATCGACGTCGTCGCATCCTACAAGCATGGCCTGTTCGACACGGTGAACATGCAGTGGAATCTGGGCTTCAACTACAACAAGACCAAGATCACCCACATCATCGACAATCCGCCCGAACTGGCCGCGCTGGGCAGCGATTATGTCCTGTTCGATCGCGCGCGCCGCAGCAACATGACCAACAATCTGCCGCGCACCAAGCTGTCGATCAGCAACCTCGCCACCATGGGCGACTTCACCCTGTCGTCGCGCCTGACGCGCTTTGGTAGCTTCAAATCCTACCAGAACGGCGTCACCACCGATGGCGTCACCACCTACCCGAATGATCGCAGTTATGGCGCCAAGTGGGTCACCGACCTGGAGGCCAGCTGGCAGGTCACGCCACTGGTCAACATCGCGATCGGCGCGAACAATATCTTCAACGTCTATCCCGACAAGAACCGGGCCAGCGACGTCAGCGCCACGCTGGGCCAGGGGCTCTATGCCGGCACCTCGCCGATCGGGTTCACCGGCGGCTTCTATTATGGCCGCGTCGGCCTGAGTTTCTGATCCATCACCGACCAAGGCGCCGCTCCGCACGGGGCGGCGCATTTTCTGCACTGACGGGAGAATGATGGCGATGCGCCATATGACGATCTGGCTGGCGGCCCTGGCTGCTTCCTCCGCGATGACCGCCTCGGTAGCGGCCCCCTCCACCCGTTGGGGCGGCGGCGAAATATTGTGGGACAGTTTCGGCGTGCCCCATATCTACGCAAAGACCGAGGAAGGCGGCTTCTACGGCTTTGGCTATGCCCAGGCCCAGAGCCACGGCAACCTGCTGTTGCGCATGTATGGCGAAAGCCGCGCTCGCGCTGCCGAATATTGGGGCGAGAAATATGAGAGCCAGGACAAATGGCTGGTCGCCAATGACGTGCCGGCCCGCTCCGCCCAGTGGTTCAGACAGCAGACGCCGCAAATGCAGAAGAATCTCGAAGCCTTTGCAGCCGGGGTGAATGCCTATGCCGCCGCCCATCCCGACAGAATCGCGCCGGAAGTGAAGGTCGTGCTACCGCTCCGGGGCGTCGACATCATCGCCCATGCCCAGCGGCTGATGAATTTCGGCTATATCGCATCCGACCGGAAGGTGCTGACCGATCCGTCGATCAACGAGGCCGGCGGGTCGAACGCCTGGGCGGTCGCGCCTTCGCGCTCGGCCAGCGGCAAGGCGATGCTGCTCGCCAACCCGCATCTGCCCTGGGCGCCGAGCCAGCTTACTTATTATGAGGCACAGATCACCGCGCCGGGCCTGGCCATCTACGGCGCGACACAGGTCGGCCTGCCGGTGTTGCGCTTCGGCTTCAACAATGATCTTGGCTTCACCAACACCGTCAATACGATGCAGGGCTTCACCAGCTACAAGCTGGTGCTGGAAGGCGATGGCTATCGCTTCGACGGCAAGACGCTGCCGTTCGATACGGTGACGAAGAGCTACAAGGTCAAGCAGGCGGACGGCACGCTGAAGAGCGTCAGCTTCGAACAGAAGAGCACGGTCCATGGGCCGGTCTTCACCCTGCCTGACGGCAAGACGACGGTCGCGCTCAAGGTCGCCGGCCTCGACCGGCCCGGCGTGCTGGAGCAATATCTGGAGATGGGCAAGGCGCGTGACTGGGGCGCGTTCGAAAAGGCGCTGCGCAAGATGCAGGTGGTGATGTTCAACATCATCTATGCCGACCGCGCCGGCCATATCCTCTATCTCGACAACGGCCTGCTGCCCAAGCATGCGAGCGGCGACCTCAAATATTGGTCGGCGCCGGTGCCGGGCGATACCTCGGCGACGCTGTGGAAGGATGTCCACAGCTATGACGACATGCCCAAGCTGCTCGATCCGGCAACCGGCTTCGTCCAGAACGCCAATGATCCGCCATGGCTGGCGACCTGGCCCCGTGCGCTCGATCCCAAGAGCTTCCCTGCCTATGTCGCGCCGGTCGGGCCGATGAGCCAGCGGGCACAGATGTCGGTCAAGCTGATGAGTCAGACGCCCAAGATCAGCTTCGACGATTTCGTGTCGCGCAAGCTGACCACCACCTCGCTGATGGCGGAACGGATGTTGCCCGACCTGCTGGCGGCAG
This sequence comes from Sphingobium yanoikuyae, assembly GCF_013001025.1. NCBI lineage: Bacteria > Pseudomonadati > Pseudomonadota > Alphaproteobacteria > Sphingomonadales > Sphingobiaceae > Sphingobium > Sphingobium yanoikuyae. Next base: position 728,553 of record NZ_CP053021.1, on the reverse strand, counting down.
CCGCCGGATCGAACGATGCCGAGGTGCAGGTGGCCACGGCGTTGCTCAAGGGCTGGGACCATCGGTTCGAACCCGACAGCCGCGCCGCGCTGCTGTTCGAAACCTGGGCCGGCCTCTTCGCACCCAAGAATTTCACCGACCAGTCCAACTATGCCGTCAAATGGACTCTGGACGACCCGCTGGAAACGCCACGCGGCCTGAAAGACCCGACGGCGGCCGTCGCCATGCTGAAGGAAGCGGTGGCGAAGACGAAGCAGCTATACGGCGCGATCGACCGTCCGTTCGGCGATGTCTCGCGCTTTCATATCGGCGATGTCAGCGTGCCGGCCAATGGCGGCTTCGGCAATACCGGCGTGTTTCGCACCATCACCTGGGGGCCGATGAAGAATGGCGAGCGCACGCCCGTCCATGGCGAGACATGGGTTTCCATGGTCGAATTCGGCACGCCGATGAAGGCCGTCGGCCTGATGAGCTATGGCAATAGCAGCCAGCCCGGTTCCCGGCACAATAGCGACCAGTTGCAATTGCTGGCCGACAAGAAGTTCCGCACCCTGTGGATCAGTCGTGCTGACGTGGAAGGGCATCTGGAAGAGAAGACCGCGTTCTGACAAGGAGCGCGCGCCGGGGTGCAGGTGCTGCATCCCGGCGCGCGCGAATGGATGCGGCTGTGCTGCATCACGCAGGCACAAAGCCGCTCCCCTTTTACCCCTCTTCGCCCATCAAAGCCTCGCCGTCGCAACCCGGCGTTGCGGTTCAGTGATGCGCACGCCCCCTGCCCAGACCGCTCGCCATCCGAAAATATGACCCTCCACGCATATTTGCGTTGACTTCAATCAACTGCGTTAATATTAAAATTGCACTATAGGATAAAAATAAACCGAGAGGATGGGGAGAAGTGCAATGCGAGGACGAGCGTCTTCATTATTCCTGACGGGTACCGCCCTGTTCACGATGGCGAGCGCGGCCGCCGCCCAGGAGGCCACGCCGCCGACGGACGCCCAGAGCGGACAGGCATCAGCCCAGGATATCGTCGTCACCGGAACCCGCATCGTGCGCGACGGCTATACCGCGCCGACGCCGGTGACCGTCGCATCGACCGAAGAGCTGGTGAAGGCGACCCCGTCCAACATTCCCGACGCGCTCAACAAGCTGCCGCAGTTCCAGAACTCGTCCAGCCCGTCGCGCAGTTCGATGAACTTCGCCAATACCGCGGCGCACGGCAATGTGCTGAACCTGCGTGGCGTCGGGCCGTTGCGCACGCTGATCCTGTTCGATGGCCAGCGGGTGGCGCCCACCACCTATCTCGGCACGGTCGATGTCAATGTCATCCCCAACCTGCTGATCCAGCGGGTGGACGTGGTGACCGGCGGCGCTTCGGCGGCCTATGGCTCCGACGCGGTCTCGGGCGTGGTGAACTTCGTACTCGACAAGAAATTTACCGGCCTGACCGGCGTTGCCCAGGGGGCTACCTCGCAGCGCGGCGACAATCAGGGCTATCGCTTCGGCATCGCCGGCGGCTTCGACTTCGGTGGCGATCGCGGCCATTTGTTGCTGAGTGCCGAGACATTCCGAAATGACGGCATGCTGCGCAGCGACCGCAAACTGGGACGCGGCGCCTATAGCTATGTCGGCAGCACGGTCGGCTGCACCAATCCCAATGCTGCGGCCGATCCCACCGCCTGCTCGCCGGGCGGCTCGCTCAATCCCTATATGATCGCATCCGGCGTAACGCTGAGCGCGGCATCGGAATATGGCAAGATCACGTCAGGGCCGTTCACCAATTACCGGTTCGACGCCAATGGCGCGCTGGTGCCGTTCAGCAACGGCACGGCAACCGGATCGCCGGGCTATTTTGTCGGGGGAGACGGGTATGCGATCTCGCCTGACACGCAGGCGGTCGCCCCGCTGCACACCTATCAGGCCTTTGGCCGGGCGAGCTGGGACTTTACGCCGGACGTGACCGGCTATGTCCAGGGCAGCTTCTCGCGCAGCGGCCTGTCCTACACCTCGCTCGCCAACAGCCTGGTGCCGCCAACCGCCGCCACGCTCTACAGCGGCAATCCCTATCTGCCGGCCGAACTCCAGGCCGCCTTCAGCCCCACCATCCAGTCGATCACGCTCGCCCGCTATGGCGCCAATTCACCCCGGCCCCACACGACGGAACGCACCGATTACTGGATGGTCAATGCCGGGTTCGAAGGGACGCTGGCGGACAAATGGAAATGGAATGTCGCCTTCAACCATGGCGACTCCAATTTCTCGGTCGCACAGGAAGGCGTCTGGGATTGGCAGCATTTCTATGCCGCGACCGATGCCGTGCGCAATGGCAGCGGCCAGACCGTCTGCCGGGCCAGCCTGAGCGCCGATCCGACGATCGCTGCCCGCTACGCCAATTGCCAGCCTTTCAATCTGCTGGCCACCGGCGACGCCTATGCCAGTCAGCCTGGCTATGACTATGTCGTGGGTACGTCGCGTTACCGCGCCCGCATCTGGCAGAACGCCATGTCGGCCAGCATCCAGGGCGCCCTGTTCGACCTGCCCGCCGGTCCGGTCGACGTCGCGCTGGGTGCGGAATATCGCCGCCAGAGCCTGCGCCTGACCAGCAATGCCAACCCCGCCGATCTAGACACGACAGCGGAACGCAGCGCCTATTTCGCCGGCCTGCGCGGCGTGCCTTCGTCGGTTTATCATTATTGGCTGACCAATGTCGGCGAGGCGTCGGGCGACCTGAGCGTCAAGGAAGTGTTCGGCGAACTGGCGGTGCCATTGCTCAAGGACCAGCCCTTTGCGCAGGAACTGAGCCTGAATGCGGCCGGCCGTTACACCGATTACAGCACGTCGGGATCGGTCAAGACCTGGAAGCTGGGCGCCACCTGGAAACCGATCAGCGACCTGCTGCTGCGCGGGTCGGTCTCGCGCGATATCCGCGCGCCCAATCTGTTCGAGCTGTTTGCCGGCGATCAGAGCGCGATCAGCCTGCTGGTCGATCCGGTCAGCGGCATCACCGCCAATGTGCCGCAGGTGACGGGCGGCAACCCCGATCTGAAACCGGAAAAGGCCGATACGCTGACCTTCGGCGCAGTCATCACGCCGTCCTTCCTGCCAGGGCTCAGCCTGTCGGTCGATTATTACCGGATCAAGATCAAGGATGCGATCGGCACGTTGAGCCTGACCCAGATCGTCAACAATTGCAGCCAGAGCGGCGGCACCGCGCCCGAATGTGCGCTCGTCACCCGCGACACGCCGACATCCTTCCCCAGCCAGATCCGGGTGGCGCCCGCCAATATCGCCTTCCTGGAAACCAGCGGCATAGATTTCGACGCGTCCTACCGGACCGAACTGGCGGGCGGCAATCTGGGCCTGCGCCTCTATGCCAGCTATCTCGACACCTATCAGACCCAACAGTCATCGACCGCGCCGGTACTGGAATATGCCGGGATCAGCACGATCAGCAGCACACCGGAAGGCCGCCCGCGCTGGCGTGGCACGCTCAGCGTCAATTATGAGATTGGCCGGGTCGGCGTCTTCCTCAACCAGCAGTTGATCGGCAAGGTGAAGCTGGGCATCCCCGGCGGCCTGGAAAACGGCCTTGGCCAGACGATCGGCGCGGTCGGCTATACCGACATGACGCTCAGCTACCGCTTGCCGGTGGCCAACGGCCATGTCGAATTCTTCGGCACTGTCAACAATCTGTTCGACAAGGATCCGCCGTTGATCCCCGGCACCATTCCGGGCGTCAACATCGCCACCAATTTCGCGCTTTACGACACGGTAGGCCGCGCCTTCACGGGCGGCATCCGCTTCAAGTTCTGAAAGCCGGACGGCGGCCTGGTGCCGCCGTATCTCTCTCCCTGGGCGCCGGCTGCCAATGCAACCGGCGTCTCTTTTTTTGTCCAAGGAGGTCGCCTTGCCCCATGCTTCGCCCCGTCCCGTCCGTCGCCCGTCCAGCGGGGTCTTGAGCGCGACATCCTCCCTCGCGCTACTCATGGCGCTCTCAGCGCCTGCCGTCGCCCAGACCTCCGATGCTTCGGCCGCGAAAATCTACGGCCGCACGCCGGCGGAATCCTCGCCGCCCAGCTGGCCTCAGCCAGTCCGCGCCGCCAAGGGAGCTCCCAATATTCTGATCGTCATGACCGACGATGTCGGCTTTGGCGCCAGCAGCACCTTTGGCGGCCCGATCCCGACGCCGACCTTCGATGCGCTCGGGCAGGCCGGGCTGCGCTATAACCAGTTCAACACCACCGCCATCTGTTCGCCGACCCGCGCCTCGCTGCTGACCGGGCGCGATCCGCAGGCGGTCGGCATGGGCTATGTCGCCAACTGGGCGACCGGCTATGATGGCTATAACAGCGTCATCCCCAAAAGCGCCGGCACCATGGCCCAGATCCTGAAGGAAAATGGCTATAATACAGCGATGATCGGCAAGGGGCATGTCACCCCGGAATGGGAAATGAGCCGCGCCGGACCATTCGATCGCTGGCCCACGGGCCTGGGTTTCGAATATTTCTACGGCTTCCTGGGCGCCGACAGCAGCATGGCCGAACCCAATCTGGTCGAAAATACCGCCCATGTGCAGGCGCCAGCCGATCCCGCCTATCATCTGGAACATGACCTGGCCGATCATGCGATCCGCTGGATCGACGAGCAGCATGCGGCCGCCCCGGACAAGCCCTTTCTCCTCTATTATGCGACCGGCACCGCCCATGCCCCCAACCAGCCACCCGCGGATTGGCTGGCGCGCTTTCGTGGCAAATTCGATGCCGGCTGGGACGCGATGCGGGCGGAAACGGTCGCCCGGCAGAAGCGGCTGGGCGTGATCCCGCAGGGCACGGATGATGCGCCCCGGCCCGACACATTGCCGCGCTGGGACAGCCTGACCGCCGATCAGAAGCGTCTCTACGCCCGCTATATGGCGGCCTATGCCGCGTCGCTCGCCTATGCCGACGCGCAGATCGGCCGCGTCATCCAGCGGCTGCGCGACAATGGCGAGATCGACAACACGCTGATCATCTATATCCAGGGCGACAATGGCGCGAGCGCGGAAGGCAGTTTCGACGGCAAGCTGTTCGAGCAGTCGGCGCTGAGCGGGGTGAAGGAAAATCCCGATTATGCCCTTGCCCATATCGACGATATCGGCACGCGACATGCCTATAATCTGATCCCCGGCGGATGGGGCTGGGCGCTCAACGCTCCCTTCCCCTGGGCCAAGCGCTATGGCTCTCATTTCGGCGGCACGCGCAACGGCATGGTCATGTCCTGGCCGCGCCATATCCAGGATCCGGGCGGGCTGCGCAGCCAGTTCCACCATGTCAGCGACATCATGCCGACCGTGCTGGAGGCCGCCGGGGTGAAGGCGCCCGAGATACTGGACGGCGTACCGCAAAAACCCATCACCGGGATCAGCATGGGTTACAGCTTCGCTGCAAAGGACGCGCCCTCGCACCGCACGACCCAGGTGTTCGCGATGGCGCAGAATCTGAGCGTCTACAAGGATGGCTGGGTGGCCGCGACGGCGCCGATGGTGACGCCGTGGGAACGCACGCCGCCGCCGCCCGTGCCGATCGACCAGCGCGTCTGGCAGCTATATGATACCCGTTCGGACTTCAGCGAAGCGCATGACCTGGCCGCAGCCAATCCGCAGAAACTTGCCGCGCTCAAGGATCTGTTCTGGGCCGAAGCGGCGACCGCCGGCATCCTGCCGATCCATGGCAGCGAAGGCGGGCAGAAGGGGCGCCCCGACCATAATGCCGGGCGCGCCCACTTCACCTATCATGGCCCGGTCGGTCCCATTCCGGAAAGCACAGCGCCGGGCCTGGTCGGCCATTCCTTCACCATCAGCGCGCAAGTGACGGTTCCTGCCGATGGCGGCCAGGGCGTCATCGCCGTGCATGGCGGCCGCTTCGGCGGCTACAGCCTGTTCCTGGACAAGGGGCGGCCCAGCTTCACCTATAACCTGACCAAGGCCCATATGAGCCGGATTGCCGGCACCGCGCCCCTGACTGCGGGGCGGCACGATATCGGCCTGCGCTTCGTCATGGACCGGGAAGCCCCGACCAGCGGCGCCACCGCCACGCTGCTGGTGGATGGAAAAGAGGTCGCGCGCGGCCGGATCGACCGCACCTTCGCCCTCGTCGTGTCGCATACCGAGGATTTCGAGGTCGGCCAGGACAGTATCAGCCCGGTCGATCCTGCCTATGATGTGGTCAGCAGCCGCTTCACCGGGACGATCGAGCAGGTGGATATCAGCCTGCCCTAGGGTCCCTTTGCTTTCCGCATTTTGCGAGCCGTCAGCTGTGCCAGCTGACTTCAAAATGCTCTAGCAATAGCGCGCCAGCCAGGCCTCCACCGACACCGGCAGGTCCGGTTCCCCCGGCGGGGCCAGCAGGCTGGCGCGCGCGCTCATCATCACGTCGCGGACATGCGCCTCCAGCGGCACGGTGCGATCCTCGGACGGCATATGGTCCCAGCGGACCAGCAGGCTCTGCAGCATCATGTTGCACAGCAGGATGCGGTTGCGCGCGACGTCGGGATGCACCCCCTCCATCAGCGCGCGCAGATGGCCGATCACCCGGAACAGGTTCTGCGCCCTGTCTTCGACCGCCGCGAACAGGCTGGAGGTCAGCGACCAATATTGGGTCGCGAAATGCAGCAGGAAATGGGCATAGGGATGGGCGCCTGCTTCATCCTTCAGGTCGAGCTGCGGCAACAGCAACATACCCAGCAAGGCCATCGGATCGCCCAGATGCCCACTCGCTTGCGCCTGTTCCAGCATCCGGCCGCGCACCGGATCCATCTGCTCCACACGGGCGCCGAAGACGGCGGCGAGCAGCCCATCCTTCGATCCGAAATAATAGGTGACGGCATTGGTGTCGCCACAGCGGGCGGCCGTGGCAATCTCGCGCATCGACACGGCATCGATGCCGCGCGCCGCGAACAATGTTTCGGCAGCGCGGATGAGCCGCACCATCGGCGGCTCTGCATGACGCACCCGTTTCCTGACGGCGCTCAACTCTGGCAAGGCAATCCTCTCCCGGCAATTGCAGGTCAAATTATTGCCGGATGGCGCTGGAAACCAGCCCCTTTCGACAAGCGGGGAGCGCGGAATTTAGCAGCACCGGCCCGCTTTCGCGCATCGCGCCGCCACCAGGATCATGCCCCCCTGCGCATCAGATAGATGTCCATGATCCAGCCATGCCGGGCCCGTTCCTGCGCGCGGAGCCCCGCGATCCTGTCCCGCACGACCGCCAGTGGCCCTTCGACCAGGAGCTGATGCTCCATGCCGAGATAGGCGCCCCACCAGATATGGATGCCGGCGGGATCGAGCGCGTCGAAGGCACAGCCCTGATCCAGCATCACAGCGACGCTGTCGCCGTCGGCCGGCCAGCCATCGTCGCGCAGCCGGCGCCCGGTCGTGATGACGACCGGCGCGCCGAGCCGGTTGAGCGGGATGGCGTGGGCGGCGGTCAGCGCCTGCAGGCTGGTGATGCCCGGCACGACGCTTACCCGGATCGCCAGCCCCCTCTCCGCCAGCCGGTCGGCGATCCGCAGGCTGCTGTCATAAAGGGAGGGATCGCCCCAGACCAGCAGGGCAAGGCGGCCGCCATCGGGCAAGTGGCGTGCAATCTGTCCGGCCCAGGCCTGCGTGATGGCATCGTGCCAGTCCTGGACGCCGTCAATATAGTCGCCGCGCGCATCGCGCACGGGCAGGTCGAATTCCACCACCCGCACCGCCCGCGTCAGCACGGCCGCGCAGATGGTGCGGCGCAGGTCGACAAGGTCGGACTTGGCGCTGCCCTTGCGCGGCAGCAGGATGAGGTCGGCGCCGTTCATTGCCCGCACCGCCTGGGCCGTCAGATGATCGGGGTTGCCGGTGCCGATGCCGATCAGGTGCAGGTCGATCATCATGCGCTCGCGATCATGTGGAAGAAGGAACCGCTGGCCCAGCCGCGCCGCGAGCCGGTTTCCGCGACCGCCGCGCCATCGGCATCGGTCACCCGCATCAGCGGCGCGTCATCCTGGCCCGTGATAGTCGAATAATGGAACTCATGGCCGCGCAGCATGGTGCCGGCGCGCAGCCCCGCAACAGACGCCAGCAGTTCCGCCTGTCGATAGCCCAGATGCAGCCGGCGGTCCGCATGGCTGGTGACAAGGCCGAGCAGCCCGGCCATGCGATGGGCGGTGCCGTCCCGGTCGATCAGCGCATCCCCCAGCACCATATAGCCGCCGCATTCGCCATGGACCGGCCGATCCTCGGCATGGCGGCGCACGCCCGTCAGAAAGTGCTGCGCGGCGGCGATGGTCCCGGCGTGCAGTTCGGGATAGCCGCCGGGCAACCAGATCAGATCGGCATCCTCCGCTGGCGCCTCATCGGCCAGCGGGGAGAAGGGCATGATCTGCGCCCCGGCCTGTCGCCAGCCTTCGAGGAGATGCGGGTAGAGGAAGGAGAAAGCCACGTCCTGCGCCACCGCGATCCGTTGCGCCGGGGGATCGGGCAGACGCCCGCGGGCCGTGACGCCGTCCGAGCGGGCCGCGTCCCGAACTGCGGCGAGATCGACCCGCTCCCGCATGAGTGCGCCATGGCGCTCCAGCGCCTGATCGAGCCCCTGCTGCTCGCCGGCCTGCACCAGCCCCAGATGCCGCTCGGGCAGGCTGAGGTCCGCGTGCCGGGGCAAGGCGCCGAACACCGCAATGCCCGCCGCCGCCAGCCCCGCGCGCGCCAGCCGTTCATGGCGCGGGCTCGCGACGCGATTGAGGATGACGCCCGCAATCGTCACATCGGGATCGAAACGGGCAAAGCCCAGCGCCGTCGCCGCACAGGATTGCGCCTGTCCGGATATGTCGAGCACCAGCAGCACCGGCCAGCCCATGCGGCGCGCCACGTCGGCGGCGGTGCCATGGCCGGCCGCGCCCCGACCCGCCACCCCGTCGAACAGGCCCATCGCCCCTTCGGCCACGATCATGTCGGCATCGCCGGCCTCGGCCGCCACCCGGTCCAGCAGCGCGCCGTCCATCGCCCAACTGTCGAGGTTGAAGGACGGCTGGCCACAGGCAACGCGATGGAAAGCCGGGTCGATATAGTCCGGCCCGCATTTGAACGGCTGCACCGTCACGCCCGCGTCGCGCAGCGCGCGGAGCAGGCCGAGCGTGACGGTCGTCTTGCCGGTGCCCGATGCGGGCGCCGAAACGAGCAGGCCCGGCACCGTCACTCGGACGACCCGGCGTAGCGCGATCCGGCATGCTGCGGCCGGAAACGCCGGTCATAGCCCTGCGCGTAGAGGCTGCTTTCGGCAAAATCCGCCGCGTCCAGCGCCGGGCCGACCAGGATGATGGCGGTGCGCTCCATGCTGCCCGCGACCGCCGCCTCGATCGACGAGAGGGTCGCCCGCACGATCCGCTGGTCGGGCCAGCTTGCCCGCCACACGACCGCGACCGGGCAGGATTCCCCATAGGCAGGGGTGAGATCCGCCACCACCTGCGCCAGATTGTGGATCGACAGATGGATGGCCAGGGTCGCGCCCGTCACCGCGAAATTGGTCAGGCTCTCGGCCGGCGGCATGGTGCTGGCGCGCCCCGGCGTGCGCGTCAGGACGAGCGACTGGGCCAGTTCAGGCAGCGTCAGCTCCACCTCCAGCGCCGCGGCCGCCGCTGCGAAGGCCGGCACGCCGGGGGTCACGGTGAAGGGGATGCCAAGCGCCCGGAGGCGGCGGATCTGCTCGCCCATGGCCGACCAGACCGACAGGTCGCCGGAATGAAGCCGCGCCACATCCTGCCCGGCGGCGTGGGCGGTGGCGATCTCCGCCATGATGGCGTCCAGGTCCATGGGCGCGGTGTTGACGATGCGCGCGCCGGGCGGACAATGGCCCAGCACCTCCGCCGGCACCAGCGATCCGGCGTAGAGGCATATCGGGCTGGCCGCGATCAGATCGCGACCGCGCAGGGTCAGCAGGTCGGGCGCGCCAGGGCCAGCGCCGATGAAATGGACGGTCATGATGATGCTCCTTGGGCGATGGCGCAGGTCGCCATGCGATCGGGGGAAAGGCTGCGGGCGGCGCGCAGGCGGGCGCCTTCCCCCGCGCCGGCCAGGGCGCAGGCCTCGGCGACGCTGCCGGTGCCGCGCGCGGCCAGCGAGGCCGGCGAGCGGGTGATGGTGGGCAGGGATGCGAGGCGATCGGCGGCGATGGGGATGAGTGGCAGCGCCAGTTGCGCGGCGAGTTCCGCCAGTCCCCCGGCCTTGTCCGCCGGGGTGGCGAGATGGGTGACATCCCGTCCGCCGCCGGCCGCCGCCAGCGCCGCCCGCAGGGACGCGGTGGTCGCGCCGGCACGGAAGCCGAAGCCCGCGACGATCATAGCGTGACGCTCCACTGCACCACCGGATAGCGCGACCGCCAGCCATGGCGATTGCCGAGCGGCGCGGCGTCGGCCAGTTCGATCCGCAGCAGGCTGCCGCCCCGCCGCCCGTGCCAGAGCGCCAGCAGCGCCTCCGACTCCAATGTCACGGCATTGGCGACCAGCCGCGTGCCGGGTGGCAGCAGCGCCTCCAGCCGTTCCAGCAGCACCTGCGACAGACCGCCACCGATGAAGACCGCCTGCGGCATCGGACCATCAGGCAGCACGTCCGGCGCGCGACCGATCATCAGTTCCAGCCGATCCACGCCCAGCGCACGGGCATTGGCGCGGGCGCGATCCGCACGGGCCGGATCGGCCTCCACCGCGCAGGCGCGATTGGCGGGATGGGCCAGCAGCCATTCAATCGCGATCGATCCCGACCCCGCGCCAATGTCCCACAGATAGTCCCCCGGCCGGGGCGCCAGCGCCGACAGGGTCAGGGCGCGCACCGGCGCCTTGGTGATCTGTCCGTCATGGTCGAACAGCGCGTCGGGACGACCGCTGGCGACGGTCAGGACGGGACCGTCACCGGCGACCTCCAGCCCGACCGCCACGGGATGGGCGATGTCGGCCGGTATCGTCGCCTCGGCCTCGATCGACCGGATCCGTTCGCGCGGGCCGCCGAGGCGTTCCAGGACATGGAGGCGCGACGCGCCAAATCCCCTGGCCGACAACCAGGCGCCAAGCCCCGCCACCGCCGCCCCGTCGCGCAGCAGCACCAGCGCCCGCGCACCCGGCGCGAGGTGCGGACGCAACCGATCCAGCGGCGCGGCATGCAGGCCAAGGCACGCGACATCCTGTATCGCCCAGCCCAGCCGCGCCGCCGCCAGCCCGAAGGTGGAGGGCGCGGGATGCGCGCACCATTCATGGGCCGCCAGATGGCGCGCGATGCTGCTGCCCGCGCCGAACCAGAAGGGGTCGCCCGACGCCAGCACCACCACCGCCCGCCCACGATGCGCCAGCAACCGCGCGATCCCGTCCGCGAAGGGCACTGGCCATTCGACCATCGGCGCGCTAATCCCGCCCAGCAGCGCGAGGTGCCGGGCCGGCCCCATGACCAGGTCCGCCGCCGCCAGTGCCGCGCGGCTTGCCGCAGATAGGCCGTCCATCCCGTCCTCGCCGATGCCGACGATCGTCAACCAGGGGGGAGAATTCATGTCATCCATGCCCAATATCCTGCTGCTGGGCGGCACGACGGAGGCAAGCGCGCTGGCGGCCTTGCTGGCAGCGCGCGGCATGCGCGCGACCTTCAGCTATGCCGGACGCACGGCCAGCCCGCGGGCACAGCCCCTGCCCATGCGGGTCGGCGGCTTTGGCGGGGTGGCGGGGCTGGTCGCGCATTTGCGCGCGGAAGGCATCACCCATCTGGTCGACGCCACCCACCCCTTTGCCGCGACGATGAGCGCCCATGCAGTGGCGGCTGCGCATGGGGCGGGGATCGCCCATGCCGCGCTGACCCGCGCGCCCTGGACGCCCGTCCCCGGCGATCGCTGGACCGCGGTGCCGGACATGGCAGCGGCGGTGGCCGCACTCGACGGCCCGCCTCAGCGGATCATGCTGGCCCTGGGGCGCATGCATGTGGAGGACTTCGCCGCCCAGCCCCAGCATCATTATCTGCTGCGCTTCGTGGATGCGCCGGATGCGCCGCCGCCCCTGCCCGATCATGCCCTTATCGTGGATCGCGGCCCGTTCACGGTGGCGGACGACACAAGCCTGCTGCGGGATCATCGCATCGACCTGATCGTCGCCAAGAATGCCGGTGGCACGGGCGCAGCCGCCAAGCTGGACGCCGCGCGTGCGCTGGGCCTGCGCGTGCTGATGATCGACCGCCCCCCGCTGCCCGACCGGCGGGAATTCCACCGGCCCGAGGATGTGCTCGACTGGATCGCTCATCCCGCCGCCTCGTCGGGGATGCCGCGCGGCGTGTAGAGGATCGGCCCGCGCGGCCGCTCGATGATGCGGGTCCGGCTCGACCCGACGATCACCATGGTGCGCATGTCCGCCATGTCCGCGCGCGCCTGCCCCAGCGGCACGATATGCAATGTCTCCTGCGCGGTGGTGACGGCGCGGGCAAAGAGGATCGGGCGCGCGTCGCCACAAAGTTCCCGCAACAGCGCCAGCGTGCGCACGAACCCTTCCGGCCGCGACGCCGACCGGGGATTGTAGAAGGCCATGGCGAAATCCGCCTCCGCCGCCAGCCGCAGCCGCTTTTCGATCAGGGACCAGGGCTTGAGATTGTCCGACAGGTTGATCGCACAGAAATCATGGCCAAGCGGCGCGCCCGCACGCGCCGCAGCAGCCAGCATCGCGGTGATGCCGGGCAGCACGCGAATGTCGATGTCGCGCCAGGGAGCGGGGCCGGCCTCCAGCGCCTCGAACAGGGCGGACGCCATGGCAAAGACGCCCGGATCGCCCGAGGAGACGACGACGACCCGCCGCCCCTGCGCCGCCAGGTCGAGCGCATGGGCCGCCCGGTCCAGCTCCTCCCGATTGTCCGAAGGATGCAACATCAGCCCCGCGCGCGGCGCGACCCGCGCGACATAGGGGATATAGCCCACCACGTCGGTCGCGGCAGCCAGCGCGGCGTCGACCTCCGGCGTCACCAGCGCCTCGTCCCCCGGCCCGAGCCCCGCGATCGCGATCCAGCCCCCCTCTGCCGCCGCGAAACTCATGGCCGGCGCCCCTGTCCGTGGATCAGCAGGATCGAGAAATAGGGCGTGACCCTGTCGACATCGGCCAGCCGGGTCACGCGCTGTTCCGGCATGGCGGCATGTTCGACCAGCCATGCTTCATCGCTGCGCCCGGCCGCCGCCACCGCACGGCGCAGCTTGGCGAGGTGCCGGCCGATCTTCATCACCACCAGCGCGTCGGTATCGCGGATGCGGCGGACCAGTTCCTCTTCCGGCAGGGTTGCCATCGCCACGGTCAGCACATCGTCCCCCCAGGTGATCGGCAGGCCGGTCGCATTCCACGCCCCCGACATGCCCATGATGCCGGGGACCACTTCGACCGGGACCAGCCCCGACAGCCGACTGTGCAAATGCATGAAGGAGCCGTAGAAAAAGGGATCGCCCTCGCACAAGACGACCACATCCTCCCCCGCCTCCGCGATCGCCAGCAGCCGGCCGGTGCAGTCGGCATAGAAGGCGGCAAGGCAGTCGTTATAGCGCGGATCGGTGACCGGAATTTCGGTCGTCACCGGATATTCCATCGCCAGTTCGATTGCATCGTCCCGCAACATGCCCTGCGCGATGCGGCGCGCCTGCCCCGGTCGGCCGGCCTTGCGGAAATAGGCGACATGCCGTCCCCCCCGCACCAGCCGGTCGGCGCGCACGCTCAGCAAGTCCTGCGCGCCGGGGCCAAGGCCCACGCCATAGACGGTGCCGCTCATTCCGCGCGGCTCGCCAGCGCGTTGATCGCCGCAACCGTGATTGCGCTGCCACCCAGCCGGCCGTCGACGACGCAGCAGGGCACGGGCTGCGCCGCCCACAGTGCCGCCTTGGATTCCGCCGCGCCGACGAAGCCGACCGGGCAGCCGATGATCGCCGCGGGGCGCGGACAGGCCGGATCCTCCAGCATGTCGAGCAGGTGGAACAGCGCCGTGGGCGCATTGCCGATGGCAACCAGTGCCCCGGCAAGATGCGGCCGCCACAGTTCCAGCGCGGCGGCGGACCGGGTATTGCCCATCGCCCGCGCCATGTCCGGCACGGCGATCTCGTGCAAGGTGCAGAGCACGGCATTGTCGGCGGGCAGTCGCGCGCGCGTGACCCCTTCCGACACCATGCGCGCATCGCACAGCACCGGCGCCCCTGCGGCCAGGGCCTGCCGCGCCGCCGCTGCAAAGCCCGGCGAAAAGCGGATATGGCCCGCAAGGTCCACCATGCCCGCAGCATGGATCATGCGCACGGCGACCGGCTCCTCCTCGGCAGCAAAGCGCCCGAGGTCGGCTTCGGCGCGGATGGTGGCGAAGGACTGGCGATAGATTGCCGCGCCGTCCCTCTCATAATCATGGGGCATCAACAGGCTCCGAAATGGGCAAGAAGGTCGGTGGCGGTGAGGTCAGGACGGTCGGGCGCCGATCCTGCGCGGGCATGGAAGGCAAGGTCGTAGCGCCCGTCCCGCCCCGTCAGCACGATGTCGGCCGGCATCGAACAGGCGCAGCCCTTGGCGCAGCCGGAGACATGAAGGCGGCCCGCCACATGGGGCGCCAGCCGGCGGGCGAGGTCGCGGGTCTCCACGCTCGCCTGCGGACAGGCAGGTGCGCCGGGGCAGGCCTCCACATGCATGAGCGTATCGGCAGCGTCGGCGGACAGGCCGGGCACCTGCCCTTCGGCCAGCAGCATGCGCCATGGGGTCAGCCGCATGGCCGGCGCGTCGAGAAGATGCCGCGCGTCGATCCGACCGAACGAGAGACCATAGGCCATGCCGCCATCCCATGCGCCGGGGACCAGTCGCGGGCGCGGCGACGCGGCCTCTGCCCTGCCCGTTGCCCAATCCGGCAGGGGCGCATCATGCCGGGCCATGCGCCCCGCGCGCGCGCCGTCGCTCTCCACGAACCATCGGGCGAGCGCGAGCAGCGCATCCACTTCGCCGCCGCTGTCCACCGGCACGCCTTGTGCCCGCCCCTCCGCACGCAAGATCAGGCCGCCGTCCCGCGCCCGCTCGATGCGAAAATCCCCCGCTTCGCCGGACAGGAGCGGCGCGGCGCCGGCATCAATCACGAAGCCCATCTTGCCCGGCAAGTCCGGCAATTCGTCCAGGCGATCAAGCAACTGGCTGGCGATGCGATGGCTGTCGTCGCCCGCCCGCCAGTCTGGCGCGACCATCATCATGCGCGCGCCCTCGCGCCGGGCATCGCGGTCCACCAGGCCAAGGTCGAGCAGGCGGTCGAGCAAGGGGCGCCAGCTTTCGTCGCGCACGCCGCGGATCTGGAGATTGGCGCGCCGGGTCATGTCGATCAGGCCGTTGCCATGGGCGATCGCCGCTTCGCCCAGCGCCGCCAGATCGTCGGCCGAAAGACGACCGAGGCGCGGCTTCACGCGCACGATCAGCCCGTCGCCCGCCGCCATCGGGCGCCAGGCATCGGGACACCAGCCCCGAACGGCCGGCCCGTGGGCTACCGCATGGTTCGCGGTCGCCCTATCACTGCCCGCGCCGGTCTGGCTCACAGGCACATCCTCCGCGCGCCGGGACGCAACCAGGCAGGGCTTGCCGGCATCGCCGGTCGGCGCGAGGCGGCAGGCAGGCGCGACAGGCGCCCGACACCACGCGGCCGTGCAGCCCCAGCCACACGCTTCGCCGCCCAGACGGAAGAGAGACCGTGCCATGACCAACCCCTGGGTCAGGACAAGAGCGACCGAAACGCCGGCAGGTCTCCTGGCTCGCGGGTCGTTGCGGGATGCAAGCCTTCCCGGACGCTCTGTCCAGTGGCTGCCCTCACGGGCTCGTGCATCGCGCTATCCGCTTACAGTTGCAGGGACAGCCACGGAATAAGGGGCAAGGCCCCCGCACCGCATTCCCGATTAAGTTCCTTGCGGAACACCGGCGTCAGTTATGCAATGCACCAACATGAACCGGCGCATCGATGATGCCCTAGTCGAAACATCGGTCTTCGCCAAGACATGGAATGAGTATCGGCAGTCCCGCTGCCGGCTCGACGCCCAAGGCATACCGACGGAAGATGCCGAAACGGAAACCGGAAGCAAGGAAAGCGACGCGGCGTCGGATACCGAAAATTATGGCTGGGGCGGCAGGATTCGAACCTGCGCATGGCGGCATCAAAAGCCGCTGCCTTACCGCTTGGCGACGCCCCAGCAATGCGCCGATCCAAGTCAGCGCGGGACCGCCATATAGCGGCTGATGCACGAAAGAAAAGCCCTCCTGACGATGGACTTCGCCTTTCCCTTTCCTTCCCGCCCAACCCATCTTAGGGATCAACGCCACGCCCCCTCCCCTCCAGCCGGAAACCCGCGCCGATGTCCGTCCAAGCCCCCTCGCCCAGCCAGATCGCACCGGCTTCGCCGCTGTTCCTGCGCGAGGACGAAATCCGGCGCGGCATCGAGATGCTCTATTTCGGCTATTCCGCGCTCACCCGCTCGATCGACGAGGGGCTGGCGGCGCAGGGGCTGGGCCGCGCCCACCACCGCGCCCTCTATTTCATCTCGCGCCAGCCCGACCTGACGGTGAAGGATCTGCTGCGCCTGCTGGCGATCACCAAGCAATCGCTCGGCCGGGTGCTCAATGACCTGATCGAGCGCGGCTATATCGAGACCCGGCCCGGCAGCAGCGACCGGCGGCAGAAACTGCTGCGCCTCAGCCCCGCCGGCCGCGCGCTGGAAGCCGAGCTTTTCCGCGCCCTGCGCGAGAAGATGGCGGCCGCCTATGCCCAGGCCGGACAGGGGTCCGTCACCGGTTTCTGGCGGGTGATGGAGGGTCTGATCCCCGATGCCGACCGGTCGATGGTGTTCGGCCTCAGCGGCGGCTGATCGCGAAAGCACGCAACCTTATGGCCGCTGCCGCGCTTTTAGGAGCGTCGTGCGGAAAAGTGGGAACCGATTTTCCGCTTAGAACGATGCGACAACAAGGAATTTGGCAGCGCCGCGTCAGATATGATGCGGCGCTGCCTAAGCCTTGCCAACGCAATGAGGAGACATCATGCGCGCACCCCTTCTGGCCATCACGGCCCTGTCCGCCCTGGGCCTGAGCCTGTCCGCCTGTTCGGAAAAGGCATCGGACAATCTGGAAAATGCCGGCTCCGCGATCGGCAATGACGTCAGCAACGCCGTCGACGATGCCGGCGCGAAGATCGACAACGGCCTCGACCGCGCGGGCGCCGCAATCGACAATGGCGCGGACCGGATCGGCGCCGCGACCGACCGGGCGGCCGACGATGCCAAGCGCGAGGGCAAGGAAGCCAAGCAGGATGTCGGTGCCTCGCTGGAGCGGGCCGGCAAGGATCTGCGCAACGACAGCCATTGAGACGTGCCGGGCCTCCCCATGGGGAGGCCCGGCCTCAGGCCGCGAGGCTATATCCGGGCGGCCTGGACGCGACTGGGCGTTGCCATTTCCATCTTCGTCATCCCGGCCCCTTCGACAGGCTCAGGCCCGGCTTGATCCGGGATCGCTTCAGCGCTCCCTATCTGGCGTAGTGCAGAATGAATCCTGACTTTCGTCAGGATGACGCCTGTGGGGAGTGTCGGATTTCGATCAAAAATTGCCGTTCATCCGCCGATTTCCAATCTCCAAATGCAGACGTGCAGCTTTCCGCTTCCGAACGACCAGGATCAGCCGATCTCCGATTATCGGCTTATCGGCAGGCAGGCAGGCAGGCAGGCAGGCAGGCAGGCAGGCAGATAGTTGCTCATCCCCTGGAGAGTTGACCAGCAGTCAGAAATCCATGCTATTGGTCTACGCAGGGCCTTGCTGCCTCAACTTTTGCGCAAATCGGTTTGCGGCACATTGAAAGCCATCGGCTTCTGTCTCGATAAGATCGTAGAACTGTGAGTCAAACCGATCGAATTTTTCGACTGGTATGGCGTCCAGTTGTGTGTGTCTGGCCCGCCAGTCTCTAGGATAGGGCGTGCCTAACATCTGGCTCGCCTCTGCAAGGATTTTTGCAGTCGAAGTCATCCCCATGACGGCGAAACCTGCGGCGGCCTCGGGCGCCAAAACACCGCCATAGTTCTGGAAAAACTGCGCAAAGCCCCCGTTACATATCTCCGACTGCGCCAAATGGGCCGCATGCAAATGAACGAGAGCGGTCGGAATATCGGCAACGCTTACCAGATAGGCCTCCCCATCCTCATCAACGTTGATCGCTTCCCAGAAGGGCTCGATCATATGCCAGTAATCTTGTTGCATCTCGCATATCCCTCGCCGTCGCTCGCTCTTCTACCGACCGGCAAACGGCCAGAAGCGGACCTGTTCCCCCTCCCGCAAGCGGGAGGGGGTTAGGGGGTGGGCTGGACGGCGCGCAAGCCCACCCCGCTGCGACTAATGCGCTTCGCGCCTAAGTCTCGCTTCCCCCCCCGTTTACGGGAGGGGAATGGCAGCCCCCACCGATCCCGGCCATTCGTCCGCGCCGCCTAAAACACCACGTTGCGCACGAAGCGCAGCAGGTCGGTTCCGCGATTGACGAAGACATAGGGGCGGTCGCTGCTGAAGATGAGGAAGTCGCCCGCCGCGATCGTGCGCGTGCCGACATCCATCTCGACCGTCAGAACGCCTTCCACCACATAGAGCATCTCGTGCCAGTTGGCGGCGTCCGCCTCGGCCGGGTAGCGGTCGCCCGGCGCCAGCGACCAGGTCCATAGCTCCGCCTCGCGCGCGGCGGGCACGGTGCCGAGCAGGGTGGCGCGGCTATGCGCATCCTCGCCCTGCCAGGCGAGGGTATCGATCCGGCTATTGTCGGGCATGTCGGGCGCGCGCACGACATGGGAGAAACTGACGTCCAGCGCCTGCGCCAGCCGGTCGAGCGTCGACAGGCTGACATTGGCCTCCCCGCTCTCGATCCCGACCAGCATGCGTCGGCTGACTCCGGCCGCGCTGGCCAGCGCATCCTGGCTCAGCCCCTTGGCGGCGCGCAAGCGGCGGATATTGCCCGCGACATGGGAAAGAACGTCCGGGCGCGGGACTTCGACTTGACTGTGCAATATATTGCTCATAACGCGATGTGCATTATGTTGCACAATGCCGCCCTCGACAAGAGCCCTGCGCCCCGGCTGATGATCGGCCGTCCCGAACTCGCGCTGATCGGGATCACCGTGCTGTGGGGCGCGACCTTCCTGATCGTGCATCATGCCATGCAGCAGAGCGGGCCGCTCTTCTTCGTGGGGATGCGCTTCGGCACGGCGGCGCTGCTCGCGCTGCCGCTCGCCTGGCCGGTGATGCGCGGCCTGACGGCGCGCGAACTGCTGGCCGGGTCGATGATCGGCCTTGGCATCTTCTGTGGCTACACGCTCCAGACCTGGGCGCTGCAGACCATATCCAGCAGCACATCGGCCTTCATCACCGCCGCCTATGTGCCGCTGGTGCCGATCCTCCAATGGGCGATATTGCGGCGGCGACCGCGCTGGACCAGCTGGGTCGGCGTCGCGCTGGCCTTTGCCGGCCTGATCCTGATCGCCGCCCCGCGCGAAGGGCTGTCGCTGGGCAAGGGCGAGGCGCTGACGCTCATCAGCACCTTGGCAATCGCGCTGGAAATCATCTTCATCAGCCTGTGGGCCGGCAAGGTCGACATTGCCCGCGTCACGCTGGTGCAACTGGCGGTCACGTCGCTGCTCGCCTTCGGCCTGATGGCGCCGATGGGTGAGGCGATCCCGCCCTTTTCCTGGACGGTGATCCTGTCGGCCTGTGGCCTGGGCGCGATGACGGCGCTGATCCAGTTCGTGATGAACTGGGCGCAGCGCACCGTATCGCCGACCCGCGCGACCCTGATCTATGCCGGCGAGCCGGTCTGGGCCGGGATATTGGGCCGGATCGCGGGCGACCGCCAGCCCGCCACGGCGCTGGCCGGCGCGCTGCTGATCATCGCCGCCGTGATCGTGAGCGAACTGAAGTTCGAGCGCCGGGGCAAGGACTGATCCCTTCCCCCGGCCGCGCTTCGATCAGGCCCGCTTGAAGACCGGCGCGCGCTTTTCGAAAAAGGCCATGAACGCCTCCTGCGCCTCGGGCGAGGCCAGTGCTTCGCGGAACAGCCGGGCTTCCTCCGCGATCCGGGCCTGCAAGGCGGCGGGATCGCCCTTCATCAGCCGGCGCGTCGCCATCAGCGCCTGGGGCGGCTTGGCCATCAACGCCGCCGCCTTGGCGCGGGCATGGTCGAGCAGCGCCTCCCCTGTCACGATCGCCGTCACGAAACCGGCGCGATCCGCCCCTTCCGCATCCATCGGTTCGCCCAGCATCAGCATCGCGGCCGCCCTGGCATGGCCCATGATGGCGGGCGCGAGCAGGCTGGAGCCGGCCTCCGGCACGATGCCCAGATTGACGAAGGGCATGACGAAACGCGCGTCGGGCGCAGCATAGACCAGGTCGCAATGGAACAGCATGGTGGTGCCGACGCCCACGGCCAGCCCCTGCACTGCCGCGACGATCGGCTTGTCGAAGGCAGCGATGGCGCTGATGAAGTCGAAGGCGGCAGCGCCGCCCTCCGGACCGGCCATGAAGTCCTTGAGGTCATTGCCGGCGCAAAAGGCGTCGCCCCGCCCCGCGAACAGCACCACGCCAATCTCCGGCCGGCTCGACGCATCGGCAAGCGCCGCCGTCATCGTCCGGTACATCGGCCCGGTCAGTGCATTCTTCTTGTCGGGCCGGTCGATATGGATTTCGAGCACGCCGTTCGTCTCGATGATGGCGATATGGTCGCTCACGCAAATTCTCTCCCGATACTCTGTGTCAAGGCTGTTGGCCCAGAGGATGGGGCGGCGTCTATCCTTTTCCAAGCCCCTTCCCTATGCCCGGAACCATGATGACTCGCCTGCGCCTGATCCTCGATCCCTTCCTCGTCCTGCTGCTCTGCACCGTTGCCCTAGCGTCGGTCCTGCCCGCCCGCGGCCAGGGCGCCCATCTCGCCTCGATCGTTGCGGATGCCGGCATCGTGCTGCTTTTTTTCCTGCATGGGGCAAAATTGTCGCGCGAGGCGATCTGGGGCGGCGCCAAGGCGTGGCAACTCCATCTCGCGACTCTGGGCACGACCTTCCTCTTCTTCCCGCTGGTCGGCATCCTGCTGCAACAGATCGGCGCGATCCCGGAGAATATGCGCGCGGGCCTGCTGTTCCTGGCGCTGCTGCCATCGACGGTGCAAAGCTCGATCGCCTTTACCGCGATTGCGCGCGGCAATGTCGCCGCGGCGGTGGTCAGCGCCTCCTTCTCCAACCTGCTCGGCATCGTGCTGACGCCGCTGCTGGTGGCATTGCTGATGCAGCGCGGCGGCAGCAACCTCATCTCCCTTTCCTCGGTCGAGGGGATCATGCTGCAATTGCTGCTGCCCTTCGTGCTGGGCCATCTTGCCCGCCCCTGGATCGGCGGCTTCGTGTCGCGGCACAAGACGCTGGTCGGCCGGGTCGATCGTACATCGATCCTGCTGGTGGTCTATTCCGCCTTCAGCGCGGCGGTGGTCGAAGGGCTGTGGCACCGGGTCTCGCGCGCGGAGCTGGCGCTGCTCGCGCTGCTCTGCATCGCCATGCTGGTGATCGTGCTGCTCTTCACCTGGGGGCTTGGCCGGCTGCTCGGCTTTTCCCGCGAGGATGCGATCGTGCTGCAATTCTGTGGCTCGAAGAAGAGCCTCGCTTCGGGCGTGCCGATCGCCGGTGTCCTATTCCCCGCAGCGGCCGTCGGGCCGATCATCCTGCCGGTCATGCTGTTCCACCAGATTCAGCTGATGGCTTGTGCCCTGCTGGCACGGCGCTATGGGGCGCAGGCGGCCGATAGGGCCGATTCGCAGATGGCAACCATATCATGACCCAACCGATCCTGACCGACATTCCGATGGAGAGCTTCCTCTCCCACATCGACGCCGTGGCCGGCGCGATCGCCAAATCGGACTGGCGGCCCGACTATATTGTCGGCGTCGGGCGCGGCGGGCTGGTGCCGGCCACCTATCTGTCCCACGCCATCAGCCAGCCGATGCTGTCGGTCGACCTGTCGGCCCAGGTCGTGGGCTTTTGCGACGAACTGCTCGACAAGCTGGTGGCGATGGCCCTTGACGGATCGCGCCTGCTGTTCGTCGACGACATCAATGACAGCGGCCGCACGATCAACCAGTTGCGCGCGGCGCTGGCCGGCGCGCCGGCCGATCATCTGCGCTTTGCCGTGCTGATCGACAATGTCAGCTCGGCCGCGAAGGTCGAATATCGCGCGACCACGATCGACCGTGTCGTCACCAAGGACTGGTTCGTCTTTCCCTGGGAAGCGGTCGCCAGCCGCGCGTCGATCCTGTCGGACTGGGGCGAAGTGCCCGAACGGACCAGCTGAAAATAGCTGTCACAAAAATATAATGGAAATTCCCCGGCCGCTCGTTATACAAGCGTACAACTGCAATGGGGCATGCGGGGTAGATGGGCGAGACGGGATGCGGACCGGATCCGGACGCGGGCTATAGCCTGCCGGCATGGACCTATAGCGATCCCGAATTTTTCGCCGTCGAAACCCGTCGCATCTTCCGCCCGAGCTGGCAGATCGTCGCCCATGACAGCGACCTGCCGGCGCCGGGCGATTTCCATGTGCTGGACTATCTTGGCGAGAGCATCATCGTCATCCGCGGGGATGACGGCGAAGCCCGCGCCTTTACCAACGTGTGCCGCCACCGCGGCGCGCGCCTAGTGGACGGGCCCTCGGGTCGCACCAGAAAGCTGGTCTGTCCCTACCATGCCTGGACCTATGGTCTGGACGGTTGCCTGACGGGCCTGCCGATGGCGGGCAGCTATGGCAATCTCGACCGGTCCAGGCATGGACTTTCCCCCGTCGATATCGAGAATTTCCACGGCTTCCTGTTCGTCCGGCTGGAGGATGATGGCGGACCGTCGGTGGCGCAGATGATGGCGCCCTATATCGACGAGATCGCGCCCTATCGCTTTTCCGAACTGCGCGCGCTTGGCCGCGTCACGCTGCGCCCGCGGGCGGTGAACTGGAAGAATATCGGCGACAATTATTCCGACGGCCTGCATATCGCCGTCGCCCATCCCGGCCTCAAACGGCTGATGGGCGATGGCTATGGCGTCGAAGCCAGCCCCTATGCCGACAAGATGTGGGGGCCGATCCTCGATCGCCCGTCCGCCAACCTGTCCGAGCGCGCCTATCAGCATTTCCTGCCGGCCGTCCCGCATCTTCCGCCCGATCGGCAGCGGCTATGGACCTATTTCAAGCTCTGGCCCAATTTCGCCTTCGACATCTATCCCGACCAGGTGGATTTCATGCAGTGGCTGCCGGTGTCGCCGACGCAGACGCTGATCCGCGAGATCAGCTACGCCCTGCCCGATAGCCGCCGCGAGATGAAGGCGGCCCGCTATCTCAACTGGCGCATCAACCGCCAGGTCAATGCCGAGGATACGGAACTTGTCGCCCGCGTGCAGGCCGGCATGGCGTCGGACAGTTTCACCGTCGGCCCCTTGAGCGACCAGGAAGTCGCGCTGCGCCATTTCTGCGCACGGATGCGCACCATCATTCCGCAGGCGCGTCAGCATCGCGCGCCGAAAATGGGATGGTCTTTCGACTATCATGATTCTCGTCGTTCCCGCGCAGGCGGGAATCCATCCCCCGACCTCGCCTATGGGGAGATGGCTGGAGATGGATCCCCGCCTTCGCGGGGATGACGGCGCTTTTTCGGGGAGGGATATGTTGTGACCAAAGCCTATGACGCCGTCATCATCGGTGCGGGCCATAACGGCCTTGTCTGCGCCTTCTACCTGGCCCGTGCCGGCTACAAGGTGCGCATGGTGGAGCGCCGCGATGTGGTCGGCGGCGCGGCGGTGACCGAGGATTTTCACCCCGGCTTCCGCAACTCGACCGCCAGCTACACGGTCAGCCTGCTCAATCCCAAGGTCATCCGCGACATGAAGCTGGCCGATCATGGCTATCGCGTGATCGAGCGGCCGATCAGCAATTTCCTGCCCCAGCCCGATGGCGGCTATCTGAAGCTGGGCGGCGGGCTGGAGCGAACCCAGGCCGAGTTTGCCCGGTTCAGCGCGCACGACGCCGCCATTCTGCCGGCCTATTATGACGCGCTGGAAGTGGTGGCCGACGTACTGCGCGACCTGGTGCTCAAAAGCCCGCCCAATGTCGGCGATGGCCTGACCATGGTGGTCGAGGCGCTGAAACAGGGCCGCCGCGTCGCCGGGCTCGATATCGAGCAACAGCGTGACGTGCTCGACCTGTTCACCAAATCGGCCCGAACCTTCCTCGACAGCTGGTTCGAGAGCGAGGCGGTCAAGGCCGCCTTCGGCTTCGACGCAGTGGTCGGCAATTTCGCCTCCCCCGACACGCCGGGCAGCGCTTATGTGCTGCTGCACCATGTGTTCGGCGAAGTGAACGGCAAGAAGGGCGCCTGGGGTCACAGCGTCGGCGGCATGGGCACCATCACCCAGGCCATGGCGAAGGTCGTGCAGGCGATGGGGGTCGAAATCAGCCTGGAAGCGCCGGTCGATCATATATTGGTGGATGGCGACCGCGCCGTCGGCGTGAAGCTGGCCAGCGGCGAGGAAGTGATGGGCCCCAGCATCATCGCCAATGTCGGCCCTAAGCTGCTCTATGAGCGAATGATGCAACCGGCCGATCTGCCCACGGACTTTCTGAAGCGGATCAGGGCGTTCAAGGCGGGATCGGGCACCTTCCGCATGAATGTCGCGCTGTCCGCCCTGCCCGACTTTACCTGCCTGCCCGGCATTGGCGAGCATCACCAGTCCGGCATCATCATCGCGCCGACGCTCGACTATATGGACCGTGCCTATCTGGATGCGAAGCGCGACGGCTGGTCGAAGGCCCCCATCGTCGAGATGCTGATCCCCTCGACCATCGACGACAGCCTGGCGCCCGAGGGATGCCATGTCGCCAGCCTCTTCTGCCAGCAATTCGCGCCCGAACTGCCCGACGGGCGAAGCTGGGACGATGAGCGCGAGGCGGCGGCCGACCATATCATCGCCACGGTCGAGGCGCAGGCGCCGGGCTTCGCAAAGAGCGTGATCGCCCGCCAGATCCATTCGCCGCTCGACCTGGAACGCAAGTTCGGCCTGATCGGCGGCGACATCATGCATGGCAATCTGACGCTGGACCAGATGTGGGCGGCGCGGCCAGTACTGGGTCATGGCGCCTATCGCGGGCCGGTGAAGGGCCTCTACATGTGCGGCGCGGGCACCCATCCGGGGGGCGGCGTCACCGGCGCGCCGGGCCATAATGCCGCGCGTGAGGTGCTGAAGGATCGCGCCCTGTGGGGGAAATGGCGCGGCCGGGCCTGATCGGGTCTTTCCCCGCCTTGCCCCAACCGAAAGCCTGGCCTAAAGACCCGGCTCATGCCCGACATCTTCATTCCTGATGCAACGCCCGAGCTGACCGGCCGGGCGCTGTTCCCGCACCGGCACCTGCTGTCGATCGCCGACCTCAAGCCCTGGGAAATCCGTTTCCTGCTGGACGAGGCCGAACATTGGGCCCGCACCAACAAGGGCCAGGCGCGCAAGCATGACGACCGGCTGGCGGGCATGACCCAGATCAACGCCTTTTTCGAGAACAGCACCCGCACTTTGCTGTCGTTCGAGATCGCCGGCAAGCGGCTGGGCGCCGACGTCGTCAACATGGCCGCGGCTACGTCCAGCGTGAAGAAGGGCGAGACCCTGATCGACACCGCCATGACGCTCAACGCCATGGCGGCCGACGTGATCGTCATCCGCCATGCCAGTTCCGGCGCGGTCGCGCTGATCGCGGACAAGGTCGACTGCCCGGTGCTGAACGCGGGCGATGGCTGGCACCAGCATCCCACGCAGGCGCTGCTCGATGCGCTGACCATCCGCCGCCGCAAGGGCGGGTTCGAGGGGCTGGTCGTAGCCATCTGCGGCGACGTGCTGCACAGCCGCGTCGCCCGATCCAACATGCTCTGCCTCGCCGCGCTGGGCGCGCAGGTACGCGCGGTCGCCCCGCCCACCCTGCTGCCGCCCGAGGTCGAGATGCTGGGTGCCACCCCCTATAGCCGGATGGAAGACGGGCTGGATGGCGCCGATGTCGTCATGATGCTGCGCCTGCAGAATGAGCGGATGGACGGCGCCTTCATCCCGTCGGCGCGCGAATATCATGCGCTCTACGGCCTGACGCCCGAACGGCTGGCGATCGCCAAGCCCGACGCGCTCGTCATGCATCCTGGTCCGATGAACCGTGGCGTCGAGATCACCAGCACGGTGGCGGACGATCCCGATCGGTCGGCGATCACCGAACAGGTGGCGATGGGCGTGGCGGTGCGCATGGCGTGCCTGGATGTTTTGACGCGCCAGGCGCGCGGCGTGGAGGGATGGGCGTGAGCATCCCGACCAACAAGGAAAAAGAGATGGGCGTGAGCCGGATCGCAATCGTCAACGGCAAGCTGGCCGACCCGGCGGGCGACGCCCTTGTCCCCGGCACCGTCCTGATCGAGGGTGATCGCATCCTGGCCACCGGCGCGGTCGACATTCCCGCCGACGCGCAGCAGGTCGATGCCGGCGGGCTGGTGGTCGCGCCGGGCCTCATAGACCTGGGCGTCTTCGCCACCGACAAGCCGGCCTTCCACTTCGGCGGCATCACCCGCGCCGCCCTGATGCCCGACCAGCGCGCGCCGCTGGACGAGGTCGGCCTGATCCGCGAAGCGACCCGCGCGGGCAAGCCCGACTTCTGGGTCCACCCGATCGCCGCCGCGACCCGCGGCCTCAAGGGCACGGAAATGGCCGAAATGGGCCTGATGCAGATCGCCGGGGCCAAGGCGGTCGGCACCGGTCGCCAGTGGATCGCCGATTCGGGGGTGATGCTGCGCATCCTCTCCTACGCCTCGGGCCTTGGCCTCACCGTCATCGCCCATGCCGAGGATGGCGGCCTGTCCGCCAAGGCGGTGGCGACCAGCGGCGAGACCGCGACGCGCCTGGGCCTGGCCCATGCCCCGGCCTGCGCCGAGGCGATGGCGATCGCGCGCGACATCATGCTGGCGCGCGAGACCGGCGCCGCCATCCATTTCCGCCTGGTCACGACCAAGGCCGGTTTCGACCTGATCCGCGCCGCCAAGGCGGAGGGGTTGAAGGTCAGTTGCGGTATCAGCCCGGCCTATCTGTTCCTCAACGATCAGGCGATGACCGACTTCCGCACATTCGCACGCCTGTCGCCACCGCTGCGATCCGATGCCGACCGCCATGCCAGCATCGCCGCCGTCGCCGACGGCACGGTCGATGTCATCACATCGGGCCATGATCCACGCGGGCCGGAAGACAAGCGCCTGCCCTTCGCCGACGCGTCGCCCGGAATGGCCGGTGCCGAGACGCTGCTGGCGCTCTCGCTCAACCTGGTGCGCGAAGGCCATGTCAGCCTCAACCGGCTGATGACCCTGCTCAGCGCCAATCCGGCGAAGATCCTTGGCGTCAACGCCGGCAGCTTCGCGCCCGGCAGCGCCGCCGACCTGATCCTGGTCGATCCCGACGCACCATGGATCGTCGATTCGGCGAAGATGGCGGCCTCGGCCGGCAACACGCCGTTCGACAAGGTGCCGGTGCAGGGCCGTGCCCGCCGCATCATGAAAGGCGGGCAGTTCTTCTAAGCAATCTGGCGTTGCGGCCCCACAAATCGTCGCCCTTTGCGCTGCCGCTTGTCCGCATAGAGCCGTGTGTCGGCGACATGCAGGACGGCGGCGGCGTCGGCCCCATCCTGCGGGAAGCTAGCGATGCCGAAACTGCTGCCGACCGACAGGCTGCGCCCCTGCCAACCCACCGGCGCAGCGATCGCCTGCCGGATGCCGGGCATGCGCCGATGCAGGGCGTCGACATCGGTTTCCGCGTCATGGAGCAGCGCAAATTCGTCGCCACCCAGCCGCGCGATGCTCACCGCGTCCGGCATCAAGGCCTGCAACCGACCACCCAATGATGTCAGCAGGACATCCCCTGCCTGATGGCCGTGCAAGTCGTTGCACTGCTTGAAGCCATCGAGATCGGCGAGCAGCACGCTGAAGGCCGCGCCCCGCTCCACCCGCTCTTCGATCGCGCGCATGAAGCTCAGCCGGTTGTCGAGCCCGGTCAGCGCATCGGTGCCGGCCAGCCGCGCCAGGTCTCGCTGCGACACCAGCATCGCCACCGTCTCACGAAACTTCCCCAGCACCAGATTGGCCTGCATCACCGTGACGATCGCCATCATCACCGCCATCGCCCGCACGCCCAGATTGTCATAGAGCGCCATCTTCACCAGAATCGGCAACACCGCCACGCCCATCGCCCCGATCGCCGCGCGCGGCACGCTGAGCAAGGTCGTCGCCGCAACCAGCGCACCAATGCCGATGAACACCGGCGCCACCATGCAATAATAGATTTCGGTTTCAGTGAAGGCGTTGACCGCCCACAGCCCGGCCACCAGTCCAGCCCCGGTCGCGACATGTGCGACCCGCTTCAGGCTGCGCGCCTGCACCCTGGCGTCGGTCGCGATCGGCACGCCGCGCCAGCGCAGCAGGGATAGCGCGCAGGCCAGGAAGATCAGCGCAGGCGGCGTCACCTGTTGCCACAAGGGCAGATCGCCCATCACCGCAAGCGCCATCGCGACGGCGTTGGCCATGATCAGCAGGCACAAAAGCGGCAGCGCCTGATGGAAACGGCGATATTGGGTATCCAGCACCGCATCGTGCGCGCTGTCCGGCACCGGTGCCGTGAACGGGCCGTCCCAGCCCTTCAGCCGCTGTTGCCAGCGCTTTTCCGCCACTTGTCCGCTCCCTGCCGCCTCGCTGCGAGCGGCCGTTGGTAGCGAAAGGGGGTTAATCCTCCAACAACGGGAAACCCTAACCGGGGAAAACCATGAGAGAGGCGAATCAGGGAACCCTATCGCCGTTCAGGCGCTACCCCTGTTCAGCAGGGGATATGCATGACCGAAACGATCGCCCAGCAGGTGCATGCCAATGCGCCTTGGAAAATCCCGCCGCGTGCCTGGTGGGAGATATTGAAGCGCGTCTATGCCGCCATGTCAGCCAATCATCTGGGCCTGCTGTCCGCCGGTGTCGCTTATTATGCCTTCCTGTCGATCGCCCCACTGCTGGCCGCCGTCGTCCTCACCTACGGCCTGGTTGGCGATCCGCAGATCGTCGCCCGCCATATGCAGGCGATCATCACCGTCGTGCCCGCCGATGCCGCCCAACTGATCAACGACCAGTTGCTGGGGATGGTCAGCGCGCGCAAGCCGGCGATCGGGTTCGGCCTGTTCCTGGCGCTGGGCCTGGCAGTATATGGCGCGACCCGCGCCGCGTCCGCGATCATGGAGGCACTCAACATCGTCTATGCGCAGAAGGAGGGGCGCAACATCTTCGCCTTCTATCGCGTGTCGATGGGAATCACCTTTTCCGCCGTGCTGGTGGTGGTCGCCGGCGTCGTGACCGCGACGATCATCGGCCTGCTCCAGAAATTACTGACCAACTGGGGACCGGGCGTGCTGTTCGCGATCAAGGCGGCGACCTGGATCTGCGCCGGCCTGCTCGCCAGCAGCATCTTCGGCCTAATCTACCGCTTCGGCCCGCATCGTCGCCGGGTGCAATGGCAATGGCTGACCGTGGGATCGATCGCCGCGACGCTGTTCTGGCTGGTGGCGACGCTGGGCGTCTCCTTCTACGTCTCGACCTTTGGCGATTACAACAAGACCTATGGCTCGCTGGCCGCCGTGGTGATCCTCCAGCTCTGGCTGTTCGTCTCCGCCTATATCGTGCTGCTGGGGGCCCAGATCAACGCGGAAGCCGAGCGTCAGACCAGCGCGCATATTCTTGTTGAAGAAGTTGCATAAAGTCGCTTGCCCTCCCCGATAGGCCACGCTAAAGCGCCCTCCTTCGCTGGCTCGGGCCAGTGCAGGAGTGTAGCTCAGTTGGTAGAGCGTCGGTCTCCAAAACCGAATGCCGTGGGTTCGAGTCCCTCCACTCCTGCCAAGCGAACTAGCCGCGAACCTTGAACAATCACGGGTTCGCGGCTAAGTGCGCTTAGCGAAGTACGGGTCGCGAAGCGCGACCGCACCCCCAAACGCTGAACATGGCGGGATCGGGAGGGCGGACTGTTGCTTCGCGCTTTGGTGTTGATTTTGAAGGTGAGCAGACAGCGCGATGGCGAAGACTTCTCCGAGTGAGTTCGTCAATCAGGTCAAGACCGAATGGTCGAAAATTGCGTGGCCGACCCGTCGCGAAACATTGATGACCGCCGTCCTGGTCGTCATCATGACCTCATTGCTTGGCATCTTCTTCTTCGGTATCGACACCTTCTTCGGTGCGATCGTCCAGTGGCTGCTGAGCCTCGCATCGGGTCGTTGAACGCTAGGCGTTCAAAAGGGAGTTTAAGACGGTAACATGGCGCGCTGGTACATCATCCACGCCTATTCGGGCTTCGAGAACAAGGTCAAGGAATCGATCCTGACCGAGGCCGAGCGCATGGGCCTGTCGCAACTGGTCGAGCAGGTCGAGGTTCCGACCGAGACCGTGACCGAAGTGAAGCGCGGCAAGAAGGTCCAGGTCGAACGCAAGTTCATGCCGGGCTATGTCCTTGCCAAGCTGGCGATGAACGACGACGTCTATCACCTCGTCAAGAATACGCCCAAGGTCACCGGTTTCCTGGGTTCGTCGGGCAAGCCCCAGGCGATCAGCGAGAGCGAAGCCGCCCGCTATTTCGGCGCCCAGAAGGAAGCCGCCGCCGCCCCGAAGCACAAGGTCAATGTCGATTACGAAATCGGCGACAGCGTCAAGGTGCTGGACGGCCCCTTCGCCAGCTTCAACGGCGTGGTCGAGGAACTGGATTTCGAAAAGAACCGGGTCAAGGTGTCGGTGTCGATCTTCGGTCGCGCCACCCCGGTGGAACTGGACTTCGAACAGGTCGAACTGTCGAAGTAACCAGCCGCCGCAAGGCTGTTCAAAAAGGGTCGCCCGCTTTTCAGCCGGCGGCCCTTTTTGTTGGGGAAGCCCTGCGCTTTCGGCCGAATCGGCCGAATGACAGACTCCCCCTTCCCTTTGGACAAGAAGGTCGCTATAGGGCCGCGCTTCCATGCCTCCCCACGGGGCGGCTGGACATGTGCGGGAGGTTCCCTTGCGGGAGCCGTTAGACCGCTAAACTTGAACCGGTGAATCTGTCCGCAGATTCGCCAGCTATAGAGTGAGTGAAAATGGCCAAGAAGATTACGGGCTATATCAAGCTCCAGGTGCCCGCCGGAGCCGCCAACCCCTCGCCGCCGATCGGCCCTGCCCTGGGTCAGCGCGGCGTGAACATCATGGAATTCTGCAAGGCGTTCAACGCCTCGACGGAAAAGATGGACAAGGGCACCCCGCTGCCGACCATCATCACCGTCTATGCGGACCGTTCGTTCACCTTCGTGACGAAGCAGCCGCCGGCCACCTACCTGATCAAGAAGGCCGTCAACCTGAAGTCGGGCTCGAAGGAGCCGGGCAAGGTCGTCGCTGGCAAGATCACCCGCGCCCAGCTCGCCGAAATCGCCCAGGCGAAGATGGCTGACCTGAACGCGAACGACATCGACGCTGCAACGAAGATCATCGAAGGTTCCGCTCGCGCGATGGGCCTCGAAGTGGTGGAGGGCTAAGACCATGGCAAAGCTGACCAAGAAGGCAAAGGCCCTGGCGACCGCGATCGACCGCGAAAAGCTGCACGGCGTTGACGAAGCGCTGGGCCTGATCAAGACCCACGCCACTGCCAAGTTCGACGAAAGCGTCGAAATCGCGATCAACCTGGGCGTTGACCCGCGTCACGCCGACCAGATGGTCCGTGGCGTCGTCACCCTGCCCGCCGGCACCGGCAAGGACGTTCGCGTCGCCGTGTTTGCCCGCAACGACAAGGCTCAGCAGGCGCTCGACGCCGGTGCCGACATCGTGGGCGCCGAAGACCTGCTCGAATCGATCCAGGCCGGCAACATCGACTTCCAGCGCGTCATCGCCACCCCCGACATGATGGGTCTGGTGGGTCGCCTGGGTAAGGTTCTGGGCCCCAAGGGCCTGATGCCGAACCCGAAGCTGGGCACCGTCACGCCGAACGTCGCCGAAGCCGTGAAGGCCGCCAAGGGTGGTCAGATCGAATTCCGCGTCGAAAAGGCCGGCATCATCCACGCTGGCCTCGGCAAGTCGAGCTTCTCGGCTGAAGACCTGCGCAAGAATTTCGACGCGTTCGTCGACGCGATCGTCAAGGCGAAGCCCTCGGGCTCGAAGGGCAAGTATGTCCGCAAGATCGCCCTGTCGTCGTCGATGGGTCCGGGCGTGAAGGTCGACGTGGCCGAAGTCGCCTCGATCTGATCCCGCTGGGATAAGAATTAAAGGGGCCGCCTTCCCTCCTTGCGGGGGAAGGCGGCCTTCTTATTTTATAGGACCAGCCGCTCACTCAAGAAGCGGCCCGAGGGCCACAAGGCCGGGCAAAGGGGCATTCGCCGCCTGCGCCATAGGGGGACACCCCTCCACCGCCGGCGATGTCGACGGTCCCCCTCCCCCGACAAGGGGAGGATTTTGGAACCAGGGACGCGACCTACCCCTGGGCTCTCCACGGCGGGAGCATGGCAGGTCTTCATGTATCCGTCGGGAATGGCGGGTCGCTTTACCGATGGAAAACGAAAAAATGTCTTTTGAACATCTCCCCTCCATGCTCGCCCAGGCGCTGACCACCAAGGGTTATGAGAGCCTGACCCCGGTCCAGTCCGAAGTGACGCAGGACGAAGCGCAGGGCCGCGACCTGCTAGTGTCGGCACAGACCGGCTCGGGCAAGACCGTCGCCTTCGGCCTGGCCATGGCCGCCGAACTGCTGACCGGCGGCGACAAGCTGCCCGTCGCCGGCCTGCCGCTGGCGCTGGTGATCGCGCCGACACGCGAACTGGCGCTGCAGGTCAGCCGCGAGCTGGAATGGCTCTATGGCGCCGCCCGCGCCCGCATCGCCACCTGCGTCGGCGGCATGGACGCCGCCAAGGAACGCCGCGCGCTCAGCCATGGCGCCCATATCGTCGTCGGCACCCCCGGCCGCCTGCGCGACCATCTGGAACGCGGCGCACTGGACCTGTCGGGAATGCGCACCGTCGTCCTCGACGAAGCGGACGAAATGCTCGACATGGGCTTCCGCGAGGATCTGGAAGGCATTCTTGACAGCGCGCCGGAAGATCGCCGCACCCTGCTCTTCTCCGCCACCATGCCCAAGCCGATCGTCGCGATGGCCAAGCGCTATCAGTCGGACGCGCTGCGCATCTCGACCGTGGGCGAAGAACGCGGCCATGGCGACATCAGCTATCAGGCCGTCACCGTCGCCCCGTCGGACATCGAGAATGCGGTGGTCAACCTGCTGCGCTATCATGAAGCCGAGACCGCGATCCTGTTCTGCGCCACCCGCGACAATGTCCGCCACCTGCATAGCAGCCTGACCGAGCGCGGCTTCGCCGCCGTGGCGCTGTCGGGCGAGCATAGCCAGAATGAGCGCAACCACGCGCTCCAGGCGCTGCGCGACAAGCGCGCCCGTGTCTGCGTCGCCACCGACGTTGCCGCACGCGGCATCGACCTGCCCAGCCTGACGCTGGTGGTCCATGTCGAACTGCCGCGCGACGCCGAGACGATGCAGCACCGTTCGGGCCGCACCGGTCGCGCCGGCAAGAAGGGCACTGCCGTCCTGATCGTCCCCTATCCGCGTCGCCGCCGCGTCGAATCGATGCTGCGCGGCGCCAAGATTCCGGTCGAATGGGGCACCCCGCCCAGCAAGGAAGCGATCCTGGAACAGGACAATGCCCGCCTGCGCTCGACCCTGATGGAAAAGGCCGAGCTGGACGAGGCCGACTGGGCGCTGGGCGCCGAGCTGCTGGCGGAAAAGTCGGCCAAGGAAATCGCCGCGATGCTGGTGAAGAGCGCCCGCGCCTCGCTGCCCGCGCCCGAGGAACTGCTGGACCGCAGCGAAGCCCCGCCGCGCCAGGAAGGGCCGCGTCCGGGCTTCGAGGACACCCAGTGGTTCCGCATGGACATCGGCCGTCGCCAGAATGCCGATCCGCGCTGGATCCTGCCGCTGATCTGCCGCCGCGGCCATGTGTCGCGCGGCGACATCGGCGCGATCCGCATCACCACCAACGAAACCATGTTCGAAATCCCGCGCGCGATCGCCAGCCGCTTCATGTCGGCCGTCAAGCGCTCGGGCGAGGCCAATGACGAGGGCGCCGACGTGGCGTTCGAGATGATCGACGGCGCCCCGCGCGAGCAGGCCCGCGACAATCGCCGCCAGGGCAACCGCTCGAACGACCGTGGCCCGCGTCCGGCCGGTTACGCCCCCCGCCCCTTCAAGGGCGGACCCAAGCGCCCCGGCGGTCCGCGCAAGCCGCGCGGCTAAGGCCGGCGACAGGACGTCCTGAAAAGGGCGGTGAACGATCGACCATCGTTCACCGCCCTTTTTCTTTGTCCCTCAGCCGACGCCGCAAAGCTGCAGCATGCGCCCGGCCAGTTCGCGCTCGCCCATCACGACATGGCGCACGCACAGCGCTTCGAGATGCGCGACCTCGGCATCGCTATGGGCGCGGGCGATCACCTGCAAATTGGGGTTGAGATGGCGGGCATGCTCGTTGATCGCGCCGCCCTCAAACCCTTCGGGCACGGCGATCAGCAGATAGCGCGCCTCGCATATGCCTGCAGCCA
Source organism: Sphingobium yanoikuyae (assembly GCF_013001025.1). Lineage (NCBI taxonomy): Bacteria > Pseudomonadati > Pseudomonadota > Alphaproteobacteria > Sphingomonadales > Sphingobiaceae > Sphingobium > Sphingobium yanoikuyae. The sequence continues at coordinate 693,863 of NZ_CP053021.1, read as the reverse complement.
GCAGATGCCGGTCCTCCAGCGCATTGCCGCGCACCACCGACAGGCCAGCCTCTTCCGCTTCCTCGACCCGTTCGGGATCGCCCTCGATCACCACGAACTGGACATGGCGCTCGGCCAGGCGCTTGGCGATCAGCTTGCCGACGCGGCCATAGCCGACCAGGATGACATGGCCGAGGCGCGGCTGATCGGTCGCGGTGTCGGCCTGCGTCTCATCCTCCTCCTTCTTGTGATCGCGCACGATCAGCGAGAAGAGGATCGGGTTGATGAAGATCGACACGATCGCACCGGCAAGGATCAGATCGCGCGCCTCAGCCGGCAACACGCCCAGCCCCGCCCCCAGCGACGCCAAAATGAAGGAAAATTCGCCGATCTGCGCCAGGCTGGCGGCGATCGTCAGCGCCGTGACATTGGGATGGCCAAAGGCACGGACGATGCCCCAGGCGGCGATCGACTTGCCCACCACGATGATGAGGACAGTGGCCAGCAGCGGCAGCGGCTGCTCGATCACCACAGACGGATTGAACAACATGCCGACCGACACGAAGAACAGCACCGCAAAGGCGTCGCGCAGCGGCAGCGTCTCCTCGGTCGCGCGGCGGCTGAGCGGGGTTTCGCCCAGGATCATGCCGGCAAAGAAGGCGCCCAGCGCAAAGGACACGTCGAACACGATGGCGGCACCGAAAGCGACACCCAGCGCAATCGCCAGCACGGCGAGGCGGAACAGTTCGCGCGATCCGCTATGCACGACCCAGTGCAGCGCCCAGGGGATGAGGCGGCGGCCCACCACCAGCATCAGCACGACGAAACCGACGACCTTGAGCAGCGTGCCGATCAGCGGCGCAATCAGCGCGCTCGCCCCGCCGCCCGCATCGGCATTGTTCATCACCCCCGCCAGCGCCGGCAGGAGGACGAGGGCAAGGACCATCACCAGATCCTCGACGATCAGCCAGCCGACCGCAATGCGCCCGCGCCGGGTTTCGACCAGGTCCGCCCCCTGCAGCGCACGCAGCAGCACGACCGTGCTGGCGACCGACAAAGCCAGGCCAAAGACCAGCCCGCCCATCAGCGGCCAGCCCATCAGATAGCCAAGGCCCATGCCGAGCAGGGTCGCGACCGCGATCTGCACGATCGCGCCTGGCACGGCGATCGCCTTGACCGACAGAAGATCCTTGAGCGAGAAATGCAGGCCGACGCCGAACATCAGCAATATGACGCCGATTTCGGCCAGTTCATTCGCCAGGCCGCTATCGGCGACGAAGCCGGGGGTGAAGGGGCCGACCATGATGCCGGCGACCAGATAGCCGACCAGCGGCGATAATTTCAGGCGATGGGCAATGGCGCCCATGATGAAGGCCACGACGAGGCCGGCAACGATCGTCCCGATAAGGGGCGTGTGGTGGGGCATGAAATTCCTTCCCTGTCCGCCGGCAGCAGAGCTTCATCCTGCCGCCGGCGCGGAACATTGTCTATTATTCGACGATGCCGAGCATCGCGATCGAGAGCAGGGCGCCGGCGGCGCCGAGCCCTGCCATGACGACGGGCATGAACCAGCCGGGCGGATTGCGCCGGCCACCGCGCATCTTTCTTTTGCGGGGCATGATCTCAATTCCTTCTGTCTGACGGACGCCCGCCATGGCGGGCGGGAAAAATGTCAGAGGAAGGCGGGCGGGGCGCGGGCGCGCCGACTCCGCGCGCGAAGATGGCTGTAGTGGCGTGCGAGCAGCGGCAGGGGCGCGTCGGGCGCCAGACGGCGCCAGGAGAGCATGAGGGCGAGCGCCGTCGCCAGCAGCCAGGGCAAGGCCACCCCATCCCCATCAGGGCGGGGGGCACGGGCCAGATGCGGCGCGGGCAGCGAGCGCGCCTTGAGCACCACGCCGGTCGTGGCGGAACTGAAGGCGGAGCCATTGAGCTTGCTGGAAGGCGGACCGTCCGGCGCGATCGCACACAGAAGCGCGACCAGGATCGCAGCCCACAGCGATGCGATGAAGGGCAGCCTGCCCTTGCCGGTCGCATCCTGGGGATGTAATCTGCTCATCGGCGCTTATATTCCCTTCCATCACCGATGTAGGAAGACTAAGAGCCAAAAACCAGCCCACAAGCTGGGCCCATGGCGGTTGACAGAATCGAGTCATTCCACTACCGGGCCACATTCCCGCGCGGGTCGAACAGGCTTTTTGTCCTCGACGATCTGCGTAAAGCAGATTTGAACGAGAAGAGACCAAGCCATGTTCGCTATCGTGCGCACGGGCGGCAAGCAGTATCGCGTCGCCGCCGGAGATAAGATCGTCGTTGAAAAGCTCGCTGGCGAAGCCGGCGACAAGGTTACGCTGGACGACGTCCTGCTGGCCGGCGAAGGCGGCGACCTGAAGGACGCAGCCAAGCTGACCGTCGCAGCCGAAATCATTGCGCAGGCGAAGGGCGAAAAGGTCATCGTCTTCAAGAAGCGTCGTCGTCACAACTATCGCCGCAAGAACGGCCACCGCCAGAATCACACGATCCTCAAGATCGTGTCGATCGCCTGAGCGCAGCTTAGATAAGGAGTTTAGGTCATGGCACATAAGAAAGCTGGCGGTTCGTCGCGTAACGGTCGCGATTCTGAGTCGAAGCGCCTTGGCGTGAAGAAGTTCGGCGGTCAGGAAGTGATCGGCGGCAACATCATCATTCGCCAGCGCGGCACCCGCGTATATCCCGGCCGTAATGTCGGCATGGGCAAGGATCACACCCTCTTCGCCCTGGGCGAAGGTCGCGTCGTGTTCCACGACGGCAAGCTCGGCCGCAAATATGTATCGGTCGACGCGGTAGCCGCGGCAGCCGAATAACGGACGATCGATGACGGGTCGTCCTTCGCAAAAGGGACGTCCCGCCTGATCGGTTGCGCACATAAGTGCGTCGATCGGGATCGAGGGAAAAAAGGGCGCCCCTTCACAGGGAGCGCCCTTTTTCCGTTCTGACGAACATCACCGGGCACTCCTCCCGATTTCCCTCAAACCTCTGGAACTACTGGCCTTCTCGCGCGTCGTGCGGGCGGGGCTCAGCCAGAGAAGACCGTCGTCAAGCCGTCATGATTGGCAGCTATTGGCGCGCACGAAGAGGAGAGACGTGAATGTTCGCCCGTACCCCCCGCCTGCTGCTGCGGCCAGGCTGGATGGAAGATGCCCCCGCCCTGGCCCAGGCCATCGGCAATGACGCGGTCCTGCGCAATCTGAGCCGCGCCCCCGCCCCCTATGGCCTGGCCGATGCCGAAGCCTTCCTGGCACTGCCGCAGGATTCGCGCATGCCGCGCCTGCTGGCCTTCACCCGCACCCAGGGCGCGCCGCGCCTGGTGGGCGGCTGCGGCATCCATGAGGCCGAGGATGGCACGCCGGAACTGGGCTACTGGATCGCCCGCCCCTATTGGGGCCTGGGCTTCGCCACGGAGGCGGCCCGCGCCGTCATGAGCATCGCCCGCGCGCATAATCTGCCGGCAGTCCGCGCCGTCCATTTCGCCGACAATCGCGCGTCGGGCCATGTCCTGCGCAAGATCGGCTTCCGCGCCAACGGCACGGTCGAGCGGCGCTACAGCCCCGCTCGCGGGGCCGAGGCCGACTGCCTGGTCTTCGACGAGGGCGAGGCCGCCCGCATGAGCGTGGACTTTGCGATGGACCTATATGGCGACGCGCTGCCGGCGCTTGCCGCTTGACTGAAGTGCGCGGGCGCCGATCAGGGCGCCCGCCCCTCACCCCTGACGGAGCCGATCGAAGACACGGGTCGGAGCGCCATGGAAATCGACTTCGGCAAGCGCAGCAAAGCCCAGTTTCTCCGCCACCTTGATCGACCCGCCATTGTCGGGCGCGATGATGCAGCGGATCGACGGCGCCGCCAGATGCGCATCGGTCCAGGCAAAGATCGCCGCCATTGCCTCGGTCGCGATACCGCGCCCCCAGGCGGCCGGCCCCAGCACCCAGCCCGCCTCCGGCACGCCGTCCAGTTCGGCCAGCCCCCGCGCCGCGCTCAGCAGCCCGGCCTCGCCCAGCAATTCGCCATTGGCGCGATCCTCGATCGCCCACATGCCATAGCCGAGCAGCGCCCACATGCCGGCATAGCGCAGGATGCGGAACCACACCGCCTGCGCATCGAGCGCCGCGCCGCCGATGAAGCGCACCACGTCCGGATCGGCCCATAGCGCCTGGCACGCGGGATAATCCTCCACCCGGTGCGGGCGCAGGATCAGGCGGTCGGTGGTGAGGATGGGTGCATCGGTCATCGCCAATCTATGGGCGGCCGCGCAGGGGCCGGTCAAGCGACCCCGCACATGGCTATGGCCTTCCCCCCGCCCCTGTGTCATGGGCAAGGCACGTTGCCCGAACCGATCCCCCTCAAGCGCTCGCGCCTCAGCCCCGACGAAAGTCGCCTGATTGCGCTGGAAGCCGCCCGCGACCTGCTGCTGGAAGCGGGGCCGCAGGCCGTCACGCTGAAGGCGGTGGGCAATCGCATCGGCCGCACCCATGCCAATCTACTCCATCATTTCGGATCGGCCGCCGGCCTGCAGAAGGCGCTCGCGGGCTATCTGGCCGACGCGATCACCGCCACGATCGGCGACGCGGTGAACGCCGCCCGGCGCGGTGAGGTCGAACCCCGGCGGATCGTCGACATGACCTTCGACGCGTTCGACGCAGGCGGCGCCGGCGCGCTGGCCAGCTGGATGCTGGCGTCGGGCAATGAGGATGCGCTCGACCCGGTGGTGGATGCGATCCACCGGCTGGTCGACAAGCTGGCCGCCACGGCGCTGCGCCCGCAACTGGCCGAGGTGATCCGCGACAATACGCTGATGCTGGTCCTGCTGGCGCTGGGCGATTCGCAGATGGGCGGCCCGATGGCCGCTGCGCTGGGCCTCAATCGCGAGAAAGCGCGCGAACTGGCGGCCCGCAGCCTGTTGTCCGCCCTGACCGAAGAAGCCCGGTTGACGGCGACGGCGAAAGTGTCGCAAGCTAAGGTTTAATTTTGCCCAAGAAGACGCTATGGGCGCGCCATGCATTTTCTCGATCAAGCAAAAATCTATATCAAGTCCGGCTGGGGCGGTCCCGGCGCGGTCAGCTTTCGGCGTGAAAAATATGTCGAATATGGCGGCCCGGACGGCGGCAACGGCGGCAAGGGCGGCGACATCATCTTCGAGGCCGTGGCCGGCCTCAACACGCTGATCGACTTCCGCTACACCCAGCATTTCAAGGCGCAGCGCGGCATGCCCGGCATGGGCAAGAACCGCTATGGCGCCGGCGGCAACGACCTGGTCGTCAAGGTGCCGGTCGGAACCCAGATCCTGTCCGATCCCCAGCCGATCGAGGGGACCGAGGACGAAGACGGCTATCCCGAATATGAGGAACAGGAAATCCTGGCCGACTTCACCGAGGTGGGGCAACGTGTGAGCTTCCTGCGCGGCGGCGACGGCGGCCGCGGCAACCTGTCCTACAAGACCAGCACTAATCGTGCGCCGCGCCAGCATGGCACCGGCTGGCCGGGTCAGGAAATGTGGGTCTGGCTGCGGCTCAAGCTGCTGGCCGATGTCGGCCTGGTCGGCATGCCCAACGCCGGCAAGTCGACCCTGATCAACCAGGTGACGAACACCAAGGCGAAGGTCGGCGCCTATGCCTTCACCACCACCAAGCCGCAGCTTGGCGTGGTGCTGCACCGTGATCGCGAATTCGTGCTGGCCGATATTCCCGGCCTGATCGCGGGCGCGGCCGAGGGCGCGGGCATCGGCGACCGGTTCCTGGGCCATATCGAACGCTGCCGCGTGCTGCTGCACCTGATCGACGCGACCGGTGACGATCCGGTCGAAGCCTTCCGCATCGTCACCGACGAACTGGCTGCCTATGGCGGCGGGCTGGACGAAAAGCCGCAGATCGTGGTGCTCAACAAGGGCGACCTTCTGGGCCAGGAACTGATGGAAGACATTGCCGAGCAGCTGCGCGAGCAGGCCGGCGTGGAAGATGTCTTCATCATCTCCGGCGCGACCGGCGAAGGCGTCACCCCGTTGCTCGACGCCGTGCTGGAAATGCTCGACGAGGATCGTGAAGAGGACGACGCCGACGACAGCGACGGCGAAGCCACCTGGTCGCCGATCTGAACGGATCACCCCGCCCTCCTATTCAGTAGCGATCATGACCGACACTCTGTCCGGCTTTCCCCCTGCCCTGGTCCGCCGCCTGGTCATCAAGATCGGGTCGGCGCTGCTGGTCGATCCGGCCGGGGAAGTGCGCGTCGACTGGCTGCGCACGCTGGTGGCCGATGTCGCCGCGCGCAAGGCGGCCGGGCAACAGGTCATCATCGTGTCGTCGGGCGCGATCGCGCTGGGCGCGCGCCGGCTGAAGCTGCCCAAGGGCGGGCGCGGCAGCCTGGAGGATGCGCAGGCGGCGGCCGCCACCGGCCAGATCGCCCTGTCGCAATGCTGGGCCAGCCTGCTGCATGAAAAGGGCATCACCGCCGCGCAGATGCTGGTGACGCTCGACGATCTGGAGCATCGCCGCCGCTATCTCAACGCCTCGGCCACGCTGGAGCGGCTGATGGCGCTCGCCGTCGTGCCGGTGGTGAACGAGAATGACAGCGTCGCCACGGCGGAGATCCGCTTCGGCGATAATGATCGCCTTGCGGCGCGCATCGGACAGGCGGCACGGGCCGACGCGGTTGTGCTGCTGTCGGACGTGGACGGGCTTTACACCGCCAACCCGCACGCCGATGCGAATGCCATGCTGATCGAGAGGATAGAGCGCATCGACGCGCGCATTGCCGCCATGGCCGACACCGGTTCGGCTTCGGGCATGGGATCGGGCGGCATGGTGTCGAAAATCCAGGCGGCCCAGATCGCCACCGGCGCCGGCGCCCATCTCGCCATCATTTCGGGCAAGGTCGACGCCCCGCTCAGCCATTGGGCCAATGGCGGCCGCGGCTCCATCTTCCTGGCCGCCGAAAGCCAGGGCGCGCGCAAGGGCTGGCTCTCGGGCCGCCTCACCGTGCTCGGCCGGATCATCGTCGATGCCGGCGCCGAAGCGGCGTTAGGCAAGGGCAACAGCCTGCTCCCTGCCGGCGTCGCGCGGGTCGAGGGTGTGTTCGCGCGCGGCGACGTGGTCGACATTCTCAATCAGGACGGCCGGGTGATCGCCCGTGGCCTCACCGAATATGACAGCGAGGCCGCCGCGAAGATCGCCGGCCGCCGCAGCGAGGACATTCCCGCCCTGCTCGGCGAAATGTCCCGCACCGTGCTGGTCCATCGCGATCATATGGCGATGGTCTGACCTATTATGTCCCTTAGAATTGCCATGACCGGCGCGACGGGTTTCGTCGGCGCCGAAACGCTCGATCAGGCGCTTGCCGCCGGTCTCCAGGTCAACGCCCTCACCCGCCGGGCGCAGCCACCCCGCGCCCATCTCAAATGGGTACCCGGCTCGCTCGACGATGCCGCCGCGCTCGACACGCTGGTGCGCGACGCCGATGCCGTGATCCATATCGCGGGCGTGGTGAACGCACCCGACCGCGAGGGGTTCGAGGCGGGCAATGCGCGCGGCACGATGGCGGTGGTCGACGCCATGCGCAAACGCGGCGTGCGCCGCCTCGTCCATGTCTCCTCGCTCGCCGCGCGCGAACCGGGCATGTCGGACTATGGCTGGTCGAAGGAACTGGCCGAACGCCATGTGAAGGCCAGTGGCCTCGACTGGACGATCGTGCGCCCGCCCGCCATCTATGGCCCCAATGACCAGGAGATGCTGGAGCTGTTCCGCATGGCCAAGCGCGGCATCATGCTGCTGCCGCCCGGCGGCCGGCTGTCGGTGATCCATGTCGCCGATCTGTCCCGCCTGTTGCTGACGCTCGCCTGCGAAAAGGAACAGAGCCAGACCCGCACCTATGAGGCGGACGATGCGACGCCCGGCGGCTGGGACCATCAGGAATTCGGCCAGGCGATCGGCCGGGCCGTGGGTCGCAATGTCCGCACCTTCGCGACGCCGCAATGGCTGCTGGCGACCGCCGCCCGGCTCGACCGGCTGGTGCGCGGCCGCAACGCCAAGCTGACCCCCGACCGGGTCGATTATTTCTGCCATCCCGACTGGGTCGTCGCCAAGCGCAAGCAGCCGCCCAAGCGGCTGTGGACGCCGCAGATCCCGACCGAGGAAGGGCTCAAGGCCACGGTCGAAGCCTATCGCGCCAAGGGCTGGCTGTAGCCCGCCCAAGGACACGAGTCCGCGCGGGTCACGACCGAAGTTCATAGTGTAAACGGCCTTTTCGGGGCATTTGCACCTGCTTCGCCCTCATGATGCACCGCCCACGCGCCGGTAACGCGCCATGGCAGGTTCGGCAGACGCGCCCGGCGCGCGCCGACAAGGCCCCACCCGCGCACCTGCGCAGCGACAGCGACGCCCCCGTCGCGCGCCAGTTGCATGGATAGCGGAGGCAGGATGAGCGGCAGCGTCATGCCCCAGCTTAGAACAGGGGCAGAGCTGTAGGACAGCGGCATGCGGGATTGACGGAGCGAGTTTCGACCATCTCCCGTCGTTGCGAGCGGAGCGAAACAATGACGATGTCAGGCCTTGACGACTGACGACCAGGAGCGGCTGTAAAATCCTCCCCTGCAAGGGGAGGGGGACCACGAAGTGGTGGAGGGGTGTCGCCCTATCGAGAGGGGAAGCCCCCCTTCCGTCTGGCCTTCGGCCAGCTACCTCCCCTTCCTGGGGAGGATGGTCTCAAAGCTACCAGTAGCAGACATGTAGCGGCCTGCGCGCTAGGTTGTCCAAGGATGCCTCCTGTGGCCATATTGCTGCTTTGGACCGTCCAAGTGGCATCAGCTAGATCGGTGGATACGCCCGAGCCCAAGCGAAGCGCTTCGCCAACTGCAGCTTAGGGCTCCAAATACATCGACCATAACGCAAAAAGGCTCTCTCGCTATATAATGGCACGTTAAGCTTCAGCCCCATCCTTCCACGAGCAATCAATGCTGGCAGCGCTATAGATGAGCCATCGCACGGGCGTAAAACACTGCCCTAGATTTCATTTCGACAGCGTGACATATTTTTTAACGCGGTGATAACGTCTCTCTGGGGGGAGGGGGCATGAGTAAAACTGGCACAGAAGGAAATGATGAATGGGGGCAGCCCACTGAAACACGTTCCATCAAGTTGGACGGATCAGTATCCGCTTTTGATATCGACAGCTTCGCGACTTCCAACAAGGTCAAAATAGGAAAAGTTTCCGCCAGATGGATTGAGGCGGATAAATGCTGTCATGAGCATAAAATTAATTCTGAGTGGAAAATTGCTGTCGAGAGATAGATTCAAGATCAGTTAAAAATTAATGCAAATTATAATTTAATTTCTCATGGATGGGGGATGGTTATCGGCGAATGTGAATTGTGGGAAAATCACCCAAAAGGATTTAGATGCCGCGGAACTTTGTGCGGATCTGTGTGGGCTTGCTTCCAACGCGATGAACCTTCCTGACAATGATACGCAGCTTTTTTGATCCTGTATTATTATAAATTAGCCGACTCCTGGGCTCTTCAGTGCTACGCATCGTGGTCGTACCCGAAATGCGCTCCATTATGCGACCAGGCGCAATCACAAGCCTTGGACCGCGGGTGAAAATTCGGTCAGTCCGCTTCCCACCCACCCCGGTCACGCCGCAGGATCGGACTCCGCCGGCTTCTGCGCGCGCTGTTCATCGACAAATTCGCTGATCGCCTTGCCGCTAGCGTTGAGCAGCGGATAGGTGCGGGCGTCGGACAGCCAGTCGGGGCGGCGTGCGCCGCTGCCGTAGAATGTGTCGTAGACCAGGGAAAAGGCGAGGAAGACCAGGGTCGCGCCAATCAGGCCCTTGATCGCGCCGAAGCCGCCGCCCAGCACCCGGTCGATCGGGCCGAGCACCGACTGGCGGGTACGCTGGCCGATCGCGCGGGCGAGCAGCTTGCCAGCGCCAAAGGTGACGGCGAAGATCAGGAATAAGGCCAGCACTGCCGCCCCGCTCTCGCTGCCGACGAAGCTGGTCAGCAATTCGGTGACGGAAGCATGGAACAGGCTGATCGCGAAAATGCCCGCGACCCAGGCGATCAGTGACAGGGTTTCGGTCACGAACCCGCGCAGCAGACCGAATATGGCGCAACCGCCGATGAGGAGGAGGACGAGGATATCGACGGCGTTCATGCCGCGCTGGCTATCCGCGCCCGAGCATCTGGTCAACCAGCTGTGCAAGGGTGCGGAAGCCGCTGACCGAAATCCCCTTCACCCCGTCCGCGCCCGACGCCGGCACGAAGGCCCGGTTGAAGCCCAGTTTCGCCGATTCACGGAGCCGCAGCGGGGTGTGCGAGACCGGCCTGATCTCGCTCGACAGCGCAATCTCGCCGAACAGCACGACATCGGCGGGCACCGGCCGTTCCGACAAGGCCGACATCAGGGCAGCCGCGACGGCGAGGTCGGCGGCCGGATCGGACAGGCGATAGCCGCCCGCGACATTGAGATAGACTTCGCAGGTCGAGAAGCTGAGGCCGCAGCGCGCCTCCAGCACGGCGAGGATCATCGCCAGCCGGCCGCTGTCCCAGCCGACCACCGCGCGCCGGGGAGTCGCCCCGCTCGACAGCCGCACCACCAGCGCCTGGATCTCGACCAGCACCGGCCGCGTCCCTTCAAGCGCGGGGAAGACGGTGGCGCCCGTCACCGTCTCGTCGCGATTGGTGAGGAACAATGCGGACGGATTGGCAACCTCCTCCAGCCCTTCGGCAACCATCGAGAAGACGCCGATCTCGTCGGTGCCGCCGAAGCGGTTCTTGATCGCGCGCAGGATGCGATATTGGTGGCTGCGCTCGCCCTCGAACGCCAGCACCGTGTCGACCATATGCTCCAGCACGCGCGGGCCGGCGATGCTGCCATCCTTGGTGACATGGCCGACCAGGATCAGCGCGGTGCCACGCTGCTTGGCGAACTTGATCAGTTCCTGGCTCGACGCGCGCACCTGGCTGACGGTGCCGGGCGCCCCCTCGATCAGGTCGCTGTGCATGGTCTGGATCGAATCGATGATCAGCAAGGCTGGCGGCACGCCGTCGCTCAGCGTCGTCAGGATATCGCGCACCGATGTCGCGCTCGCCAGCTGCACCGGCGCATTGCCCAGGCCCAGCCGCTGGGCGCGCAGCCGCACCTGGTCCGACGCCTCCTCGCCGCTGATATAGGCAACGGTCAGCCCGCGCGAGGCGACCCGCGCCGCCGCCTGCAGCAGCAGGGTCGACTTGCCAATGCCCGGATCGCCGCCGATCAGCGTGGCCGATCCCGGCACGATGCCGCCGCCCAGCGCCCGGTCAAACTCGGCGATGCCAGTGCTGGTGCGCGAAGGCAGTTCCACCTTGCTGTCGAGGCCGATGAGCGTGATCGCCCGGCCGCCGCCCTGCAGGTCATGCTTGGCGGAAAAGACCGTCTCGGCCGCTTCCTCGACGATGCTGTTCCATTCGCCGCAGTCATCGCACTGCCCCTGCCACCGGCCGGAGACGGTGCCGCATTGCTGACAGACGAATTTGCGCTTTGCCTTGGCCATGGTCCACGCATAACAGAACATAAAAGGAACACAAACGCGATCTTGCATCGAGGCTGGAAACCCCCGCGCCGCTGGCGCATTGAAGCAGCATGTCCGCCACGATCCGCGTCGCTAGCTATAATATCCGCAAGGCCATCGGTACCGACCGCCGCCGTTCACCCGAGCGGGTGATCGACGTGCTGAACGAGGTGGATGCCGACATCATCGCGCTGCAGGAGGCCGACCGGCGCTTCGGCATACGCTATGCCGCGATCCCGCCGCTGCTGCTCGAGCGCCAGAGCGGCTACAAGCCGGTGCCGCTCAATGTCCAGACCGACAGCATGGGCTGGCACGGCAACGCCATCATCGTCCGCAAGGAGGCGGAGGTCGCCGCCTATGACGTGCTGCACCTCCCTTGCCTGGAACCGCGCGGCGCGACCATGGCGGAGGTCGGGATCAAGGGCGCGAATCTACGGGTGTTCGGCATGCATCTCGACCTGTCGGGCCTGTGGCGGCGCAAGCAGGCGGCGGCGGTGATCCATGCCGCGGCACAGGGCCATGCCCTGCCGACGGTATTGATGGGCGATCTCAACGAATGGAGCGCCGAACGCGGTTGCCTGGCCGACTTTGCCCGCCATTACAGCTTCGCCCCCTGCGGCCGCAGCTTCCACGCCCGCCGCCCAGTCGCTCGGCTCGACCGGATCATGCATTGCGGCCGCATCCGCCTGGTCGACAGCGGCGTCCACGAAAGCGCCGCCGCGCGCAAGGCGTCGGACCATCTGCCGATCTGGGCGGAGTTCAAGCTGGGGTGAATGCGGGCGCGTGTTGGGGGGGGACGGCAGAGGGTCTGAAGACGACCAGAATCTGACGTTCCTAGTTCCTCCCCAAGCTTGCTTGGGGAGGTGGCAGCGCGAAGCGCTGACGGAGGGGCAATGGCGCGACCTCATCTACTTGCCCCTCCACCGCCTTCGGCGGTCCCCCTCCCCAAGCAAGCTTGGGGAGGATTTCGGACGTTCCGCTATCCACCCCATTTTGTCATTCCCGCGTAGGCGGGAATCCATCCCCTGACCTTGCATCTGATCCGACGCTGTGGAGATGGATCCCCGCCTGCGCGGGGATGACGGTAAAAAAACAGGCCGTTGCTTAGCCACCCATCCATCTCCCCTTCCCGCTTTCGGACAGGGGGTGGGACATTCCGCCTCTCGACAAGGCGGCCTGGCTTTGCGATCCCTATCCCCATGAGGGAGAAGGAATTACGCCTCGCGCTCGTCTGTTATGGCGGGATCAGCCTGGCCGTCTACATGCACGGCATCACCAAGGAAATCTGGCACCTGACGCGGGCAAGCCGGGCCTTTCATGACGGGGTGGCACCGCGGGGGGCGAGCGAGGCGGTCTATCATCAGCTGCTTGCCGATATCGAGGCGGCGAGCGGCACGCGGCTGCGCGTCCTGCCCGACATCATCGCCGGCGCCAGCGCGGGCGGGATCAACGGCATCTTCCTGGCCCAGGCGATCGAGACCGGCCAGTCGCTGGAACCGCTGACCGCGCTGTGGCTGGACAATGCCGATGTCGACGAACTGCTCGATCCCGATGCCCGGCCCGCCCGCGCGCTGACCAAATTCTGGGCGACGCCGCTGGTATGGATGGCCGCGCGCCGCCCCGGCGACGCGGTCGAGCGCACGGTGGCGCCCGACACGCGCGAAGAGGTGCGGATGAAATTGTCGCGCTTCATCCGCTCGCGCTGGTTCGAGCCGCCCTTTGGCGGGGAAATATTCTCGACCATGCTGCTCGACGCGTTCGACGCCATGGCCGTCACGCCGGCCGGGCCGTCGCTGCTGCCCGACGGCCATCCGCTCGACCTGTTCGTCACCGTCACTGATTTCGACGGCCATGTGCAGAGCCTGAGCCTCAACAGCCCGCCCCAGGTGATCGAGACCGAGCATCGGCTGTCGATCGGCTTTCGCGGCCGGGGCGGCAGTGCAAGCGGCTTTGCCGATCCGGCCGAACTGGTCTTTGCCGCGCGCGCCACCGCCAGCTTCCCCGGCGCCTTTCCACCCTTCACCGTGCGCGAACTGGACCGGGTATTGAAGCGCCGCCACCGCGCCTGGCCCGGCCGCGACGCCTTCCTGGCGCGCGTGCTGCCGCGCCGGGCGGCACGGGGCGAGGCGGAGGACGCGGTGCTGATCGACGGATCGGTGCTGGCCAACGCCCCCTTTGCCCAGGCGATCGGCGCGCTCAAGAACCGGCCATCGCGGCGCGAGGTCGACCGCCGTTTCGTCTATATCGATCCCAAGCCCGGCCACCGGTCGATCCACCTCAACCGCGAGGGCGAGGAGGAGGTCGCGCCGACCGGCGAGAACGCCCCCCTGCCCGGCTTTTTCCGCACCATCTTCGGCGCGCTGTCGGACATTCCGCGCGAACAGCCGATCCGCGACAATCTGGAGGCGATCGACCGCCATTCCGCCCGCATCCGCCGCATGGGCCGGATCATCCAGGCGCTGCGCCCCGGCATCGAGGCGGAGGTGGAGGGGGCGATCGGCCGCATGCTGTTCCTCGACCGGCCGACGCCGGCGCGCCTGTCGGCCTGGCGCGGCAAGGCGCAGCAGCGCGCCGCCGCATCGGCCGGATTCGCCTTCCCCGCTTATGCCCATCTCAAGCTGTCGGGCATCGTCGAGGATCTGGCCGCGCGGCTGTTCCAGTTGAGCGGCGAGGATGCGCCGATGATGCGCGAAGCCTATCGCCAGGCGATCTGGAAGCAGGTGCGCGCGATCGGCGCCGACCAGTTGACCGAGGATGCCGGCTCCGCCGCCGCGCCCGTCCTGTTCTTCCGCACCCATGACCTGGCCTTCCGCATCCGCCGCCTGCGCTTCCTGGCGCGGCGGCTGGCCGAGACGCTGGAACTGGAGGCCGATGCCGACAGCGAGGCGGTGCAGGCGATGCACGACGCCATCTATCGCGCGCTCGCCCTCTACACCGAATGCGAGGGCAATGATTTCTACAATGACCATGTCCGCGCCGCCGCGGCGCAGGTGCCGACCGACGCCGGTGCCGCGCTGGAGGCGATGGCGCAGGCGCGTGGCCTGCGTGCCCGCGACGAGGCGGCCGACATGCTGCTGGCCGAGGCGCTCGCCAACCTGCCCAAGGCCGGGCGCCGCACCATGTTGCTGGCCTATCTCGGCTTCCCCTTCTCCGACATCGCGACCTTACCGTTGCTTCAAGGTGACGCTGTCGATGAATATGATCCGATAAAGGTCGACCGGATTTCGCCCGAAGATTGCACCGCCATCCGCGCCGGCGGCGCCAACGCCACGCTAAAAGGCATAGAATTCAACAATTTTGGCGCCTTCTTCAGTCGGGTTTATCGGGAGAATGACTATCTGTGGGGCCGGCTCCATGGGGTGGAACGCCTGCTGGATATCGTAATTTCCGCAATTCCTGCCCCAACCCGTCTTCCCGAAGGGGCGTTGCGCAACTATAGGCGGGCGGCGTTTCTGGCGATCCTCGACGAGGAAGAGTCGCGCTTGCCGCATGTTGCGGATCTGATCGCCGGACTGCGGGAGGAAATCGGGTGAAGGGGCGTTTGAAGCTGTTTCCGATGATGCTGGCGCTGGTGCTCGTCACCGGCTGCAAGGGCTCGTCCGATGACAGCGCACAGGCCGCCCCGGTCAGCACGCCGCAGCAGGTGGCCGTTGCCGTCGTCCAGCCCGATCCGCCGCCGCCCGCGCCCCCCGCCGTCCTGCCGTCGCGCCCGGCGCCGATCGTCACCGTCGGCCCGCCCGGCCCGACCAATTCGCTCGACCTGCCGCCGTCGAGCAATGCGGCCCAGCCCGCCCCCTTCCCGCGCGAAGTCACCGCCTTCATGGTCGACCGCGACAGCTGTGACCATTTCCGCGGCGAGGAACCCTATGATGCGGAACGGCGCGCCTATATCGAGGAAAGCGTCGCCGAACTCTGCTCCGGCACCGACGCGAAGCTGGCCTTGCTGCGCAAGCGCTACGAAAAAATGCCGGACGTCATCAGCGCGCTGAGCAGCTATGACGCCCGGATCGAGGGCGAGGAACCCTGAGGCCGCTTCAGGGTGACGGCGGCGTTTCGAGCGACTGAAGCGCGTTCAGCCGGAACGCATAGATGCTGCCACGACCGCCAATCTGGCCATTTCCTCCAGCTTGGCCGGCACGTCCCGCTTTGCCATCATCGCCATCGCGCCCGCCGCTACACATGCCCGGCCGCGAACCATGCGACCCGTGCGATCCGCCTGCACCAGCGGCTCCCGCTCCGCCGCCTTTTCCAGCCGCTCCACCACTTGTCAAAATGTCGCCCGCAGTAAAGATATCCGTCACCACGGGCAGGCCGATGACATAGACACGACCGCCATTGCCGCCATTTCCTCCTGCGCCGCCATTCCCGCCCGAACCACCGCGCCCACCATTGCCTCCATTGCCGGGGCCACTCTTGCAGATCTTCCAACTCGCTCGTCCGTCTCTACCATCCGCGCCGGCTCCGCCTTTGCCGCCCGAACCGCCGGCTCCCCCCGCGCCGCCCGGCACGCCTCGAAAATCAACGGCAATGCGCGCCTGGTTGATCTGCTCTGGTGTATTGATCGCCTCCAGCCGCCCAGCGACAATATAGATGTCGGGCACCGCGGTCGTGCCACCGGGGCGGCCATCGGTGCCACTGCCGCCCTGACCACCCGGACCACCATTTGCACCCGTGCGCTTGCCCTTGCGCCCGCCAGCGCCGGTTGCGCCAGCTTGGCCCTTCGACCCTGCCAGCAGCGCCATGTTGCGTTGAATGCTCAGCAAAGATTGCGGGTCTTCGATCCGCATCCGTCTGGCAAACAGCAATACCCAGGGGTGTGCGCCG
Source organism: Sphingobium yanoikuyae (assembly GCF_013001025.1). Lineage (NCBI taxonomy): Bacteria > Pseudomonadati > Pseudomonadota > Alphaproteobacteria > Sphingomonadales > Sphingobiaceae > Sphingobium > Sphingobium yanoikuyae. Next base: position 677,483 of record NZ_CP053021.1, on the reverse strand, counting down.
GTAAATTCGATCGTCGAATTTTTCTTGAAAACCATTTCGTTGGCAGCGATCGTCTGGCCCTTCACCTTTTCGACGCCCCGTATCTGCACCGTCTCCGTGGCCCAATAGGCCCGGCCGATCGCGGCGCGCACGTCCGGCGGCAACGCGGCCAGATCGGCGGTCTCGATCGCCGCCCGCGCCTCGGCCATCGGAGCAGCCTCCTGCGCCTGCCCCGGCAGCGGCGCCATGACGCCCAGCAGCAACCATCCGATCCTCTTCATGACAGCCTTCGTCCACGCGCCGGCGCCTGTGCCGGCGGCGTGATGAAGGCCCGGATCAGCGCCTCTTTTCAATTGGCTGGACCAGACAAGATCATCCGCTTTGGAGCATCCTCAACGGATCATCCCGCTATCCGACCCCGCTGCATGATGACATTTCGATATCGTAACAAGGACATGGACGAACGCGCACCCGCGCCCGCGCGCCCATGCCCTTGCGCCTATTCGGATCAGCTTGTTGTCAGGCGGCGACCGCCAGGCAGGCTTCCCTGATGTCGCGGGCCAGTTCGTCGACCCGCTCCACCTGCGCATCCCAGGCGAACATGAATCGCGCGCCGCCGCCGATGAAGGTGTAGAAACGCCAGCCGCGCGCACGCAATGCGTCCAGCACCTCCGCGGGGGCCGACAGGAACAGCGCGTTGGCCTCCACCGGGAAGATCGGGCTGACATCGGGCAAGTCGGCGATCGCCGCCGCCAGCCGGCGCGCGCAATCATTGCCATGGCGGGCGTTGCGCAGCCAGGCACCGCTTTCCAGCAGGCCGATCCACGGCGCCGACAGGAAACGCATCTTCGACGCCAGCTGTCCCGCCTGCTTGCAGCGATAGTCGAAATCCTGCGCCAGCGCGCGGTCGAAGAAGATCACCGCCTCGCCCACGGCCATGCCATTCTTGGTGCCGCCAAAGCAGAGCACGTCGACGCCCGCCTTCCAGCTGATCTCCGCCGGATCGCAGCCCAGGCTGGCGCAGGCATGGGCGAAGCGCGCGCCGTCCATGTGCAGTTTCAGCCCCAGTTCGCGGCACACGGCGGAAATCGCGCGCACTTCCTCGACCGTGTAGACAAGGCCGGTCTCGGTCGGCTGGGTGATGGTGACGACGCGCGGCTTGGGGAAATGGATGTCGGACCGGCTGGTCGCCAGTTGCCGGATCGCATCCGGCGTCAGCTTGCCGTCGACCGAGGGCGCGGCAAGCAGCTTCGACCCGTTGGAGAAGAATTCCGGCGCGCCGCATTCGTCGGTCTCGACATGGGCGGCGGTCGAACAGATCACGCTATGATAGGATTGGCACAGCGCCGCGAGCGCCAGCGAATTGGCGGCGGTGCCGTTGAAGACGAAGAACACCTCCGCATCGCCGCCGAACAGGGTGCGGAAATTGTCGGCCGCGCGCTGCGTCCATTCATCCTCGCCATAGGCCGTTGCCGATCCGCTGTTCGCCGCGAGCATCGCATCGAGTGCCTCGGGGCAGGCCCCGGCATAATTGTCGCTGGCAAATTGCTGTGTGGAAATGGGCACGTCATGCTTCCGTCTGCTGGTGTGTGACCAAGCATCGGATCAACGTCGTCGTGGCTGCATGTCCCGTTGGATTGCCGGTCCGGCCACATCCCCCTCTTTCGAAAGGCACCACCTTGCTCGGGGAGCAGGTTGGTGTCGGACGTTGGCCCGACTCTTGATGTTGCCGGGGCGATTATCGGCCGGGCGATGCCGCGTCAAGCGTCAGCGCAGCAGTGCCTCTATCCCCTTCGCCAGATCGATGTCCCGTTGCGACAGGCCGCCGGCATCATGGGTGGTGAGCGTGATTTCGACGCGGTTATAGACGTTGGACCATTCGGGATGATGGTCCGCCTTTTCCGCCAGCAGCGCGACGCGCGTCATGAAGCCGAAGGCGGCGACGAAGTCGGGAAAGGTGAAGCTGCGCGCGATCCCGTCCGGTTCGGCGACCGCCGTCCATTCGGGCAAATCCGCCAGCGCGATCGCCCGTTCCGTTTCGTTCAGTCTGGCAAGCATTTCTCTATCCTGCGTTATTTCTTTCGCCTATGTGACAGCCATGCCTGACACTGGTCAATCGTTCCGCTTCGCCCCTACCCCACAGGAAATCGAGACACTCGCGCTGGAGGCCCTGAGCCGCCTGCCCGAGCCCTTCCGTTCCTATCTCTCCAATGTCGTGATGCTGGTCGAGGATTTCGCCGACCCCGATGTCCTGAAGGAGATGGAGATTGACGATCCGTTCGGCCTGACCGGCCTCTATAGCGGCCGTCCCTTCGGGCAGGAGGCGCAGACCGGCGACCTGCCGCCGACCGTGCATCTTTTCCGCCGCCCGCTGCTCGACGAATGGGTCGAAACCGGCGTGCCGCTCGAAGCGCTCATCACCCATGTCGTGGTGCATGAAATCGGCCATCATTTCGGCCTGTCGGACATCGACATGCATGTGCTGGAGGATATGGTCGCCCCATGAGCGGCGCGGCGCTGCGCCTGTCGGGCCTGGCCTGTCTGCGCGGCGGACGCCTGCTCTTTGCCGGCGTCGACCTGGTGCTGGCGGCCGGCGGCAGCGCCTTGCTGCACGGGCCGAACGGCATCGGCAAGTCGAGCCTGCTGCGCCAGTGCGCCGGATTGCTGCCCATCTATGCCGGTACCATCGATCGACAGGGCGGCGTCGCGCTAGCCGACGAGCGGCTGGCGCTCGACATGGAATTGCCGCTCCACCGCGCGCTCGGCTTCTGGGCACGGCTCGACCGGGTGGATGCGGCCGCGCTCGACCGCGCACTCCTCGCCATGGCACTCGCCCCCTTGCGCGACGTGCCCGTGCGCATGCTTTCCACCGGCCAGCGCAAGCGCGCCATGCTCGCCCGCGTGATTGCCAGCGGCGCGGATATCTGGCTGCTCGACGAACCGGCCAATGGCCTGGACGATGCGTCGGTCGCGCTGCTCGGCGCCGCGGTGGCGGACCATCTGGCGGCCGGCGGCATCGTCGTCGCCGCCTCGCACCAGCCTTTGCCGCTGACCGATCCGGTTCGGATCGAGATGGCCGCCCATGTGCCGGACCCGGCGCAGGAGGCGTCATGCGACTGATCGCCCTGCTCGTCGCCCGCGACCTGGGACAGGCCTGGCGCTCGGCCGGGCTGTGGCTGCCGGTCGCCTTCCTGTTGCTGGTCGCCAGCCTCTATCCCTTCGCGGTCGGTCCCGACGCCGCCCTGCTCGCCCGCACCGGTGGCGGCATGCTGTGGATCGCGGCGCTGCTCGCCAGCCTGCTGCCGGTCGACCGGCTGGTCGCGCCGGATCGCGATGCCGGCATCCTGGACCAGATCGCGCTGCGCGGCATCAGCGAGGAGATGGTGGTGATCGCCCGGCTGATTGCCCATTGGCTGGGTTTCGGCCCGCCGCTGATGATCGCCGCCCTGCCCGCAGCCGCGCTGCTGAAGCTGGACGGCGCGACGATCCTGACGCTGGAGGCCGGGCTGCTGATCGGCACCCCCGCGCTTGCCGCGCTCGGCCTGCTGGTGGCGACGCTGACCGCCGGACTGCGCTCGTCGGGCGCGCTGGCGGGCCTGCTCGCCCTGCCGCTGGCGGTGCCGCTGCTGATCTTTGGCGCGGGCACACTGGGCGATGGCAGCGGCGCCGCGTTCAAATTCCTGGGCGCCGCCTCCCTGCTGCTGGTCGCGATCACACCGATCGCGGGCGGCGCGGCGATCCGCGCGGGCCGGGAATGAGGTTTGTGCAACGCGCAAGGCGTTGACATTGGCGGGCCGCAATGGTCCCATGCTGCATCGCAACAAACTCCGATAGCGGGGCATGCCCGCCAAGCGCGAGGTGCCCGATGCCCGATCCGACTGCCGAGCCGCAAAGCCGCCTGATCGACCTGGCCCTGCAGGGCGGCGGCGCCCATGGCGCCTTCACCTGGGGCGTACTCGACCGCCTGCTGGAGGAACCCTGGCTGCGGATCGACGGCATATCCGGCACGTCGGCCGGGGCGATGAACGCGGCCGTGCTGGCGAGCGGCTATGCCCATGGCGGCGCGCCGGGTGCCCGCCGCGCCCTCACCCGCTTCTGGAGCAAGGTATCGGACGGGGCAATGTTCAGCCCGTTCCGCCGCAGTCCGCTCGACATAGCGCTCGGCCGCTGGACGCTCGATTATTCGCCGCTCTATGTCGGCATGGACCTGATGGCGCGGCTCTGCTCGCCCTATGATCTCAATCCGGGCGGGTTCAACCCGCTGACCGACATCCTCAACGAATGCGTCGATTTCGACCATCTTGCCGCCAGCCCGATCCGCCTGTTCATCACCGCGACCAGCGTGCGCACCGGCCAGGCCCGCGTGTTCCGCAATGCGGAGATCACCCCCGACGTGCTGCTCGCCTCCGCCTGCCTGCCGACCATGTTCCACGCGGTCGAGATCGATGGCGAGGCCTATTGGGATGGCGGCTATTCGGGCAATCCGACGCTGACACCGCTGGTGCGCGACTGCGATTCGGACGACACCATCCTGATCCAGGTAAACCCGGTCGAGCGCGCCACCGACCTCTATGCCGCACGCGACATTGCCAGCCGATTGAACGAGATTTCCTTCAACGCCGTGCTGTTGCAGGAAATCCGGATGATGGCGCTGCTGCGCCAGGTCGCCGACCCCGGCCATGGCGAAGGCGAGAAATGGGCGAAGATGCGCATCCACCGCATCGCCAGCGCCGACATGCTGCAATTCGGCCATTCGTCCAAGCTGAACGCCGAATGGGCTTTCCTGTGGAAGCTCAAGAAGATCGGGCGCAAGGCGGCGGACGATTTCCTGAAGGATCATGGCCAGGCGATCGGCCGGGAATCGACGCTCGATATCGACGCGCTGCTCGCCCATGTCTGAGGCATTGAGCTTCCTAGGCATATTGGTCGCGCTCGGCGCGCTGATCGCCATGGCCTATCGCGGCTGGAGCGTACTGTTCCTCGCCCCGGCGCTGGCGATGATCGCCGCCAGCTTTTCGGGCTATCCGATGCTGGCGAGCTGGACCCAGATCTTCATGGTCGCCGCCGCGGGCTTCCTCGCCCAATTTTTCCCGCTCTTCCTGCTCGGCGCGATCTTCGCCAAGCTGATGAACGACAGCGGATCGGTGCGCACCATTGCCGACGCCATGATCGGCTGGCTGGGGTCCGGCCGCGCGATCATGGCGGTGGTGCTGGCCGGCGCGATCCTGACCTATGGCGGGGTCAGCCTGTTCGTCGCCTTCTTCGTGCTGGTGCCGATGGCACAGGCGCTGTTCCGCGCCGGCAACATCCCCCGGCGGCTGGTGCCGGCTACCATCATCCTGGGCACATCGACCTTCACCATGACCGCCCTGCCCGGCACGCCAGCGATCCAGAATGTCATTCCCATGCCCTTCTTCGGCACCTCCATCTATGCGGCGCCAGGCCTGGGCCTGATCGCCGCGGTCATCATGCTCGCCGTGGGCCTGGGCTGGCTGCTGCGGGCACAGGCGGCCGCCGCCGCCCGGCAGGAGGGCTATGATCCCAGCCTGTCCCCCGTGGCGCCGGTCGACAGCGCGCGGATGCGCGAGCATACGACGACGGCCTCCACCTTCGACCCCGCAGAGATGGACAAGGGTGCGCCCACCGACGACCGCCCTTCGCTCGGCATCGCCTTCCTGCCGATCGGCGTGATGATCGGCTGCAACCTCATCCTCTCGCTCTGGCTGTTCCCGACCTGGGACGCGCCCTTCCTGGCGGAGCCTTTATGGGGCAGCACCAGCCTGGGCGCGGTTGCGGGCATATGGTCGGTGACGGCGGCGCTGATGATCGCGACGCTCGCCATCATCCTGTGCAACCGGGCGCGCCTCGTCAGCCTGCGCAACAGCATCGATTCGGGCGCCAACGCCGCCGTGCTGCCGATCATCAGCGTGGCGAGCCTGGTCGGCTTCGGCGCGGTGATCGCGGCGCTGCCCGCCTTCCACATGATCCGCGACTGGGTGCTGGGCATGGGGGGCGGGCCACTGGTATCGCTGGCGGTGGCGACCAACCTGCTCGCCGCGCTCACCGGGTCGGCCTCGGGCGGGCTCACCATCGCGCTGGAGGCGCTGGGGCCGACCTATATGGACATCGCCGCCCAGACCGGCACCGATCCCGCCATCATGCACCGGGTGGCGGTGATCGGGTCGGGCACGCTCGACATATTGCCGCATAATGGCGCGATCGTCACCCTGCTGGCGCTGAGCGGCGTCACCCACCGCGAATCCTATCTGGATATCGCCATGGCCGGCATCGTCAGCTCGCTTGCGGCACTGGTCGCCGTCATCCTGATCGGATCGACGATCGGCAGCTTCTGATCCCTTCGCTCCTTGGCCGGGTCGACAGGCGCGCGCGCATCGGCCATGGGCTGCGCCATGTTCGGCATTATCGCATCCCTGTTGTTCGTCCTGATCTGGTCCACCGGCTTCATCGTCGCCCGCGCGATGGTGCCCCATGGCGCGCCGGAGCTGATCCTGGCCGCGCGCCTGTGCCTGACCGCGCTGCTGCTGGGCGCGCTGGCGCTGCATGGGCGCCAGCCCTGGCCGCGCGGCCGGCAATTGGGGCTGCATCTGGCGGCAGGCGCGATGCTGCATGGCCTTTACCTGACGCTCAGCTGGTGGGCGGTCAGCCATGGCATGCCGGCCGGCATCATGTCGCTGCTGGGCGCGACCCAGCCGCTGATGGTCGCGGTCGCCAGCGTCGCGATCCTGGGCGAGCGCTTGCCCGCGCGCGCCTGGACCGGCCTTGCCATCGCCATCCTGGGCGTCGGCTGCGTGCTGATGCCGGCGATCGCCAAATCAGGCGCGGGCGCGATCACCCTGATCCCCGCCGTTGCCGGCATCGTCGCGGTGCTGGCGATGACCGGCGGCACGCTGATCCAGCGCGGCACGATCGGCGGCGATCCGATCTGGGTGTCGGGCGCGGTGCAGAATGCCGGCGGCGCGCTGGTGGCGATCGCCGCCACCCTGATCGTGGGCGAATGGCGCTGGGACAACAGCCCGATGATGTGGATCGGCCTTGGCTGGTCGGTGCTGGGCCTGTCGGCGGCCGGCCTGTCGCTGCTGGTCTGGCTGGTGCGCACCCAGGGGCCGACGCGCATGTCGATGCTGTTGCTGCTGGTGCCGCCGCTCGCCGCGGTCGAGGCCTGGCTGCTGTTCGGCGAGAAGCTCGGCCCGGTGCAGATCGCCGGCTTCGCGCTGGCGTTGGGCGGCGTGCTACTGGGCCGGTCGCAGCCCAAGCGGACCGAGGTGGTGGAGCCAGCCTGAACCGCCACCGCGCCGTCACAGGTTCGTCACATCCTGCAACATGGCGGTCATGATCGCGCGCTAGGGCGGGTCATGAGCAAATCCGGCCGCACCCCGCCGCTTCCCTCGATCCTGTCGCAGGCGACGGACATGCAGATGCAGATGACCCTGCGCCAGGTCGGCTTTGGCGCGCCGTCCGCCAATGCCGTGCCCCATGTGCCGCCCAAGCCGGCTCCAGCGCCGCGCGACGACAGCGCGCTCGCGCTCAAACGGCGCGACTGGCTGCTGAATGTCATGGAGCAGCAGCGCGCCCTGTCCCCCTACGCCTCCGGCCTGCTGACCGCCGACGCGCTGTCGGGCGAGGATTTCCTGCATAATTTCTATGCGCCCGGCCGCCCGGTCCTGATCAGGGGGGCGATGGACGGCTGGCCCGCCCGCGCAAAATGGACGCCGGATTATCTGGCCGATGCCATTGGCGGGGCGGAAATCGAATATCAGGGCGGCCGCGCACAGGCCGCCGACTATGAGCTGGCCAAGGACCGGCACAAGCGCCGCGCGCCCTTTCGCCAGTTCATCGACCTGGTGCGCGACGGCGGCAATGACGCCTATCTGACCGCCTATAACAGCGCGGCGAACGGCCCGGCCCTTGCGTCGCTACAGGCCGACCTTGGCCATCCCGACGCCTATCTGGCGCCGACGCCCGGCATGTTGTGGATCGGCGGCGCGGGCGCCTTCACCCCGCTGCATTTCGACCTCACCAACAATCTGCTGGCGCAGGTGACGGGCACCAAGCATGTCATCCTGGTGCCGCCATCGCAGACCCATCGGCTGGCGCATAACCGCCATGTCTTCAGCGATGTCGGCGACCTCACCGATCCGGCGCGGCTGGCTCGATACCCGCGCGCCCGCGACGTTCTGCGCTACGAGGTGCGGCTGACGCCGGGCGACCTGCTCTTCATCCCGATCGGCTGGTGGCATCAGGTCCGGTCGGAAAGCTTCTCGACCATGCTGACCTACACGCATTTCCACTGGCCCAATGCGGGCCATGAAAATTATCCGAAGGATTAAAGCCTCTTATCCTTCCCGCAGCCGCTCATGATGGCGGATCACTTCATCGATGATGAAGCGCAGGAACTTCTCGGTGAAGTCGGGGTCGAGATTGGCGTCGAGCGCGAGCTGGCGCAGGCGCGAAATCTGGCGTTCCTCGCGGCCCGGATCGGCCGGCGGCAGATCGTGGGTCGCCTTATATTCGCCCACGGCCTGGGTGACCTTGAACCGTTCCGCCAGCATGAAGACAAGCGCCGCGTCGATATTGTCGATGCTCTCGCGATAGCGCTTCAAAGTCTCATCCACCTGGCATTCTCCACAGCGGCATCGCGGCGGGAAAAGGCGTGGCTTTTCCGTTACTGCGATGCGTCAATCAATCGTCCGGCGCGCTTTTTGCGCCATTGCGCCGCGCAGGCAAGCTATTCCCGCTTGCCATCTGCTTTTTGCCCCGCCAGAGGACGCTTGTCATGACTGCATCCTCCCCCGGCAACGTCCACCCGATCGGCCGCTCCAGCGCCCCTTCGCTCGCTCCCATCATGGCGCTCGTCGCCGATGGCATGAACCAGGTGAACAGCGTGATCCTGGACCGGATGCAGTCGCGCATCCCGCTGATCCCGGAACTGGCCGGTCATCTGATCGCCGGCGGCGGCAAGCGGCTGCGGCCGATGCTGACGCTCGCCTGCGCCGACCTGGTCGGCTATGCCGGATCGCGCCATTACAAGCTGGCCGCATCGGTCGAATTCATCCACACCGCCACGCTGCTGCATGACGATGTCGTCGACGGATCGGGCCTGCGCCGCGGCCGCAAGACCGCCAACATCATCTGGGGCAACAGCGCCTCGGTGCTGGTCGGCGACTTCCTCTTCTCCCGCTCGTTCGAGCTGATGGTCGAGGCCGAGTCGCTCAAGGTGCTCAAGATCCTGTCGGGCGCATCGGCGATCATCGCCGAGGGCGAGGTCAACCAGCTGACCGCCCAGCGCAAGATCGACACCAGCGAAGAACAATATCTCGACATCATCGGCGCCAAGACCGCCGCCCTGTTCGCCGCCGCCTGCCGCATTTCCGCCGTGGTCGCCGACCGCAGCGAAGCGGAGGAACATGCGCTCGACGTCTATGGCCGCAATCTTGGCATCGCCTTCCAGCTGATCGACGATGCGATCGACTATGAATCGGACGGCGCCACCATGGGCAAGGATGCCGGCGACGATTTCCGCGACGGCAAGGTCACGCTGCCGGTGATCCTGGCCTATGCGCGCGGGTCGGACGAGGACAAGGCCTTCTGGAAGGCCGCGATCTCGGGCCATCGCATCAGCGACGAGGATTTGGCCCACGCCACGCAGCTGCTGCGCCAGACCGGTGCGATTGCCGACACGCTGGCCCGCGCCCGCCATTATGGGCAGCGCGCGATCGATGCTCTGGGCATGTTCGATGCCGGCAAGGCCAAAGCGGCCCTTACCGAAGCGGTCGAATTCGCGATAGCACGGGCATACTGAGGAACGAGCGGACTCGCTCGTTCCTCCCATCATCGTCCCGGCCTGACCGCGAAGTCCTTTCGCATCCTTTCGGCTGCGGAAATTTAGGGCTGTTGCGCGCGTGATCCTCTCCCCCGAAACCATCGCCTTCCTCATGGCCGCCGCCTTCATGGCCGGCTGCATCGACGCGATGGCGGGCGGGGGTGGCCTCATTGCCCTGCCCGCGCTGCTTGCCGCCGGCGTGCCGCCGGTGCCGGCGGTCGCCACCAACAAGCTGCAAAGCTGCCTCGGCACCTTCGGCGCCTGCGTCGCCTATGCCCGGCGCGGACATATGGACCTTGCGACCTACAAGGGGCCGGTGATCGCCGCCTTCATCGGGTCGATCGGCGGGGCCTGGCTGCTGCAACGGGTCGATCCGTCGATCCTGGCCGGACTGATGCCCGCGCTGCTGATCGCCATGGCGGCCTATTTCACCTTCTCGCCCAAGCTCAGCGATGCCGATCGCCATGCCCGCGTCGGCATGTGGGGCCTGTCCGGCATGATCGGCGTGGTCGGCTTCTATGACGGCTTCTTCGGACCCGGCGCCGGCGCCTTCTACACCACCATCTTCATCGCGCTGGGCGGCCTGTCGCTGCTGCGCGCCACCGCCCAGACCAAGGCCGCCAATTTCGCCTCCAATGTCGCGGGATTGCTGACCATGGTGGCGGGCGGCCATGTCATCTGGATCGCCGGCCTCGCCATGGCGGTCGGATCAATCACGGGCGGCCAGATCGGATCGCACCTTGCCATGCGGTTCGGCTCGAAGCTGATCAAGCCATTGCTCATCATCATGTCGCTGGCGCTGACGACCAAGATGCTGCTCGATCCGAAAAACCCGATCCACATCTATCTGTTCGGCTAGGCCCCCGCCCCTTCGCCGGGCATAGGGGATGTCCCCGTCGCTTCTCGGGATTATCCCCATGCAGCGTCGCGGCCCGCCCACCATTAGCCTTCCGCCGATCCATCATGGTCGGAGACTCGGCATGGCAAAGAAGAAACCCAATATCCTGGTCATCTGGGGTGACGATATCGGCTGGCAGAATGTCAGTGCTTATGGCCTGGGCACGATGGGCTATACCACGCCCAATATCGACAGCATCGGCTATGGCGGCATCCGCTTCACCGATCATTATGCGCAGCAGTCCTGCACCGCCGGCCGCGCCGCCTTCATCACCGGCCAATATCCGATCCGCTCGGGCATGGTGACGGTGGGCCAGCCCGGCGATCTGCTCGGGCTCCAGCCGGCCTCTCCCTGCCTCGCCGAAGTCATGAAAGGCGCGGGCTATCGCACCGGCCATTTCGGCAAGAGCCATCTGGGCGATCGCAACGAGCATCTGCCGACCAACCATGGTTTCGACGAGTTTTTCGGCAATCTCTACCATCTCAACGTGTCGGAAGAGGAAGAGCAGCGCGATTACCAGAATTTCGCCAAGGCCCATTCGGGCAGCGTCGAAGCCTATATGAAGAAATTCGGGCCGCGCGGCGTGATCCACAGCTGGGCCACCGATGTCGACGACCCGACCGAGGATCCGCGCTACGGCAAGGTCGGCAAGCAGAAGATCATCGACACCGGCCCGCTGCACCAGGAACGGATGCACGAGGTGGACGAAAAGGAATTCATCCCGCCCGCGCTCGATTTCATGCAGAAGGCCAAGGATGCCGACGAACCCTTCTTCGTCTGGCTCAACACCAGCCGCATGCATCTCTACACCCGGCTCAACGACAAATGGCGCTATGCGGCGGAGAAATACACGTCGGATGCGGACCTGCACGGCTCGGGCATGCTGCAGCATGACCATGACATCGGCATCGTGCTCGACTGGCTCAAGGAAAGCGGCCTGGAGGAGGATACCATCGTCTGGTATTCGACCGACAATGGCCCGGAACATTCCTCCTGGCCGCATGGCGCGACCACGCCCTGGCGCGGCGAGAAGATGACCACCTATGAAGGCGGCGTCCGTGTCATCTCGATGCTGAAATGGCCCGGCGTGATCGAGCCGATGCAACTCAAGAACGGTATCCAGTGCCATCAGGACATGTTCACCACCCTGGCCGTCGCCGCCGGCGTCACGGACGTGAACGAGAAGGTTCTCAAGGAGAAGAGCCAATATATCGATGGCGTCAACAACCTCGACTATTGGACGGGCAAGGCCGAGGATTCGGCGCGGAACCATGTGTTCCACTATAATGAATCGAAGCTCACAGCGTTGCGCATGGGGCCGTGGAAATGGCATTTCTCGACCAACGAGGATTATTACGGCACCATGGTCGGCCGCTCCAAGCCGATGGTCTTCAACATCCGCATGGATCCGTTCGAAAGCTATGACAACAGCGACTCCTACGGCCATCTGATCCAGAAGGTGGCGTGGCAGAACGGGCCGCTGGGCGAATTGATGAAGGAACATCTGACGACGCTCGCCCAATATCCGCCGGTCCAAGGCGGCAAGAGCTTCGACATGTCCAACGTCGTCGAACAGTTCATGAGCAAGGGCCACGACTAACCGTCGCACGCCAGCGCCGGAATAGACGCAATGCCCGGAGCCGCACGGCTTCGGGCATTGCCGTTTCTGCCCGGCGCGCCTTGCGCTCTGCCTGGATTGGCGCGAGAGGGGGCGGATCATGACTGCCCCTGCTTTGCCGATCCATGCCGTCCTGCCCGACCTGCTCGCTGCGCTGCGCGCCGGCAGCAATACCGTGCTGGTGGCGCCGCCGGGTGCGGGCAAGACGACGGCGGTGGCCCCCGCCCTGCTCGACCAGTCCTGGTGCGAGGGGCAGGTGCTGCTGCTCTCCCCCCGCCGCCTCGCCGCCCGCGCCGCGGCCGAGCGCATTGCCGAGATGCTGGGCGAGCAGCCGGGCGGCACGGTCGGCTATGCGACGCGGATGGACAGCAAGGTCAGCGCGAAGACGCGGCTGCTGGTACTGACCGAGGGCATTTTCGTCCGCCGCATTCAGGATGATCCCGAACTGGCGGGCGTGTCGGCGGTACTGTTCGATGAGGTGCATGAGCGCAGCCTGGACAGCGATTTCGGCCTTGCCCTGGCGCTCGATGCGCAAGCGGCGCTGCGCCCGGACCTGCGTATCCTGCCGATGTCGGCGACGCTCGACGGCGCGCGTTTCTCGACGCTGCTCGATGGCGCGCCCGTCATCGAGAGCGAGGGCAAGATCCAGCCGCTCGAACTACGCCATATCGGCCGCCATGCCGAAAAGCGGATCGAGGATGAGATGGCCGCCGCCATCCGCCGCGCGCTGGAGGAAGAAACGCAGGGCGACCTGCTCGCCTTCCTGCCCGGCGTCCGGGAAATCGAGCGCACCGCCGAACGGATCGAGGGTGGCGCGTTCGAGGTCCACATGTTGCACGGCTCGCTCGATCCGGCGGCTCAGCGCGCCGCCATCCGCCCGTCGCGCGAAGGGCGGCGCAAGGTGATCCTCGCCACCTCGATCGCCGAAACCAGCCTGACCATCGACGGCGTCCGCATCGTCGTCGACAGCGGCCTTGCCCGCCGCCCGCGCTATGACCGCGCCGCCGGCGTCACCCGCCTCGTCACCGAGCGCGCCAGCCAGGCGTCGGCCACCCAGCGCGCCGGCCGTGCCGCGCGCCAGCGCCCCGGCGTCGCCTATCGTCTGTGGGAAGCGGCGGCGACCGCGGGCATGCCCCCCTTCGACCCGCCCGAAATATTGGAAAGCGATCTTTCCAGCCTGCTGCTCGACTGCGCGCTTTGGGGCGTCAGCGACCCGGCCAGCCTGCGCTGGCTCGACGCGCCGCCCGCCGCTGCCGTGGTCGAGGCGCGCAAGCGCCTGACCGCCCTGGAGGCGCTCGACGCCGATGGCCGCATCACGGCCCATGGCAAGGCGCTGGCCACCCTGCCGCTGGCGCCGCGCATCGCCCATATGCTGGTGCGCGCCGGTGAGCGCGGCCTCGCCCGCACCGCCGCCGAGATCGCCGTATTGCTGGGCGAACGCGGCCTGGGCGGGCAGGACACCGACCTTACTCTGCGGCTGCAGCGCTGGCGCCGCGAGGGTGGCAAGCGGGCCGAGGCCGGACGGGGATTGGCGAAACGCTGGGCCAGGCTGGTCGATGGCCGCCCGCCCGCAGAGGGTGGACTGCACGATGTCGGCCTCTGCCTTGCCCTCGCCTTTCCCGATCGCGTCGCCAAGCGCCGCTCCGCTGATGGCGCCGACTGGGCCAGCGTGGGCGGACGCGGCTTCCGGCTCGATCCGCTCTCGCCGCTGGCCAGCGAAGCCTGGCTGGCGGTGGGCGAAGTGCAGGGCAGCGCCGCCGGCGCGCGCATCCTGTCGGCCGCCCCCATCGGCGAGGCGGAGGTGATCGCTCTGTTCGGCGAGCGCATCGCCGAGCATCGCACGGTGAAGTTCCGCCCCGCCAATGGCGGGATCGAGGCGCTGCGGGAGCGGCGGCTGGGCGCGGTGCGCCTGTCCTCCGGCTCCGATGACCGGCCCGACCCCGACGCGGTGGCTGCCGCACTGGCCGATGGCGTGCGGCAGGGCGGCCTTGCCCTCCTCCCCTGGTCGGAGGCGGCGCAATCGCTGCGGATGCGGGCGGACTTCGCCGGGATCGACGCATTGTCCGACGCCGCCCTGATCGACACGCTGGACGACTGGCTGCCGCCGCTGCTGGCGGGCAAGCGCCGCCTGTCCGACATCGACCGGTCGCAGCTTTCGGGCGTCCTAGAAACGCTGATCGGCTGGGACGGCAAGCAGCAGCTCGACCGGCTCGCCCCGCCCGATTTCCGTTCGCCCGCCGGCTCCACCCATGCGATCGACTATGCGGCCGAAGGTGGCCCGCGCGTGGAATTGCGGGTGCAGGCGCTGTTCGGCCTGTCGCAGCATCCGACCGTCGGCAACCAGCGCATCCCGCTGATCCTCTCGCTCACATCGCCCGCCGGCCGGCCGATCCAGACGACGCGCGACCTGCCCGGCTTCTGGGCCGGCAACTGGCGCGACGTGGCCAAGGAAATGCGCGGCCGCTATCCCCGCCACCCCTGGCCCGACGATCCGGCAAGCGCCAATGCCACATTGCGCACCAAAAATGCGGACGCGCGCCGGAACTCTTGACTTCACGGCGACCGCTGGTGCAACGCACAATGACGATTTTACGGAGTTCCATCGCGATGACCGCGCGCATTTACCAGATCCAGAAGAACGCCCTCCAGTCCGGCAAGGCGCTGACTCACAAGTGGGTGCTGGAATATGCGCCCGCCGAAGCGAAGAAGGCCGATCCGCTGACCGGCTGGGCCGGCTCGGGCGACACCAAGCAGCAGCTGAAGCTCAGCTTCTCCTCGCAGGACGCCGCCGTCGCCTATGCCGAGCGCGAGAAGATCGCCTACACCGTCATCGCGACCCCGCCCAAGACGCTGAAAATTCAGGCCTACGCCGACAATTTCCGCTGATCCTTCAGCCCGTTGGAGGCTGGAATAGCAGAGCGCGGCGCGACACGGCGCGCCGCGAACAAGGCATTTTGCCCCAGATGCTGCCCGATTGACGCCTTATTCGCTTGCCAAAGAGCAAGCCAAGGCGGCAAAAGCCGTGCTTTCATGGAAAGATTGAAGAGATAATGACCGATCGCAGCGAGATTTTCGACAGCGTCGCAGCGCAGATCGCCCCCTTCAACAAGAAGGGCGTCGAGCTGACCGAAGCCACCACCTTTGCCGGCGACCTGGAATGGGACAGCCTGACCGTGATGGATTTCGTCGCCGCCATCGAGGACGAGTTCGACATCATCATCACCATGAACATGCAGGCCGAGATCGAGACCGTGGGCCAGCTGGTCGACGCGGTCGCCAAGCTCAAGGGCTGATAGGCTCTTACTCCCCCCGTTCGGTTCGAGCTTGTCGAGAACCATGTGCTGATGGTTCTCGACAAGCTCGAACCGAACGGCGGTTTTGACTTGAACGGAATTTTTCTATGACCGACGCCGCCATCGCCACCGAAACCCGCGATCTCTTCTCCAAGTTCGATCCGCTGATCAACGAGCGCGAGGCGCTGCTGGCGACGGGCGTGCGCGATCCCTATGCGATCGTCATGGACCAGGTGCTCTCGCCCACCCGCGCGATCATCAAGGGCAAGGAAACCATCCTGCTCGGCACCTATAATTATATGGGCATGACCTTCGACCCCGACGTGGTGGAAGCCGGCAAGAAGGCGCTGGACGAGTTCGGCGCCGGCACCACCGGCAGCCGCGTCCTCAACGGCACCTATCAGGGCCACAAGGAAGTCGAGGACGCGCTCAAGGAATTTTACGGCACGAGCGGAGCCATGGTCTTTTCGACCGGCTATCAGGCGAACCTGGGCATCATTTCCACACTCGCGGGCAAGGGCGACTATGTCGTGCTCGACGCCGACAGCCACGCCTCCATCTATGATGGCTGCGCCATGGGCAATGCCGAGATCGTCCGTTTCCGCCACAACAGCGTCGAGGATCTGGACAAGCGCCTGGGCCGCCTGCCCGCCGACGCGCTGAAACTGGTCGTGCTGGAAGGCGTCTATTCGATGCTGGGCGACGTCGCGCCGCTGCCCGAGATGGTCGCCGCCATCCGCAAGCACCCCAATTGCATGATCCTGTGCGACGAAGCCCATGGCATGGGCTTCTTCGGCCCCAATGGCCGTGGCGCCTATGAGGAACAGGGCGTCGAGGGCGAGATCGACTTCGTGGTCGGCACCTTCTCCAAGTCGGTCGGGACGGTCGGCGGCTTCTGCGTCTCGAACCATCCCAAGTTCGAGATCCTGCGCCTCGTCTGCCGTCCCTATGTCTTCACCGCCTCGCTGCCGCCCAGCGTCGTCGCCACCGCCGCGACCAGCATCCGCAAGCTGATGCATGCCGGCGAGAAGCGCGCGCATCTGTGGAAGAACAGCCAGCGCCTGCACCAGGGCCTCACCGACCTCGGCTTCAAGCTGGGCAGCGCCACGCCGCAGTCGGCGATCATCGCCGTCATCCTGACCGACCAGATGCAGGCGGTGGCGATGTGGCAGACGCTGCTGGAGCTGGGTCTCTACGTCAACATGGCGCGCCCGCCGGCAACCCCGGCCGGCACCTTCCTGCTGCGCTGCTCGCTCTGCGCCGAACATAGCGACGAGCAGGTCGAACAGATCATCGCCATGTTCGAGACCGCCGGCAAGGCCACCGGCGCGATCAACTGATCGCGCTTTTCGACACTCCGACGATCGACCGGGTATTTCCTGCGATAGAATCTGCTACAGCAGCGGAACCATCTAACCTGCATATTCGCGCGGTTAACATAGTTCGGTTAGTGTAACGGTATATGGCGGAACGCGACGTGATCGATGAACAGGACCGGGGCTGGCGCGCCGCGGCGCGGCGCTACATGCCCCTGGTCCTTGGCATATTGCTGATCGGATCGCTCGGCGCCCTGCTCTACAGCGCCAGCAGCGCCTCGCGCGATCATCAGCGCGCCCTTGCCGAACAGCAGCGCAGTTGGGAAATCATGGCGCTCGCCCGCGCCTTCGAGGCCAAGACCGCCCGCGCCGAAGTGACGCTGGCCCGCTATGTCATCAGCCTCGATCCCGACACCGGCCGCCTGTTCCAGGACCAGTGGCGTACCGCCGCCAGCCAACTCAAGTCGCTGACCTATGCCACCCGCAAGTCCGACTGGCAGCGCGGCAATGTCCGCGCGCTCCAGTTCGCCTTCGAACAGCGCGGCAAGACGCTGAGCGAAATCGGCCTGCGCACCACCTATGACCAGAAGATGGGCGCGCTGGCGCAATTCCATCAGGCCGGGCGATCGCAGGATATCAAGCGACTGACGGCGCTGATCGATCTGGTCATCCAGGCCGAAAATGCGCGGCTGCGCGAACGCAGCCTGGCCGTCAGCCTGGCGGGCGATCGCACCGAATTTGTTGGCAAGACCTCGCGCATGGTCGGCCTCGCCCTGCTGGTCTGCGTGCTGTTCGCGCTGTGGCTGGTCAATGCGGCCTATACCGAACGGCGCAACGCACGCCGGATGGCGGATATGGAGGCCGAACGCGCCGACCGGCTGGAAGAGGCCGTTTCCGCCCGCACCAGCGAATTGTCGGACGCCTATGAGCAGTTGAAGCGCGAATCCGCCGAGCGCGCCGCCGCCGAGGATAATCTGCGCCAGATGCAGAAGATGGACGCGGTCGGCCAGTTGACCGGTGGCATCGCCCATGACTTCAACAATATGCTGGCGGTCGTCGTCGGCGGGCTGGAACTGGCCAAGCGCAAGCTGCGGCTGAAACCGGCCGAGGCCGGCCATCATCTCGACAATGCGATGGAGGGCGCCAACCGCGCCGCCGCGCTGACCCGCCGCCTGCTCGCCTTTGCCCGTTCCGAACCGCTGCTGCCCAATGCGGTCGATCCCGACAGCCTGCTGCGCGGCATGGCCGATCTGGTCGATCGCACGATCGGCGACCAGATCATCGTCAGCTTCGCCCACAAGGCGAGCGGCTGGCGCATCTTCGTCGACCAGCATCAGATGGAAAATGCCCTCCTCAACCTGTGCGTCAACGCCCGCGACGCGATGGAGGGCCGGGGCAAGCTGACCATCTCGACCGGCCAGGCCCAGCTTGCCGCCAACCAGATCGGCGAATGCCCGGCCGGCGACTATGTCACCGTCAGCGTCACCGACAATGGCTGTGGCATGACGGCCGAGGTCGCCGCCCGCGTTTTCGAGCCCTTCTTCACCACCAAGCCGGTCGGCAAGGGCACCGGCCTTGGCCTCAGCCAGATTTTCGGCTTCGTACGCCAGAGCCAGGGCGAAATCCGCATCGAATCCGAACTGGGCACCGGCACCAGCGTCCATATTTACCTGCCGCGCCGCATCCTGACCGAGCAGGAGGCCGCCGCAGAGGCCCCGGCGAGCGAGCAGCTGCATACGCTCCATCCCCCGACCCGCATCCTGGTGGTGGAGGATGATCCGCGCGTGCTCAACCAGACCATGGCGGCGCTGGCCGAACTCGGCCATCTGCCGATCGCCTGCGACCATCCCAGCAAGGCGGCCAAGCTGCTCAGCAACAATGCCGATATCGGCCTGATCATGAGCGACGTGCTGATGCCCGACATGACCGGGCCGGAAATGATCCGCACCCTGCCCGCCCATATGCGCCATCTGCCGGTGCTGTTCGTCACCGGCTTCACCGGCGACGCGACCGACAGCGACGATTTCCGGGGGCATGAAGTGCTGCGCAAGCCCTATACGCTCAATGCCCTGGGCCTTGCGCTGTCGAACGCGCTCAGCGGATCGAACCACCCAGGAACAGCCGCGGCAGCAGAGTGACCGCGCCCAGCAGCGGCCAGCGCCGCTGCCAGGGCTTGATCTCGATTGCGGTGCCGGCATGGCGGTTGATCTTCCACGCCAGATAATCGATCCCGCCGGCATAGGTGAAGCTCGCCTTGGCGAGGCGCACCACCGAGAGATATTTGCCGCGCCGCTGCAGCCCGCGCCACAGCTTGTCCGCATGGTCGGGCGACGGCGGCAGCCCCTCGGCCAGCGCCGCCGCGCCGAAACGGCGATAGCGCTCAGGATCGGCATCGACGATCGAGAGCGAACGCCCCGTCTTCTCCGCCCGCAATTCGGCATTATAGGTGAGGGTGAAGCCGGTCTTCCACAGCTGGATCGGGTCATCCCCCTGCCCGTCCACCATCGGCCGGGCCAGCGACAACAGCGTCGGCGCGGCCTGCGCCACCGCCGCCAGCGCGCGCTGGCGCGCCAGATCGTCCGCCGACCACAGCAGCCGCGAGGGCTGGGCAAAGCGCGCCCAGACCGAGACATTGTCCGCCTTCATGCTGTTCAGCCGGGCAAAGTCGGCCTCCGACAGCACGGCATATTTGGCGATCAGGCCACCATGTTCGAACGGAAACACATTGGGCGGGATCGCCCGGTTGGCGCGCGCCAGCCAGCCCTTGCCATAGGCCGCCTCATAATCGGAGACGATCAGGTAGAAATCGAGCATGAGCCCGTCGAGGTTGGCCTCGCGCAGGCAGGAGCCGTAGAAGAGCACCGCCCGCGCCGCGCCGGGATATTTCGCCGCCAGCGCCCCCGCCATGGCGGCCGCGCGCGGATCGGCCGGCGCGGACAGTTCGGCAGCGACGAGCGAGAACAGGCTGTTGGTCATCGCCAAGCGCTTTAGAGCCTGATCCCGCCCGGTGGAAGCGTCTTGCGCGGATCATGCGCGGACGACCATATGCACCCTATCCCCGACGATAGACCAGCATCAGATTATTGGCCGGCATCGCCACCCGCCGGGTGCGGCCGAACCCGACATCGGCCGCCGCCCGGTCGACATCGTTCAGGGTCCGAAGGCCCCATTGCGGGTTGCGATCCTTCAGCGATCGGTCGAACGCCAGATTGGAGGGGGCGGTCGGCACATCATCCTCGACATAGGGGCCGTAGAGGATCAGCGGCGCGCCCAGCGCCAGCAATTGCGCGCCACGCGCCAGCAGCCCCAGCGTCGCGCCCCAGGGGCTGATATGCACCATGTTGATGCACAGGAGCGCGTCGGCCGCATCGATCGGCCAGTCGGCGCCCGCCGCGTCGATCAGCAGCGGCGTGCGCAAATTAGGCAGATTAGCGTCGCCGCGCAGCGCCGCGATCGAGGCCAGCGCGGCGGGATCGGGATCACTGGGCTGCCAATCGAGCGCGGGGAAGGTGACGGCGAAGTGGACGACATGTTCGCCACTGCCGCTCGCCACTTCCAGCACCAGCCCGGCATCGGGCAGTTCGTCCCGCAGGACAGCCGCGATCGCATCGCGGTTGCGCAGCGTCGCGGGGGCATGGCGGCGCGGATCGGGGCCGTCGCCCTGCGGCGTCCAGGGTGCGGGGGCATCCTGTGTCATGGACAAATCCTTGTCTGTGGCCGGCCGATGCAAAAAGGGCGGTGGAGATCCTCCACCGCCCTTTGCTTCCGGCTTATTCGGCGGCGACCGCCAGATCCGGTTCGGACCAGGTCAGCACCGGCTTGCGCGCCGCCAGCGTCTCGTCGAGGCGACGACGCGGGGCGTGATAGGGCGCGCCCTTCAGCGCCTCGTCACCCGCCTTGGCCCGCTCGGCGAGGCTGCGCAGCGCCATGATGAACTGGTCGAGCGCGGCCTTGCTCTCGGTCTCGGTCGGTTCGACCAGCATCGCGCCATGGACGACCAGCGGGAAATACATGGTCATCGGGTGGAAGCCCTCGTCGATCAGGCCCTTGGCGATGTCGAGCGTGGTGAAGCCTTCGGCCAGCCCCTTGTCGCTGAACAGCGCCTCATGCATGCACGGACCAGCACCGCCGAAGGGCGCGTCGAGCACGTCATCCAGGCTGCGCAGGATATAGTTGGCGTTCAGCACCGCGTCGCTCGCGACCTGGCGCAGGCCATCGGCACCGTGGCTGAGGATATAGGTCAGCGCGCGGGTGAACATGCCCATCTGGCCATGGAAGGCGACCATGCGGCCAAAGGTCTGGGCGTGGTGATCCTCCGCCGTTTCTTCCTCGACCAGAACGAACTTGTCGCCCTGCTTTTCCACGAAGGGCAGCGGCGCGAAGGGCGTGAGCGCTTCGGACAGCACCACCGGACCCGAACCCGGACCACCGCCGCCATGGGGCGTCGAGAAGGTCTTGTGCAGGTTGATGTGCATCGCGTCGACGCCCAGGTCACCGGGACGGACCCGGCCGACAATGGCGTTGAAGTTCGCGCCGTCGCAATAGACGAAGGCCCCGGCGGCATGGACCGCGTCGGAGATCGTCTTCATGTCGCGCTCGAACAGGCCGCAGGTGTTGGGGTTGGTGATCATCACCGCCGCAACGTCCGGGCCCAGACGGGCCTTCAAGGCTTCCAGATCGACGCGGCCATCCGGGGTCGCGGGAATATCCTCGACCTTGTAGCCGCAGAAGGCGGCGGTGGCGGGATTGGTGCCATGGGCGCTTTCGGGCACCAGGATGACGCTGCGGGCGTCACCACGGGCTTCGAGCGCGGCGCGGATCGCCAGCAGGCCGCACAGTTCGCCATGGGCGCCCGCCTTGGGCGACATGGCGACCGAGTGCATGCCGGTCAGCGTCACCAGCCAGGCGGCCAGTTCATGGATGACAGCCAGTGCGCCCTGCACCGTCGACTGCGGCTGCAGCGGGTGGATGTCGGCGAAACCGGGCATCCGCGCGACCTTTTCGTTGAGGCGCGGGTTGTGCTTCATGGTGCAGCTGCCAAGCGGGAACAGGCCAAGATCGATGGCGTAATTCTGGCGCGACAGGCGGGTGTAATGGCGCACCGTTCCCTGTTCCGACAGGCCGGGCAGGCCGATGCTGTCGGTGCGGGCGAGCGAACCCAGACGGCTGGCCACCTTGGGCGCCGGCGCGAAATCGACGCCGGTGGTGTGGCAAGAGCCGATCTCGAAGATCAGCTTTTCTTCCAGCATCAGCGCGCGGTTGCCGGTGGCGGTTTCCGGGGTCATATGCTCCTGCGCGACGGCCTGCGGGGTGGTCGGGCGACCTTCCTTCAACATGGTCATGCCAGTTCCTCCTCAAGCGCTGCGGCAAGCGTTTCGATATCCTCCGCCGTGACGGTTTCCGTCACGGCGACGACCAGGCCGTTGCCGATCTCCGGCGCGTCCGGGAACAGGCGGCCGAGCGAAACGCCCGCCAGCACGCCCTTGTCGGCGAGGTTGCGGACGACGTCGCGCGCATCCTTGGTCAGGACCAGCGTGAATTCGTTGAAGAAGCCGTCGTTGAGCAGGGTCACGCCCGGCACCTTGGCGAGGCGATCTGCAGCCTGCACGGCCAGGCCGTGGTTCAGGGTCGCCAGCTCGCGCAGCCCCTTCTCGCCCAGCAGGGTCATGTGAATGCTGAACGCCAGCGCGCACAGGCCCGAGTTGGTGCAGATGTTCGACGTCGCCTTCTCGCGGCGGATATGCTGCTCGCGGGTGGAAAGCGTCAGCACGAAGCCGCGCTTGCCGGCCGCATCGACCGTCTCGCCGCACAGGCGGCCCGGCATCTGGCGGACATATTTCTGCTTGCAGCCGAACAGGCCGAGATAAGGACCGCCAAACTGCAGGCCGACGCCGATCGACTGGCCTTCGCCCACGACGATGTCCGCGCCCATATGGCCCGGCGCCTTGATCGCACCCAGCGCGACCGGCTCGGTGACGACCGCGACCAGCAGCGCGCCGGCGGCGTGCGCCGCTTCGGCCAGCGGGGTCAGGTCGGCGATGCGGCCGAGGATGTCGGGATATTGGACGACGACGCAGGACGTGTCCTTGTCGATCGATGCGATCAGCGCGTCGATGTCGGTCGCGGCGTCCAGCGTGGGCGCCTGATGCACCAGCGCGTCGCCGGTGAACTTCGCCATGGTGTTGGCGACCGAGACATAATGGGGGTGCAGGCCGGACGACAGCAGCGCCTTGCCGCGCTTGGTGATGCGGCGGGCCATGCCGATCGCTTCCCAGCAGGCGGTCGAGCCGTCATACATGGAGGCGTTGGCGACATCGACGCCCAGCAGGCGGGCGACCTGGGTCTGGAACTCGAACAGCACCTGCAGCGTGCCCTGCGCGATTTCCGGCTGATAGGGCGTGTAGGCGGTCAGGAACTCGCCGCGCTGGATCAGATGATCGACGCTGGCGGGAACATGATGCTTGTAGGCGCCGGCGCCCAGGAAGAAGGGCGCTTCCCCTGCCGACAGATTTTTGCGAGCGAGCGCGCCCATATGGCGCTCGACCGCCAGTTCGCTGGCATGATCGGGCAGGCCGGCGATGGTGCCGCTCAGGCGGGCTTCGGCGGGCACGTCGATGAACAGGTCATCGATCGTCTCCGCGCCGATGACGGACAGCATTTCCTGCCGGTCGGTGTCGGTAAGGGGTAGGTAGCGCATGATATTTTCCTGCGGCGTCGTTCCCGCGGAGGCGGGAACCCATCTCCGGACCTTGCACCACGCGGGACGCTGGAGAGATGGATCCCCGCTTTCGCGGGGATGACGATGATAAGATTAAAGCGAGGCCACGAACTTCTTGTAGGCGGCTTCGTTCATCAGGCCTTCCAGCTCGCTCGCATCAGCAATGCGCAGCTTGAAGAACCAGCCATCTTCCTCGGCATCGCTGTTGACCAGCGCCGGCTCGTCTTCCAGCGCGCCATTGGCTTCGACGACTTCGCCCGAGATCGGGGCATAGACGTCGGACGCGGCCTTGACCGATTCCACCACAGCGGCGTCGTCGCCCTTTTCGAAGGTCGTGCCTTCGGCGGGCAATTCTACGAACACGATGTCGCCCAGCTGTTCCTGCGCATAGTCGGTGATGCCGACGGTGGCGATGTCGCCTGCAACGTCGATCCATTCATGTTCGTCGGTGAAATAGCGGCTCATGCTTGCTCTCCTCGAAAAGCGGTAATTCAGGCCTTGCGGCGATAACGATGCGGAACGAACGGCATCGGCGCAACCGCCGCTGCAATCCGCTTGCCGCGCACCTCGATCTCCAGCGCGGTGTCCAGCGCGGAATAAGGCAGGCTGACCCAGCCCATGGCGATCGGCGCGCCCACGCTCGGCGCGAAGCCGCCCGAGGTGACTTCGCCTACCAGCACATCGCCGGCATAGATTTGTGCGCCCTCGCGGGCCGGCAGGCGGCCTTCGATCTTCAGGCCGACGCGCTTGGAACCGGGGCCTTCGGCCAGTTCCTTCATCACGCGGGCATGGCCGATGAAGCCGCCTTCCTCGCGGCGGCGCTTCTGGATGGCAAAGCCCAGGTCCGCGCCGATCGTGCTGACGGCGGGCGACAGGTCATGGCCATAGAGCGGCAGGCCGGCTTCCAGACGCAGCGAGTCACGCGCGCCAAGGCCGATCGGCTTGACCTGCGGCAGGGCGCACAGCGCATCGGCCAGCAGCGCCACGGAATCGCCCGGCACGCTGATTTCAAAGCCATCCTCGCCGGTATAGCCCGAACGGCTGATCCACAGCGGCACGCCGCGCCAGGTGAAGGGACCGGACTGCATGAAGATGAGGTCGGCGGTTTCCGGGATCAGCGCGGCCATCGCCTCGCCCGCTTCGGGGCCCTGCAGCGCCAGCAGCGCCTGGTCGGCCATATGGTTCATGGTGACGTCGTCGGGCAGATGCTCGATCATCCAGCCGATATCGTCATATTTCGTCGCGCCATTGACGACCATGTAGATCGCCGCGCCTTCGAACGCGCCGTCGCCGGGACGCGAGACCATCAGGTCGTCGAGGATGCCGCCTTCCGCGTCCAGCAGCATCGAATAGCGCTGGCGGAAGGGTTTCAGCCCCTTGATGTCGCTGGGCAGCAGGGTTTCGAGCGCCGCGTCGACGCTGGCGCCGCCGGTCTCGTCGGAAAAGGTCAGCTGGCCCATATGGCTGACGTCGAACAGGCCGGCATGTTCGCGGGTCCAGCTATGTTCGGCCATGATGCCTTCATACTGGATCGGCATGTGATAGCCGGCGAAGCCGACCATGCGCGCGCCCTTGGCACGGTGCCAGGCGTCCAGCGGCAGGGCTTCGAGGGGCAGTTCCGCTTCGAGGGCGGCGACGTCGTCAGTGGCGGTCATGGCAAGACCTTTCCGTAGGAGGGATGCGGCGACAGGCCAGCGCGGCCGACGAATCGGCGCTTCCGGCATGCCACCCCCTCTGTCACGGAACCTGAGAGCTTTGACCAGCGGCCTGGGGCCGGCTGGCTTACCCCTTCGGTGGGACGGCACGGGGCCATCCGCTTTCCAGAGTATCTACGCGCGATGCGGTCCTTTGGCCTGAGAGATTCCGGGGCGGTTGCTCCTTCGGCGACGGGCTCGAGCCTGAAAGGCGCCCATGCTCTCCCGCATCGTGCCCGCTGCCGAATCCTCGGCACCGGAGACGCCCCACGCATTTGCTCAAAGCGCGGGCGGCGTCAATCGGGCAAATGTCGCAGGGACGCAGGTTATGGCCGGATCAGCCTTCCTCGCGCGCCAGCCGCTGCGCCATCGCCAACGCCGCCGCCCGGCATTCGGAGAGCGCCGCATCGGCCGCTTCGTCCGAAAGGGTCAGGTCGGCAAAGCCGCTCTCCCCCTCGAACATGTCCAGGAAGCGCGTGACGCCAGCATAATTGGAGTCCGCGACGGCGCGCTGGATGAGGTCGACCCGATCCGCCCAGGGTCGCGCGCCCTGCGCCCGCAACAGGCGGGAAAGATCGTCAAGCTGGGCAGCAAAGGCCGCAATCTGGGGATGCAGTGTCATGGGCAGAGAGATAAAGTCCGCGCGACGACCGGACCAGCCGGCGGAACGCCAACGCAGCGTTTCCGTTGGGGTGGTTTGGGGGAGCTTGCTCCCTTCCTGTCCCGTCATCGTGCGCCGCTATCCGCCTGCCCTCACGGCATCAGCCGTCGCCGCCCCTCCCACAAATGCCAGCGCATCGCGAGGGCCGCGCCTTCGGCGTCCTGTGCGCGGATGGCGGCGACGATCTGTTCATGTTCGCGCAGCATGGTCGCGATCACTTCGGGCGGGCGCGATCGGCTGATGTCGACGCCGGCGCGCATCACCTTGTCGACATCGGCATGGAGCGCGTCGAAGGCGATCAGGAAGGCCGGGTTGCCGGTCGCCTCGGCAATGCGGCGGTGCAGTTCCATATCCTCGGCATGGGCGGGCTCGCTCGACAGCAGGGCGGTGCGCAGCATCTCCATCCCTTCCTCGACATGGGCCATTTCGATCGGGCTGCGGCGGGTGGCGGCGAGGCGCGCGGCCTCCGCCTCCAGCACGAAGCGGACCTCGTAACTGCCGAGCGTCGCGGGCAGTTCGGTCGCCGGCATGAAGGCGGCGAGGCGCTGCGACGGGCGGCTTTTCACGAAGGAGCCGGCACCCCGGCGCGCCTCGGTAATGCCGTCCGAGGCGAGGCGGACCAGCGCCTCGCGCACGATCGCGCGGGAGACGCCGAACCGCTCCGCCAGCGCGGCTTCCGACGGCAGGCGATCGCCGACCGCCAGATCCTGGTCGTTGATGATCTCGACAATGCCGGCATAGGCATGGTCGGACAATCGGGCCTGGTTCATCGGCGCACCTGTGGATCGCTGGGCAACATCCTGTGCCTCCTAGTCATGAGAGGCTGCCGACGACAAGCGTCAGCAGCGCTCTGGTCAGAAGATGCTGCTGGCGACCAGCACCAGCAGCAGGCCGACCACCGCGACCACGGTTTCCATGATCGACCAGGTCTTGAACGTGCCCGGCATGTCGGTGCCGAGATAGGATTTGACCAGCCAGAAGCCGGGATCATTGACGTGGGAGAAGAAAAGCGAGCCCGCGCCGATCGCCAGCACCATCCATTCGGGTTCCACGCCCGATGCCGCGACGAGGCCCTGCATCACGCCGGCGGTGGTGATCGTCGCGACGGTGGCCGATCCGGTGGCGAGGCGGATGCAGACCGACACGCCCCAGGCGAGCAGGATCGGCGAAATGGCGCCGCCGGCGGCAAAGCGGACCAGCAGATCGGAAAGGCCGGCCGTGACCAGCACCTGCTTGAGTGCGCCGCCCGCGCCGATCGCCAGGATGATGCCGCCGGCCGGGATCATCGCTTCGGTCCAGATCGCGTTCTGGATCTTGGCATCGGTAATACGGCGGCCGAACAGCAGCGGCAGCGCCACCAGCACCGCGATCAGCAGCGCGACGACTGGATCGCTGACCCAGCCAAGCCAGTGGAAATGCGGCGCGACCGATGCCGGCAGCAGCGCCACCGCCTGTCCCGCGGCGATCAGCACCACCGGCAGCAGCACGGCGGCCAGCGCACGGCCGACCGAGGGGGTTGCGACATCGACCTTGACCGGATCGAGCAGCGGCGGGTTCAATTTCACGCCGGGGGCGGTGAAGCGGGCCAGCAGCGGGCCGGCGATGATCGCGGTCGGGATGCCGACGATCAGGCCATAGAGAAGGGTGAGGCCGAGATTGGCGCCGAGCGCGTTGACGGCGAGCAGCGGCCCCGGATGCGGCGGCACCAGCGCATGGACGACCGACAGGCCCGACAGCGCGGGCAGCATCAGCTTGAGCTTGGCGGTATCGCCATTCTGCCCGGCGGGCAGCGCGGCGGCGGCCGACGCGACGATCGGCAGCAGCAGGACGAGGCCGGTCTCGAAGAAGAGCGGCAGGCCGATGACGATGGCGGTGAACAGGCTGGCCCAGGGCGCACCCTTCACGCCGGAGATGCGCAGCGCCGAGCGCGCAAGGCCGCCGGCGCCGTCCGACAATTGCAGCATCGCGCCGAGGCCCAGGCCCAGCGCCACGACCAGGCCGGTGCCGCCCAATATGGTGCCCGCGCCCTTTTCGACCGCCTTGGCAGTTTCCTCCATCGGCAGGCCGGCGATCAGGCCGACGGTGAAGGCGCCGCACAGCAGGCCGACAAAGGGATGGAGCCGGCCGCGGATGATGAGCGCGATGGAAAGGGCGATGCCGATGACGGCGGCGATCAGCAGGCGATAGTCGGCGGGGGTCATCGGATCATGCCTCCCTGTAGTCCGCCCTGGCTGAACGCCCGGCCACATGGCACCGATCGACGATATGGTAACGCCATCCCCACCCTCTCTTTCCTATGCGTAGCCGGTCATCCGCAGGGCGAATCCCGAAAATCTGTTAGACAGATTATAGCCGCATTTCGGCCATGCGCTAGGTTATTTCCCGAATATTGCAAATTTTCGCTTGAACCTGTCTGACTGATTCCAGTATCGTTAGCGCTAACGAATCCTTGGGCCGGTCCAGGCCCCAACGCGGATCAATCAGAGGGAGAGGCAGGATGCAGGATCTGCATATTCTCGATCGCCAGGACCAGATGGTCCCCGAAGCTCCACATCTCACGCCGACCCAGATGAAGGTGATGCGCTGCGTCCATTCGGGCCTGCTCAACAAGCAGATCGCCTATGAGCTGGGCATGGCCGAGGCGACGGTGAAGGTCCATATGACCGCGCTGATGCGCAAGCTCAACGTCCGCAACCGCACCCAGGTCGCCATCGCCGCCAGCCATTTCGGCTGGATGCGCCCGGCGCTGAGCCGCGCCGCCGACTGAACACCACCCTCTTGGCGGGAGACGCCGCATGGATCGATCGCGACGGGAGTTGATGGGGGGCATCGGCGCCGGGCTGGTGCTGGCCGGCATGGGCAGCACGGCCGCCTGCGCCGCGCCACAGCGCAAGCTGGGCTATGCCATTGTGGGCCTGGGCTATTATGCCACGCAGCAGTTCATGCCCAATTTCGCCGGCTGCGAGCATGCGAAGCTGGTCGCGCTGGTCAGCGGCACGCCGGCCAAGCTGGCGCAATATGGCGACCAGTACGGCATCCCCAAGACGCATCGCTACAGCTATGCCGAGTTCGACCGCATCCGCGACAATCCCGATATCGACATCGTCTATATCGTCCTGCCCAACAGCCTCCATGCCGAATACAGCATCCGCGCCGCGCAGGCGGGCAAGCATGTGATGTGCGAGAAGCCGATGGCGGTGTCGGTGGCCGAATGCCAGGCGATGATCGCCGCCTGCGCCAAGGCCGGCCGCAAGCTGATGATCGGCTATCGCTCCCGCTTCGAGCCTTATAACCGCCTGGCGATCGAGCTGGCGCGGAGCGGCCATGTCGGGCCGACGCGGATCGTTACCGCCGAACATGGCTTCCCGATCAAGGCCGGGCAATGGCGGCTCGACAAGCCCCTGTCGGGTGGCGGATCGATGATGGACATCGGCATCTATAGCCTCAACGCCGCGCGCTACCTGAGCGGCGAGGAGCCGGTGGAGGTGAGCGCGATCGCCAGCACCGACCGCAGCGATCCGCGCTTCGCCACCGTCGAGGACCGGATAAACTTCATGCTGCGCTTTCCGTCGGGCATCATCGCCAATTGCGTGTCGAGCTACAGCTCGGCCCATAATGGCTATCGGGTGATCGGCACCCAGGGCTGGATCGATATGGAACCCGCGACCCAATATAGCGGCCAGACGATGATGATCCGCAAGGATGGCGTGACCACGCCGCGCAGCCTGCCGGCGCCGGCGAAGAACCAGTTTGCCGCGCAGTTGGACCATCTGCCCGAGTGCATCGCGAACGGCACCGCGCCGATCGTCGCGGGTGAGGAGGGGCTGGCCGATCTGCGCGTGATCGAGGCGATCTATCGCTCGGCTGCGGAGCATCGCTCGGTTAGCCTCACCGCATGATCGATCGTCGCACCCTGCTGGCCGGGATGGCCGCCCTGCCGCTCACCCACGCCTTCGCACATGCTGCCGACCTGCCGGCCGCGCGGATCGACCGGATCGACCCGGCGCTGGACCGCATCATCGCGCCCGGCGCGCAGGTGGAGATATTGGCGCAGGGCTATCGCTGGGCAGAGGGGCCGACCTGGGCCGCGCCGATCGACGCGTTGCTGTTCGGCGATCCGCCGTCCAACATCGTCTATCGCTGGACCCGCAAGGATGGCGTGTCGTCCTTCCTCTCGCCCTCGGGCCTGCAGACCGCGATCCCCAAGGAGATACGCGAAGCCGGCCTCAACGGCATCGCGATCGACAGGGACGGCCATCTGGTCGGCGCCGACAGCGGCACGCGCGCGATCGTGCGTGTAGACCTCAAGACAAAGGCGCGGACCATCCTCGCCGACCGCTATCAGGGCAAGCGCTTCAACAGCCCCAATGACCTGACGATCGCGGGCGATGGCAGCATCTATTTCAGCGACCCGCCCTATGGCCTGACCGATGGCGACACGTCATCGCTGCGCGAGATCGGCTTCAACGGCCTCTACCGGCTGACGCCCGACGGCATGGTGACGCTGATCGACGGCAGCCATCGCCGGCCCAATGGCGTGACCCTCTCGCCCGACGGCCGCACCCTCTATCTGGCGCTGTCGGACGAGAAACGACCGCAGGTGCTGGCCTACAGCCTGGGCGCGGACGGCCTGCCCACGGGGCAGCGCCTGTTCCGCGACATGGCCAGGGAACTGGCGGCCGGCGAGCCGGGCCTGCCCGACGGGATCAAGACCGCGGCCGACGGCACGGTCTTTGCCACCGGCCCCGGCGGCGTCCATGTCTGCGCGCCCGACGGCAGGCTACTCGGCAAGATCCGCACCGGCAAGGCAATCGCCAATTGCTGCATCGGCGAGGGCGGCAAGACATTTTTCCTGACGTCGGCCGACCGGCTGGCCGCAGTGCCGCTGATAGCCCGCAGTGGCTAGCGAAAGGAGGTGGGTTCCTTACGCCTCGATTCCCACCAGCCATTCGCCGATCATCGCCCGGCCCGCCGCCACCGCGCCCGGCCCATGATCGTCATGATCCTTCCGCAGCGCGATGCCGCATTTTCCGGCCACGTCCAGATCGGCCCAGAAATGGGTCAGCCAGTCCTCGAAGCGCGGATCCTCGCCCATTTCGGCGTGGAATTGCAGCGCCAACAGATTGGCCCCGCGTCGGAACGCCTGATGCGCATAGCGATCGGTCGATCCCAGCAGCTCGACATGGTCGGGCAGGTCGAACGTGTCGCTATGCCAGTGCAGCACTGGCACGCCGTCGATATGGCGCAGCGGTGATCCCGCCCCCGCCGCATTGACGCTGACCGGCGCAAAGCCCAGTTCCATATGCCCGCCCGGATAAACCCGCGCGCCCAGCGCCGCCGCGATCATCTGGCTGCCCAGGCACACGCCCAGCGTCGGCCGGTCCGCCGCCAGCCGCGCGGAAAGCTTGCCGATCTGCACCGGGATCCAGGGATGCACATCTTGCTCATAGACGCCCATCGGCCCGCCCATCATGATGAGCAGATCCGGTTCGGTCAGGTCGATATCGGCGAAATCGGGGCTGGCCACATCGATCCGCTCGATCTGATAGCCGGCCGCCTCGATCGGCTGGAGATAGCCTGCCGCACCCTCGCGCGGCACATGTCGGACGATCAACGCTCTTTTCATTACCTGCGATAGCTAGCCAGCCAAACCCGCCGACGCCAGCCCAGCCTTTCTTGGGGACAGAAAATTGCCGCTATCGGCTTGGCCCGGCCGCCCGGCCATGATTTAACCCAGCGCCATGATCCTGACCCGCATCGCTCGCCCCGTCCTGCTGGCCGCCCTGCTCACCGGCACCGCCCTTTCCGCCCAGACCAGCGAAGCGCCTTCCGCGCCGGTCGATGCGGTCGACCCCTTCATCGGCACCTCGGGTGAAGGCCACACCTTCCCCGGCGCCGTCGCCCCCTTCGGCATGGTCCAGCTCTCGCCCGACACCCATGTCGGCCCGGCCCGCCAGACCTATAATTGGGCCGCCGGCTATCGCCACGAAGACCCGGTGATCCTCGGCTTTTCCCACACCCATTTCTCGGGCGCAGGCCATAGCGATCTGGGCGATTTCCTGGTGATGCCGGTCAGCGGCGACAGCGTCCCGCTGGAGGCCGGCGACGACAAGACCCCCGGCTTCCGCTCGCACAAGGCCGATGAGGTCGCCTCGGCCGGCTATTATGCCGTCACCCTGACCGATCCGGGCGTGCGTGCGGAAATGACCGCCGGCACCCGTGTCGGTGTCCACCGCTATGCCTTCCCCACCGGCAAGGCCGCGCATCTGCTACTCGACCTGCGCTCGATCATCTATGATTATCCCGGCAAGATCCTCTGGTCCTCCATCCGCATCCGCCCCGACGGCACGATTACCGGATCGCGCGAGGTGCGCGGTTGGGCGACGCCCCGGCGCATCTTCTTCGCCATCCGCTTTTCCGCGCCGCTGACCAGCCACCGCTTCGTCAGCACCGAAAAGGACATCTTGTACAAAGGCTTCAAGGGCCCCGGTCGCGGCCCCGAGACGCTGGATTCCCTCTCCGGCCGCGCGCTGGTGGCCCAGCTCGACTTTGGCACGCTGACGAAACCGCTGGAGGCGAAGGTCGCGCTGTCGGGCGTGGACGAGGATGGCGCGATCGCCAACCTCGCCAGCGAGCCGGGCGATTTCGACGCGATCCGGGCGAAGACCCGCACCGCCTGGAACGATGCGCTTGGGGCCGTGAAGATCGATGCGCCCAAGCCGATGCGCACCAATGTCTACACCGCCCTATATCACAGCCTGATGGCGCCCAGCGTCTGGAGCGATACCGACGGCCGCTGGCGCGGGCCGGACGATCAGGTCCATGCCGGAACCGGCTTCACCATGCATTCCACCTTCTCGCTGTGGGATACGTTCCGCGCCGAACATCCGCTGCTGACGCTGATCCAGCCCGAAGCGAAAAATGCCGATTTCGTGAACTCGCTGGTCGCGGGGCAGAAGACCAGCCCGTTCGGCATCCTGCCCGTCTGGCAGTTTGGCGGCAAGGAGACCTGGACGATGATCGGCTATCATGCCGTCCCGGTCATCGCCGACGCCTGCCTGAAAGGGATCAGGGGCATCGATTGCGCCGGCGCGCTGAAAGCCATGGTCGCCAGCGCCGACTATGCGCCCTATGGCGGCCTCGGCGACTATATGAAGCTTGGCTATGTCCCCATCGACCGCGAACCCGAAGCCGCGTCCAAGACGGTCGAATATGCCTATGACGACTGGACCATCGCCCGCCTCGCCCGCCAGCTGGGCGACACCGCCACGGCAGAGCGCTTCGAGAAGCGCGCCCAATACTGGCGCAACAGCTTCGACGCCAAGACCGGTTTCCTGCGCGCGCGCCAGGCGGATGGCAGCTTCCGCACCCCCTTCGATCCGACCGCGATCAACTATGGCAGCGACTATACGGAGGGCAATGCCTGGCAATATAGCTGGTTCATGCCGCACGATCAGGGCGGGCTGTTCCGCCTGCTGGGCGGCGACGCGAAGACCGTCGCCAAGCTCGACGCCATGTTCGACTATGACAATAGCAAGATCGACTATAGCCATGCCGAAGACATATCCGGCCTGATCGGCCAATATATCCATGGCAACGAACCCAGCCACCATGTCGCCTATCTCTACAGCTATGCGGGCCAGCCCTGGCGCACGCAGGAGCGCCTGAAGCAGATCGTCGACAGCCAGTATAAGCCCACGCCCGAAGGCCTGGCCGGCAATGACGATCTGGGCCAGATGTCCGCCTGGCTGGTCTTCACCGCCCTGGGCTTCTATCCCGTGGCGCCGGGCAGCAACCAATATGTGATCGGCCGCCCCTTCGTCGACCGCGCCGAGATGACCTTGCCCAGCGGCCACCGCTTCACCGTGATTGCCGACGGCCTGACCGACGCCAACCGCTATGTCGGCCAGGTGACGCTGAACGGCAAGCCGCTCGATCGCGGCTATATCACCGACGCGGAAATCCGCGCTGGCGGCGAACTGCGCTTCACCATGCAGGCCAGCCCCAACAAGACATGGGCGACCGGCGTAAAGGCCCGCCCCTTCTCCATGACCGGCTATGGTAAGTGAAGGCGCGGGACCGGCATTATCTCTTCGTCTGCAGCCAGAACAAGCTGCGCAGCCCGACCGCCGAACAGATTTTCGCTGACCATCCCGGCATCGAAACCCTGTCGGCGGGCACCAACCATGACGCGGAAACGCCGCTGGACGATGAGATGCTGCGCTGGGCCGACACCATCTTCGTGATGGAAAAGACCCATCGCAGCAAGATCCTGCAGTGCTTCCGCGCCGCGTAGGCGGCAGGCCAGATCGCATTTCCAGATTGCGGTCGCCCCGGCGCAGGATCATAGTCGCCCGACGGCTGCTGACGCTCCGATGGAGGATCCATGCTGATCGCGATGATGATGGCCGCGCACACTGGCGCTGCCCTGCCCGCCTTCACGCGGCCGACAATCATGGCATCCATGACCGTCTCTCGCCCTTCGACGCCCCCTGCACCGCGCCGGCCGACAACAGGGGTAGCGAGACTTGCGCGCGCAGCGCGTTAGTCGCAGCGGGGTGGGCTTTGGCGACGTCCTTCCTACCCCCTAACCCCCTCCCGTTTACGGGAGGGGGAACAGTCTGGAATTGGTCGTTAAGCGTCACAGCCCGATGCCACCATCGCCCCCCCTTTTTCCAATCCGGTATTTTGTATTGAACCCCGACCGGCGGCTCGCGCCTAGACCAGTGCCCCGCAAATTTCGGCATGGCATTTTTCGGCATAGCGGTCGGTCATGCCGGCGATGAAGTCGGCGATGTGGCGGCTGCGGGTCGGTTCCTCCAGCGCGCATTCGTCGCGCCATTCGGGCGGCATCAGCGCGGGGTCGGCCAGATAGGCGCGGAACAGGTCGATCACGATCACCCGTGCCCGGTCGGCGGCGGCGAGCTGGTCGGGATGATGATAGAGGGTCGCATACATGAAGCGCTTCAGCTCGCGTTCCTGCGCCGCCAGTTCGGGCGAGAAAGCGACCAGCGTGCGGCCCAGCGCGCGGACATCGGCGACCGTCTCAACCCCGGCGGCCGCGATATTGGCGCGGGTGGTGGTGAGCAGGTCATTGGCCATCACGCCAATCTGTTCGCGCACCAGTTCGCGCAGCAGCCGATCCTGCGGCACATCGGGATAGCGGGCCGTCACCCGATCCCAGCAATGGCGCACCAGCGGCACGGTCAAAAGCTGCTCCAGGCTCAGCAGCCCGGCGCGCAGGCCATCGTCAATGTCGTGATTGTCATAGGCGATATCGTCCGACAGCGCTGCCAGCTGCGCCTCCAGCGAGGCATGGCTGACAAGGTCGAGCGGAAACAGCGCGTCCAGTTCGCGCATCGCCCAGCCGGGCCTGGTCACCGGTCCATTATGCTTGGCCAGCCCCTCCAGCATTTCCCAGCTGAGGTTCAGGCCGCGAAAGCGCGGATAGGGCGAATCCAGCAGCATCAGCGTGCGCAGCGTATGCGCATTATGATCGAAGCCGCCATGATCCTCCAGCGCCGCCTCCAGCGCATCCTCGCCGGCATGGCCGAAGGGCGGATGGCCGATATCATGGGCCAGGCACAGCGCCTCGGTCAGATCCTCGTTGAGGGCAAGCGTGCGGGCGATGGCGCGGCCGATCTGCGCCACCTCCAGACTGTGGGTCATGCGCACGCGATAATGATCGCCGTCGGGCGACACGAACACCTGCGTCTTGTGCCGCAGCCGGCGGAAGGAGATCGAATGGATGATGCGGTCGCGGTCGCGCTGAAACACGTCGCGCGGGCCGCGCATCTCGCCGCCCGGTTCGGCATGGAGCCGCCCCCGGCTCTGGTCGGGCTGAGAGGCGTAGGATGCGAGCATCGTCATGCGAACCTCTTATTTGCTGCCCAGCTTTTCGACCACCTCGCCCGCATCGCTCTGCCAGGCAAAGGCGTCGGCGCCGGCCTTTTTGAGGTCCGCCTCGACCGTCCTGGCGCGGGTGAAGCTGGCAAAGGGACCGATCAACAGGCGGGACGTCTGGCCCCAGCTTGCGCTCCAGCCATCCTGCGGCGCGACCGCGTCATATTTGCCCTGCAAGCGCTTGAAGGTGAAGGCCAGCGCGCTCTTCTGCCCGGTGCCGATCTGCACCCAGTTGCGCGCGGGGTTGGCGGCCAGCCGCTTCTTTTCCTCGGCTTCCTTCTTCGCCTTGGCGTCGGCTTCCGCCTTGGCCTTGGCGGCGGCCGCCTTCTTCGCCTTGTCGGCCTCCGCCTGGCGGGCGGCGGCCCGGCGGGCGGCCTGCAGCTTCTCGACCTCGGCCAGGTCGACCGCGACCACGTTCGAGCGGCGCTCGCTGTCGGGCACGTCGATGGCGTGAATGATGTCGGCCAGACTGCGCGTCGCCTCCGGCGCCGGCTGCGGCGCAGCGCTGTCGGCCGGCGGCGTAAATTGGGTGGCGACCGGCGCCGATGCCGTCTCCGCGGGCGGCGTGCCCTGCGGCGCGGGCGGGGTCACGCTCGACGCCTGGGCAAGGGCGCTCGAATTGAGCTGCGAAGCGGCGCTTGGCTGGCCGGTGGTCGGCGCCGGTGCGGTGGAGCGCGGGGCGCCGCCGTCCAGCGCGTCGAGGCCCGGCGCAGGCGGCCCCTGCACATCGGCCGATGCGCTGCGGACCGGGGCGGGAGTTGGTGCCGGGGTTGGCGCGGGCGCTGGCGTCTGGGTGGTCGCCTGACCGGGCACCGGCTGCACCATCTCCGAACGGGCGCTCTGGCTCGGCGTCGGCTGGACGACCGGCTGGCGTCCGCGCGTGTCGGCGGGCAGCGGCTGGACCGTTGCGGGCGCAGGCGTCGGCGTGGGGGCAGCAGGCTGCGTGGCTTGTGCGGCAACCTGCGTCCGGCTCTGGGTCGACGCGGGCTGGCTGGCGGCAGGCTGGCGGGCGCGGGACTGGCTAGAGGGGGGCGTGCCGAGCGGCGCGCGGGCCAGCGACGTGCCGCGCTGCCGGCCACTGCCGTTGCGGGTCGTGCGGCGATCCCCCTGGGCCGGCGCGGTCGACGCGGCGGCGGCAGGTGCGGCGTCGCGCGACGCCAGTTGGACACCCGGCGCCGGCGGGGTCGGCACGATCGGCGTGATGCTGGTCGCGACCACCTGCGGGAAATGACCGAAATGGACCGCAGCCGCCTTCTGCGCCGCCGTCAGATAGGGCATTTTCTGCATATAGGGGGTGATGGCGCTCGCCAGCTGGGCCGGCATGGTCTGGTCGACCACCTTCTTGGCCTCGGCCTGGCGGTTGTTCATCGCCAGGATGAAGGCATTATAGCGCCAGGCGGCCCGGTCGCTCTTGTAGAGCAGCGGCTGCAACACCTTGTCGGCGGCATCCACCTGCCCCGAAATACCAAGCGAGGCAGCGTAGCGGCGCACCAGTTCGGCATCGTCCGGGGTGCGCTGCAGGGCGGCATGATAATCGCGCTGCGCCCCGGCCTGGTCGCCGGTCATGTCGCGCGCAAGGCCACGGTCGCCCTGGATGGTCGCTTCGGGATAGCCGGCACGGGTCGCCTGGTCGAACAGGCGCAGCGCTTCGGCCGGGTTCTGCATCTTCAGCATGACCCGCCCCAGGCCCGCCTTGGTGCGTCCATTATTGGGCTGGATCGCGTCGGCGCGGGCAAAGAAACCGGCGGCCGCGCGGGCATCGTCCAGCTCCAGCGCGGCTTCGCCCGCCCCCACCAACGCGTTGAAATCACGCGGATTGGTGGCCAGTTTCGCCAGATTATTGTTGAGGTCTGCGGCGCCCGAGGGCCGGACCAGATCGGCCTGGTCGGTTTGCGCCTGCGCAGCCGTGGCAAGAAGCAGGCTGCCGAGAATCCATAGATGAGATCGTGTCACATGGCTGCCTTAGCGGATCGCGGAAGCAATGGGAAATGACCTGCACAAAAAAGCGCGCCGGGTCGCCCGAAGCGACCGACGGCGCGCCTTTGGCAGGCCGGTGCGGGCCTATGCCCGCACGCTGGCCTTACTGGTTGTTCTGGCGGTTGAGGAAACGCGGGATATCCAGACCCTGCGTGCCTTCTTCGGCGCCCGGTGCCTTTTCGCTGCCACGGGTCAGGCCGGCCATACGCTCGAACAGCGTGCCACCGGTCGCGACGCGCGGCGCCGGCTGGGCGGGCTTGGGCGCGGCTTCCGGTGCGGTCGGTTCGGCTGCTTCGGCGCCGAGCAGCAGTTCATCCTGCGAGGGATCCTCGTCGGAGAAGACGGCGGCGGGACGCGCAGGCGCGAAGGCCGGCGGTGCCTTTTCGGCGGCAGGCGCCGCGATCGGCGCGGGCGCCGGGGCTTCGGGCACGTCCAGTTCCAGCGCTTCGGGCTCGGGCGCGGCGACCGGGGCCGGCGCAGCAGCGACCGGCGCGGCCGGCGCGGGCGCGGCCACCGGTGCCGGACGCGGTGCCTGCGGCACGGCGACGGCCGGACGGCTGGCAAAGCTGAACGGCTGGGTCAGCGGCGCGGCCTGGCTGCCGACTTCATTGTCGATGCCGGTCGCGACGACCGATACGCGGATCTTGCCGTTCAGATTGTCGTTGAAGGCGCTGCCCCAGATGATGTTCGCATCGGGATCGACCAGTTCGCGGATATGGTTGGCGGCTTCGTCGACTTCCATGAGGCGCATGTCGTCGCCACCGACGATCGACACGATCACGCCCTTGGCGCCGCGCATCGACACGCCGTCGAGCAGCGGGTTGGCGATCGCCTTTTCCGCCGCCTGAAGCGCACGGCCGTCGCCTTCCGCTTCGCCGGTGCCCATCATCGCCTTGCCCATTTCGCCCATCACCGAACGGACGTCGGCAAAGTCGAGGTTGATGAGGCCCGGCATGATCATCAGGTCGGTGATCGAGCGCACGCCCTGCTGCAGCACCTCGTCCGCCATCTGGAACGCTTCCTTGAAGGTCGTGTTCGGGTTGGCGATCAGGAACAGATTCTGGTTCGGGATGACGATCAGCGTGTCGACATGCTTCTGCAGCTCGTCGATGCCGCTTTCCGCCGACTTCATGCGGCGATTGCCCTCGAAGGTGAAGGGCTTGGTCACGACGCCGACGGTCAGGATGCCCTTTTCACGCGCCGCCTTGGCGATGACCGGGGCCGCACCGGTGCCGGTGCCGCCGCCCATGCCGGCGGTGATGAAGCACATATGGGCGCCTTCCAGCGCCTGTTCGACGGTGATGATCGTTTCCTCGGCCGCCGCGCGACCGATTTCGGGGCGCGAACCGGCGCCCAGACCCTCGGTGATCTGCGGGCCAAGCTGGATGCGCCGTTCGGCCGGCGAGGCGTTCAGCGCCTGCGCGTCGGTATTGGCGACGATGAAGTCGACGCCCTCGACGCTGGCCGCGATCATGTTCGCGATGGCGTTACCGCCTGCACCGCCAACGCCTATCACCGCAATGCGTGGCTTCAATTCATCCACATGCGGCGGGCTGATCTCGATGCTCATATACTTTGCTCCCTCAGCTTCCTCGTCAGGAAGTGACAACCGTCATCAATTGTTAACACCAGAAAATAGAGTATTTCACCTGCTATTTTCGTTTTCGTTCAAATTCGCTCAGTAATTCGTCCGCATCGCCCGCATCATGCGCTGCCACCATTGCGGGGCGCCCAGACGATGCACGGTTTGCGGCGCAGGCGCCATCGCCCTAAGATCAACCGGGTTTGAAGCGCCGTAAAGCGCCAATCCGGCCAAAGTGGCGAAGGCCGGGCCACTATGCGCTTCGGGCATGGCTGACAAGCCGCGCGGGCGACCGACCCGCACCGCACGCCCCAATGCACCTTGCGCATAGTCGGCAATGCCCTTCATCTCCGCGCCGCCACCGGTCAGCACGACCTGGCGCCCGGTGCTGTTGAAGCCCATGCCGGCCAGCGCCGCATTCACTTCCGCCATGATCTGGTTCAGCCGTTCGCAAATGACGCCGACCAGCGCTGCGCGGGTGATCTTGCCGCCTTCCGCATTGGGGCCGGCGCTCTGCCCCGGAATGGCGACATCGCCATGGGGCGTCGCGATCTCGATCATCTCGCGGAAGTCGCGGCGGTTCTGCATCGCCGAACCATAGAAGCATTTGATCCGCTCCGCCTGGCTGCGGCGAATGCCAAAGGCCGAAGCGATATCATCGGTGATGTCGGACGCGCCCATCGGGATCGAATGCAGCCCCACCAGCATGCCGCCGGCATAGAGCGAGACATTGGTGACCCCTGCCCCCATCTCGACCAGCGCCACGCCCAGGTCGCGCTCCTCTTCCGACAAGCAGGCAAGCCCGGTCGCGATCGGCGAAGCGACGATCGAATTGACGTTCAGATAGGCGCCACGCACGCACAGGTCGAGATTGGCGAGCGGCGCGCCATCCGCCAGCACGACATGGATGTCGACGCCCAGCAGATCGGCATGCATGCCCAGCGGCTTCTTCACCGGCACCTTGCCATTGATGGTGAAGCAGGTCGGCTGCGCGTGAAGGATGATGCGGCCATCGGGGTCGATACCCTGCTGGCCGGTGGTCAGCAGATCGTCGATGTCCGGCTGCTCGACGCGATAGCCGCCCATGTCGCGCTCGACCGTGACGACGTCGCTCACCAGGCTGCCGCCCGAGAAGCTGACCCAGACATCCTCGATATTGGTGCCGGCGACACGCTCGGCCTGTTCCACCGTCTCGCGCACGGCCAGTTCGGTGCGCTCCATGTCGGCGATGAAACCGCGGCGCACGCCCCGGCTCTCGCGCTGGCCGGTGCCCAGGATCGCCAGCTCACCCGTATCGGTGCGCCCCGCGATCAGCGCGGACACCTTCCACGATCCGATATCGATCGCGGTGATGAGCTTTTCGACCTTGGGCTGTGCCATGACTTAGCCTTCCTCGCCCGCGGCAGGCGCACTTGCGGTCTTTTCCGCCTTGGCGTCCGCCGCTGCCGGCTTATCGCTGGTCTGGCCCTGCGGCAGACGCAGCACGAAACGATCGGGATCGCGCATGTCGAACTTGACGATGCCCCGGCCGAGCAGCCGGTTGACGCCATCCATGCGCGCGAAATTCACCAGCGCTGCCGCCGATGTCTGTTCGCCTTCAGGCAGCGACAGCGTCTCCCCAGACTGAAAG
This sequence comes from Sphingobium yanoikuyae, assembly GCF_013001025.1. Lineage (NCBI taxonomy): Bacteria > Pseudomonadati > Pseudomonadota > Alphaproteobacteria > Sphingomonadales > Sphingobiaceae > Sphingobium > Sphingobium yanoikuyae. Next base: position 636,373 of record NZ_CP053021.1, on the reverse strand, counting down.
CGCAGATCCCAGCGACGGTTCCCGACCCAGGTTGCGCCAGCCAGCATCGGCTTCAAGGCAGGCGCGCTTTCCATCAGTTTGTTGAGGCCGGCGGTCTGGAGATTGGCGTTGGGGCCGACCACAAGTGGCAGGTCCGGCATCGCCCCGGCCGACACCGATTGCAGCACCACGCCGGCCACGTCGATCAGATGCAATTGCCCGTCATGCTGCCACACCGCGACCGGATCACGCTCGACGATATCGACAACCAGCGTGTCGGGCAGGCGACGGGAAATGCGCGCATCCTTGACCCAACCAAGCTTCAGCATTTCCTGCCGCACCTTGGGCAGGTCGAGCGAGAGCATCGAGCGATCGACCTGGCCAAGCGCGATATTATAGACCGGCATCTCGTCCATGCGCTCGACGCCGCGCACCTCGACCTTCTCCACCTCGAAACCAGCGCGCGCGGCCAGGCTTGCCGCCTGCTGGCGCGCCATGTCGGGCAGACCGGCATAGATGGCGATGGCGATCAATATGCCACCGAAGATCGCGAAGATGGCCCAGGTGGCCAGCTTCTGCAGCGTATCCTCGCTGATCGGCAGCAGTTCGAGCAGCCGATCGAACGAGGATTGGCGCTTGAGCTGGCGGCCACGGCCCGATCCGGCCTTGGCGCGCACCTTGCCCCGCGCCGTGCTCAGCCGCGCCGTGCCGCCGCGCCGGATCCGTGCCTCAGCCATTGCCAGCCCCCATGTTCGGCCCCCTCGTCAATGCTTCCTCGCAGATCCGCTCGACCAGCTCGGCATATTCGATGCCCAGCTTTTTCGCCTGTTCCGGCACCAGGCTCAAGGGGGTCATGCCCGGCTGGGTATTGACCTCCAGCAGGTAAAGCCCCTCGACGCCCTGGCTGTCGTCCCAGCGGAAGTCGGAGCGCGACGCGCCCTTGCAGCCAAGCAGCTGGTGCGCCTTGAGCGCGATCGCCTTGCATGCTTCGGTAATGTCGTCCGGTATCTCCGCCGGGCAGACATGTTCGGTCATGCCGTCGGTATATTTGGCGTCGAAATCATAGAAGCCGCTCTTGGGGCGCAGCTCGGTGACGAGCAGCGCCTCATCGCCCAGCACGGCGGTGGTCAGCTCGCGCCCGCGAATATAGGGTTCGGCCAGAAGCTCGGGAAATTCCTGCCAGGGGCCGACGCTGTCACGGGCGATGGGATTGCCATAATTGCCCTCGGCCGTGACGATCGCGACGCCGACCGAGCTGCCCTCATTGACGGGCTTCAGAACATAGGGGCGCGGCAGCGGGTCGCCGGCGTACAGGCTCTCGCTCGTCACGATATGGCCGCCGGGCATAGGGATGCCGTGCGGCACCAGCGCCTGCTTGGTCAGCTGCTTGTCGATCGCGATGACCGAGGTGGCGAGGCCGCTATGGGTGTAGGTGAGGCCCATCAGGTCCATCATGCCCTGCACCGTGCCATCCTCGCCCGGCACGCCATGCAGCGCGTTGAACACCACATCCGCCCCGGTTTCGGCCAGGCGCGCGGCGACGTCGCGATCCATGTCAATCCGCGTGACCCGATGCCCGCGCGATTCCAGCGCCTTGGCAACACCCTCGCCGCTCGACAGCGACACCGGCCGCTCCGCAGACCAGCCGCCCATCAATACGGCGACATGCCAGGGACCACGGCTCATGCGTAACACTCCAGATACATCGTCATGCCAGCGAAGGCTGGCATCTCACTGCCTTTGAACGCAGCGAAGGAAGAAAAGAGGGATCCCAGCCTTCGCTGGGATGACGGATTGGGAGCACAAATCACTTCGCCAACCCCACACGCTGGATTTCCCATTCCAGCTCGACGCCGCTCTTTTCCTTGACGCGGCGGCGGACTTCCTCGCCCAGCGCTTCGATGTCGGCGCTGGTGGCGTCGCCGGTGTTGAGCAGGAAGTTGGTGTGCTTCTCGCTCACCTGCGCGCCGCCCAGCGCGAGGCCGCGACAGCCCGCTTCATCGACCAGCGCCCAGGCCTTGTGCCCGTCCGGGTTCTTGAAGGTCGATCCGCCGGTCTTGCTGCGCAGCGGCTGGCTTTCCTCGCGCGCGGTGGCGATGCGGTCCATTTCCGCCTGGATTGCGGCCGGTTCGCCCGGTTCGCCGCGGAAGGTCGCCGATACCACGACCGCGCCATCGACCATGTTGGAATGGCGATAGCTGTAATGAAGATCGCGGTTGAGCAAGGTCACCTGCTCGCCCGAGCGCAGCACCACCTCGCATTCCACCAATATGTCCGCGGTCTCGCGGCCATAGGCGCCGCCATTCATCCGCACGAAGCCGCCGACCGTGCCGGGGATGGAGCGGAGAAATTCGAGACCGGCAATGCCTGCGTCCCGCGCGGTCGAGGATACGAGGATGCCCGACGCACCACCGCCGCAGACCAGGGTGGTGGCGTCCAGCGCCTCCACCTTGGCGAAGGGCTTGCCCAGACGCACCACCACGCCCGGCACGCCGCCATCGCGAACGATCAGGTTGGAGCCGAGGCCGAGCGCCATCACCGGCATCGCCGGGTCGAGCATGGCAAGGAAATCGGACAGGTCGTCGGCGTCCTTGGGCTCGAACAGCCATTGCGCCGCCCCGCCCGCCTTGAACCAGACGAGCGGTGCCAGCGGCGCATCGGCCTTGAGCGCGCCGCGAACGGCCGGGAGAGCAACCATTGTCGTCAACCGCGCACGCCCCAGAGATTCATCCAGCTCTTCATCGCCTTCATGCCCGCCTCGCCGGCCTGATGCGCCGCCATGCCGGTCTGCACCTGCTTATGTGCCGCCTCGACCATGTCGCGCGCGACCTCCACGCCCTGCATCTGCATGTCGATCATGCGCTTCTGCATTTCCAGGCCGACATTGAAGAGCTCGAACATCAGGCGGTTTCCTTGACCTTGGCGGTGACCGCAGCGGACAGGCCCGCCGCCCATTTGGTGATGTCGCCGGCCCCCAGGCAGATGATCATGTCGTCGGCCTGGACATCGGCGGCGATGACGCGGGCAAGATCGTCCGCATCGGCGACGGTGGCGGCGTTGCGATGGCCACGGCGCTTGAGCCCGGCGACCAGCGCTGCGCTATCGACATCCTCGATCGGCTGCTCGCCAGCGGTATAGACCGGGGCGGCATAGACGATGTCGGCGTCGTTGAAGGCCTGCTGGAAATCATCCATCAGGTCGCGCAGGCGAGTGAAGCGATGCGGCTGAACCACGGCGATCACCCGGCCCTTGGCGCCTTCGCGGGCGGCGGCGAGCACCGCCTTGATCTCGACCGGATGGTGGCCATAATCGTCGATGACGGTGGCCACGCCTGCCCCCGCCGGGATTTCCCCGACCTTGGTGAAGCGGCGCTTCACGCCGCCGAACTTGGCGAAGCCGGTCTGGATGGTCGCGTCATCAATGCCCATCTGCAACGCCACGCCGATCGCGGCCATGGCGTTCAGCACATTGTGGCGGCCGGGCATCGGCAGTTCGATGCCCTCGATCCGGCGGGTCGCGCCATCGCGCTCGCGGATCTGGACATCGAAGCGATTGCCGCCGGGCACCGGCTGGACATTCTCGCCGCGAATATCGGCCTGGGCGGAGAAGCCATAGGTGACGATGCGACGGTCCTGCACGCGCGGCAGGATAGCCTGCACCTCGGGATGGTCGAGGCAGAGCATCGCCGCGCCATAGAAGGGCACATTCTCGACAAACTCGACAAAGGCGTCCTTCACCGCGTCGAAGCTGCCATAATGGTCGAGATGTTCGGGATCGATATTGGTCACGACCGCGATCGTGCCATCGAGGCGCAGGAAGCTGCCATCGCTCTCATCGGCTTCCACGACCATCCAGTCGCTGTTGCCCAGGCGCGCGTTGGAGCCATAACTGTTGATGATGCCGCCGTTGATGACGGTCGGATCGACCCCGCCCGCGTCCAGCAGCGCCGCGACCATCGAGGTGGTCGTGGTCTTGCCATGGGTGCCGGCGATGGCGACCGTGGATTTGAGGCGCATCAGTTCGGCCAGCATTTCCGCGCGGCGGATTACCGGCACGCGATTTTCCAGCGCCAGCTCGACTTCCGGATTGCCCCGCTTGATCGCGGTCGAGGTGACGACCACGGCGGCATCGCCCAGATTTTCAGCCTTGTGGCCGATCATCACCTTGATGCCTTTGGCGCGCAGCCCTTCCACGACATAGCCTTCGGCGACGTCGGATCCTTGAACCTTGTAACCCAGATTATGCATGACTTCGGCGATGCCGGACATGCCGATGCCGCCAATGCCGATGAAATGGATCGTGCCGATGTCGGTGCCGACACCCTTCATGCCTGATATTCCTTGTTCCAATATCCGTTCGCCCTGAGCGAAGTCGAAGGGCCCAGCAGAGCCGCAGGCGAAGCGGCTTCGCTCCGCTCAGCAGAGGGCTTCGACAGGCTCAGCCCGAACGGGGAGAGATATGTGCGGATCATGCAGGGACGCCCTGCAAATTGAGCGTGGTCGGCGTGGGGCCGACGCGAAGCGGGTCATTCATGATCGGCGCGGGGCCGATGCTTTCGAGCAGGTCTGCCATGTCGCGCGCCGCATCCGGGCGGCCACAGGCACGGGCGCGCTTGGCGGCATTTTGCAGGGCGCCGGGTTCCAGCGCCATCTTCTGCATCTGCTTGGCCAGTTCCACCGCGGTGAAGCGCGACTGGGGGATGGTGCGGGCGCCGCCGGCTTCTGTCATCTCGCGCGCATTGGCGGTCTGGTGATCGTCCATGGCGCTGGGCAGCGGCACCAGGATGGCGGGACGGCCGGCACAGGTCAGCTCGGCCAGGGTCGATGCCCCTGCCCGCGCGATCATCAGGTGCGACCAGCCCAGCTTTTCGGGCACGTCGTTGAAATAGGTGGCGAGATCGGCCGGGATCTCCATCTCGGCATAGGTAGCGCGGACGCGCTCGATATCCTCGGCGCGGCACTGCTGCGTCACCTGAAGGCGGCGGCGCAGCGCGATCGGCAGCATCGACAGCCCTTCAGGCACGACGCTCGACAGGATGCTTGCCCCCTGGCTGCCGCCGATCACCAGCACGCGGAACACGCTCTCGTCGGTCAGCGCGGGAAATTCCTCGTCGCGCAGCGCCTTCACTTCCTCGCGCACCGGATTGCCGACCAGATGCACCTTGCCGGCATATTTGTCCTTGAGGCGCTCGACCACCGGATAGGCGGTGGCGATCGCGTCGACCCGGCCGGCGAGCAGGCGGTTGACCCGGCCCAGCACCGCATTCTGTTCGTGGATCGCGGTCGGGATGCCGTCGGCCAGCGCGCCCAGCAAAGCGGGCATGGCGGGATAGCCGCCAAAGCCGACCACGGCAGTCGGCTTGAACGTGTCGTTGAGACGGCGAGCCATCGCACGGCCGGCCAGGATCGCCTTCAGGGCGCCGGGCCAGCTCGCCGGATTCTTGGTCATGCGGCCCGCCGGCATGACATGGACCTGCGCCTTATCGAAGATGCCGGGGATCTTCGCGCCCCGCTCATCGGTGACGAGGGCGACATGATGGCCGCGCGCCATCAGTTCCTCTGCCACCGCATGCGCGGGAATCATGTGACCACCCGTCCCGCCGGCGGCGAGGACGAAGTGACGGGAAATGCTCATCGACCACTCCATTTGACGACCGTGTGCCGACCCATGAAGGGGTTGCGCCGCGTGAATGCGAGCAGCAGGCCGACGCCGATACAAAGCGCGAGCATAGAGGAGCCACCGTAGCTGATAAAGGGCAGCGTCATGCCCTTTGACGGAAAAATCTGCGCATTGACGCCCATATTGATGATCGCCTGCAGCCCGAACTGGGTGGTGAGGCCGGCGGCGGCGAGGATGGTAAAATTATCCTCCTCGTCCAGCAGGCGCAGCAGCACGCGCACGACGATCGCCAGATAGACGCAGGCGATGGCGATGCAGGCGAGCAGGCCGAACTCCTCGCCGATCACCGAGAAGATATAGTCGGTATGGGCTTCGGGCAGGCGGAACTTGTTCTGGCCGCCGCCCGGCCCGACGCCGGTGAAGCCGCCATGGGTGATGGTGCGGAAGGCCAGGTCCGTCTGGTCCGGGCCGGTATCCATCTGGACACCGATGCCCAGGAAGTCGTTGATGCGCTGGCGGCCATTTTCATAGAACATGTAGACCGCGACCAGCCCCGCCAGCGCCAGCCCGCCCAGCATGGCGATCCAGCGCATTTCGAGGCCCGAGAGCATCAGCAGCACGCCCCAGCAGGCCAGGAAGATGACCGTCTGGCCAAAGTCCGGCTGCTTCATCAGGATCGCGGCGATCAGCAGCGTCATGGCGCCGGTGAGCGGCATCACCGGCAGGCTCTGATCCTTGGCGCGCAGCGACAGCAGCCAGGCCAGCGTCACGACATAGACGGGCTTCAGAAATTCCGAGGGCTGAAAGCGGAAGCCCGGCAGGTCGATCCAGCGCTTGGCGCCGTTCACGGTGGAACCCAGCAACGGCACGAACAGCAACATCAGGAAGAAGAAGACGGCCAGGAAGATCGCCAGTCGCCGCGCCTGTGGCCGGGGCAGCATGGAGATGACCAGCATGATCGGCAGGCCGATGAACACCCACATCAGCTGGCGATAGAAATAGATCAACGGATTGACCGCCACCTGCGCGGTCGAACGGTCGATCGCGGCCACCGGCGATGCGGCGGCCACGGCGACCAGCCCGATCGCCATCAGCGCGACGATCAGCGACAGCAGCACCCGGTCGATTTCCCAGAACCAGATGGCCAGCGCGGTACGCTCGCGCGGCACGGTGCGGGTCTTGAAGCCCTTCACCAGTTCGCCCGCCCTGAACATGCCCTTACGTCCCTCGCTATCCATCCCGTTGCCCCCGATCGCCCTGCCTATTCCAGTGCGTTCTATTCCAGCGCGTTCACGGCCGCGGCAAAGGCATCGCCGCGCGCCTCGAAATCCCGGAACTGGTCGAAACTGGCGCAGGCCGGCGACAGCAGCACGACATCGCCCGGCTGGGCGATGCGCGCGGCGCGACGGACGGCGGCGCTCAGCATCTCGCTGTCATCGACCGCCATGTGCGGCCGCAACAGGTCGGCAAACATGTGGCCCGCCTCACCGATGGTGTAGGCATGGGCGATATTGCCATAATAGGGCGCGCATTCGTCCAGATTGTCGGACTTGGCGACGCCGCCCAAAATCCAGTGGATGCGCGGCTTGCCATCCCTGGCCGGCCAGGCGCCCAGTGCCGGCGCGGTCGAGGCGGCATTGGTCGCCTTGCTGTCATTGACATAGAGCACGCCATTATGTGTGCCCACCGCCTGCATCCGGTGCGGCAGGCTGGCATAGCTGGCGAGCGCGGCCATGATGGTCGCGTCGTCGATGTCCAATGCCCGGCCGACCGCGATCGCGACCGCGGCATTCTGGGCATTGTGCGGCCCCTGCAGCGACGGCCAGCCAAGCTGAGCCTCCGGATCGATATCGGCGGCCTTCACTTCGCGCAGTTGCGCCGGGGCCGATGCGGCGATGCCACGGCTCGGCTCATCCTCGGTCGCGATGACCGCGACATGGTCGGCCGACTGCATGGCGAACAGCCGCGCCTTCGACGCGACATAGCCGGCAAAGCCGTTGTAGCGATCAAGATGGTCGGGCGTGATGTTGAGCAGCACAGCGACATCGCAGTCGAGGCTGTGGGTGAGGTCGATCTGGTAGCTGGACAGTTCCAGCACATAGACGCCCACGCCGTGCAGGTTCGGCTCCAGCGGCTCCTGCCCCAGGATCGGCAGGCCGATATTGCCGCCCATCCGCGCCGGGAAGCCCGCCTGCTCGATGATGTGATGGATCAGCGCCGTGGTGGTCGACTTGCCGTTGGTGCCGGTGATGCCGACGACCTTGTGCGGCGGCAGCGTCGGCCGGGCGAGCGCGAACAGTTCGATGTCGCCGATGATCGGCACGCCGGCGATCTTCGCACGCATCGCGATCGGATGCTTGTTGAGCGGCACGCCCGGCGACACGACGATGCCGTCGAAACCGGCCAGGTCGATCTCCATCGGGTCGCCGAATTCCAGCGTCGCACCAGTTGCCGGAAACGCGATGCGGTCGATTGACTCATCTGTAGCGCGGTTGAAGCTCCCGCGAACTGCCTCAATGCTAGCTGGATTGGAATCCCAAGCAGTGACCCGCGCGCCGCTTTCGATGAGACATGCGACGGTGGCAATACCCGACCGCGCCAACCCCAGCACGGCATAGCGTTTCCCGCGAAAGACGTCTGAAACGATCATCCGCTTACCTCAGCTTCAGCGTGGCGAGGCCGGCGAGTGCCAGCACGAAGGAGATGATCCAGAAGCGGATCACCACGGTCGGCTCGGCCCAGCCAAGCTGTTCGAAATGATGGTGGATCGGCGCCATCTTGAACACGCGCTTGCCGGTCCGCTTGTAGAAGAAGACCTGGATGATGACCGACAGTGCCTCGACCACGAACAGGCCGCCGACGACGCCCAGAACGATTTCATGATGGGCGGTGACCGCAATCACGCCAATCGTGCCACCCAGCGCCAGACTGCCGGTATCGCCCATGAAGACGGCGGCCGGCGGCGCATTGAACCAGAGGAACGCCAGCCCCGCGCCGATGATCGCCCCGCACAATATGGTGAGGTTGCCCGCGCCCGGCACATGCGGGATGCCCAGATAGGTGGCGAAGTCCGCGCGGCCGACCAGATAGACGATCGCCATGAACGCCATGCAGGCGATGATGACCGGCATGGTGGCGAGGCCATCGAGCCCGTCGGTCAGGTTCACCGCATTGCCGAAGGCAACGATGACGAAGGCGGCGAACAGGAAATAGAAAGGCCCAAGCTCGATCGCAGGCCCATTGTAGAAGGGCACATAGAGCGCGGTGTTGCCATGCTGATTGACGATCATCCAGGCGGCGAAACCGGCGATCAGGAACTCGAAGGCCAGGCGCATCTTGGCCGACAGCCCCTTGTGGCTGGCCTTGGTCACCTTGTCATAATCGTCGAGGAAGCCGATCGCGCCGAAACCCAGGGTCACGAACAGGCAGGCCCAGACATAGGTGGAGGACAGGTCCATCCACAGCAGCACCGATACGACCATGGAGGTCAGGATCATCAGGCCGCCCATGGTCGGCGTGCCGCGCTTGGCCAGATGGCTCTGCGGCCCGTCGCTGCGGATCGGCTGCCCCTTGCCCTGGCGCACGCGCAGCCAGCCGATGAACTTGGGGCCGATGACGAGGCCGATGATCAGCGCGGTCGCAATCGCCGCGCCCGCCCGGAAGGACAGGTAGCGGATGAGGTTGAAGGCCCCCGCAAAATCCAGGGTCTGGGCAAGCCAGTAGAGCATCAGTCTTTATCTCCGTCGCGGGCGGCATCGCCAAGGGCGGCGACCAGGCGGGACAGCCCGATGCCATTGGAGCCCTTGACCAGGATCGCGTCACCCGCACGCATTTCCTTGTTGATCAGATCGGTGGCCGACGCGGCGTCCGGCACATGGTCGAAGGCGACGAGGCCGCCAAGAGCGTCGGCCAGCGGCGCCATCTCCTCGCCCACCAATATCGCATAGTCGACGCCATTCTCGCTCAACGGTTGCGAGAGTGCGGCGTGCAGTTCGGTGCTGCGGCTGCCCAGTTCGCGCATGCCGCCCAGCACGGCGATGCGGCGGTCGGCCTGCTCGCGCCCCAATTGCTTGAGCGTCGCCGCCATGCTCAAGGGGTTGGCGTTATAGCTTTCGTCGATCAGCAGCGCCTCGCCCCCCGCCACCGGCAGAATGCGGCGCGCGCCGCGTCCGGGTAGGCCCGGCATTTCCGCCAGCGCCAGGCCCGCAGCGGCCAGATCGCCGCCCAGCGCCTCGACCGCGGCCAGCACGGCGAGCGAATTGGACACCCAATGGTCGCCCGGCGCGCCGACGGTGAAGCAAAGCTCCACCCCCGGCAGCGCCGCGGTCACCAGCGTGCCGCCCCCCGGCGCCGGCACGGTATCGCGCACGAAAATATCCGCCTCCGGGCTGAAGCCAAAGGTCAGGATATGATCGGCATGACGCTCCGCCTTGCCATAGAGGGTCGCGACATGCGGGCTGTCATAGGGAATGACAGCGGTGCCGCCCGGCTCCAGCCCCTCGAAAATCTCGGCCTTGGCTTCGGCGATCTTTTCCTCGGTCCCGAAAAATTCGATATGGGCCGGCGCGATGGCGGTGACGATCGCCACGTTCGGGCGCACCTGCCGCGTCAGCGCAGCCAGTTCGCCGGCATGGTTCATGCCCATTTCGAACACGCCATAGGCCGCATCGCGCGGCATCCGCGCCAGACTCAGCGGCACGCCGACATGGTTGTTATAGCTTTTGACCGAACGATGGACGCCGCCCGGACAGGCCCGTTCAAGGGCATGGAACAGCGCTTCCTTGGTGCCGGTCTTGCCGACAGAGCCGGTCACGCCGATGATCTTCGCGTTGCTGCGCTTGCGTGATGCACGGCCCAGCGCCTCCAGCGCGGCGGCACTGTCGGCCACCAGCACATGGGGATAGTCGACCGGCTCGCTGACGATTGCGCCGGCCGCGCCCTGGGCGAAGGCCTTGTCGATGAATTTGTGGCCGTCGGTCGTTTCGCCCTTCATCGCGACGAACAGGTCGCCCGCGCCCACCTCGCGACTGTCGAAGGCAACGCCAGAAACGGCGAACGGCGCCGACACGGCGCCGCCCGTAGCGTCTGCGATCTCGGCCGAGGTCCAGAGATCGCTCAACCCGCGCACTCCCGTGCCACGGTGACATCGTCAAAGGGTAGCACCCGGTCGCCGATGATCTGGCCCTGCTCATGCCCCTTGCCGGCGAGCAGGACGATGTCATCGCCCCCCGCCTGGCCGATGGCGGCGGCGATCGCCGCGCGGCGGCCGCCAATTTCCTCCGCCCCCGGCGCGCCCGCCATCACGGCGGCACGGATCGCGGAGGGTTCTTCCGAACGGGGATTGTCGTCGGTGACGATGACATGGTCGGCCAGTTCGGCGGCGACCTTGCCCATCAGCGGGCGCTTGCCGGCATCGCGATCACCGCCCGCGCCGAACAGCGCGATCAGCTTGCCCCGTGTATGGGGACGCAGCGCCTCGATCGCGGCGCGCAGGCCGTCGGGCGTATGGGCATAGTCGACATAGACGGGCGCGCCCGCCTTGCTGATGACCGCGCGTTCCAGGCGGCCGCGCACCGGCTGGACCCGACCCAGCAATTCCAGCACCTTGGCGGTATCGCCGCCGGTCGCGATGACCAGACCGGCCGCCGTCAGCGCATTGGCCGCCTGATAGGCGCCGATCAGCGGCAGATTGACCTTGTAGAGCTTGCCATCGGCTTCGATCTCCAGCGTTTGGCCCAACTGGGTCGGGGTGCGGTTGGCAAGACGCAATGCCTGCCCCTGCACCCCGACGCTCAGCACACGAAGCCCCCGCTTCGTAGCCCGCTGGATCGCCTTGTCCGACCATTCATCGTCGGCCCAGATAACGGCCGCGCCGCCATCGCCCACGACTTCGTCGAACAGGCGCATCTTGGCGTCGAAATAGCTGTCCATGTCGCCATGATAATCGAGATGATCGCGCGACAGGTTGGTGAAGGCGCCGGCCGCAACCGGCAGCCCCTCGGTGCGATACTGGTCAAGGCCATGGCTCGACGCCTCGAACGCGGCATGGGTGATGCCCTCGCGCTTGAGGCCCGACATGTTGGCGAGGAAGGTGACGATGTCCGGCGTGGTGAGGCCGGTCGACACCTGATCGACCGAGGTGGTGACGCCCAGCGTCCCGATCGAGGCCGACTTGTGGCCCAGCATGCGCCACAGCTGGCGCGCCAGCTCGACCGTGCTGGTCTTGCCATTGGTGCCGGTGACGGCGACGGTCACATCAGGGAAAGGCGCGAAATAGCGCGCGGCCAGTTGCGCGAACAGGCGGCGGGGATTGGCGTCGGCGATATGCACCGCGCCCTCGACCTTCGCCTCCGGCCGGGCGACGATCGCGACCGCGCCCGCCTTCACCGCATCGGCAATAAAATCCTCACCATTGACGCGCAGGCCCTGAAAGGCACCGAAGATGGTGCCCGGCGCGACCTTGCGATTGTCGATGGCAAAACCCGTCACGGACGTGTCGAGGCCGGTGTTGCCACCGACCTCGACGCCCAGCTCCTCGATTAGCGACCCGAGGCGCATCACTCTGTCTCCTTGTCGCCGTGCAACAGCGGCATCAAATCCGAAATATCCACGTCCCGCCGCTCGTCCGGCATCACCCCAAGCATCGGCCCGGTGCGCTCCACCACCCGCTTCACCACCGGCGCCGCCGTCCATGCAGCGGTGCGCAGGCCATATTGGCCCGTCGCCTCGTCCATCGTAACGAGAACCACATAGCGGGGATTGTCCATCGGGAAGGCGGAAGCGAAAGTCGTCACCAGCGAAGTCTTGTTGTAGCGCCCTTCCTGGGGCTTTTCAGCGGAACCCGTCTTGCCGCCCACCCGGAATCCCTTGGCGTCGGCGCTACGCCCTGTACCCGCCGACACGATCATCCGCAACAGCTGGCGCATGCGCGCGCTGGTCGCGGCGGAAAAGACGCGGCGCCCCTCGGGCACTTCATCGGCCTTGAGCTTGCGGATCGTCGCCGGGCGCCAGATGCCGCCATTGACCAGTGCGGCATAGGCCGCCGCCAGATGCAGCGGCGTCACCGCGATGCCATGGCCGTAGGAGGTGGTCATGCTGGTGATCCGGCCCCAATTGGTCGGCCACAGGCCACCGGCACGCTCATTGAACTCGATCGGCGCACGCTGGTCGAAATCCAGACTGCGGAACAGCTTCTGCAGCGGCGCGGCGCCCATTTCGTCGGCGATCCGGGCGGTGCCGATGTTGGAGCTGTGGACCAGGATTTCCGGCACGTTGATCCAGCGGCCGAGCGAATGGTCGTCCTTGATGCGGAAGCCGCCAACGGCCAGCGGCGCGGTCGCGTCATAGCGCTTGCTCATCGAGGTCACGACGCCCGCATCCATGGCCGCCGCGATCGACAGCGGCTTGAACGCCGAACCCAGCTCATAGCGGGCCTGGACCATATGGTTGCAGAGCGGCGATTCGGAACAGCGCTTGCCGGCATAATTTTGCAGCTTGTTGGGATCGAACACCGGGATCGATGCCATGGCGATCACTTCGCCGGTATTGACGTCCAGGATGATGCCGCCGGCACCCTTGGCCCGCGTCTGGACCAGCTGGGCATAAAGCTCGCTTTCCAGCGCGCCCTGCACCCGGCTGTCGATCGACATGGCGAAGGGCCGGCTACGCTGCGCCGGATCGATCATCCGATCGTTGAACGCGGCCTCCACGCCCATGCCGCCCTTGCCCTCAGCATTGGGGGCAAAGCCGAGAATATGCGCGGCCAGCGTGCGCTGGGGATAGAGGCGCTCCTTCTCGCGCGGAAATTCGATGCCGATCTCGCCCAGCGCGTTCACCGCGGCCACTTCCTCGGGCAGCGCGCGCCGGCGCAGATAGGCCCAGCCGCGCCCGGTCAGCTTCTTGGCGAAGACTGTCTCGGATTCGTCCGGGAAGATTTCGTGCAGCTTGCGCGCCAGTTCGTCGGGATCGCCGATCAGCTTGGACGGGCGCACCGCGATCGAATAGGCGTCCATGGTCCGCGCCAGCGGCACGCCATTGCGGTCCACAATGTCCGCGCGCGCCGGGGTGAAGCCCGACAATCCATCGCCATTGCCGTTGCCGCTCGCGAAAATGCCGACCCAGGTCAGTCGCAGGATCAGCACGGCCGTGATCATCATGAACAGGATCAACAGCAACATCAGGCGATTATGCGCGATCGCCGTCAGGTTGACCCGCTGCCGCCCGGCACGGGCGCCGCCCGGCTGGACGATGATCGTGGCCATTAGCGACCTCCCTTTCGCTCGCGCGCCGCACGGGCGCTGAGGTCACCCATGGTGCTGTCGTCCAGCAGCTTGGCATCCAGCATCGCCATGCGCTCGGCCCGGCGCGCGACCGGATTGGGCCGCGACACGTCGGCGTCGGCCTTGGCGCGCTGTTCGGCGAGCTTTACCGGCGCGGCGGGCTTGGCCAGCTTCTCGACATTGTCGGCGGCATGCGCCTCGCGGATCACGGCGATATCGCTGCGGATCTGGCTGGCGGCGGGGCTGGCCGGCGCGGCCTGCGGCGCGGACGGCAGATCGGCCGGCGTCTCGACCATCGCCACCATCACCGGCGGCGCGACATAGTCCGGGCCGTTGGGCTGGACGCCATCCAGATGCGCCAGCGCCTGTTCGCCCGCCAGATACTGGCCAGCGGTCGGCGTCGCATACATGAAGTCGTCCTGGTTCCACCGCTCCAGCTGGCGCATGCTGGCGCGCGCGCTGAACTCGGTTTCCAGATAGCGGATATCGCCGCGCGCCTGCGCGATCTGCATCCGCACCCGCATCACATCATTGCGCTCGGTCGCGACCTTCAAGGAGACGAGATAGGCGCCAAGCGCACCAAGCGCGACCAGCAACACCCAGATCAGGCTCTGCAATCTCTTGACCGCGATCATGGCCGGGCACTCCGATGGGCATTGGCAACAGGGGCGCCGGTCCGCACGGCGCTGCGCAGGGTGGCGGAACGGGCACGCGGATTGCGCGCCAGTTCCGTTTCGCCGGGCTTTACGGCCTTGGCGGGCTTTTCGAATGCAGGCGCGACCTCGACCTTCTTCTCGGGCAGGTGGCGCGATCCGCCCGCCTCGCTGCCGCTGCGCTTGCGCAGGAACTGCTTGACGATGCGGTCCTCCAGACTGTGGAAGGTCACGATCGCAAGGCGGCCGCCCGGCTCCAGCAGCGCTTCCGCCGCTTCGAGCGCACGCTCCAGCTCCTCCAGTTCGCGATTCACATGGATGCGGATCGCCTGGAAGGTGCGGGTCGAGGGATCCTTCTTGTCATGCGGCTTGTAGCCCAGCGCCCGGCGCACGACGGCAGCAAGCTGCCCGGTCCGCTCCAGCGGCCGCGCATCGACAATCGCGCGGGCAACCCGGCGCGACCGCGGCTCCTCGCCATAGCGATAGATGACGTCGGCAATATCCTCTTCCGCGGCGGTGTTGAGGAAATCGGCCGCGCTCATGCCGCCCTGGCTCATCGTCATGTCGAGCGGGCCGTCCGCCTGGAAGGAAAAGCCACGTTCGGGCCGGTCGAGCTGCATCGACGACACGCCGATATCCAGCGTGATGCCCGACACGCTGCTGACGCCGCGCTCGGCCAACAGCTCCTCCATCCGCGAAAATTCGCCGGGGATCAGCGTGATACCCTTTTCATCGGCCAGCGCCTGCCCTTCCCGGATCGCATCGGGGTCGCGATCGAAGGCAAAGACCTGCGCGCCAGCCGCCGCCATGGCGCTGGAATAGCCGCCCGCGCCGAAGGTGCCGTCGACATGCCGCTCGCCTGGGGTAATGGCGAGCGCATCGAGCACTTCGGTCAGGAGGACAGGGATATGCGGCGCAGCGCTCACTTGCCACCCTCCGCTGCGCGCTGTTCCAGCCAGCGGCGCACCTTGTTGCGGATCAGCGCCGGGCGATCCGGGCTTTCGACCAGCGCCTCGGGCTTCCAGATCTGGAAATAACGGCCAACGCCATAGAAGAACACGACGTCGGTGATACCGGCCTCTTCCTTGATATCGGGGTGCAGGAAGAAGCGGCCACCCTCGTCGAAATTCACGTCCTCGATCGTGCCCAGGCGATTCTCGCGCTCCAGATCACCATTGAACGGGCGATTGGCGGCGCGCGCCTCGCGCTCCAGCTCATTCACTTCCTCGAACAGGAACAGCTTGTGGGACAGGCCGAAGCCGGTGGCGCAACCATTGTCCATATGGACCGACAGGCACAGACGGTTCTCGCCGCCGCTCGCCAGCTTCACCTGGCGGCGCATCTCCAGGGGCAGCACGAAACGGCCCTTGCCGTCCGCGACGCTGAACGCGTTGCCCGAATAGAGAATGACGTCCGACACGCTGGAAATTCGCCCCTTTTAAGCAGGGCGCAGGCTTCCCGTCCCCGGAATCGCGTTTTCGAATCCCGGCGCAAGACTCTCGCAAAGCCTGACTAACCCCAATGTTGGAATATCTACCAAGCATGAGGCGGCCTGCAAAGGGAAATGTTGGGTGAAGTTGGGAAAAGCCGGTCAGAAACGGGATTAACCGTTTTTTCCTCCTTTCACCAGCTTATTTTCACTTTTTGTTCTCATGTCATTCCGCCCGGAACGACGGCGCAGCAGCATCAGACCCAGTATCGCCCACCCTGTCCCAGCCAGAAGCGCCGATCGCAGCCCCAGCCGGACATCCACGACATCGCGCATCCAGCGGCGACCATCCGGCATCTCCGCCCCCAGCCATTGCGCCACCAGCGCCGGCGTATCGGCGCTCCAGGCGCGCGGATCGAGCGGCCGCGCCGGATCGGCCAGCCACAGCCGGTCGTCGATCAGGTCCGCGTCACCCAGCAGCAGCACCTCCCCGCGCCCGATCCGCAGCCGCAGTGGAGCCACCTCCTGCTGTCCGCCCGATGACAGAGGCTGCATCCCGGCCATCGTCAAAAGCCGCCCATCCGGCAAGAAATGGCGTATTTCCCGGTCACGCACCGCCCCACCCCGCACGCCCCAATGCGCCAGCAGAGGGCCAAGCGTGCCGACCATCGGCGCCCGGCGCCGGTCGCCCAGCGGCAGACCGGAGGGCCAGCGCAGACGCGGATCGGTGAGCAGCAGCAGCCGGCCGCCATCCCGGACCCAGCGGTCAAGCGCGACCAGCGCCTGCGGCGTCATCGATCGGGGCTGCGCCAGCAGCAGCACGGGCGCGCCGGATGCGGCCAGGGCCCGCACATCATCGATCGGCCGCACGTCGAACCGGCTGCGCAGCAGCGTGACGATCGGCGCGTCCCGCCTTATCCCTGCCCCCCCCTCTTCCCAGAAAAGCGGCAGCGCGGTGATGACGGCGAGCAGCGGACGATCAGGCTGGGAGGAAATGGGACGGGCCGGCCCGAAGCCAAGCAACAGCAGCGCCGCGGCCAATGCGACACATGCCGGCAGCCAGCGCCGCTGCCACAGCAACGCACCACCGCCGGCCGCCGCCAGCGCCAGCAGCAGCAAGCCGATCATGGCCCAGGGGTCGGGCATGCGTGCAGCAGCCAGGGCGCAGAAGAGCAGCACCATCCCGGCGCCACCCAGCCCCACCCACAGCGCATGCAGAAAGTCCCGCCGCGCCAGCCACCACCCCGTTGGCACGAGCAACAGCAGCGCCGGCCAGCCCCAGCACCATGGGTCCGCCTGCCCGGTGCGCCAGGCAGCCGCCAGACCGGCGAGCAGCATCAGCGTCGCCGGTAGCAACAGGGTAAGCAATCGCGAAAGACAGCGAACGAACGACATCATCGCCCGTCAGGGCGTCTGCGGCGTGGGTTCCTGGTCCATCGGCTTGCGGATCTTGGGATCAGGCTGCAGATCGGGGACGATCGGCGCCATTTCCGGTGCGGGCTGCACACCCAGTTCGGCGAGCGGCTCCTTGGGCGTGGTGGCGGCGACAGCGGCATTGACGTCGATCGTCGGCACGGCCGGCGGCGCGGACGCAATATCGTCCACCCGCGCCTTGTCGATGACGATGTTCGCCAGTCCGACCAGCAGGACAACACCTGCCAGGCCGGTCAGCCCTATCTGAACGCGCTGCAACCCCTCCTGTCGGCGGGAATGATCAGCCATGAACATGCTCTATTTTATGCCGCCGCGACCCGTGTCGGCCCGTCAATTGTGCGCGAGCCAGGGGAATATCGTCAAGCCCTTCGATTCGAGCCACTGCCGGTTGTAGAGGGTCGACAGATAGCGGAAGCCGGTATCGCACAGGATTGTCACGATTTTCTTGCCCGGCCCAAGCTGTTTCGCAAGCGCCACGGTACCCGCGACATTGATGCCCGACGACAGACCCAGGCACAGCCCCTCCTCGGCCAGCAGGCGGCGGACCCACTCCAGCCCTTCCTCGTCGGAAATGCGGAACTGGGTGTCGATCGGCGCGCCTTCCAGATTGGCGGTGATGCGCCCCTGACCGATGCCTTCGGCGACCGAATTGCCCTCGGCCTTCAATTCGCCATGGGCATAATAATTATAGAGCGCCGCGCCATGCGGATCGGCGAGGCCGATGACGATATTCTCGTCATGCGCCTTGAGGCCCAGGCCCACGCCCGCGATCGTGCCGCCGGTGCCCGCCGCACAGATGAAGCCGTCGATCCGGCCTTCCATCTGGGTCCAGATTTCCTCGGCCGTGCCGACGATATGCGCCTTGCGATTGGCGATATTGTCGAACTGGTTGGCCCAGATCGCGCCCTCCGTCTCCTCCGCCAGGCGGCGCGAGGTGTGGACGAAATGACCGGGGTTGGAATAGGGCGCCGCCGGCACCGTCACCAGTTCCGCGCCCAGCGCGCGCAGCGTGTCCATCTTTTCCCGGCTCTGCGTCTCGGGCATGACGATGATCGACTTATAGCCCTTGGCATTGGCGACCAGCGCCAGGCCGATGCCGGTATTGCCGGCCGTCCCCTCGACGATCGTGCCGCCGGGCTTCAGCAGCCCCTTCTCCTCGGCATCATTGACGATGAACAGGGCGGCGCGATCCTTCACCGACGCGCCGGGATTGGCGAATTCGCACTTGGCGTAGATATCGCATCCGGTGGCTTCGGACGGACCGGCGAGACGCACCATCGGGGTATTACCGATCAGGGCGAGGCTATCTTTTTGGAGCAGCATGCACCCCGCATAGCGGAGCCGATACGTGCTTGCCAAGCAAGGGAATGCTGCGCCACGAAAAGAGCCGGTTTGCCCCGACTTCGCGCGCCGGTTGCCGGCCCCCGATCCGGGCCCGGCCCGATTCCGTGGAGGAATTGGAAAGGAAAATCGGCTATGTCAGGGCCGCGCGGCAATCGGGCCCGCTCGATACCGGCTGGATGATGCGGCTTTCGCGACAACAGGAACGATGGATCTGGCATGGTGGCCTGGGCGCACTGGCGCTTGCGGTGCTGGTCGTGCCGCATCTCATCACCGCCGCGCCGCTGGACATGCTGGCCGAGGATCATCATGGCCCTGACCCAGCCGAGCAGGCGGGCGCCAATTTCCCCGGCTCCGCCTTCTTCTATGCCGAAGGCGCCTTCGATCCGGCGCCCGGCGCGCTCACCATCCAGAGCCCGCACGTCATGGGCCTGGCCGAGGTCAAGGCGGCGCCGGCCGCCACCTTCCGTGGCCTCACCGCGACCGACAGCTATCGCGCGCTCAACTGCCTGACGTCGGCCATCTATTATGAAGCCGGGAACGAGCCGGAGGAGGGGCAGCGCGCCGTGGCACAGGTGGTATTGAACCGCGTGCGCAGCCCGCTCTGGCCCAACAGCGTCTGCGGCGTCGTCTATCAGGGGTCGGAACGCACCGACTTCCACTGCCAGTTCACCTTCAGCTGCGATGGCGCCATGGCCCGCCTGCCCAACGCCGTCGCCTGGGTCCGCGCGCGCGGCATCGCCCAGCAGGCCCTGTCGGGCAAAGCCTATGCCCCGGTGGGCCTTGCCACCCATTATCATACGCTCGCCGTCCGCCCGGCCTGGTCCGCGACGCTGCAGCCGGTTGCCGTGATCGGCGCCCATATCTTCTATCGCGGCATGGGCTTCAACGGCACGCCCGCCGCCTTCAGCGACGCCTATCCGGGGCGCGAACTGATATCCGGCCCTGCCCGCCGGATCTGGCCGGTCCAGCCGGTGACGCCCATCGAACTGATGAGCGCCGGACCGGCAACCGCCTACGTGCCCCTGCCGACGGCCGCGCCCTCCACGCCGGCGACGCAGCCAGCCCCCGCGCCCGCCCTCACTGCACCGATCGACAATCTGCCGGAATCGACGATCCGTCCCGAATATCGCAACAGCGGCCGGCCGCTCGGTTGAACCGCACCATCTTTTTGCGCTCGCCTGGCGAGATTATTTTAGGTTAGCATCCAATCAACCAGCGAAATGCCTGAAAACAAGGGCAATTAAAATTCGCGATCAGGAGCGGAAATCGGGAACCACCCGCTTTGCCGCTCGTTCTGCATTTCGGATAGCAAATCTTTTGCCCCCCGCTCTTGCTATCCAAAAAATATGAGCCCGGAACGCATCATCCCCCCCCCCCGACGCGTTCCGGGCTCAGACTTTTTCGGGCCACCCTCCCTCATCGTCGAACCAGCGTCAGCCGGCGGAACCCTTCCCGTCCAGGCGTGTTCTCCAGCGGTCACCGATATGGCTTGCCATGCGGTCGGCCGATATTTCGGAAGGAGAAACCGATGACCAAGACAATCGTCACCGCCCTGCTGCTCACCGGCTCGCTGCTGGTATCCGCCTGCAACACGGTGGAAGGCGCTGGCAGGGACGTGCAGAGCGCCGGCAAGGCCGTCGAGAAGTCGGCCAACTGATCAGATAAAAAGGCCCGCGTTTCGCGGGCCTTTTCTTATGCGGAAACTTCCTCTGCCGCCGCTTCTGCGGCGGCCCGTTTCGCCTGGCTGCGATCGGTGAACCAGATTGCGACCAGCGTGATTTCGTAGAGCAGCAGCAGCGGGATCGCGAGCATCAGCTGCGACACGACATCCGGCGGGGTCAGCACCGCGGCCAGGATGAAGGCGCCGACGATCATGTAGCGACGCATGCCCTTGAGCTGCTCGCGCGACACGAAGCCGGCCCGATTGAGCAGCATCAGCAGTACCGGCAGCAGGAAACAGATGCCGAAAGCCAGGATGAACTGCATCACCAGGCCCAGATAGCTGTCCGCGCTCGGCAGCGCCTCGACCTGCAACCCGCTGCCATTGCCCTGATAGCCCAGGAAGAAATGGAAGGCGGTCGGCATCACCACGAAATAGGCGAGGCTCGCGCCCAGTGCGAACAGGAAGGGGGTTGCGATGATGAAAGGCAGCAGCGCCTTCTTTTCCTTCGCATATAGCCCCGGCGCGACGAACGCCCAGAGCTGGTTGGCGATGATCGGGAAGGACAGGCAGAAGGCGCCGAACAGCGCGATCTTGATCTGCACGAAAAAGGCTTCGTAGAGCTTGGTATAGACCAGCTTGCCGCCGGCATCGCCAAAGGCTTCCTTGAGCGGATGCACCAGAATGGCGAAGAGCTGCTCCGAAAAATAGAAGCAGATCGCCCCGGTAATGGCGAGCGCGTAGACGCATTTGAGCAAGCGGCTGCGCAGCTCGATCAGATGGTCCAGCAAGGGCGCCTTGCTGTCGTCAATATCGCCGATCATGCCGCCGCATCCCCCTGCTTGGGTGCAGCGGGCTCTTCCGCGACATAGGGCGGCTTGTCCGCAACCGGCGGCGGCGCGGCCTCCGCCACATAGGGCGGCGCATCGACAGCGGGGGCCGCCGGCGCTTCCGCCACATAAGGCGGCTTGTCGTCTACAGCCGAAGCAGCGGGCGCATCGCTGGCCGAACCATGCTCGATGACCTGGGTTTCGGGAACCTGGGTCTCGGGCGGATGCTCGGCCATGATACGCTTATTCTGCTCGGCCCATTTCTTTTCCAGCTCTTCCAGCTCGACTTCCCGCACCATGGCATCAATGCCGGTGCGGAAATGCCGGGCCATGCCCTGGGCCTTCCCCACGATCTGCCCCACCTTGTAGAGCGCGCGCGGAAGATCCTTCGGGCCGATCACGATCACCGCAATGATCACGATCACCAGAAATTCGGTCGAATCGATGCCAAACATGCGCGACTACCAGCCTGCGTTAGAGATCAGGCCTTGGTCTTTTCTTCAGTTGCGCTCGGCGCATCCTGCTCGGGCACGCGATGACCCTCGATCCGGGTCGCGGGCTTTGCCGGCGTCGCGTCATCCTCGTCGTCGGCCATGCCCTTCTTGAAGCTCTTGATGCCCTTGGCCACGTCACCCATCAGGCCGGAAATCCGGCCGCCACCGAACAGCAGCATGACGACCAGGAGCACGATCACCCAGTGCATCAGCGAGAAAGAACCCATTTTCACATACTCCTGAAAGGAGGCCTTTCTAGGCCTCTTCCTCATCCTTTTCCAGAACGGATTGACCGCCCAGACCCTCCAGCGCCAAATCCACCGGATCCAGCAACCCCGCAGCCCGCAAATCGTCCAGACCCGGCAAGTCCCGGCGGCTGCTAAGGCCAAAATGTGACAGAAACTCTACGCTGGTCGCATAGATGAGCGGGCGACCCGGCACTTCGCGCCGCCCCACCGGACGCACCCATCCGGCCTCCATCAGCACATCCAGCGTGCCCTTGGCCACCTGAACCCCGCGAATCGCCTCGATCTCCGCGCGGCTAACCGGCTCATGATAGGCGATGATCGCCAGCGTCTCCATCGCCGCGCGCGACAGCTTGCGCGTCTCGTCCCGTTCCCGCCGCAGGATATGCGCCAGGTCGGCCGCCGTCTGAAAATGCCAGCGCCCGCCCCGCTCGACCAGATTGACGCCGCGCCCGGCATAATCCTGCGCCAGCCCGGCCAGCGTCGCGGGCAGGTCGCCGCCATCGCCGACATGGGCGCGCAGTTCGGCGGGCGTCAGCGGTTCCTCCGACGCGAACAAGGCCGCCTCCACCGCGCGCGCGAAATCGTCCATCTCCCGGATCACCGCAACTGCTCCCATTGATCGCCCGACAGCGCCGCCCGCAGATAGATCGGCTCGAATATTCCGTCCTGCCTTATGTCCACTCGCCCCTGCTTGGCCAGTTCCAGCATCGCCACGAAGCTGCTGGCCAGCGCCGATTTCGCCATCGGTCCGTCGCGATCGTCGGGCAGGAAGGATTCCAGGGTCTTCCAGTCGAGCGCCGACCCGACCAGCGCACTCACCCGCTGGATCGCCTCGTCCAGGGTCATGACTGGCCGCACCGCGACCATATGCACCACCGGCTGGTTACGCGCGCGGATCTGGCCATAGGCCTGGATCAGATCATAAAGGCTGGCGCTCCACTTCGCCCGCCGCACCATGTGCAGCCCCTCGGGCCGGGGGCGGACGAACACGTCGCGCCCGATTCGATCGCCGGCCATCAGCCGCGCGCCGGCCTCGCGCATGGCGTGCAACCGTTGCAGCCGCAATTGCAGCCGCAGCGCCATTTCCTCGGGACTCGGCTCGGGCTGCGCTTCCTTGGGCAGCAGCATCGCCGATTTGAGATAGGCCAGCCAGGCCGCCATCACCAGATAGTCGGCCGCCAGTTCCAGCTTCAGCTGCCGCGCCCCATCGACATAGGCCAGATACTGCTCGACCAGCGCCAGGATGGAGATTTCGCGCAGGTCGACCTTCTGCGTCCGCGCCAGCGCCAGCAACAGGTCGAGCGGCCCCTCCCAGCTTTCGAAGCTGACGGTCAGGACCTCGGCGGGCGTCGCAGCCGGGGCGGTGAAGAGATCGTCCATCGCCCCCGCGTCCGCGATCAGGCCGGAACCAGCGCCAGCAACGTATCGCGGGTCGCCAGCAACTCCTCGAACGGCGGCAGGTCGGCGACATGGGCCGACGCCATCGCCCGATCGAGCCGCGCCCGCGCAGCCGGCGTGATCTCCGGCAGCAGATTGGCAATGCCGACCATATCGTCCATCCGCCCCCAGCAATTGAGCGCTAGGTCGCACCCGGCCGCGACCACGTCGGCGGCCAGTTCGGGAATCGAGCCCTTGAGCGCCTTCATGTCGAGATCGTCGGACATCAGCAGCCCGTCAAAGCCGATGCGCTGGCGAATAATCTCCTCGATCACGATCGGCGACAGGCTGGCCGGCCGGTCGGCATCCCAGGCGGTGTAGACGACATGGGCGGTCATGCCCATCGGTGCGTCCTTGAGCGCACGGAACGGCGCCAGGTCGGTTTCCAGTTCTTCCGTCCCGGCATGAACGACCGGCAGCTCCAGATGGCTGTCGACCAGCGCGCGGCCATGGCCAGGCATATGCTTGACGATGCCCACGACATTGCCGTCGGCCAGCCCCTCGATCACGGCCCGGCCAAGCGCCGCGACGCGCATCGGCTCGGCGCCCAGCGTCCGGTCGCCCATGATGTCGCTCGCGCCCGCCTGCCGCACGTCCAGCAGTGGCAGCGCATCCACCGTGATGCCAACCTCCGCCAGCATCAGCGCGAGCGCCCTTGCATTGGCCCGCGCCGCCGCGATCGCGCTGGACGGCGCAATGTCATAGAGGCGGTCGAACACGGCGCCGGCGGGAAAGCTGGGCCAGACCGGCGCCTGCATCCGCGCGACCCGGCCGCCCTCCTGATCGATCATGATCAGCAGGTCGTCGCGCCCGTGCAGCGCGCGCAGTTCGTCGGTCAGCGCCCGCACCTGCGCGCGATCGGCGATGTTGCGCTTGAACAAGATATAGCCGGCCGGCTGCGCCTCGGCAAAGAAGGCGCGCTCGTCGGCGGTCAGGGTTTCGCCGGATAGGCCGAAGATGACGGGTTTCATGACGCCGATGCTAATGACTAAGGCGCGGGCTGTCGACGCCCGCGCCCTGTTTGGGTCAATTGACGATGATGCAGCTTTCGCCCGCGACCTTCAACTTGCCGCAAACGGTGCCCGCCTGCCCGCCGGCGCTGGCGCGCAGGCGATAGACTGTGCTGCCGCCCACTTCGGCCGGCTCGACCGACATGGCAAGCGGCGCCAGATAGGCAAAGCGCTTCGACAGGCGGCCCCAGGCATCCTTGGCGCCCGACGCGCTGCCATAGGCGCCCAGCTGGATGACGCCGCTGCCGGCCGCCTTGGGCGCGGCGGCCTTGGGCGCGGCCCTGGTCTCGTCCTCGACCTTGGCGGTAACGCTCTGCGCGGGCTTGGCGGGAACAGCAGGCTTGGTGCCTGCAGGGGCAGCGCCGGTCGGGATGATTGGCGCCTCGGGCACGCGGCTCGGGTCGATCTGGCCATCACGGGCCACGCCCTCGCTCGCGGCGAAGCTGGCATCGCCCTCGCCCTGGAACTTCTTGGCGTCCGCTTCCTTGGCCGCGATCTTGTAGTCGCCCTGCGGCGCGGCGATCAGTTGCCCTTCGCCCGCGCCGCCGCCGTTGCGGTTCTGCAGCCACCACATGCCAGCGACCACCGCGCCGATCAGCACCAGCCCCAGGATGATGAGGCCCAGCAGGCGCAGCGGCGAAATCCGCTCCTCATCCGCCTCGTCGAGCGCAGGTTCCAGCCAGGGCAGCCGGTCCTCGTCATCGAGGTCAAGTCGCCCACGTGCATAGTCACCCATTATCGAAACTCCGCTCGGCTCACTGCATTTCGGTCAGCGCGACCACGCCCATCAGGGCAAGGCCGTTGCGGATGATCTGCCCGATTCCGCGGCTCAAGAAAAGCCGGGCCGAGGTGAGGGCCGGATCGTCCGCCAGCACCACGCGCGCGCGCGGATCATCATTGCCCATATTCCACCAGCCATGGAATGCCGAAGCCAAGTCATTGAGATAGAAGGCAATACGATGCGGTTCACGAGCCTGCGCCGATCCTTCGACGACGCGCGGGAACTGCGCTGCCAGCTTCACCAGGTTCAGCTCCGCCGTCCCAAGCAGGGACAGGTCGGGCGCGGGAAGGTCGATCCCGGCCTCCTCTGCACGGCGGCCGAGCGAGGAAATGCGGGCATGGGCATATTGCACATAGAAGACCGGATTGTCCTTCGAGGCTTCCACCACCTTGGCGAAATCGAAGTCCATCTGGGCATCGGCCTTGCGCGTCAGCATGGTGAAGCGGACGACATCCTTGCCCACTTCGCGCACGACATCGGCCAGCGTCACGAAGTTACCGGCGCGCTTGGACATCTTCACCGGCTCGCCATCGCGCAGCAGGCGGACCATCTGGATCAGCTTGACGTCGAACCGCGCCTTGCCCTCGGTCAGGGCGGCGACGGCGGCCTGGATGCGCTTCACCGTGCCGGCATGGTCAGCGCCCCAGATGTCGATCAGTTGGTCGGCGCTCTGCGCCTTCTGGAAATGATAGGCCATGTCGGCACCGAAATAGGTCCAGCTGCCATTCGACTTCTTGATCGGCCGATCCTGGTCGTCGCCGAACCTGGTCGAACGGAACAGCGGCAGCTCCACCGGCTCCCAATCGTCGGGCAGTTCGCCCTTGGGCGCTTCCAGCACGCCGTCATAGACCAGGTCATGGGCACGCAGCCAGGCTTCGGCCTCGTCGGGCTTGCCTGCTGCCTGCAATTCCGCCTCCGACGAGAAAATGTCGTGATGGATGCCCAGCAGCGCGAGATCGCTGCGGATCATGTCCATCATCTTCGCCACGGCAAAGGTGCGGAACAGGACCAGCCAGTCGGCTTCGGGTGCGCCGACGAACTTGTCGCCATATTCGGCGGCCAGCGCCTGCCCCACCGGCACCAGATAATCGCCCGGATAAAGCCCCTCGGGGATCGCGCCGACATCCTCGCCCAGCGCTTCACGATAGCGGACATGCGCGGAACGGGCGAGCACATCGACCTGGCCGCCGGCATCATTGATATAATATTCGCGGATCACCTTGTGCCCGGCATATTCCAGCAGGGTGGCGAGCGCGTCGCCGACCACCGCGCCGCGGCAATGGCCCATATGCATGGGGCCGGTGGGGTTGGCCGAGACATATTCGACATTCACGGTCGTGCCCGCGCCGAAATCGGACCGGCCATAATCGGCGGCCTCGGCATGGATCGCCGCCAGTTCGGCGCGCCAGGTCGGGTCGGTCAGGGTCAGGTTGATGAAGCCGGGGCCGGCAATGCTGGCCGCCTCGACCTCGTCCAGCGCCTGCAGCTTGGTCACGATCGCATCGGCCAGCGCGCGCGGATTGGTGCCGGCGGGCTTGGCCAGCACCATCGCGGCGTTGGTGGCCAGGTCGCCATGGCTGGGATCGCGCGGCGGCTCCACCGTCACCGGCTTGCGGTTGAGGCCGGCGGGCAGCATGCCTTCAGCCTCCAGCGCGTCGAGCACGGCATCGAGATGGGCGGTGAAACGGGTGTAAAGGGACACGGGCATTTCCTTCAACTCCGTTCGCCCTGAGCGAAGTCGAAGGGCCAGGCTGAACGGAGTGAAGCACTTCGCTTCGCTCAGTGGCGGGCTTCGACTTCGCTCAGCCCGAACGGAAACAAATCAACGGGCTTAACGGGTCGCGTTATATTTGAGCTGATCCTGGGTCAGGTTGAAACCCACGAGCAGCTCGAAGCTGGTTCGCTGCAGCGCCGCCTTGACGTCCGGCTGGGCGAAGGGGTCGATCGCGGCATCCGCGTCGCCTGCCTTGCGCTTCTGCGTGATCTTCTGCTGAATTTCCGGCGGCAGCGTGGCCGATGCCTTGTCGACATAGGAGCCGGCCGTCGCGGTCGCGGTCGCGCGATATTCGCCCGGCGCGAAGTTCAGCGTCACCTGGCCGATCCGCTTGGCGACGACGGCGCTGCCGCCCCGCACGATCGCCGAGAAATAGGGCAAGGTCACCTGGCGCGCGGCGCTGGCGTCGTTGCGACGCGCATTCACCACGAAGGTTGCCTGGGTATAAAGCTGGGCGCCATCGGAACAGGTCGAGCGCAGATCGGTGATGTTCGCCACCACGTCGATCGCGGAGGCATCGCGGCTCTGGGCCGGATTGAACAGGGTCACGTCACCGGTATAGGCCGGGATTGCAGCCACCGGGCAAGCCGAACGCACCGTGACGATACCGCCCGTCGGGTCGATTTCCCCCCGGCGAGAACAGCCGGCAAGGGCAAGGGCGAGCATTCCGGTCAACGCAATTCGGGACAATGTCACAGGCAGCAATTCCTCAGCATGCCCCTTGGACAGAGGCGTCCGGCTTCCTTATCCATCCCCCGCCGCCCACGCAACACAAAGCGCGGTGATTTGCGTTGGCCCTTCCTTCGGGCGCGACATTGCCCTAAGCCGCGCCCATGACGCAGAGCCCCGCCCCTCGCCCGCCGATGACCCTGTTGATCGCTGCCCCGCGCGGCTTCTGTGCCGGTGTCGACCGCGCCATCATCATCGTCGAGCGCGCGATCGAGAAATATGGCGCGCCGGTCTATGTCCGCCATGAAATCGTCCACAACAAGTTCGTGGTCGACAGCCTGAAGGCCAAGGGCGCGATCTTCGTCGAGGAACTGGACCAGGTGCCCGACGGCGTGCCGGTGGTCTTTTCCGCCCATGGCGTGCCCAAGGCGGTGCCGGCCAAGGCGGAGGAGCGCGGCCTCGACTATCTCGACGCCACCTGCCCGCTGGTCAGCAAGGTGCATCGCCAGGCCGAACGCATGGTGACCGCCGGCCGCCACATCCTGTTCATCGGCCACAAGGGCCATCCGGAGGTGATCGGCACTTTCGGCCAGGTGCCCGACGGCACGATGACGCTGATCGAAACGGTCGAGGATGCCGAGGCGCTGGCGCCCAGCGATGCCGACAATCTCGCCTTCCTGACCCAGACCACCCTGTCGGTCGACGATACCGCCGCGATCGTCGCCACGCTGGAGCGCCGCTTCCCCTCGATCATCGCGCCCAAGGGCGAGGATATCTGTTACGCGACGTCGAACCGCCAGACGGCGGTCAAGGCGATCGCCGCCCGCTGCGACGCCGTCTATGTGATCGGCGCGCCCAACAGCTCCAACTCGCTGCGCCTGGTCGAGGTCGCCGAGCGCGAAGGCACCCCCGCCCGCCTGATCCAGCGCGCCGAGGAAATCGACTTTGCCTGGCTGGAGGGCGTGACGACGCTCGGCCTCACCGCCGGCGCCTCCGCGCCGGAAATATTGGTGCGCGAAGTCGTCGACCGGATTGCCGAGCGCTTTGCCGTGACCGAGGAACAGGTCGAAACCGCGCAGGAGAATATCTCCTTCAAGCTGCCGCGCGGACTGGAGGTCGCATAACCCCCATGGCCGTTTATACGCACGTTCCCGCCGAAGAGATTGACGCCTTCCTCACCCGCTATGATGCCGGTCGGCTGGTGTCCGCCAAGGGCATCGCCGAAGGGGTGGAAAACAGCAATTATCTGCTCGAAACCACCGGCCATGACGGAAACGGCCACCGCTATATCCTGACCCTCTATGAAAAGCGGGTGGATGAAGCGGACCTGCCCTTCTTCATGGACCTGCTCGACCATCTGGGCGCGCGCGGCTGCCTGGTGCCGCGCTTCATCGCCGACACCGATGGCAAGCGGCTGCAACAGCTGGGCGGGCGCCCAGCCTGCCTGATCGAGTTTCTGACCGGCATTTCCGTGACCGAACCGACCCCGGCCCAGGCGCGCGCCTGCGGCGTGGCGCTGGGCGAACTGCACAAGGCGGCGCAGGGTTTTGCCGGCGAACGGCGCAATGCGCTCGACAAGGATGGCTGGCACGCGCTGGCCGCCAAGTGTGGCGATGATTTCGACCAGATTGCGCCGGGCCTTGGCGCCCGCGTGGCGGAGGAACTGGCCTTTCTCGACGCCCACTGGCCGGCCGATCTGCCGCGTTCGGTGATCCATGCCGACCTGTTCCCGGACAATGTCCTGATGCTGGGCGATGACGTCACCGGCCTCATCGACTTCTATTTCAGCTGCACCGACATTCGCGCCTATGATCTGGCCGTCACCCACAGCGCCTGGTGCTTCAGCAATGACGGCGCCACCTGGTTTGGCGACCGCGCGGCCGCGATCGGCGCAGGCTATGCCGCCGCCCATGGCCTGACCGATGCCGAACGGGCCGCCTTCCCGATCCTGTGCCGCGGCGCGGCGCTGCGCTTCCTGCTGACCCGCGCCTATGACTGGATCAACACGCCTGCCGACGCGCTGGTGACGCGCAAGGATCCGCTCGCCTATCTGCGCCGCATGGATTTCTACGCCAAGGCCGACCCGGCGGAGCTGCTCGGCGCATGAGCGACCTGCCGCAAGTCCAGATCTTCACCGACGGCGCGTGCAAGGGCAATCCAGGTCCGGGCGGCTGGGGCGCGGTGCTGCGCTTTGGCGACCAGGAGAAGGAAATCTCCGGCGGCGAGGCGATGACCACCAATAACCGCATGGAGATGATGGCCGCGGTCGAGGCGCTCAATACGCTCAAGAAGCCGTGCCAGGTGACGCTCTACACCGACAGCAAATATGTCATGGACGGCATCACCAAATGGATCTTCGGCTGGCAGAAGCGCGGCTGGAAGACGGCCGACAACAAGCCGGTCAAGAATGTCGAGATCTGGCAGGAACTGGTGAAGGCCGCCGCCCGGCACAAGCTGACATGGCAATGGGTCAAGGGCCATGCCGGCCACCCGGAAAATGAGCGGGCCGATGCCCTCGCCTGCGCCGCGGCGGAAAGCTTCCGCAAATAGGGACGGACGGGGAGGTCACCCTCCCCGCGCCGCGCAGCTTATTCGGCTTCTTCGATCGGCGCGCCGGGGCCGTTCTTCAGGATCGACTCGATCGCATTCTTCGCGCTCGCCTTGGAGCTGTAGCCCTCGGTCCAGAAGATGATCTCGGCATTATATTTGAACTTGGCCACGAACTCGCCGGCCTTGTTCTTCTCGATCACGAACTTGTGCGCCATCATGCTCTCCTGCTGGTTGCGCTATCGAAACCGTTGGGGAGCATAAGCAGCGATATCGAGGCTGGCAATCGCCTGCGGCAGGACCGCGCCGGTCAACAGGCTGGCCCCCAGCAGCGCCGCCGCCGGCGCGGTCTGGATGCCGAAACCGCCCTGCCCGGCGAACCAGAAGAAGCCCTCGACCGCCGGCTCGAAGCCATAGACCGGCACGCGGTCCGGCGCGAAGCTGCGCAGCCCCGCCCATTTGCGCTCGACCGCCGCGATCCGCCAGTCGACCGCCGCCTGGAACCGGTCGATGGCCTGCGCGATCGCCAGCTCCTCGGGCGCGGCGTCGCAGGGGGGCGAAGCGACCTCGTCATGCGGCGTCAGCCAGATCCGCCCCCGCCCCTCGGGCTTGAAATAGAAGCCGCCCTGCATGTCCATCACCAGCGGCATCTCGTCGGCTGGCATATCCTCCAACCGCAACTGCACCACCGTCCGGCGATAGGGCGTGATGCCGACCGGCGCGACACCGCAGGCCACGGCGACATCATCCGCCCAAGCCCCGGCAGCATTGACCAGCAGGCCGCATTCGATCGGCCCGTCACGGGTCTCGATCCGCCAGCCATCGCCCTGTCGTTCGGCGTGCTCTAGCCTTGCCCCCAGCCGCATTTCGCCGCCCAGCCTGCGGAACCGGCGCAGATAGGCCTGATGCAGCGCCCCGACATCGATGTCGCGGCAACTCGGTTCCAGCACACCCAGCACCCAGTCGGGCCGCAACCCCGGCACCAGGCTCGCCGGCACCACCGGCTGCAATTCGACCGCCCCGGCAAAATCGGCCAGCAGCGCGTCGCGCAGCCCCTCATCCCCGGCCCGGCCGATATGCAGCGTGCGGCGCGGCGACAGGAAGGAGCCATCGAAGAAATCGGGATCGGGCGACTCCAGCAGCCTGCCCGAGGCCGTGGTCAGCGGCTGGACCACCGGCCCGCCATAGGTTTCTTCCCAGAAGGCGACCGATCGCCCCGTCGCATGATAGCCGGCGCGATCCTCCATCTCCAGGATCAGCACCCGCGCCGTTTCCGCCAGCGCCGCGCCCAGGCTGGCGCCCGCAATCCCGCCACCGACAATCACGATATCGGGTCTGTTCAACGGGCAACCTCATCCAGGAAACGGTCGATCCGCCCCAGCGCATCGAGCCGCACCGGGTCGAGCTCGCGCAAAATTTCATGCGCGGCCTCGCGCCCATAGACATGCAGGCGGGCATCGGGCAAGCGCGCCGCGATGCGCCGGATGGCCGGCGTCGATACCAGTTGGTCGCGACAGGCGGCCAGGACCAGGGTCGGCGTCGCGATTCGCTCCGGCCCGTTTCCGGCCTCCAAGGCGCGAGTCGACTCGAGCGCCAGCCGCACCCAGTTCCAGCTCGGCGGCCCCAGCGCAATGTCCCGGCTATGGTCCCGCCACCAGATTTCATCGGCGTAGCGATCGGGATCATGGGTGAGCCGCTTCTGCCGCATCTGGCGCTGCCGCTCGCTCTCTTCCTTCTGTGTCCAGGCCTGCTTTTCCCCCTGGCCGATCCCGCACATGAAATTGGCGATCGCCACCGCCAGCCAGCGCGGCAGCGGGGCGGTATGCAGCCCCAGCATCGGCGCCACGGCCACGGCCGCATCGGGTGCAGGCAGGCCTTCGGCCAGCGCCCGCAACAGCATATGCCCGCCCATGCTGTGGCCCAGCATGACCGTCGGGCCGCTGCCCTCCGCGCGCCAATCATCTGAAAGCGCGCGCAAATCGCCAACCCACCGGGCGAAGTCGTCGATATGGCCGCACAGTGGATCATCGGTCAGCCGGCCCGACCCGCCCTGTCCGCGCCAGTCGAAACTGGTCACCGCCCAGCCGCGCTGCGCCCAGTGGTGGATCACCTCCAGATATTTCTCGATCATGTCGCCGCGACCGTTGAGGATCAGCATCCGGCCACGGGTGCCAGCGCCCAGCCGATAGCGGCGGATCGGCCAGCCGTCGGTGGCCTGCCAATAATCCAGCTGGCCACCCATTGGCCAGGCACGACGGTCAAGGGCGGGCGACGGGAAGATCGGCGAATCCATGGGCCATGGTTACGGTTTGGTAAGCCATATGGTCTAGTGCCTGACCCTCATGTTGGGGGAATATTTCAGACTGGCGCTGATCGCCGCACTGGGCATCCTGCTGATCGCAGCCGCGATCACGGACCTGCGCGCGCGCATCATCTCCAACCGGCTGAACCTGGGCGTCGCCGCCCTGGCGCCACTATGGTGGATCGCCTGCGGCTTGCCGCTCTGGCCGGGCATGGCGGTGCAGTTGCTGGTCGGCCTGCTGGTCTTCGTCCTGTTCGCCGCGCTGTTCGCGTTCGGCATGATGGGCGGGGGCGATGTGAAGCTGCTGGGCGCGCTGGCGCTGTGGTTTCCGTGGCAGGCGGTGCTGACCCTGTTGACGCTGATGGCGATTCTGGGCGGCGCCGTGACGATCGTCACGGTGATCCACCACCGCCTCCGCCGGAAGCAGGGCCAACCCGAAATACCCTACGGCGTAGCCATATCGATCGCCGCCCTTTGGTTACTTGGCGAACGATATCTTAACCAATTTGCGTGATGATTGGGCCCCTGGGGGCAGGCCGCCCATTTGAGAAAGGCGAGTTTCGTCATGGATGCTAAGAAGATCGTGCTGCTGGTGGGGGCGCTAATCATAGCGGTCACTACAGCCTTGCTTGCGCGCAGCATGCTGAGTTCTTCATCTACGCCGCAGGTGAACGCGGCCGCAATGCCGAACGAGGCGGACCAGCCGCATGTTCTGGTGGCGACCAAGGCCCTGCCGGTGGGGACCATCCTGGACGCGGAAAGCTTCCGCTTCCAGCCCTGGCCCAAGGATCTGATCGAGGCCGCCTATTATCTGAAGGGCCAGGCCGATCCGCTCAAGCTTGCAGGCAGCGTCGTGCGCAACGCGATCACCGCCGGCCAGCCGCTGACCCAGGGCGCCGTCATCCGTCCGGGTGACCGCGGCTTCCTGGCCGCAGCCCTCGGCCCCGGCATGCGCGCCGTTACCGTGCCGGTCTCGGCCCAGAATGCGGTTGCCGGCTTCGTCTTCCCTGGCGACCGCATCGACCTGGTGCTGACCCAGACGGTTTCCGGCGGCGGCGATGGCGCCCCGCTCAAGGTTTCGGAAACGATCCTGCGCAACCTGCGCGTGCTCGCCACCGACCAGCGGACCGACGCCATGGGCCCCGATGGCAAGCCCGTCGTCCAGACCTACTCCAACGTCACGGTCGAAGTGACGCCCAAGATCGCCGAAAAGCTCGCCGTGTCGCAGACCATCGGCTCGCTGTCGCTGTCGCTGCGCTCGATCGCGGACACCGCATCGGACCTTGACGCCGCCATTGCCGGTTCGGACGTCGACCTGCCCGATGGCAGCAATCCGGGTTCGGAAAAGTCGATCATTGCCAAGATCGCGGCCCGCCCGGTCGATCGCGGCTCCACCTATTCCACGGGCGCCGACGTGTCGCGCTACCAGCGCAGCAGCGTCCCGGCCAAGCCTGATGCCGGCATGCCCGCCATGGCCGCGCCGGGTGGCGCACCGGTCGGCACGGCCGTCTTCAAGGGGCCGACCGTCCGCATCGCCCGCGGCACCAATGTGACCGAAGTTCCGGTCGGGGGGAAGTAAGATGAACGCTTACCAGATGCTCGCGCGGCACAAGGCGGCCCGTCCGCTCGCCGCCCCGGCGATCGCGCTTGGCCTGGCGCTTGCCATGGTCGCCGCGCCGACCACGGCCCTCAACGCCGCCCCCGCAGCCGATCAGGACAATGCGATCCTGATGTCCGTCGGCGGCAGCAAGGTCGTCAACCTGCCGGCCAAGATGTCGGACGTCGTCATCGCCAACCCCGACGTTGTCGATGTCCATGTCCGGACCAATAACCAGCTCTATCTGATCGCCAAGAAGCCGGGCGAAACCACCGTCTTCGTGACGGCCGGCAATGGCAAGGTGCTGTTTTCCGGCACGGTTCGCGTCGGCAACAACCTGACCACCATCGACGACATGCTGCGCCTGGCGATGCCGGGTGCCAACATCGCCGTCAACAAGATGAACGGCATGGTGCTGCTGACCGGCACGATCAAGGCGCCCGAGGACGCGGCCGAGGCCGAACGCCTGACCCAGGCCTTCGTCGGCAAGGACGTGACCGTGGTCAGCCGCCTGCTGATGGCGACCCCGCTTCAGGTCATGCTGCAGGTCAAGATCGCCGAAGTCAGCAAGGATGTCGGCCACAAGATCGGCACCAACTTCACCAGCCAGGACAATAGTGGCGGTAAATTGGGCGGCGTCATCGGTGGCGGCAGCCGTGATTTCGCCAGCTATGATTCGGCCAACAACAGCTGGTCCTTCACGACTCCCGTCGATGGCTCCTACAGCCTTGGCGGCGTCGCCCGCCTGTTCGGCATGGACATTGCCGGTGCGCTCGACCTCGCTGAATCCAGCGGCCTGGCCAGCACCCTGGCCCAGCCGAACCTGACCGCCCTGTCGGGCGAAACCGCCAGCTTCCTGGCCGGTGGCGAATATCCCTACACGGTCAACAACGGCCCTTCGTCGGGCAACAGCATCCAGTTCAAGCAATATGGCGTGCAACTGGCCTTCACCCCGACGGTTCTGGCCGACGGCCGCATCTCGCTGCGCGTCCGCCCGACCGTGTCGAGCCTCGACTTCAGTGTCAGCAGTTCGGTGCCCGCACTCAAGAGCCGTACCGCCGAAACCACCGTCGAACTGGGTTCAGGCCAGGCCTTTATGATCGCCGGCCTGCTCAACAATGAAGCCGCCAACAACGTCAACAAGGTGCCGGGCCTGGGCAATGTCCCGATCCTGGGCAGCCTGTTCAAGTCGCGCAGCTTCCAGCGTAACGAGACCGAGTTGGTGATCGTCGTGACCCCCTATCTGGTGAAGCCGGTCAACGCGTCCGACATTCGCCTGCCGACCGATGGCTTCCGCAACGCCAATGTCGGCCAGGGCCTGTTCCTGCAGCAGATGCATGACGGCGTCAGCGGCGCCCAGCCCAATATGCCGACCCGCGCGCCCGGTTCGCCCGTGGCGCCCACGCCCGGCCCGCAGGCCTCGATCGCGGCGCCCGCGCTGGCCGCCCGCGACGAAGATCGCTCGTCCGGCAAGTCGGGCGGCGCGACCCCCGGCTTCAGCTTCTGACGGAAGGACGAAAGACATGACTTCCACCTCCCGCAAGACCCTCGTCCGCCTCGGCGCCATCGCCCTGCTGGCACTGCCATTGGCGGCCTGCTCGACCGACAGCGTCAATCGCGGCGTGGACTCGGTCCATCAGCCGGTCGTCAGCTATGCCAGCTACACGTTCGACGTGCAGGCCGGCGGCGCGCGCCTTGCGCCCGCCGAGGCCGCGCGCCTCGACGACTGGTTCGCCACGATCAAGCTTGGCTATGGCGACCAGGTCGCGATCGTCACTGACGCCGGCTATTATAGCCCCGATCTTGGCGAAGACATCGCCAATGTCGTCGCCCGCCACGGCATGCTGCTGGGCCAGGACAGCTCGGCCGCCGCCGGCTCCGCCCCCGAAGGCACGATCCGTCTGGTCGTCCGCCGCACCACCGCCTCGGTCCCCGGCTGCCCCGACTGGTCGAACAAGGCCGAAACGCCGATGAGCCTGGGCGCGTCGTCCAATTTCGGCTGCGGCGTGAACAGCAATCTGGCGGCAATGGTTGCCGATCCCGAAGATCTGGTCCGCGGCCAGAGCACGGACAGCGAATTGCGCACCGCGACCTCGAACCGCGCTATTTCCACCTATCGCGACAAGGCGCCGACCGGCTCGGGCGACCTCAAGCAGCTCTCGAACGGAGGCCAGTAAGATGAACGCACCCTGGAAACATGGTTCCGTGGGCCAGCGCGACCCCTTCCACGCCTTCGTCTGCGACGATCACAGCTTCGACCTGCTGCGCGCTGTTGCGTCCGAAATGG